>NZ_JBCGUH010000002.1:0-780537 GCF_039822605.1 Paenibacillus wenxiniae
CTGGTTCTGGTTCTGGTTCTGGTTCTGGTTCTGGTTCTGGTTCTGGTTCTGGTTCTGGTTCTGGTTCTGGTTCTGGTGGTTCCTTGAATACGTCTCAGGTAGCGCCTGAGACTGAGAGGGCAGCAAGGGACTCCAATGAGATAGCTACTGATACAGAGTCTGCGCAGTTATCTGGAGATAGCAGCTTATTAGATCACACAAACCAAGCAAACCAAGCTCCTACTTCCGACGGCTTTGCATGGATAACGAATATGCCGCTGTCAGAGCTATTACGCAATTTTACAAATGCTCAGCTGGAGGAAGTGGATTTTCGACTCGGTTTGGATGAGCAAATCGTCACTATGCACGACACGTTACTTACCGTGCGTTTATGTCAGGCTGGAATCGATGTTTCATTTCAACGTGATCATGATGATCCGGCGACAGCACTCTGTTCTGTAAAAACGAAAGATGCTCCAATCTACCGCTTAGAGGCGTTGCTTCGCTATCGGCAGCAGCAAGGAATCGACGATCAATTGTCGCTGGAGCAGCAGCTATATACATTTGCTGCTCATCCACATGTATTTCAGGAAGCGAAGCAGCTTTTTTGTGAACTGTTGTTGACCGGGCTGGCAAGGCTACCGCAAACGGTAACTGCTCGACTGGAAACGCTAGCGATTACCGCACGAAGTCAAGGCATGCCCAATCTGGAGCTGCTTTTGCGAGGGATTCAAGGAGAGCTGGAATTGTTTTTTGCGCGTCATGTTCGTTTTCAAATGGCTGTCCTGCGCACACGCTTGATGGAGGCGTATTTATCGCTGGAGTCATGGCAGCAAGAAATTAGTGCTGCCCAGCGTGCCCGTCTGGCAGGAAGTTTTCGCACCAAATATTATACGGTGTCCCAGCTCCAGTTATACGGTATGGGTGCCGAGCCGTGGGAGACGCGATCCGGTTATCGTGGCATTACCTGTTATTTATACTGTCCGGCGGATCAACGTATGTATACCTATACCGATACACGTCCGGTTTATTATGAATCGACGAATTTCAATTACAGTACACAGTATCAACAATCTATACCGTGGCGTCATGCGATATCGTTGCAGCGATTTGCAAAAGGGCACTGGTCATTCCGCGCGGTCAAAATCAATCGGGATCGCCGGTTATCCACCGGAGAGGTCGCAGGTTTGGAAGAACATTCACGTCAATGGGTAGAGGAATTGGATTTTGAACCGTATGCGCTAGGGAAGGATGGAATAATACATTTCACTACAGCGCTGACGATGCAGCCGTCTTTATTTGGTGAAAATAACAGACGGTTGCATATCCTATTCATCGCTCGGGTGGAGTCGATTGATTTTGATCGTTTATCCCAGACGACTCGGATGATCGTGGAAACCGAAGCAGCAGAAAAGATCGAGCTGACTTTGCTGGATCATCCTGAATGGCGTCAACAGTTGAAACGGATTGAGCGTAGTGAAGCGATTCGCAAGCTAGTTCATTTTCGAGCGCTGGTCCAAACGGACGGACGTCAATGGTATCCGATTAGCTTTTTGCAAGAAGATCGGATATTGAATCTGATGCTGGATCAGTTGTAGTTGTATGGCTCCATTATGTGCTGTACTACTTTATATGTGCTGTCATTGCATATAATCGAGCAATATACCACGTATCGTTAGCGATACACAACGTGTCGTTAGCAGTGCATAGCGTACACATGAGCCACATCGTACACAGGAGACATTCGGATTGCACTCTGATTTAAGAAAGGCAATGTATCGGTATCCTCACATGCCCTGGCACAGTGACGATACCGAATAAATATAAATAGGGAATATGAAAATAAAGATGGGATAGTAACTTGAACACTATTGGCATGCTGGAGGGAGTAGCTTTACATGAATCCGACTGAACAATTAATATCAGAGCTTACCGCATGGCTGGATAGTGCATTGCTGCGCGGACTTCATCAGCTACGACTGGACGATCTGCCAGAATTGGAGCGTTTGATTCAAACTGCTGAGCGATTAGGCATGGATACACTGGTCAAGCTGTTAAAGGAACAAACGGATTATATTCGTCAGTATACACTGGAGCAGTTGGAGCCGAATGACTGGATCGGCAGCTTTTTCCGACTGGCTGCTTATGCGAAGATGGCAGCTTAAATTGCCGTATAATTACTATATAATAGTTACGTTAAAAAGTCATACGCAAAAAATTACACAAAAAAGTTACACAAAAAAGTTACACAAAAAAGTTACACAAAAAAGTTACACAAAAAAGTCACGTGGAGCACGTTATACTAAAAAGCAGGAGCTACAGGCAATATGCCATAGCTTCTGCTTTTTGGTGTGTATCGTAGATTAGACTCCATTATATATAGTGTTCTATGCTTCGGGTAGCTTGACCAGGTTAAATCGTATGATGGATCGCGCGCTGGCATTTTATAGCGCTGGATTTGAATCGGATATCAAGTTGAAATTCATCTCGGTCAACGTAC
This sequence comes from Paenibacillus wenxiniae, assembly GCF_039822605.1. Classification (NCBI taxonomy): domain Bacteria; kingdom Bacillati; phylum Bacillota; class Bacilli; order Caryophanales; family Paenibacillaceae; genus Paenibacillus; species Paenibacillus wenxiniae. Next base: position 2,480 of record NZ_JBCGUH010000002.1, read on the forward strand.
TGGTATGTTGACCGTAGTAAATTTTAATCATGATTATATGTCGGACTGGCTATGATTCAGTATGTGATAAGCCATCCTTCGTCGACAGATGATCTGGCTCTTTCCATGCCTGCCCATCAGATTCCAGCTCGGCGGTTTGATGGGATGTAGATGTAGATGCAAGAGTAGAAGACCTTTCATAACGCGCTAAGGCACGAAGCGCGGTATCTTTCATACGTCGTTTAAAATCGTCCCCTTCTACAATCTGTACGCGTTTACCTAGAAAACGCAGGCGATTTAGCACATATTCACGTTCACTATTCGTGAATCGTACCTCAATAAAATACGTATGCTGTTGTTCGTCAAAGCGGACACGTTTATCAAAGCAGGAAAAAGCATGCAAAATACGAGTAAGCTCTTTGTTATAAATCGGCAGTACCTGTACCGAAATTTCCTGCTGCTCTGCCTGCATATAGGATTCCATGCGCCGGCGAACAAATTCGTGTTGCTGTTGTCTAAACGATTGCTTCGTTACCGTCTGAATATGCTTTAACCGCGTCGTCATCGGTGCGGAACGCTGTAGATTGAACCAGTACAAATACCATTCCTGACGCGCAGCTGAATATTCCAACTTCCACGGTACACCATGTTCTGGAGCGATCTCTTGTCCATACTTGTTCTGACGCTGGAGCAATACGGCTTGCTGTTGACGCATAATCCGGCGCAGCGGCGTTAACACCGATGGGAAATCGGTATGTTGACTGGAAGCAGCTTTCTCCACGATCACGTCCTGTACACCTGGCATCGTATCCGATTCCAATCGTTGCTGTAAACGGACAAGCGTCGTTTCCTGGAAGGCCTGTTCAGCAGCAGTGCTCGATAGCATTAGTTTCAGCCATGCACGCTCCTGCGAAGTGAGTGTGAAGATTTGCTGTTCCTCCAGCCGGGAAGCGAGCTGATAGCTAAATATTTTCTCAAACGGATTCATAATATCCAGCCAACTCCTTCCATTCTTCAATCAATGAGTTGCGTAAGCCGATCGGTTCCAGCACTTCGCAGGAGGAGCCAAAGCTGCGCAGCCACGGTCGAATCTCAACCCAGCCATTGACTTCAATTTCAAACATAAAGCTAGTCGCATCCTCTTCGGTAATCGTACCCCATTGACCCTGCATACAGACACGTTCACGGATAAAATCATGCTGCGTAACCGGTGGTTTGAAAAAGCGTGCTTTGACTTTCACCGTATCGCCGGTATCGACCAGCCAGCTATGACGAATTTTACCGTCCACACGAGCACGTCGATTCGTAAATGTATTCGGTTCGACTGTATCCTCTCCAGTAATATCGACGATTCCGTCCATCCGAAACTTGACGATTCGCCCGCCTTCCAGTGTACCGAGCAAATACCAGCGTCCATATTGATGGTCATAAATGATACGTGCTGGCAATATACGCTGACGCAGTGGCTCCAAGCCGCTACTAAATAGCGGATTCGTGTTGCGTGCAGCATAGGTACGTTTACGACTGGGCGAATAATATTGAAACGATACATATCGTTGTTGCTCGATCATACTTAACAATGCGGACAGATGAGCTTCATCGAGAATACGTGCTTCATAATGATAGCGATAGCAGAACGGTTCCAGCAGTGTATCATTCCATTGCGACTCTGGCACAGCTGCACGAAGCGCAATTTTCAGATTGTCACGTAACAGATAACCCTGTACCGATGGAATGCGTGTATGTGCCATCACATCGACGAATTCATACAGATCGAGCAGTTCGTCAGCAGACAGTTCCTGGATCAGATCATGATTAAGTCGGTAACGATAAGGTCGTCCGCCAGCTTCACGCCGCACGACGCCCATCTCCTCTAAATAACGCAGATCAGAACGAATCGTCTTTTCATCCGGTGGGGCGGTTGCATAATCAGCAAGCTGTTCATCGCATAGCTCTAACAATTCAGACGCAGTATGTGCTTGTTGCTGTAGAGCCGTAAGCAAAATCGGCAGGCGCCGGCTTTCCGATTCTTTCATCGATTTGGCACGGAACAGAAACATCAATGCCGGCTCAGCCGAATCTGTATAGCGGTAACGGAACAGTTCAGTCAGATCATTTTCGCCATTAAGTTCTTTGAGTCGTCGGATCGTTTTATCAAATGTATGTACAGAAATACCGAGTCGCCCTGCAAATTGCTGCCGATCAAACGCATCTCCGGTTAACGCCAGCAGACGCAAAAACTGAATTTCTTTATCAAAGCTTTCTTTTGCCATCGTTGTCATCCTCCAATCTTACCTGTATGGCTTGCATATATATGCTATATAGCTGAGCGATAATACGATCAATTGCCGCTATTCATACTGCTATTATTGTAGCACCAATTGCTAATGTAGCCAGTCCAGCTTATAAACACATTCCATCATAACTATACATTCCTTATATCATATCTCATATATGCTTTATAGTTTTGCGATCGGAGCCTGCCAACCTAACTGTAGCTTTTTTGGACATAAACAGCAATTCGCCATACTTTCGCCCTGTTGCTGTATTCTAATCCATGAGAAGATAGGTTCAACAAAGGAACGGTGCACAACATCATGCACCGACCATCATATCCGAGGCGCTTGAAAGGGTTACTTCGACTGTTAATCGACAGGTCGCCGGTTCGAATCCGGCTTCTGCCGTTCATGGCAGAATAGCTCAGTGGTAGAGCGGTACCGTACCTTTTCACCATTTTCCTCGGATATGTCCTTTTATTAAAAGTATTGAACATAATTACTATAAATTTCATCATGATGCTTGTAAGGATGAAGCGCTTGATCATTATAGTTTCTATCCAAAGTCTTTTAAAAAACAATGTATCCATATCCGAGGCGCCTGGAAGGGTTACTTCGAATCTAATCGACAGGTCGCCGGTTCGAATCCGGTTTCCGCCGTTCATGGCGGAATAGCTCAGTGGCAGAGCGGTAATGTACCTTTCCACCCTTTTTCCTCGGATATGATTTTAAGTTTGTATAGGATGTAGGAGATGTAAGATAAGCGTATTTCTGTGTAGTGGATGAGTGGAGAGCAAAGAACGTAGGAAAGGCAATAAAAGTGAGCAAGGAAATAAAGGATTAGGACGATTTTGGAACCGGGAAAGCTACATTTTCTATTGTATCGATTCCCGTATTTCACCTAAGCATGTTCTTTATTTCTTACCGAAAGTGATGCATCATTTCACCTGAGTTTTTATAGAACGCCTAGCAATCAACGATACACATAAGTTATAGCACCCACATAAGTAACATTACCAAATATCATAATTAGCAATTTATAGCTTTATATAAAATATATAGTCTTATAAAAAATCACCTAACAACGTACAGAAAACAAAATAAAGGTGATCTGAGATTTGCTTAATTCCAGTTCCCACCATCCACTATACAGAAATGCATCTTATCACTATAAGTCATCTACACTCAATGATGAGTTCACTTTAGCTGTATCACATAAGCAACATGACCAGTTACTTACTCATAGCTATCTAATCTATAAAACAAACCAACAACCCGTAAAAAGGAGGAACGATCATGAGCCAGGCTAAAAAATTATTCGACCGTCCGACAGCATCCATTTCCAACCGTGAAGGGTACAGAGCGTACAATCGCAGCGTAGAAGAGGAATATGTACAATTGCTAATGACCAATACATTTGCTAACACCTTTTATGCGGATAGCCAGCAGTTGATCGCTGAAGCACGTAGTATGCATGAGACGATGCTGGAGCTGGATGCTGAATTTATGGCGCGTGCATTAGTATTTGCACGTAATGAAGGCTTTATGCGGATGCAGCCATTATTCGGACTGGCACTACTGTCTAAAGCGCGTCCGGATTTGTTTGCCGCTGTATTTTCCCGCGTTGTACGTATTCCGTCTGATCTGGCTGATTTTCTGACCATTTTGCGCGGGATGGGACGTGGACAGGGAGGACGTGCCGTGAAGCGTCAGGTCACTCGTTTTCTTGGCGGAGTGAGCGAATACTGGGCGCTTAAATATAATGGTCGCGGTCGTGGATTTAGTCTCGGCGATGCGATTGCAACTGCACACCCAACGCCACAGAACGAGCAACAGCGTGAGTTATACCGATATTTATGCGGACAGGACGCAGATTTAACGCAGCTTCCACAGCTACAGGCACTGGAGCAACTGAAAATAGCCCAAACTGACGAGGAGCGTCTTCAACATATCCGTGCCGGTAAGCTTCCTTATGAAACGGTAACGAGTACACTGCAACCAAGTCGTCGCGTATGGATTGAACTCATGCAGCAAATGCCTGCGTTTGCATTACTGCGTCATCTGAATACACTGCATCGTCAAGGCGTATTTACAGGAGCAGGTACGCATAAAGTGCGTAAGCTAAAAACACAGCATATCAACTATATCCGGAGCCGTTTGCATGATACCGAGGCACTGCGGAAGGCGAAAATTTTACCGTTCCGCTTTGCACGCGCTTATCGTGAGATAGAGCTGCCGGAGTTGCGCGATATTCTTGCCGAAGCGGTGGAATTAAGTTTTAACAATTTGCCAAGTATGCCTGGACGAACTGCTATTTTCCTCGATATTTCAGGTTCGATGAATGGTGAATATTTGCAAACCGGTTCGATCTTTGCGCTCGCCCTGTATAAAAAGACGAGTGGTAACTCGCTATTTTGGACATTTGATACGCTGGTGCAGGATGCGCGTCCTTCGCATGAAGAAAGTATTATGAAGCAAGCGGAGCGAATTCATGCACGCGGTGGTACTGATACAGGAGCGCCGGTACGCGAATTGATTCGTCAAAAATACAAAGTAGATCAGATCATTATGATCACCGATGAGCAGCAAAATACAGGCAGCCCATTCTACAAAGAGCTGCAAACGTATCGTCATAGCGTAAATCGCGATGCGAAAGCATTCATTATTGATATTGCACCTTACCGTAGCACGATGACACCACCGGAAGATCTCCATACCTTTTATGTGTATGGTTGGAGTGATACAGTGCTATCGTTTATCGCGCAGGCTTCGCGAGGTTTTGGCGGTATGGTGAAGACGGTTCAGCAGATAGAACTTGAAGACGATTCTATGTCATCGCGTTAACGCATAAAATAGTAACATATAACGCTATATGAAAATTCAACGCTACAATGAAAATTCACTCCTGAAAATCGTAGTTTTATAGCTACGGTTTTTAAGAGTGCCTAATCGTATTTTAGACTTATAACATACTGTAAGCACGGATAAAGGTGAATTCGTTTATCATTATAGTCTGATAACTATAATCTCGTTACATTCAGCTAATGATTATAATAACTTTACGATCATCATAGTAGTATGATCATGTCAGTCCGATCGCATAAAGCTGATCTATAAAAGTTCATTTGAACGATTATGCTACAAGCGCACAAACAAAGATTTTAAAACTGCTATCCAAAAACTATCCAGGCACACTACGCAAACAGATCGCACCCTTCACGCGGATGCGATCTGTTTTGCATAGGATGAAATTAAGAAGCTGTACCTGTTACATTATTACCGTTTTTCGTAATTTTATACGTCACCGTCTCGCCGCTCCAGAAGTAGAACTTCAAATTGACGACACCATCCTGTGTTTCATTAAACAGCTCAGGCTGTAGCTTGATGGAGTTACCGCTGTAATTTGGGCTAAAGGTCGTTTCAAATTCTTTGTACGATGTCCAGTTTTGCGGGCCGGCATTGCCGCCGTTCGCATACGTTGCTTCCATTGTCGCCAGTTGATCTCCGTTAAACGTAGTTGGGATACTGAATGAGCTTGTTGTTCCCTGTGTGCTCGACAGTTTCGGTGTATTGTACAGAATCACTTTGAATTTCCAGTCTGCCCCTTTATTAAACTTGGCAGTTAACGTAGCGCTTGTACCCAGTTGACCGGATGCGGTGAGCTTGGACAGCTGACTTGCTTTGATCGTTAGCACATTACCATTGATATCGTAGTCTGTTCCTTTTTGCAGCACTGTATTGCCTGCACTAAGGGAAACGAATTGATTGCCGTTCAGATTCAAGTTGACCGACTTATCCTGTACCGCAGCGCCTTTTTTCACGTAGATCAGATCGCTATCGGCTGTAGAGGAGCGTGTCGTCCAGCTCGTTTTGATCATGTTGAACAGCTCTGGATCAGACCATTGGGAATTGGTACGGCTAAAGTGCTGGCCATTATCCCATAACATGGTCGCGATTTTTTTCTGTTTGGTGTAATAGCCGATATATTCGAAAAATTTAAGCTTTTCGCCCTGTTCGATGACACCTGTGCTTTTATCAAATCCGAGTAGACCATACTCGCCGAGAATGACGGGAATGCCGCGCGCCGTAAACGTATTGTACACATTATCAAATGTAGTCGTCACATCCTGCTGGACTTCGCTATTGAATTTAGTATAGCCAGCGATGTTGACGCTAAATGGCCAGAAGCCATAATAATGCACAGTAGCGATCAGGTTGCTGTCATTTAGCTTGGTCATCATATTATATAATGCGGTCATCCGTGTCTGTGTTGGCGATGCTTCCAGTGTAGACAGAACGAGTGGACGAGTTGCATTTTGTCCGCCGGAGCTACGTAAAATTTTGTGGAACGAGACATTCAGTTCATCAAGCAGTTGTTGTTGCTTGCCTTCATCTGTCGTTCCTCCTTCTTTAAAGCGCGGTTCGTTTACACTTTCAAACATGAGCTTCGTCGACGTGTTTTTGAAGCGATTGGCGATCTGTGTCCAGACGGCATTGTAGCGTGCCAGTGTCGCATCATGCTGCGGTTCCATTTTGCTAATCCAGACCCACGAATCATGGTGCACATTAATCATCACGTACAGATTTTCGTTTAATGCCCAGTTTACCACTTCTTCTACACGATTTAAGTAAGTGGCATCAATCGTGTAATTAGGAGCAGCACCGATATGTGAATCCCAGGTTACCGGAATGCGGATACTTTTATAGCCTTGAGCAGCAATTTGTTTGATCAGCGATTGGGTAATGCGCGGATTGCCCCAGGCGGTTTCATCCGCACCGACCGAGTCCAGTGAGTTGCCGAGATTCCAGCCAGGCTGCATCGCATCTACGTAAGACTGCATGTTAGCCGCAGCAGCGACAGCGGTTTGGGGCTGATCGGTTTCTTCCAAACTTGCTGCGGCTGCAAATGAAGCAGGAAGAAGAGAAAGTAACAGTGCGGTAGCCATAGTGAAGGAAAACCAAGCGTTATACCTGCGTTTAGTCATTATATTCTCCTTTGGCATCGTTATTTTTAATATTGAAAGCGCTTTCTGATTTATAAATTATCATACTACTAATTTAAATAACACCTAAAAAATTACAGATAAAATCATATGGAAATTAGTGATTTTCCATATAACGTATAAATATATAATATATAGGAAATTGGGATAATGAGCTATGTATGGTTGTTGTGCAAAGAGTTTGAAAGTGAATAAGAGAAGGGGCATACCTATTTTATTCATTGTTATATGTAGTAAAGGGTATGGAAAGGAACGAAGTGGAAAGATTATAGGGGGGAAGAAGATAGCAAGACCAGCACCATTTAATACGGTAGTTTATGTTGTTTGTTCTAAGCAGCGGTGACTTATACCGCCATTTACAAACTGATATCACTCCAGATTCCCATAATTCACCTTGCGTGCGAAAAGAAGATATTGTGTCATGTGAAGCCGCATTCCTGCCCACAGCAATACGGCATGTCACACAAGGTCATTTTCTTGTACCGACTGATTTGAACTGGGATATAAGCTTTAACAGATACGAGTCATTCTATTTATAAATCTTGAATGGCGAGCAAATTACAGAAACATCACCATCAGTTCTTCATCATGATACGCATCATCGATTTTGAGCGCACGCCAGTCTTTACCGTAAGCTTCAAAACCGAGTGCCATATACAGACGTTTGGCAGGCTCATTATGCGCCATAACGGACAGATAAATCTGTTCGATCCCACCAAGTCCGCGCGCCAGATCGATCGCCTGCTCCATCAATTGGCGACCCGTGCCGGAACCGCGATGCTCGGGGCGAACATACATCGCTACAATGTTAGCGCGATGCTTGAGCTTTGTGCGTTGTTCAGGAATGAGTGTAACGGTACCGATCAATAGCTGATCCAGCCAGGCACCGAGTGTGAATTTGTCCTCTGTACTTAAACGCTGGCCAAAGCGCTCAATCGGCCAGGCTCGTTCTTCTTCATAGCTGGAAGCAAACGCTTCCGGGTAATGCTCCAGTGCTTCCAGTCGCAATTGCCGATAGGCTTCAGCATGACTGGCGTCCAATGGATGGATATTCATTATGACCCTCCTTTTGTCCGCAACAAAGATGGAATTCGTAAACCAATCTCCTACATTATAGCTTGCCAGATCGGTATTGTCTGCTTTGATTATGAACAATCATAACGAATTTCTAGCACAAAGACAAAGAGCCACCGCGATTCATACACGGTGACTCCTGCTTTGATTCGGGCATGTATTGAAGTTGCTATATCAGCCCATACATAAATTCGAGATGTAGAGCAATTAGCAAGATCGGCGTATTTTAACAATGAAATAGGGAAGCCTACTTTACCGTTTTAGCTTATTGGAAAATGCCTGCTTTTTTCGAGGTGGCTTTAATTCCGTTCGTGTCATTGACGACTGTATTACCAAACGAAGTCAGGCTACCATTTGGCCCTGTAGCCAGATCCAGATAGCTCAGATCGCTATTGTTACCGTACCAGGACCAGGCTAGCCAGCCGACTCCTTTTTGCTGACCATAGCGCATAATCGCCAGCTCATCCACATCGCCATTCGTATGCTGTCCGCCAAATTCACCGATGATCAGCGGTAGACCTTTGTTCAATACACCTTCCATATTCGCTTTCACCATCGCATCGGTTCCACCTGCATACTCATACATATGGATCGAGAAGACGGTATTTTTTAATGAATCGGCAGCAAATACACTTTGACCATAGTCAACGATCGATTGTGGATATTGGCCCCAACCGGCAGCGTCGACAATCAATGTATTTTTGATACCGGCATTACGCAGCTTAGGGATCGCCTGTTTGTAACCGTCTGCCCATGCGCTACCATTCCATGTGCCATACCATTCATTGGCGATATTGACGATAACACGATCTTCTTTGCCAATCAGCGCATCTTTAATGCTAATCCAGTAGTTTACTGCGGCATCGAGTGATGCATAATCGTCTTTGCCTGTTGCATCATGAACCTCCAGTACTGCGATCATTTTGTTCTGGTTAACGAGGGAAATAATATTTTTAACAGAAGTTACATCATCTTTTGTATACTGCATGCCGTTGGACAATACGATCCGTACTGTATTTGCGCCTGTTTTAGCGATAGCAGGGATCGCGGCGTTCAGGTCATTTTTGAACCACGTATGTGAATGATTCACACCGCGCATGACAAATGGTTTGCCTGTCGAATCATATAGTTTGTTACCGCTTACATAAAAACCTGTAGCAGCCGAGACGCCACCTGCCAGTCCAGTCAGTCCATACATTGCTAACATGACAATTAAGGTCGACAGTATTCCCTTGCGTAGTAGCCTTTTCATACATCAGCCTCCAGTTGTTCATTTTATTTATTTTAACCTGCGGCAGCGCTGTATCATGCATCTACTTCACAGGCTGGCCAGCCATGCGCCTTCGCAAGATTAAAATCATAGGGAAGAAGGGTAAGCCATCCAGCGATCATAATTTCATTATTAGTATCTTATTCATAATTTCATCGTTTTAAAATTACATTTTATTAAAAATAAAGCAATATTATACAGTAGAATTGATGGGGAAATATAGCGATTTTATACAATGTATATCGCATCATTCGCTTAACTTATTTAACCGTTGCGCCTGTAGTCTGTGCTATTTACAAACTCTGCTAACTCAATTAACTGAATCAACCCAATCAACTAAATCATTTTAATCAACCCGATCCATTCAATCCTATTAGTCATGCCACTATGTCCATCATGTTAAACTGCCGACCACCGACCACATGTGTAGTCGATGGGGCAGCTAGCTTATACAGATAACATATCGTCCATCGCTTACAACAGCGATTGGACCGAATTACGATAAATAATTTTCCCCTGAACGAGTACGCGTCCGAAACGCGTTTCCGGTGAGCTGATCTTTTGGATCATCGACTGTACAGCGGTGCATGCCATTTGCTGAATGTCGACCTCTACGGTTGTCAGATGAGGTTCGGATAACGTGGCATAGATGTCATTGTCAAAGCCGACGACCGAACAATCCGCGGGCACATGATAGCCTTTAGCTTGTAACTTTTGTAAGAGCAGATGAGCGACCTGATCACAGTTACATACAAAAGCAGATGGCATCTGCTCCGGTAGTTCCAGTTCAAGAAATGTTCCATGCTCATCCCGATCGCTTACGATCCACTGTGGTTTTAGCTCTAACCGATGCTCCAATAGGGATTTATAATAGCCGAGAAATCGATCCTGAATACTACTCGTAGCGTACAGATTACCAACATAAGCGATATCGCGATGTCCCTGACGGATGAGCGAATTAGTTAATTCGTATGCACCGTAAAAGTTATCGGTGATGATCGCATCGATATCGGAATGCTCATCGTAAAAATCGAGAAACATTTTCGGCTGCTCAATTTGCTCGATAATCTCAATATATTCCTTGCTTACCTGACCGAGCATAATGAAGCCGTCGACTTTTTGTTCATGGTAAATACGAGGCAGGTTTAGCTGCTCTTCATCCTGATGGCTTAAAATATGCAGGATGCCATAATAGTTATGCTGCTGCAAAGCAACCGCAATTTCTTGATACAGACGCAGGTAGAACGTTTGCGTTGTATCGGTGAAGCGTTCGGGAATAATGACGCCTATGTTGTAGGTCAGTCCTTCACGCATTGATTTAGCGACCGAATTGATACGATAGCCCATTTCCCAGGCAGCTAGCTTGATCTTTTCTTTTAGCTCGTCGCTAACGCCGTCTTTATCGTTCAGTGCTTTCGATACCGTAACACTGCTAACTCCCATCTTCAGGGCAATATCGCGCATGGTGATATTTTTATTCATCTCTCATCTCCTGGGCTTCTGTAGGTTAACTGCCGTCCGCCGTAGAGCAGCCTATTGCTTCCTCAGAAGCAACAAGCATGCCCAATAACGTGTGCGATAATAACAACAGTATAACGTTTCGCTATCTAGTAATAAAGAGATGTTGGCTGACGGTACGGCAAATGACCTATTCAGCTGGAGTGAGGGTGGAAGCAAGCAGTTGTTCGTTGCGTTCGATCAGCTCGCCGCGCTGTTTGGCACAATCAAGCGAGCGAAGTGGATCAGCAGGCGTGTTGAACGCATAGTCGAGTAGGCGTTCAATCGTTGTTGTAGCCACATGAATACGCGTATCGCTGGAAGCATAATAAATGAACACCTGACCGTGCTCATTCACAACCGCACCGTTGCAAAAAATAACATTGGACACATCACCTACACGCTCCGCATCATAAGGAGCGATAAAATGTCCGCCAGGCTTTGCGATCATCTGTGCCGGATTGTCCAGACTCGTAACAAACACATACAGCACATAACGTAAGCCGGCTGCCGTATTGCGCACACCGTGGGCGATATGAATCCAGCCGCGATCCGTTTTGATAGGAGCTGGACCCTGACCATTTTTCGTTTCATAGACCGTATGATAACGACGTTCGTCAATGACCGTTTCGTGATCGATAACCGGATGATGGATATCATCGCAATAGCCAAACGCGATCCCGCCGCCAGAGCCAGTCGAGATAAAGCCATCCTGTGGACGTGTATAAAATGCATATTTACCATTAACGAATTCCGGATGTAGCACAACATTGCGCTGCTGTGGAGAGGAGGTCGTAATATTAGGCAGACGCTCCCATGTTTTCAGATCGCGTGTACGTACAAGACCTGCCTGCGCCACCGCACTGGACGTATCATGAGCAGGTGCCGCCGGGTCTTTTTGCTCGGAACAGTAAATGCCATAAATCCAGCCATCTTCGTGCTTTACCAGCCGCATATCATACATATTCGTTTCATTCGGATCGATATCATCCCACACCAGTGGCTTGCCGACAAAGCGGAAGCCATCGATTCCGTTATCGCTTTCCGCCAGTGCAAAAAACGATTTGCGATCCAATCCTTCTGTACGGGAAACGAGAATATATTTCCCCTCATGATAAATCGCCCCCGGATTTAATGCTGCATTCACGCCAAGCCGCTCCAAAAACAACGGATTTGTCTCCTTGTTCAGATCAAAGCGCCAGTGTAAGGGCACATGATGGCGTGTGAGCACCGGATACCGATAACGTTCATACACGCCATTGTAAAATGATGAATCTACTCCATTACTGCGCTGGATCAGTTCCTCTTGTCTGGCTGCATACACAGCATATTGTTCATGAATCATTGCTCATTCATCCTCTCTATCAATTCAATGCAAAAGCGGCTGTTATGATACGGACATTTCCACATGCCAGCCATTTCGCGTGTACCTGGTTGTCCATCGTCGCCGACGGACCAAAACCACTCACTGCCTGGACGCGTATCGATCATATAGGAGCGGGTATAGCGCCATAATCCAGCAACCTTTTCCAGAAAAGAGGCATCGCCTGTACGCTGATACGCATTGTAAAATCCGACCATCGCTTCCGCCTGTACCCACCAGATTCGCGTCGTATCGATATGTTCATCTTGCTGCTCGTTCATTAACGAGCCATCCGGTTGAATGGCATCGTTAGCTACACGATAAGCGAGACCTTTAACCATATCGATATAGTCTGGCTTTTCGCAATCAATCGCCTTCATTGCATCATCAATTAGCCAGCTCGCTTCAATATCATGTCCAAACGATGTTAGATTAAGTAGCGAATTCCAGTTTCGATCGAAAAATACATTCAGGCGTTGTTTAACTCCATCATACATATGCTCATGCAAAATGGTCAGCAATCGCTCCAGAGCAGCCTTCACGCGCGTATCCGGCCAAATTCGATAGAGCGTCGTATACGCTTCCAATACATGAATATGGGTATTCATCGTAATGTCTGCCATGATCCCATTTTCGCTCAACATTTCATTCGGTTGCTCCTGCCAGAAGCGGTCGAATTCTTCACGATAAGCGCCTGTATGAGTATCATAACCAATCGTTTCGATCAAATGGAATAACGCAATCGCTTGTTCCAGCGCGGATTCGGTTGCGGTTGCACGATAATATTCACTGAGTGCATAGACCGCAAATGCCTGATTGTACACATGCTTGCGTGTGTCGAGTGGCTTGCCTGTATAATCGACCGACCAGTAAATCCCTTGATGCTCCTGATCTGTAAGCGCTCCGGTCAAAAAAGAATAGGCATGATGCGCATGGTCAGCAAGCTGCGGATCGCCAGTTACCCGATAAGCAGCTGCGAACGACCACAATAATCGTGCGGTAGCGATACCGCCCTTCGCATAGTTATCCATACGTTCCAGCTCAATATTCACTTCTCCATAGTAGCCACCATATTGCTCATCCTTCAGCTGCATCCAGAAAGGAAGAATATGTTCCAGCCATTCTTGCTTAATTTCATTGCGTAGTTGCACGGTTGATATGATTGACACATAAACACCTCTATCATAACTTTATCGATTACTTTATAAATCAATATAATAACATTGGCAGAGCATTGTCAATTGAAAAATATAGAAATAAAAGTATAGCAAGCTTAAACAATAAAACAAAATAGGGATTGACTGGAAAGCGTTATCATTATAGAATCCATTTGTAACCTAATCGATTAGGTTAAATTAAGTAACGGAATGAGAAAGGGGATTATTATGAAGATGCGCAAATGGGTTATCGGTGCAGTAGCATCTGTGCTCGCAGTTTCACTTCTTAGTGGATGCGGCAGCAACAGTTCAGAAGCCGGTAACGATCCAAATCAGATTTCTGGCGAGATTACCGTCATTACTCAACGTACAGACATTGTCGATACGGTATTTCAAGATTACGCTAAGGAATTTGAAAAGTTGTACCCAGATGTAAAGGTGAATTTTGAAGCTTTGTCCGATTATGAAGGTCAGATCAAAGTACGGATGAGTACGAAGGACTACGGGGATGTACTGCTCATTCCAACGAGTATTCCGATTAAAGATATTCCCGATTTCTTCGAACCACTCGGTTCTTACGATGAAATGAAGGATCAATACACAGGCATTGAAGAGCGAATGGTAGACAATCAGGTGTACGGCATCCCGGTTGCGATTACATATTCGGGAATTATTTATAATAAAGCCGTATTCAAGCAAGCCGGCATTACTGCAATCCCACGGACAACAGAACAATTTATTAGCGCGTTACAGCAGGTGAAGCAGAAGACGCAGGCGGTGCCGCTGTATACGAACTATGCTTCCGGCTGGGCGCTCACACAGTGGGAATCTGATCTGACTACAGTAGCGGGTGACCCGGACTATGTGAATATAAAGCAGCCTGCTTCAGACGAGAATTTTGTAGCAGGTCAGCCGCATTATGATCTGTATAAAGTGATGTATGATGCAGCCAAAAACGGACTGATTGAGAAAGATCCGACGACTACCGACTGGGAAACGTCCAAAGCTGATCTAGCTAGCGGCAAAATCGCTACGATGGTACTCGGCTCGTGGGCCATTGATCAGGTGAAAAGTCTGGCTACGAATAAGGATGATATCGGCTTTATGCCATTCCCTACCAACGCTTCCAACGTCATCGTACCGCTCGCAGCTGACTACAATCTGGCTATTAATGTGAACAGTGAAAACAAAGCGGCTGCGCGTGCATGGATTGACTGGTTTACGAACAAATCGAATTATGCCGTCGAGCAAGCAGGCAGCATCAGTCCGGCTAAAGGTGCAGAACTGCCAGCTATTTTAAAAGAGTATGAACAAGATGGCGTGGAGTTCAAAACGATCACCCCAGCCAAAGCCGGTGAAGAAGGACGGGTGGATAAAATCGATAAAGAGGGCGAAATCGGTCTGTGGCAACCTGATTTCAAAAAACGCATCATTGAAGCGGCCATTGGAAATACGAATGAATCCTATGATGACATTATGAAATCGCTGAACGAGGCATGGACGAAAGCCAGAGCAGCGGTTGCACAATAAAAAGGTTGTCGGCAGCGGAGTATGGCGGAAAGGGCAACACGCCCTTTTCCGCTCTTTCCGCCTGCTTATACACGGGTATGTGAGCCAGGCTGGATGGAGGTCATGGAGTTGAAATTTGCTAATCTTAGTTATGCAAACCAGCGTAAAGTCATTATTGTTGGTTTCTCGGCATTGCCGTTATTGTTACTAATCGTATTTTCATACTTGCCTGTGATTAATATGTTCAAATACAGCTTTACCGACTGGAATGGTTACAGCAAGCATATGGATTACATCGGCTTTAAAAACTATATTCGCATTTTTACAGAGCCGGAATATTTCTCGGTCTTTAAAGTGAGCTTGTATTATTTCTTTGCGACATTTATACAAATGGGGCTGGCGCTATATTTTGCGACGATTTTGAGTTTTAGCGTTCGCTTCAAAAATTGGTTTAAAGGCATACTGTTTTTCCCTTATATGCTGAACGGGGTAGCAATTGGCTTTATTTTCTTATTCTTTTTCCGTCCAGACGGTACGCTCGATACGTTGCTATCAGCACTTGGGTTAGGGCAATATGTGCAGCTATGGCTCGGTAATCCGAATATGATTAACTATTCGCTTGCAGGTGCATCGGTATGGCGCTATATGGGCTTTAACTTTATTATTTTCCTCGGTGCGATTTCATCGATTGACCGTGATGTGTACGAAGCGTCAGATATCGATGGAGCGAATCGCTGGCATCAGTTCCGTCATATTATTTTGCCAAGTATTCAGAAAATTGTGCAGCTCAATATCATTCTGGCGATCAGCGGGGCGATCAGTGCCTTTGATATTCCGTACATTATGGTGGATGGCTCGAACGGCAGTGAAACGTTTGTCATTCAGACGATCAATCTGGCGTTCAAATATAGCAAGCTTGGTCTTGCTTCTGCACTGGCTGTCGTGCTGTTATTTATCGTTATTATCGTTACGCTGCTACAGCGCACATTGATCAAGGAGGATCGTTAACTTATGTATACGCTCAAATATTCAACGATGTCGGTTCTCAAATACGCTTCCCTGATCCTCGGTGCGCTGGTTGCGCTGCTGCCGATTATCGTCGTCTTTTTCGCTTCTTTTAAAACCAAACAGGAATACGCGGCGACCAGTCCGCTCATGCCGCCAACGAACTGGCTGAACGTCAGCAATTACACCAAAGCTTTTGTCGATGGCAAAATGCTGCTTGGCTTCGGCAATACTGCCTTTATTTTGATCGTCTCTATTGTCGGTGCGACACTGCTCGGTTCGATGATTGCCTTTGTGCTGAATCGCTTCAAATTTCGCGGCAGCAAGCTGATTATGGCTGCATTCCTGCTGGCGACACTCATTCCAAGTGTAACGACGCAGGTGGCGACATTTCAGATCGTCAATGCGCTCGATCTGGTCAATACACGCTGGGCAGCGATTATTTTGTATCTCGGTACAGATATTATCGCGGTGTACATTTTCCTGCAATTTCTCGATTCGATCTCAACCGCACTTGATGAGTCGGCAATGCTGGATGGTGCGTCGTATTTTACGATCTACTGGAAAATCATTCTGCCGCTGCTTAAGCCGGCAATTGTAACCGTCATTATCGTCAAAGGCGTTAATATTTACAATGATTTCTATACGCCATTTCTGTACATGCCCAAGTCAGGGCTACAGGTGATATCAACCGCTTTATTTAAATTCAAAGGACCGTATGGCTCGCAGTGGGAAGTCATATGCGCTGGGATTATGATTGCAATTATTCCGACGTTAATCATTTTCTTGATTTTGCAAAAGTATATTTATAACGGCTTTACGAACGGTTCGGTCAAGTGATCTGCTGGGTCAGTTTGTATCGTTGGTGCATGTAGACAAGTAAGATCGCCTTTAGTTGCTATTCGTTTACCCTAGCGATACTGGCATGCAAATGGGATGACCGAACAATCATTCAACAGCTACACCACACTTATCTTTGTATAGAGACAGGAGAGAACATAACGATGACGAATCTTACACAGTCTATTCATATTATTGGTGAGGCATTACCTAATCTACCGTGGCAAAACAAGCCGGAGGGCTATGAATTTCCAGTCTGGCGGCATACCGATAATCCGATCATTCACCGTAATCCTGTCAAAGGGGTAGCACGTATTTTTAACAGTGCGGTCGTGCCGTATGAAGGTCGATTTGTCGGTGTATTCCGCGCCGAGACGACGAATGGGCGTCCGCATCTTCATCTGGGCTGGAGCGAGGATGGACTGAACTGGCAGATTGAGGAGCAGCGTATCGATTTCCGTGACGAACAGGGCGAATCATTCCAGCCGAATTACGCCTATGATCCGCGTGTTGTGCGCGTCGAAGATACCTATTATGTGATCTGGTGCACGGACTTTTACGGTGCGGCGATTGGTTTCGCCAGCACCCAGGATTTCCAAACGTTTACCCGTCTTGAAAATCCATTTTTGCCGTTCAACCGTAATGGCGTATTGTTCCCGCGCAAAATGAACGATAAATTTCTGATGCTGTCCCGTCCGAGTGATAGCGGTCATACGCCATTTGGCGATGTGTTTGTGAGCGAAAGCCCGGATCTGGTGCACTGGGGCAAACATCGTCATGTGATGGCAAAAGGCGGTCAGGGCTGGTGGCAAGCTGTGAAAATCGGCGGTGGGCCTGCACCGATCGAAACGAGTGCAGGCTGGCTGATGTTCTATCATGGCGTAACCGGCACCTGTAATGGATTGGTATACAGTATGGGTGCTGTTATTTTGGATCGTGATGAGCCGTCTCGCGTCAAATATCGTGCATCGACTTTTGTGCTCACACCGGAAGAGTGGTATGAGGAAAGAGGCTTTGTATCGAATGTGGTGTTCCCCTGCGCGACTTTGCATGATGCAGACACCGGACGCATCGCTATCTATTATGGCGCTGCCGATACGTATGTTGGCGTAGCGTATACGACGGTGGAAGAGATTGTTCAATATACGATTGATCATCATGAAGATATCGCAGACGATCGTGAAATTGGTCGTATGTAAATGAGAGATTCGTACAATCGGTGTATACGCTGTGCGGGTTGAATACTCATTGAATACAGATCTAATCGGGATCAAAAACTTATCGAAAACAGATCAAAGACAGATCAAAGACAGATCAAAGACAGATCAAATATCGTTTGTCTACAACTGTACAGTAACAGAAAGGACGGATCATGGACTATATTAAAGGTTTTACTTACGGCTGGCTCAGTGGTCGTGGCGATTTTCGCACTGAAGCAGCTAAACAATCGTTACGTCTGCTACAAGAACGAACAGGAAGCGAGTACGTTATTTTCGCATTAGCAGCACTTCAGGACACACCCCATACAACTGAGGTTGATTATACAGGCGAGCATATAGTAGATGATGAAGAGTTGCTTGAGATGCTGCACTATGCCCATTCGCTCGGTTTACGGACGATTTTGAAACCGACCGTAAATTGCCGCAATGGTACATGGCGTGCACATATTAACTTTTTCGATCGAGATGTACCCTGTGAACCACAATGGCATCAGTGGTTTGCCAGTTATACCGACTATCAGCGTCATTATGCCCGTATGGCGCAGCAAGCAGGCTGTAGCATGATCATCATAGGCTGTGAAATGGTACAAACCGAGCGCCGTTCGGCACAATGGCGTCAGCTCATTCATCAGGTTCGTCAGCATTATTCCGGCTCGGTTAGTTATAATACAGATAAATATCAGGAAGCCAATGTAGATTGGTGGGACGCGGTCGATGTGATCTCATCCAGCGGTTATTATCCTCAGCATGATTGGGAAGGACAACTGGATCGGATTGAGCAGATTGTGAAGCCATATAGTAAACCGTTCTTTTTCGCTGAAGCTGGTTGTCCGAGTCGTACCGGTTCCGCAGCGATCCCTAACGATTGGGGATTAGCAGGGGCAGCCAATGCGCAGGAACAGGCAGCATATTATGAAACGATGTTTCAGCATGCAGGCCAACGTGACTGGGTAAAAGGCTTCGGTTTATGGGATTGGAGTGCGCTGCTGTATGATGAGCATGCAGCTAGTATGGATGATGGCTATGGTGTATTTGGCAAGCCAGCGGAGCGCATTATCCGTAACTTTTACAGATCGGTTCAGCGTTAATAGGGACAGCGTAGTTAGGATTTATATTGCTAAATGCACAAGTATGAAGTGTCGAACTACCGAGATTCGTCTTCACAAATATAGGATTACCCGACAGCTTAGTCTCGGGATTCAAAGTATCGGATACAGCAGCATGAGCTATTCTAGTGTGAGTGGTCGATATCAATAAACCGAATCAACAGAAAGACAATAGTAAAAAACCAAAATATACAATAAGCTAGCAAACAAGTACAATAGAAACCGGATACAGTACAACCATACCTATGATTTGTGATTTTGGATCGATTTGAAGGAGGAACTCATATGCCAGATATGCCACTTACACAAATGAAAGAGTATAAAGGCAGCAGCCCCAAACCTGCTGATTTTGACGAGTATTGGAAGCGAGCACTGGAGGAATTGGATCGCCAGCCGCTTGATTATGAGCTAGTACGAGCGGATTTTCAATCGCCACTGGCAGAATGCTTTCATTTGTATTTTACAGGAGTCGGTGGAGCTAGAGTACATGCCAAACTCGTTCGTCCGACGGAACGTTCTAATGCAAAGCGGGGACCCGGGCTGGCGATGTTCCACGGCTATACTGGCGATAGTGGAGAGTGGTTCAACAAAGTTAACTATGCCGCTCATGGTTTTACCGTACTGGCACTCGATTGCCGCGGCCAGGGAGGTCTTTCGCTTGATCCTGTCACCATTAAGGGCACAACCGTCCGCGGTCATATTATCCGCGGCATCGACGACCCTGATCCAGATAAGCTGTATTATCGCAATGTATTTCTCGATACCGTACAAACCGTACGTATTCTGATGAACATGGAACATGTCGATGAGAATCGTATCGGTGTATACGGTGAATCTCAGGGCGGCGCACTGGCTACCGCCTGCGCTGCATTGGAACCACGCGTCCGCATCGCTGTGCCTGTCTATCCGTTCCTGTCCGATTACAAACGAGCATTTGAAGTCAACCCAACGACATCTGCCTATGAAGAACTCGTCTATTACTTCCGCAAGTTCGACCCGAACCACCTGCGTGAGGACGAAATTTTCAATAAACTGGGCTATATCGACATTCAAAATTTGGCAGATCGTATTCAGGCTGACGTGTTATGGGTAACTGCCTTCAGCGACATCGTCTGCCCACCATCTACACAATTTGCAGCCTACAATAAAATTGAGTCTACTAAAGAACTGCTCATCTACCACGAATACGGTCATGAAGAACTTCCATATCTGGGTGATAAGGCACTCAGCAAGCTGATGAATTTATAAATATCTTATACTTACTAAGGTATAGATTGGAGCATCGGAGCATCAACCACTCTGGCAAGGACATAAGGGGAAAGAACGATTTTGGCAAGGCGGGAATCTACATTGTATTCCTAATCCGTAGATTCCCGCGGCTCCACGGAGTCTGTCCGCTTATTGCTTGCCGGAATGATTCCTGTCTGCCCAACACATGATATTGCCCCCCAATCCGTTAACATTTATGTAAACAATTATCCCAAAAAGGACATGGATTATTTACCAGAAGCTGGTGTACACTATGTTCATACTTTCATTTACAAGGAGGAAAGAATATGGAAAACGCCAAGTTTGGTTCGCTGTTTTTGGAAATTTCCGTCCAACGTATGTGTGAGCTATATCGCAATAAGTTTAGCGCAGCTTTGGAGCAGTTGACTACCGAGCAACTGTGGATTCAGCCCTATGACGGTGCCAATACGACAGGTGGCATTGTGCTGCATGTGATTGAGCATATTCATCGTAATGTGCTTCGTCTGAATGAACGTGAAAGTCTGCTGCCCTCCGGCTTTTCCAACTATTTCCCCGATACGTATGAGTCGCCGCAGATCATTATGGTGCGGCTGGATACCGAACTGTCGTTATGGCGTGAAACAGTCAGCCGGCTGATGGAAAATCCGACCACCATTCAATCTGATCATATGCATGATATTTATCACCTGGTGGAACATACAAGCTATCATCTCGGTCAGTTGTTAGATCGTACACGTGCTGCAACCGGAGTCGAATTTGATTTTGCGCAAAATGGCTTGAATGAACGCAATCTGCGTAGCAGTATTGAACACAATCGCCGTCGTCAGGAATTTATAGCACGTAAACATGCAATGGCAATGTTACCAACCGAAGCGCTATAAAGCAGCGTAAACACAAAGAGGGTACTATTTTCTATGTAACGAACTTCTATGTACCGCACTTTTATGTACCGAAATTCATCCACTACCGAGCAGTGGATAGCTGTTCATCTCACGACGAACTACAGAAGGAATGATTATGGATAGAACGGACAATTTCAATATAATTCTAGTCTGCAATGGAATGGCATAAAAGCCTTAGACTGCTCTCATGAAAACAATGAGCAAGCTAAGGCTTTTGTGTTGCATAGATGACCGCAATTCCTTACACGAGCATAGCAATACTAACGGCTACAGATACAAGCTCGACTTCCGATTGCAATCAAGCCATACATACTGGATAATACAATAGACTGTCCTGCACATATACTGCCTACTTTTAATGCGGTAAAATACATTACTGTCATTTTCTACACGATACCGAAATAAAGATATGGAGAATGAAATGTCTGAATCTAAACAACATCAACGACGCTTATATACCAAAATGGCTATTCGCGTCATCCTTACGTTAGTGATTGCTTATGTCGTCCTATTTGCCTTTTCCGCGTATACGATCTGGACGTTTGGTCAGAAAAATGAAGTGGCCACGACAGATGCAGCGATTGTGCTTGGCGCAGCTGTAGATGGGGATCAGCCGTCACCTGTATTCCGCGAACGTATTCGGCATGCCGTCTGGCTATATAAGCAGGAGCTGGTGCGTAACATTATTTTCACAGGTGGAACCGATCATGCCAGTCAACCGAGCGAAGCTGAGGTAGCGCGTCGTTACGCAATAACGCAGGGGGTAAAAGAGGACGATATTTTCACCGATACGACCTCACGTTGGACGACTGAAAATATACAGCATGCCGCAGCGATTGCTCGCAGTCATGGTTGGCAAACATTCACCCTTGTGAGCGATCCACTGCATATGAGACGTGCCCAGTTGATTGCCGAGACGGAAGGACTCAAAGCGTATTCTTCGCCAACTACGACTTCAGCATACACCAGTCTCAGCACGCAGATTCCATTTTTGCTGCGTGAAACGTTCTTTTATACCGGATATTTAATGACGATACCGTTTCGCTGAGTTCCGTTTAGGAGCGGCAAGAAATGATGAGCACCTGAATGTACAGCACATAACGAGATAGGTAGACAGACTATAAGTAGGGTAGACGAGTTAGAAGACGAGTAGAGTAGAAAACGACGGTATCGATAGCTGTAAAAGAGGCGATGGAATAAGCCGTAGCGAAGATACCGAGAGCATATACCAGGAGAAAATATCAATAAGAATGACGGCAAACGAGATGCTTCTATATATTGTCTACTTGAAATTAATTTTTAAGTGATCGCTTTCAAGTGATCATGAATACACAAAGAAAAAATAAAGATAGAGACAAAAACAAAAACTTATCGCAAAAGCACCTGCATTGGATCGCGACTTTCAACCCTGAGAGTTGGCGAAAGTAGCAGGTGCTTTTTGATGAGTAGCGATAGGTATTATCCGATTGATCTTACTGCTTATAATGATCCTCACGGTTCCATCGTATCATTATGCCATTCCAGTAATCGTTTCGCATTGTTATGACCACTAACTACGAGCCAGCCGACATTGTCATTTTGCATAATCAGCTTACTGTCCAGCGGAACAGATTCACCGCGTTTATTCAGATAAAAGTTAAATCGATATTTAATTTACGTGAAATAGAGCATTTCGTTTAGACAGGCGTATTATAATCGCTAATTAAACAAGCACAGTATACGCCAGTCATGTGTTAAGCTGATTGATGCAAGAGATGGGCAGGGTAATTAGAAACAGAAAGCGAGATGCAGTATAGCGATGTAGAAGATGACAATGTATCAAAATGTACAGGTCAGTAGATTGCCAGTCAGAGGGCATCCATTAGATTTTTTGGAGTGGCTTTTCTGTTTTTTCAAAGAGTTTCTACAAAGAGTTTCTACAATGTAGCAAAAATACGATTAGTTCTAACTTTATTGCCTGGAAATCCAATTACGTAGTACATTTTGATTCTATCCTCATTCATCCCATTTCAAAGGAGCACGATATGATGCGTTATATTTTGCTGGTCATCTGGCTTGCTTTTATCGGATATGCTCTATTTTTCACACCGGATACGGGAGGTGCTGATCCTTATTTGCGTTCCTTGCTCACCTTGCAATCTAAAGAGCCTTCCTTAATGGCGATGTTCTCCTTGCTCGGTTTATATCCGCTATCATATGCCTGTTTGTTGCTGCGCGGGGATGATCGCCGCGTTCCGGCATGGCCTTTTGTGCTCGGTTCATTTGCGCTTGGAGCGTTTGCATTGCTGCCTTATTTTATATTAACAGCGTCAGGTCGCTGGGCAGAGCATCGCCCTCGTATTCGCACGGCTCGTTCGATTCGTGGCAGTGTAGAAGGTGCTGCAACGCATTGGATTTTGCTACTTATTACTGTAGGGGTAATTGCATACGGATGGATAGGTGGTCATAGCGTCGCCTATGCGCAGGCATTCAACAGCTCATCGTTTGTGCATACGATGACGATTGATTTTGTGGTTTTGACACTTTTATCAGTATACGCAATTCATCAGGATCAGCGAGTAACAAGGCAGCCAGCAGGTATAATGTGGATCGGTCTTATTCCGGTGATCGGACTGCTGCTATATGTATGGCGGACGAGAGAGCCTGTGCGTTCATAATGTAAACAATAGATAGAGAATACTATAATGATATCAAAGGAGCGTCTACATCAGTGAAAGTTCTGCATCGTGAACAGAGTCAATACGAGCAGATTGTCGTATATGAAACCGATCAACTTTATGAAGAAAAAGGTCATTTTCGCGTATTACAATTTGCCAATGCCGATATCCAGGGAGCGCTTGATCTTCATCATCCGCAGCGGATTGTATTTGAGTATCCACGCGCGATTATTCATCTGCTGGAGCATAATGTGGAGGATTTACAGCGGTTATTTATTATCGGTCAGGGGATTGGCACGCTGGGTCATTATTTTGCCGATCGTGAAGTACAGATTGCCGAGCTGGATGTGGCAGTGGCGCGTGTGAGTGTGAATTATTTTGGCTGTGATGCGGATTCGATTCTAATCGGTGATGGGCGTGATATTTTGTCCCTACAACCTCAGCAGCATTATGATGTGATTGTACTGGATGCATTTAGTGAAGAGGGAACACCGCTACATCTCGTTTCGCTAGAATGTTTGTATATGATGCGTACCAAGTTGCATGATTCCGGTTATATCATTATGAATCTGATCGGACGGGGACCGAATGATATGCGGATTCATGCGATTTATACTACACTATGCGAAGTGTTTGAACAGGTGCAATGCTTTCAATTGCCAGTTGAAAAGAATAGCGATGTGCGCAATATTGTTATGATGGCAGGCAATGATCCGATCCGCTATCAATTGCGACAGATGGCAGGCTTTACGATGATGCAGCCGGAACTGGCGTATATTTTGTATGATAAATAGACCAACGGTTCAGCTGTACTTGCATTTCAGCGGTACATTTATTCGTTCAACCGTACCTGATTCCGGCATGACATTTGCCCAATAAACCAAGTCGTAATCGATATAAGGAGACCCTATGACAAATAGTGTTCATTCGCATTCGATAGCAGCTCCGCCAGCACTTACCGAAATGGAAACGATTGTATGTCGCATGAATCAACTTGCTGTGCGCGAAGGAAGTTATGCGTCTGCACTGGAATGGTTGTATTTAAATCGGTACTCACAGTCACAATCTACCGAACAATTGTATGCGATGAATTGGCCGATTGTAGGCATTGCTGTGCAGGGCGGCAAACGTATGCGTGTCGGTGAGCAGAGTTTTACATATGGTGGAGCGCGCCTTTTTGTAGCACCGGTGTCGCTTCCGATTACGTTTCAGACGATGCAAGCGAGTATAACGGAACCATTTCTTGGCATCGGCCTCTATCTTGATCCGCAGCGAATCGCTGAACTGGTTCCGAATGTGTATCCGCAAGGATTACCTCCTATGGACAAACGCGAAGCTGGCTATGTGATCGATGCGGATGCTGCGCTGTTAAATGCAGTAGCACGATTGCTAGAATGTTTGCAAGATCCAGGCGATATGCACCTGTTAGCACCATTAATACGCGATGAGATCTATATCCGCTTGCTGCGCAGTTCAGTAGGCGTGTATATAGCTGAAACGGTATTCGCTGATTCGGTCGTGCAGCGGATGGTACAGGCTATTTCATGGCTACGTGACCATTATGATCAGCCATTTAAAGTACCGGAGCTGGCAAGTCGGATTCATTTGAGCGAATCGGCTTTTCGGGAACAATTTAAGGCAGTGACCGGTTTCAGTCCGCTGCAATATCAGAAAATGCTGCGTTTGCAGGAATCACGGCGTTTGATGCTATCCGCAGGTATGGACGCAACTAGTGCAAGTCGTATGGTAGGCTATGTGAGCGATTCTCAGTTCAGTCGGGATTATAGTCGATTGTTTGGCGATGCACCGAGTCGTGATATTGCCCGTCTGAAAATGGGCAGTCGCCCTGTTGTCCGTTGAATCAGGCAAACATAGTGTTAAAATGTGTAAATATGCACCTTATCCTCCTCCTATAATGTAAGAAAAGAAAGCCAACCGCTGCATTGTCTATACATGTGGCAGTTGAGCCTAGCAGAGAAGTGGTATCGTAAACCCGATATCATAGGAGGAGCATCGTATGCGTGTACTCGTTACAGGAGCAAGCGGCTTTATCGGTTCAGCCATTATCCAGGAATTGATTGCAAACGGTCATGAAGTAAGAGGTCTTGTCCGCTCGTCAGAAGCAGCAACAGCATTGCGACGTCAGGGAGTGGAAGCGATTCAAGGCTCGATTGAACATACCGCTATTTTACGTCAAGCGGGGCAGCAGATGGATGGTGTTGTGCATACTGCTTTTTTTCATTCATTTGCTCATGCAGGCTGGCGTGCCAAGCTGCGCATTATGTTTGGCGGGCACTTCAAGCATGCACCTGTACGGTTTATGAAAGCGGCGGTACAGACTGATCAACATGTGATTGAAACGATGGGGAACCTATTATCGTCTTCCGGCGGTTCGTTGGTCATTGCGATGCCAACGATGACGATGACTGCTGGGCGGCTAGCTTTAGAAGAACATGCAGCAGATGTTCAGTCGGTGGGCGGGCCGCGTGCTGCTTCGGAACATACGGCGCTGGCGATGGCACAGCGCGGTGTGCATGCTTCTATTGTACGACTTCCGCCGATTGTATATGGTGAAGGTGATCGCGGAGGACTGTTGCCCTCGTTAATTCAAAGCGCACGAAAGGCAGGAAAGTCTGCTTATATCGATGATGGTAGCAACCGCTGGGCATCGATTCATCGGTTGGACGCTGCCCGTGTATTCCGTCTCGCTTTGGAAAAAGGTAACGGATCATCACGCTTTCATGCAGTCGCAGATGAGGGCATCGCTTTTCGTAAGATTGCCGGTTATATCGGAGACTCCTTGCAATTGCCGACTGAAAGTCTAACGACAGAGCAGGGAAATGCACATTTCAGCTGGTTGTCTTCTTTTGCAGCGACCGACAATCCGGTATCGGCGGATGCAACAATGAAAAGCTTAAACTGGCGACCAGAGCAGCCTTCTTTACAGGACGAATGGGCAAAAGGATATTATATTCAGTCTAGCCGCCAGCGATAATATGCAATAGATTGACTACTAAATAATTGAACGGCAAAAAGAACTACAAAAAACGATAAAAAGAACAATAAGAGAAAAAATAACATTGATTCTAAAAAAGACAATAAAAAAACCGACAATGACGAATATCGTCGCTGTCGGTTTTTTTGTGTACTTTTACTTTTTACTGTATAGACGATGACTTACACATTCACTTCAACTTCCTGACCAAGTTGACGACGAATATCGTGAGCCGCTTCCACCATCAGTTTCAGCGCAGCGACCGTTTCTGGATGCTGACGCGTTTTCAGACCGCAGTCCGGGTTGATCCAGAACAATTTCGGATCAAGTACACGCAGGGCGCGCTCGATTAGCTGTACGATTTCTTCTTTGGCTGGTACACGTGGGCTATGGATATCGTATACGCCAAGACCGATTCCTTTGTCATAGCCATGTACTTCAAATGAAGAGATCAATTCGCCGTGGCTACGGGATGTTTCGATCGAGATCACATCCGCATCCATCGCTTTGATCGCATCGATAATATCATGGAATTCCGAATAGCACATATGTGTATGGATTTGTGTCGTTTCTTTCACCGCAGCGGTGGAGAGACGGAACGAACCGACTGCCCATTCCAGATACTCCTGCCATTTGGAACGTTTCAGTGGTAAGCCTTCACGCAGTGCAGGCTCATCGACTTGAATCATTTCGATACCCGCCGCTTCGAGCGCCAGAATTTCATCGGAGATCGCGCGTGCAATCTGGTACGATACCTGACTACGTGCAATATCGTCACGTACAAACGACCAGTTCAGAATCGTAACCGGACCTGTCAGCATGCCTTTGACCGGCTTGGAAGTGAGGGATTGTGCATATTTCGTTTCTTTGACCGTCATCGGTTTCACAAAGCTGACATTACCGTAAATAACCGGCGGTTTCACGCAACGGGAACCGTATGATTGTACCCAGCCATTTTTCGTAAATGCAAAGCCATCCAGCTGCTCACCGAAAAATTCAACCATATCTGTACGTTCAAATTCACCATGTACAAGCACATCAATACCAAGCTCTTCCTGAATATCGATCCACTCGCGGATTTCATTTTCAATAAATTGCTCGTATTGTTGTTGCGACCATTCACCGTTACGCCATAAGCGACGGGCACGACGAACTTCAACCGTTTGCGGGAAGCTACCGATCGTTGTTGTGGGCAATACAGGCAACTGCCATTTTTGCTCATGGATGCTGCGACGCTCTTCGAATGGTACATTACGAGTAGCCGAATGATCAGTATGCGGCTCTTTGGCTGTGCGCCATGCAGAGGACGCGAGACTGGATACCGCTTTGCGGCTTTGCTCCAGTTCTTCCTGTACAGCCGCTCCGCCCGCATTCGCAGCGCGTGCCAGCAATGCCAGCTCGCCCAGCTTCTCATCGGCGAAAGCAAGCGCATCACGCAATACAGGTTCCAGCGCGGTTTCATGCTTCGTTGTTACCGGAACGAGTTGCAGGCTGCAAGACGGTTGAAGCAGGATGCGGTCACGGGATACCGTTTGCGCGATCACATTAATTAGACCGAGCTTTTCCTCCAGATTCGAGCGCCAGATGTTACGTCCATCGATCAGACCGACACCGATCACTTTATCTTCTGGGAAGCCCCAGTCGTCCAGTGCGTTCAAATTTTGCTCCAGACCGTATACAAAGTCGAGACCAATACCCTGTACAGGCAGCTCGATCAGCTTGCCGAAGCCGTCTACACCTTCAAAGTACGTTTGCACGAGCAAGTTGCTTGTACCAGAAGCTTCATTTAGCTTAGTATACGCTTGTTGTACAAGTTCCCACTCTTCTGCCGATACGTCCAGTGCGAGAGAAGGCTCATCGATCTGAATCCAGTTTGCGCCAGCTTCGTTCAGCTCGCTCAGCACCTGTGCATATAATGGAACGAGTTTGTCCAGCCAGGCTGCCAGTTCATTGTTTTCATAACCTCTGGACAATTTCAGGAATGTAAATGGCCCTACAATGACCGGTTTACCTTCGATACCGAGTTCTTTTTTCGCTTCCAAATATAATTTCAGCACGCGGTTTTCCGTCAATTGAGGAGTTAAACCGTTTAGCTCTGGCACGATATAATGGTAGTTGGTGTTAAACCATTTGACCATCGCGCCTGCCGCTGCATCCTTCGTACCGCGAGCGATGCCAAAGTATTGCTCCAGCGTCACCTCTCCACCTGTATAGCCGAAACGGGAAGGTACAAGTCCGAATGTAACCGCCGTATCAAGCACATGATCGTAATACGAGAAGTCGCCAACCGGGATCAGATCGATGCCGGCTTGTTGCTGCTTACGCAGATGATCAAGGCGAAGTTCTTTCATCGTTGCCAGGAACGTTTCTTTATCCGTTTTACCGCTCCAATAACTTTCCAGTGTCTTCTTCCATTCACGCTGTTCGCCGAGGCGAGGGTATCCGAGGTTACTGCTGAGAACTCTTGGCATATTCATTTCCTCCTAAGTTTTGGACTGCGCTGCAATCGCTTGAGTTGTTTATCATATTACATGATCCTGCGTAAATGTGGTTATACGTTTTGGCTATACCATTTAATGGTATTGAACTATACCAGGCCGATTAGTCGGCGAAAAGGCTGTAGCTACGCGCTTTTTGAGGAATAGAAACAAACAAATCGGCTATTCCGATATGACCGATTTATATGGTTGGTTTTATAAACGGCTATTTGGGAAAATGGTTGGAGGATGGTAATATAGTAGAGTTCCTGCCCTTTGAAGACGTTTCGTACCTAGCAGGTTATAGCGATAGCATATAACAGACGATAAGCTTCGTTATACGGGGATCAAAATGTGCTAATTGTAGATGTCGGCTTTGCTATCTATCGTATATTCATATTCAAGTACATATGGAAAGATAGCAACGGTATGGCATCTTAAACGGAGGGCGAAGAGGCAAAAGGGGGATTAGCATGAGTTTTATGTATTTTTTCTGGGGATTTTTAAGCCAATGGGCGCTGGGACTTGTCACATCCGCATTCAGCACTTCCGGTATGACAGGATCGTGGATTGATCAGGTTCCGCTGCTGGTCGGTTATTTGTTCCATTTTATCGGCTTTATGAAGTTAAAACCTGCTAATGTAGCCTTTGGCAAAGGAAGCATTAGCGCGCTGGTCTTGATTTTACTGTCTATTGTGCAAATGCTGTTACCAGTGAACAGTACACTCACCAGTCAGCCGTGGTGGGGCAGTGTGCTGACCGTTATCGTCATTGTGCCGGAAATGTTTATGATCTATTATTTGTGCCGTGGAATTGGCGAGCTGGCAGAAGCACAGCGGCGTCCGAATTTACGAGAAATCGCAGCACGTCGCTGGCGGTTATTCGTGTATTGCCAGGTAACGATTGCACTTGCATTAGTAACGAGCATATTCGCAAATCCAAGCGAGCCGAATGCGTGGGGGGTTGTAGCGGGTATACTTAGTATTGTCTATGTCATCCTTAATCTGATTGTGTATATTATGTTGCTTACGTTCACCTGGCGTACCCATAAGGAACTGGAGCTTGATTCATTGTAAGTAGGATCGTACTGGAACAACGGAGTAGCAGTGGATGGTACATGCACCTGCTCGGAAAGTGATTGATTATAGTTATCATTTTATCAACTTATTGCTATCGTTCTCTCAACATATAGCTAAAGTTCTTTTAACGAAAACGTAGCAAAGGATCAAGACGAACGATAGCAAAACGACATCCATTATCATCCAACTGGGAGGTTGAAGTGTTATGGCAAAAGTATTAGTCATTGGTGGTACCCGTTTTTTTGGCAAAAATTTGGTCGAGCTACTGCTATACCGCGATCATAACGTTACTTTACTAACACGCGGTCAAACAAATGACCCATTTGGTGATCAGATTCAGCGACTGGTAGCCGATCGTACGGATGAAACTGCCTTGCGGCAAGCCGTTGGTGAACAACAGTATGATGTCGTATATGACAATATCTGTTATACACCGCAGGAAGCATTAGCTGCATGTCGTATTTTTAGCGGTCAAACGAAGCGGTATATTGTCACTTCATCGCTGTCGGTATATTCGTTTGGTCGTGATCCGCTCCAAGAGCAGGATGTGGATACGAAGCAGATGTCGATCAATTATGATCCAGAAGCCGAATTTGATTATGCAGAAGGCAAGCGTCAGGTGGAAGCTGTCTTTTTGCAGCAAAGCGATTTTGCGGCAGCGGCTGTACGTTTCCCAATCGTACTCGGCCCGAATGATTATACAAAAAGATTGCATTTTCATGTAGGACGCGTGCTGCGCGCGGAGACGATTGTCATTCCTAATCCCGATGCACAGATGAACTTTATTCATGAAGAAGAAGCCGCGCGTTTTCTATACTGGCTTGGTTTGGATAGCGAGTTGACAGGTCCAGTCAACGCTCGTTCCGAAGAGGAGATTACACTCGTTGCGCTCATAAATGAAATTGAACGTCAAACGGGCTGTCGTGCAATTGTGAAAAGCAAGGGTGAAGAGGCGGATCAATCACCATTTGGCGTACCGGACTCATGGATCATGGACACGTCGCTGGCGTTTCATGAAGGATTCCGCTTCTACCGTTTATCCGAGTGGTTACCGGAACTGATCAGTTATATAGCCGCAGAGGAAAAGGGCGAACAGTAATCTGTATTCATTCAAAATTAAATTTGATCCCAGCAGAGACTCTGCATATTAATGCATAGTGTCAGTACGAGATCGACTGTACACGAGACTGACTTTAAATATACAAATATACTGCAAATAGCAAATCCAATTTAGACGTTATGTATGCTGTATAAAATATAAAAGTAGGAGACAGGAAGGAGGATGGTTGCACATGAATAAACCAGTTATACGCAATGATCTATTTGCAGCAGATGTACCGCTCGTGGATGGGACTATTGAGCATGTCGCTTTGCTACGCGACCATACCAAAGTGCATTTTCGCACCGAGCAGGGAGAGCAGGCTATATTTACATTTCAGCAGACAGTAGGCGTATGGGATCGTCGCGCAGTAGGGCAGGAGATCGGCGGACTGTCTACGCTTCCTGTAGCATTAGCTAATCTGTACCTGAAAGAACTATTGTATAACGATGTGGAATTTGGCGAGCTAGATCAACAGACACTGGATAGCGTATCGGTGTATTCGTTTACAAATAGCTGGAGCGAAATGCCGATTTTGGAAATCGCGGCGGTTGAAATGTTAGTGCAGCGAGGCGGTTTATAAAGCGAGTGGATTGGATCGAATCGTAAAAGTGGCAGTAATTGTTGATCGATATAAGACTGCTACAAAACCGTTACAAAACCGCTGTAAGAAAGCTAAAAGATCGTTAGCTGTAAAAAAGCTAAAAGATTGTTAAAAGATAGTTGAAAGATCGCTAAGAGATCGCTAAGAGATCGCTAAGAGATCGCCAAGAGATCGCTAAGAGATCGCTACAAGGCTGCTATAACACTGTTTAATCCTTAACCTATCGTATCGAATGAATATGCAAATTATCCAAAATTCGTATAAAATCGATACAGCAATCAATGAAATCAATATAGAAATCAATGCAAAAAGCAGACTGCTTACAGGTCTGCTTTTTTATGTTCATTCCATTGCTTTTATACATTCGCCAGTCTCTATTTTCGCGTATATTTATCCCAATTAAGTGGCCTCCCAATGAACTGAAAATAAACTAAAAACGAATTATATACGGACTAAAAGTGAATTAAAAACGAATTAAAAACAACCTGTAAATCAACCTCAATATCAACCTCAATATCAACCAATTCACCTACCAAAAATTAGCTATGTACAAAACAATAGGATGTTTGTTTTTCCAACGATCCGGTTAAAGGATACCCAGACGCCTTGTTAGTTGCAAATGGTTAGTTACAAATTTGCATAGAGCAGAACCTTGCAAATAAGGCACAAGAATCCAGCATGTCGGTCACCGAAACGCTACTTGTATATCGAAACGCTACTTGTATATTTTTAGCCAATTGAGTATAACTTTAGCCGATTGAGCAGATTGTACAGCTTCAGCATCTTGATCAGCGATACCGATCCAATGAAATAACTCTGGTAACTAAAGTTATAGCAGCCGAAGTTATAACAATTGAAGCTGTCGCAAGAGCACAAGAGCACAAGAGCACAAGAGCACAAGAACACAAGAACAAACCAATAGGAAGGATTGCCCGTTTCCGATAACAATTGCGAGCAATCACGACTTATTATGGCGCATCCGCATGCTAATCATAGGAGGAAAACAACATGACACTCGTACAATCGAAATTTGCAAAATGGAGTAAACAATATATTGCAGGTGAATGGATCGATGGCAGTTCGGATAAAACGGTGAAAAACATTAACCCATACAATGGCGAACTGCTCGTCGAAATGCAGGCATCCAGCGAAGAGGATCTGGATCGCGCCTATCGTACAGCCGAAAAAGCAGGGAAAGAATGAGCGAAAACGCCGCTCGCGACCAGAGCACAGGTAATGTATAAAGCCGTTGCCCAGTTAGACGAGCGCAAAGATGAAGTGATCGAGCTGCTCATCGCCGAATCCGGCAGTACGCGTATTAAAGCAGAGCGTGAATGGGCAGCGGCAAGGCGTGTAGTGGAAGAATCCGCCTCGTTCCCTTATCGAATGAAAGGCGAGATTATCGGCTCGGATATTCCAGGTAAAGAGAATCGTGTTGTACGCGAGCCAAAAGGCGTGATCGGTATGATCGGGCCGTGGAATTTCCCCTTGCATCTGTGTCTGCGCTCGGTTGCACCTGCACTAGCACTTGGAAATGGTGTTGTCATTAAGCCTGCATCTGATACGCCAATTACAGCCGGACTGCTCATCGCAGATATTTTTGAACAATCAGGCTTACCTAAAGGTGTGCTCAGTGTTGTGAGCGGCAGCGGTAGCGAAATTGGCGATGCGTTTGTGAAGCATCCAACGCCGAAACTTGTATCCTTTACCGGCTCGACTGAAGTAGGACGCGGCATTGGCAAACTGGCTGGCGAGCATTTGAAAGATGTAGCGCTGGAGCTGGGCGGAAACAATGCGATGATCGTGCTGGACGATGCCGATCTGGATCGTGCGGTCGAAGCCGCTGTATTCGGCAAGTTTTTCCATCAAGGACAGATTTGTATGGCGCTCAACCGTATCATTATCGATGAATCGATCTATGATGCGTTTACAGAGAAATTTGTAGCGGTTGTACAAAAATTGCCTTATGGCGATCCTTCGCTAAAAGAAACAGTTGTAGGTCCGCTCATTCACGAGAAAGAAGTAGAGCGCCTGCTGGGTGTTGTGGAAAAAGCACAGGAGGCAGGAGCAAAGCTACTATATGGTGGCAAGGCAGAAGGCACTGTGTTACAACCAACGGTACTGAGCGAAGTGAAACCAGACAGCGACGCTGCTCAAAATGAATTGTTTGGTCCGGTAGCACTGTTGATTCGTGCCAAAGATGAGCAAGATGCGATCCGTATAATGAACAATAGCGACTACGGCCTTAGCGGTTCGGTATTCACAACGAATCTGGAACGTGGCTATGATGTGGCCCAGCAGATGGAGACAGGCATGATTCACGTCAATGATCAATCGGTCAATGATGAGGCACATGTGATGTTTGGCGGCGAAAAGGCATCGGGTGTCGGTCGTTTTGGCGGAGAATGGGCGATTGATAAGTTTACACGCACCCGTTGGATTAGTATTCAAAAGCCGTATCGTGACTTTTTCTAAGAGGGTATTTGCGTAATTGCACCGTCTCGGTAGCTTTGTTTATGGGACTAGAGTCAGTCCAGTAACATGCAAAATTAGGACCCACCTCTATACGTAAAACACCGAGAAAACGGTTTGAGCATAGGCAAAAAAGGTTATTAAAGAATACCGGAAATGAACAGCAACTATTATGCTCACATTACCGGAATCAAGAGATTGGCGAAAGAATAAAGGAGTGAACGGGCATGTCTATCGATCGTTTTATTTTAGAAAAATTAAGAAATGCTGATCAGCATACACGTACGAATTTGTTGCGTTTATTCATTATTCGTATTCGTCGAGCAGAAAAAGTAGAAGCCGGCAGATCAAGGCAACCCGTTAGCCACTAATCGCACTCTCTATGACCTTCTAATTCAACCATGCCTTCATCGAATATCGGAATCGTTGCCGCATTGTGATAGACGTCCGGGTGTACCAGCGTATCGCAATAGCACATAAATAGAATGGCTAGTGCTGTATTAGCCATAGCAAATAACCGGCTTCCTTATGGAAACCGGTTATTTGTTGTACATTAACGTATCGTCGTTCATTAATTGGCAAGCTCGCTATAGGCCTCTTCTTTGCAAGTAGAAGCAGGTTCTACCCAATCCTGGGACCAATCTTGAATGCCACGGATGACACTTTCAAGTGCAAGACCCTTCGAAGTCAATTCATATTCAATACGCACGGGAGTCTCCGGATAAACATGACGAACAACCATGCCTTCATGTTCAAGATCCTTTAGACGCTCGGATAGCAGACGGCCGCTTACAGGCAAGGACGACTGAATGGAGCAAAAGCGCTGTGGACCATTAAGCAGTTGATAAATAATCAGACCATTCCAGCGTTTACTTAAAATTTGCATCCCTTTTTCAAATCGGGGACAAAGCATTGAAGTATCCATCTATATCACCTCTTTTGTAGTTCTATTATAACACACAATATACATTTGATACAGACTAACCTTTTTGATATAAGATAACTTTTTACGTATCTCTTTTAAAAAGCTATCAAATTACTTAAAGTCATATTGTGTTCAATTGGGTTTGATTCAAAGTAGTTAACATGGAGTTTACGTACACAATTATAATTTGACATAAAAATACCGAACTCCTGCAATAGTTAAAAAATCGCTGGAATTCGGTGTCATGATTATATGTACTATGGACGAGCTGGATCGTGAAAAGGGTTCTAAAAACAGAAAGGGCCGTGTGCGGAATCAAATTCCGTGTTCCAGGCCCGTCTATGCAACCAAATATGTTGTTATGTTCTTTCTCTCTCTGCGGCTCAATAGAGCGAAAGTGCTAACGTGTCACTCTCACGATAAGTATGCAAAATTGCTTCAGAGCCGACTACCTCAATACTGATTACTGTATCCAGGCAGTTTTTGATCATTTTTTTGCCGTTTGTAATTTTATTCTCAAGGGTTCTGCGCAGTAGTCTCAACAGTTTGGATACTGGCTGTGTATTATCGGCGTTAAAGTAAACAGGAACGATTTTGTCCTCTAACAGAATTGTCGTCTTCACTATTAATCACCTCATTCATAATAGATAATTCAAAGTTAGAAGTTAAGCGGTTGAAGCTCGTTTGCAATACGCTTGGTAGTTGTTCATATCCGCTAACTTGAGTTTATTGTAATCACCTTTCCTTAAAGAAAACTTAAAAGAACCTGATATTCACCTAAAACCTCGCACGATTTGTAGGATGGAGACACAAAATATTCAAAACCACGGTAGGCTTTATCACTTCAAATTCGGGTTAATTACGAATAAGCGTTGTATTACATTACGGCGTTAACAATAGACTGCACAAACATTTGAAAATAATTGACAAATTTAAGTCTATAGTGCTACATTTAAATGGGAAATAAGAACCTTACAAATAAAGAAAATGAACATGAATACCCTTTTATATAGATATAAAAGCTTACATGTCAATATTGAAGGGAGAAGACCCGCCATATGTTCGCTCTTGATTCTTTTAACAGTAGAAAGCTGACCTTAGACGAAAAAGAGCTTTTTTTCCTGGCTGGTATGATGGGCTTTAACCGGGTAGCGGGAATTCGTAATCCTTTTCCGAATGATCGAATGGAAGAATGGATTACCGGTTGGAAACAGGTCGGGGTGTCATTATTGCAAAAAGGCTGTATTAGTGGCGAAGTGCTAGAACAGCTGCTTGCGCATCCACCTTATGGACACACAAACCTTGATCGACATATAGTATACAAGCGCGGTTGCTGCCTGCGTTATAGTCAGGTTCCCGAATCGGGCCAGCTTGCTGTCAATGTACATTATTATTTGAACGACGATGGAATTTTTAAGATTTCTCTGGCAGATGGATTATCAGGACAGTATGAATTGACTCGGCTGGGAACGTTACAGCAATCTTCCGATCATGTGCTGAATCACCTTCAATTAAATAGTTATGGAGCAGCAGAAATGCCTGCGCTAACGTTCCCGCGCCAATGGTTTGATGAACATGTGCATTTGCGGGATCTATTTTATTTGCCAGAACTGACGCATGAACTGTTTGCGATGACAGGTGATGAAGAAGGTGCTCATTTGTTTGCTGGTGTTATTGCCGATAATCGGTTATATGCTGAGCTACAGTTTTCACATTTGGAGCCTTCAGGCTGGCAACGGCAAGGTGCAGTATTGCTTGCAGATCGCACTACCAACTGGATTGTGCGTCAAATGAGCCGCCAGGAAGAAGAGTGGGTAATCGCTGTGCCGCTCGACAAACAACATTTTCATAATATTTTGTTAGATTGGATTGATCAATCAGATGCAACGCAGTGAGCTATGGAATTCAGCTAACGGGGCTTCGAAGTGGACCAATCAGTCATAAAACCGGATTGCTGAGAGCAGTCCGGTTTTTTTGGTCGCATTGGAAGCGTTTCAAGAAGGATAAATATACATTAATATGATTTCATAACAGGATCTTTTGGGTAATTCCTGTAGCAAGATACCAGGCATTTTGTCTACACTAATTATTCTGGAGGAGTGAATGAATATGGAAACGACCACACAGCCACAGCGTTTTACAGGTCAAGTTGCTCTGGTCACGGGAGCTGGATCGGGAATTGGACGTGCCACAGCGCTCAAGTTTGCCCAGCAGGGTGCGCGTGTTATTATTTGTGATCTGTCTCCTGAACGCATTCACGAGACGGAAGCAGAAATTAATGAGCAGTATCCGGATGCGGCGAAAGCGTTTGTTACGAACATTACCGATGAAGACCAGATGAAGCATGCGGTGCAGGAAGGTGCGGCTCACTTTGGTGGCTTGGATGTCGTATTTGCGAATGCAGGTATTAATGGAGCAGTAGCACCGATCGATGAGATTAGCTATGAAGACTGGCAACGGACGATCAATACGAATCTAGGTGGTACCTTTTTAACGATCAAGTATGCGTTGCCTTATTTAAAAGAACATGGTGGCGGTAGTATTGTGATCACGAGTTCGATTAATGGCAATACGACATTTGCAAGCTTTGGGATGTCGGCCTATAGTGCATCCAAAGCAGGTCAGGTTGCTTTTGCGAAAATGGCAGCATTGGAACTGGCTCGCTTCAAAATTCGTGTAAATGTCATCTGCCCAGGTGCAATCTCAACTAATATCGATCAAAGTACCGAACGCAATGAATTAGTAGAGAAAATTGCCATTCCGATGGAATTTCCACAGGGTAGACAGCCGCTAGCAGGTCAGTCGGGATCTGGAGAAAATGTTGCCGATCTGGTCACATTCCTTTCTTCATCGGAAGCGTCTCATATTACAGGTGCACAAATTACAATTGACGGGGCAGAGTCGCTACTCTGTTAAATCAGGAACAGGATGGAGCGGCGATAAAGGGATAGTTAAGGCTATACTTTTATCCGATACGTATGCTGAATACCATGTATACTTATTAGGCGGTTTGCGCTTGAACCTGAGAATCAGCTTTTGTATGAATGTAGTACTGTATGAAATGATGCACAATATTGCAGACCGTAACCGTTTAGGCATAGAGAATGCACAACAATGTACATTATTATTCCACATAAGTATACGTGAGCTGCTCCAATCTAATCATGAGAAAAGTAGCTGTAGGGTGACGATAAGCTAGTTATATAGCCGCAGTTGCATAGATGATTACAAGATGATGATGAGCTAGTTATATAGCCATAGTTGCATAGATGATTACAAAGTGATGATGAGCTAGTTATATAGCCATAGTTGCATAGATGATTACAAAGTGATGATGAGCTAGTTATACAGCCATAGTTGAATAGATGACTATATGATGTTTAAAATTTGTGATAATTGTTATTTTTGTAATATAAACTCATGTTATGATGCAGCATTGTAATTTTGTGATATCAGGTTGTATAAGTAAAAAAAGGCTGTATGAATATAAAAAGATTGTACAAATGAGAAAAGACTGTACGAGTGCAAAGAGATATGTGCATGCAAAGACATCATCATAAAAAGTAATCTTGATGTTCTGGTTACGCTTACAATCGAGATGTTAGAAACAATAGCTGCTTATCCTGTGATGAAATCGAAAGATGGAACACTGGGTAAGCGGCTATTTTGATGGTATATTAAGGCTAGGAAGCGCAATAACAACAACGATGAACAGACGAGTATGTAAACAGACAAACGAATAAACTGATCATTAGATGAACGACGAAAAGTGATAAAGAGGTGAATCGATATGCTATCATGGCTGGCGGATCAGATGATTGAAGAGGCAATGAAGCGTGGCGAATTTGATGATTTGCCGGGTAAAGGGAAGCCATTAGAACTGGACGACCTTTCCCATGTACCAGCAGAATTGCGTTCTGCTTATAAAATAATGAAAAATGCGAATATTGTACCAGAGGAATTGACGCTCCGACAGGAAATGCTGACATTGAGCGATCTAATTGCTGCCTGCCAGCATGACGAGGAGCGACATCAGTTACGGAAAAAACTAGATGAAAAAACGCTGCGGCTCCATATGCTAAACGCGCAACAAGATTGGAGTAACAACTCCGCGTATGGGAGATACGAAAGCAAAATTCGGCAACGGCTTACAGGCTGGTAAATGAGACGACAGCCAAATTTAACGGGAAAGGACCTGTTTTTTTGACGGATTTATACAATGACAATCAACATAAAACAGAACAAAATAAAGCGCAGCCACATAAAGTACAGCAAAATGAAATGCGGCAAGATGATAAACAACAAGATAAAATACAGCAATATAACAAACAAAAATATAACAAACAAAAAGACCATACTATACAGGCTACACAGGGACACGGTTCTTCATCTTTGCCAGTAGATGAATTGATTCCTGCTTTAACCGAGCATTTGCAAGACAAAGGTGTCGCTGTACTTATCGCTGAGCCAGGTGCAGGCAAAACGACACGTATTCCGCTGGCGTTGATGAAGGCATCGTGGCTGGATGGTTGGCGTATTGTGATGCTGGAACCGCGCAGATTGGCGGCGATCTCGGCGGCACGCTATATGGCAGCTACACTCGGTGAAAAGGTCGGTCAGACTGTCGGTTACCGAGTCGCGTTGGATACACGGGTCAGTGCAGCAACACGGATTGAAGTGGTGACAGAAGGTGTACTCACTCGCATGCTACAGCATGACCCATCGCTGGAGGGGATCGGACTCGTTATCTTTGACGAGTTTCACGAGCGTAATCTGAATGCGGATCTGGGGCTTGCTTTCACGCTGGAAAGCAGGTCTCTTTTGCGTGATGATCTGCGTGTGCTGGTGATGTCGGCTACGATGGAACCTGAGCCTGTAGCACAGCTGCTAGGCGAGGCACCTATACTGCGCAGTGGAGGACGAACTTATCCAGTAGAAACGTATTATGAAGCAGGGGAATCGGTATTTACGCTCTATCGTAAGCGGGGGGCACCGATCCAAGCTAAAATCGTAAACGTTATTCATAAAGCATTGCATAAGCATGATGGCGAACTGCTTGTCTTTTTGCCGGGCATACGTGAAATTCGGCGGGTGCAACATGAGCTGTTAAGCGCCAAACAACCACTACCTGCTGGTGTCGAAGTCGTTATTTTACACGGCGGTTTGAAGGCGGAGCAACAGGATGAAGCCGTGCGTGTTCGCACGGATGGTACACGCCGGATTATTTTATCGACTTCATTGGCGGAATCGAGTGTAACGATTGAAGGCGTAACGATCGTGATCGATAGTGGGTTGATGCGAACTCGTGTATTTTCACCGACAACAGGTATGGAACGGATGGAAACGCGGCAAGTATCAATCGATGCAGCCGACCAACGGCGCGGACGTGCAGGCAGACAGCGACCGGGCGTATGTTATCGGCTATGGAGCGCGGAAGAACATCGCATATTGCCAGCTGAACGTAAACCGGAAATACTGCAAAGTGATCTGGCACCGCTGGCGCTGGAAGTTGCTGCCTGGGGCAGAGATGTGCAGGAGATGGCATGGCTAACATCGCCGCCTGAAGCCGCTTATCGTGAAGGACAGCGTTTGCTTCAGCAGCTCGAAGCGCTGGATGAACAGCTGCGGATGACGACCCACGGGCGGCATATGACAGTCATCGGTGCTCATCCTCGGCTTGCCCATATGATCATCAAAGGAGGCGGGTTAGGTGGCATTGCCGAAGCATGCGATCTGGCAGCTTTGCTACAGGAACGAGATATTTTACCGCCTGCCGCGGGGATTGAGCTGGTGGAGCGTATGCGCGCATTATATGGACAAAGCAAACATCGTGTAGAGTCAGCGGCTGTTCAACGGATCAAGGAATGGAGTGAGCGCTTTGCGCGTCAATGGCATGAATTGGAGCTTGCTAAGGATGGTAAGACGCTGACAAAGGATGCTGTTGTGAAAAAGTCGCTTTTTGCTTCGGAGCAGCATTCAAAAGAGCATCCAGAGCAATCTTTAAAGCAGCAGTCTTCTATCAAAGAGCAGTATTCAAAAGAACAGTCTTTAAAAGAACAGCTTTCGTCATCCACCAGCTGGATCGGTGCACTATTATCGTTCGCATACCCGGATCGTATCGGGCAAAATCGCGGTGATGGACGATTTTTGCTGCGGTTAGGACGCGGAGCATTGTTGCCAACGGGATCTGGCGGAACGCATTTGCTTGCAGGTGCACCTTATATTGTAGCGGCTGAGCTAGAAGATAGCGGCAGCGACAGCCGTATTTTACTGGCAGCTGAGTTACAGGAAGATATACTACAGCAGCTTCATGCCGCTTCGATTACAGATCGTACTGAAGTAACCTATGATGCAGAGCGAGAAGCCATTCGTGCGCAAAAGGTACAGCGACTCGGCGCTATTGTACTGCGTGCAGTCAATGATGCTGCCCCATCTGTGGAAGCGATTCGAATCGCGCTCATGGAGGCGTTACAAGCTCATCCACGCGGACTGGACTGGTTCAACTGGACCAAACCAGCGGTGCAATTACGTCAACGCATGGCACTGATGCATGTGTTACAGCCTGAGCATTATCCAGCGGTGGACGATGCAGCGCTATTGTCGCGAGCAGAAGATTGGTTACTTCCTTATATGGGCGATATTCGGCGTTTATCCGAGTTGCGTCGCCTATCTGTTAACGAGCTATTGCTCAGTATGCTCGATTGGCAACAACGTCAGGAAATGGAGCAAATGGCACCTACTCATATAACCGTGCCGAGCGGATCACGGATTCCGATTGATTATAGCGATCCAGCGCAGCCTTTTATCGCGGTACGATTACAGGAAATGTTTGGCTGTACGTCTACACCATTGCTTGGTGGACGCATTCCACTGACGATTCAACTGCTTTCGCCAGCCAATCGTCCTGTGCAGGTCACTCGTGATCTAGCAAGCTTCTGGGCAAATACGTATTTTGAAGTGAAAAAGGATTTGAAAGGACGCTACCCCAAACACTACTGGCCGGATGATCCGTTGCAGGCACAGGCGACGAATCGAACGAAGCCGAGGCAGAGTTAATGCGTGGACACAAGTTATAGGGAATGCTAATTCATATGGGGTACTACAGTGTACTAAAGCGTACTGAAGCGTGCTGAAGTGTGATGAATGCTTATCTATGCTGATGATGAATCTTATTCATACGACGTATAGTAGAATGATAAAGAATAAATAGCATAGAGAAAATAAATATACAAAATATAAAGATCAGGTCATGGAGTGTAGTTTGGGGCAGTGCTTTGGCGAATCCATCTGTCTAAGCACTCTCCTCTCCTTCATAAGCAAACATAAGTAAAGTTGTCTATAAGCACATTATAGATGAACAATAAATAACAGATAGACAATGAATGATAGACGAACAATCAATAATCATTATCATATATTGTATATCACACATCACATATCGCGTCGCGAAAATAATGCACCGTCTGTTACCTCGCAATGAACAGTTCGAGATCCGTTCAACTTTCACTTTTCGTTTAAACAGATGCCCATAAGGGTAATAGAGAAGAAGCCGGATAATCACGGCATGTAGATGAGTGAATTTGCGACAGGAGGCTATCAACATGACAGATCAAGACGAACAACACGTAAACAAAGATAATCAGCCGCATAACCATCGTACCGAGGATGATCCGAAACATTCGGAGACACGCAAGGATGTCAAG
This sequence comes from Paenibacillus wenxiniae, assembly GCF_039822605.1. NCBI lineage: Bacteria > Bacillati > Bacillota > Bacilli > Caryophanales > Paenibacillaceae > Paenibacillus > Paenibacillus wenxiniae. The sequence continues at coordinate 45,943 of NZ_JBCGUH010000002.1, forward strand.
CCAAAGGACACCAATGAGGACAGCCAAGGCTCAGACAACAAAATCACTTCTTATTCGAATGGTGGATACGGCGTGTAAGCCGCATCACCAGCCACGATTATATACAAGCATATATGGATGAGCGTACTCTACTGGTGAGTTCTGAATGTATGACATCCCGCTACTTCTAAGAAGGATTGATTTCTTCCTGAGATGTAGCTCTTGCAGACCCATTCTCGGGCTTTAATCTCTCGAGAATGGGTCTTTCGTCATTATTTGGCAAGGTTCGACCTCAATTCTAGTGAATAATTATGGATTCGGTTATAAATGCCCTATTCGTTTCATGGAATTGAAGTTATACTGACAGTGGAAGGCTGAGTGCCTTTCAAAATAAATGGGGAGGTAATTCTGATGCAAGCAATGATGTCAACTGGCATGACGGACAATTATCAGACACCCGGCCAGACGTCAAGTTCGCTGAAAGAGAAAAAGAAAGCTCGCCGCAAATGGATGAAAAAGCTTCGCAATGAACTACGTATGCCAGGTGCACCACAATCACCCAATCCAATTCCTGCTCCCAAAATGCCTGTTCCACAATCGGCGCCTCAGCCGGAATGGAGCATCGAGGGCGCTCTCATTTGTAAATAATGCCGGAGCACAGCAGCACGATTGGCATCGGAAGGATGATAGAAAAGAAGAATGAGTTCAAAACAAAGACTTGGCGAAATCGAGATTTTGCGTGGCATGGCCTTTGCCGCCGTTGTGCTACAGCATTCGATCGCTCATTATTCCGTTGCGCCCGAACTAGCCATGGCAGATGGCGCGAGGCTCACACTTTTGCTCATAGCGGCCAAATTTGCAGTACCGGCCTTTATTTTCATTACGGGGCTGGTGCTTTTTTATAACTACGATGGCGAGCTGGCGTATGGCTCGTTTATTCGTAAACGATGTAAGGATATTGTTGTTCCTTATCTCGTATGGACGCTATTTTATACGGTACTGGCAGGCACGTTTGCGATGAAGCCTGTACAGGAGTGGATACCGACCGTACTCCGTTATATATTTACCGGAAAATCGAGCTATCATCTATGGTATATCGTAATGATTATTCCGATGTATCTGCTTTTTCCGTGGCTGCGTAAACTTGTACGAAAGTTATCGGAAGCGTTCAAAGGAAATGGACGGCGTGCACTGTTCATTATGATGGGCTTAACGGTTGCTTATGAGCTATTGCTAATGCTGCTTCCGTGGTTCATCAAATCTTTTCAAGCATGGCAAATTCCAGTGTTGACGCCGTATTTTACGACGTATGCAGATCGGAATATCGTATATTATTTGTATTATTTTGTGCTTGGTGCACTGGCTGGTCTACATATAAAGGTATTCCTGGATGTTTTGCAGCGGATCAAATGGATAGTGCTGCTCGTATGCGGGGTTTTTGCTATGTATTACACCGGTGTCGTGCTGGGTAATTTCCCGGTGGACACAGGTTTTGGACGGCGCTTTATGTCACTGGTATTATTGCAACCATTGATGGCGCTGTTTCTTGTCGCCCTTGTGCTGCTTGTCTATGCAGTGGCACTCCGGATCAATCGTACTGCCAGTGAACGCACAAAGCAGTTATGGCTTGCACTCAGTCGTTATTCATACGGAGGTTATCTGGCGCATGCTTATATGCTTCGTCTGACTTATTCGCTTGACGAATGGCTGTTTAGCAGCTGGAATGTTACGCTGCGTATGACGATAGTATGGTTGCTTGCTCTCGCCCTGTCGATTGTATTGACTTATATGCTGTCACGCCTTCGTTTTGGCGTATGGTTGACTGGAATTCCATATCGAAAAGCCCGTTAGGGCTTTTTTTGTTGTTCAAAACGGTGAAAATTTCATATAATAGAGAAGGATTCCATTTGCCTTAATGCGAAAGGAGTGAGCAGGATGGCATTTATGATCGCACAGCGAGCATTTATTAAGCTGTATTTAATTACAATGGTCGAAGAGCATCGCGGTTACGGTTATGAGATGCTGGAAAGTATGAAAGAACGCTTTAAAGATTTTGGCTATTCACCGCCACAGAGTGAGATTTATCGTGCGCTGCATGAGCTGGTGCATGATGGTATTTTTTATCGAACCAAGCAGCTGAAAGGTAATGATCCTAAAGTTGATTTTCAGGAAATTGTTATTTATCATTTTACAGATGATGGACCTGAAAAGGCGAAGCTGTATAAAAAGCAGGTGAAAACCGATCTGGATCGGTGCATCGGCATGTTGACGCGAGCAGAAGCGGACAATTACAGGTAGTGATCGCAGGCAGTGACCATCGGAAGCGATGCTGAACAAGGTCACAGGTACAAGGCAGATCGGGAATCTATCAAGCCAGCCTAGTAGCGTATCAGTTCGCCTGAGTGTATCGATAGCTGGATATTTGCCGATTGCAAACGGTTGCCACTGCTATCCAAATGACATGCTAGAGGCAGGTGATATGCGGAATATATATGCATATTTGTCAACAAGGGCGCCACAATGATGATTGGATTTGCCTGCCTTTGCCTGCTTCTGCTTGTTGGGCATGATGCTGAAGAAGCTTTGTCCAGCCATGCGTTTTATAAAGTGAAACGGTCTGACCTGCTCTCAAGGATGAAGTGAAGGGAGAGTGCAATCGTGACGGAGCGTAAATTGCAATGGGGAATCATCAGCACAGCCGAGATTGCTGTAAGCGTCATCATACCGTCGATTCAGGAATCTGCGCGCAATGAGATACTGGCGATTTCCAGTCGGCATATCGAACAGGCTGCCGAGGTCGCTGAGCGCTGTCATATTCCTCGTTTCTATGGCAGTTATGAGGAGATGCTGGCTGACCCGGATATCGATGCTGTCTACATTCCATTGCCGAATCATCTGCATAAGGAATGGACGATCAAGTCGGCGCAGGCAGGCAAGCATGTATTATGTGAAAAGCCCGCAGCATTGGATGCGGCTGATGCCGCGGAGATGGTTGATGTGTGCCGTAAGCAGGGCGTGACCTTTGCCGAAGGATTTATGTATCGCTATCATCCGAAGCATGATCGCGTTCGCGAAATTATTCATTCAGGTGAGATTGGAATGCTGCGCAGTATGCATGGTCGTTTCACTTCTAACAATGCGGATGATCTGGAAAATGTACGGTATCGGCGTGAGATGGGTGGCGGCTCACTGTATGATCTAGGTGTATATCCTGTCTCGGCAGCACGTATGTATTTTGGGGCGGAGCCAACAGCGGTAACGGTGCATGCGATGTTTTCCGCCAAGCATGATCATGTCGATATGATGGCTTCTGGCTTGCTGGAATTTCCGAATAGTCGCTCGGCTACATTTGAGTGCGGCATGTGGGCATATCCAAGCTGTGCGCTGGAAATTATCGGTACGAAAGGTCGAATTAAATTGCCATATGCTTTCCGACGCGATGATAGTGAAGAGGAGCCGCAGATTACCATTTATACGGATGAAGGCAAGCGTGAGGAACATATCGAGCTTGCCAATCATTTTACATTACAGGTGGATGCTTTTGCGGCGGCAGTGCTGGATGGAACGCCGCTACCGTACAGCCCGGAGGATGCAATTCGCAATACGCGCGTCATTGCCGCCTGTCTGGAATCTGCTCGCAAAGGTGAAAAGATTCGTATCGTGTAATACGTATTGTGCACACTAATTAGGATAGGGAAAAGGGGAATTGTAATGTCTAATCATGTCAGTGCTTTTGAACAAGCTTATCAAGGTGAACCAGCGGTATGGCTTCGCTATCATGATCTTGAAGCGGTTGTACTGCCCGGCGTGGGTGCCAATCTGATCGCTTATCGTGATCATGCCCACGGTTATTCTTTCCTGCGCGAACCACAGGAGAATGAGATGGATGATTTCCGCGCAAGTCCAGGTACACATGGTATTCCGGTGTTGTTCCCGCCGAACCGGTATGAAGATGGTACATTCACATGGAACGGACGTACTTACAATTTTCCAATCAATGAACTAGCGACGAACAACCATTTGCACGGATTCCTACATACGATTGTGTGGGACGTCGATTATTATGAAGCGAATGAAATGGAAAGTCGTGTTGCGCTGAGCGTGACGATTGATGAGTCACATCCGGTGTATACGTACTGGCCGCACTCTTTTACAGCACGCCTTGTGTATACGTTATCCGAACGTGGCTTGCAGCAGCAGATCAGCGTACAAAATCTGGGCAATGACCCGATGCCGATGATGCTGGCATTCCATACGGCACTCAATGCTCCATTTGCTCCAGATAGCACGGCAGACGATATGAGTTTCAAAGCGACCTTTGGTCAGCGTCGGGCGATGAGTGAGCGTATGCTGCCTACCGGACAGTTCCAGCCATTATCCGATTGGGAAGAACAGCTGAAAACAACCGGTGCGAATCCATATACCGAAGCGATGGACAATCATTACACAGCAGCCCCGCAAAATGGACGCAATCTCGCTGAACTGGCGGATAAGCGTCTTGGGGTGAAGCTTGTGTATGATGTGGGCACAGGCTACAAACATTGGATGATCTGGAACTGTGAATCGTCAGGTACATTCCTCTGCCCGGAACCGCAAACGAATCTGGTCAATGCGCCGAATGTGGATTTGCCAGATGAAGAGAAAGGTTTCATTCATTTAAATCAGGGTGAGATCTGGGAAGAAACATCCCGTCTGTATGTGGTGAATCAGCTGTAAAGTCGTCTACTAGATGGGGATGAGATGGGTTTGGCTAATTCCACGATTGTTAGTTGACTTTGCGATTGTTAGTTGAAGCAATCAGACGTAGCTAGGCAGTATGAGCTATTGTATGATGAAATAGATCATATTGTGTGATCAGTTAGCCTATTCGTATAATAGTTATATAAGAGTATAGGAAATAAAAGAGGAATCTCTATGCGAGGTTCCTTTTTTATGCTGTGTGCGGTTGATCGTTAGGAGAAAGTATTGCGCGTGATTATGTATTTTATCGTGATTATGTATTCTATATAGAAGAAACAGATACGGCTAAGGCATTATACGTTTTTAGTAGATAATCTAATGCGTATTGTTATCCCACATTCACAACGATTAGATCGTGGCTAAATCGTAATTATTTTGTTTAAAGCCTTGACAATGCTAACATGGCAGGAGTAAAGTAAATCAGGTGATATTCGTAATACTTACGAAGAAAAGAAAAATGACCGGAATACCAATGAAAAAGGCATACGCTGATGCCGATATGATGATATAGATCATGAGTAATTGTGCAGCAAAGACTAGCATGGCAATGGGAAAGGAGTGCTTTACGTGTTATTGGCTTCTATGGAAGATGTCGTATTTGGTTATGATCGCGAGCCGGTGGTAAATCGGTTATCGATGGACATATATAGCAATGAGTTTATGGCACTTAGCGGACCGAATGGTGCCTCCAAAACAACCTCGCTCAAACTGCTACTCGGTATTTTGAAGCCGTGGAGTGGACGAGTACAAATTAATCGTAATGAAAATGGAGGCAAACCGATCATCGGTTATGTGCCTCAACAGGTGGCTTCTTTTAATAGTGGCTTCCCTAGCACCGTGTATGAGCTAGTACGTTCGGGCTGCTCGATGCGTTTGGGATTGTTCAAGCGCTTTGGTAACAAGCAGGCCGCACTGGTACAAAGCTCGCTTGAAGCCGTCGGCATGTGGGAACTACGCGATCGCAAAATTGGCGAGTTATCCGGTGGTCAGAAACAACGTGTCTGTATTGCGCGTGCGCTGGCACAGGAACCGGATGTGTTAATTTTGGATGAACCGACGACCGGGATGGATCTGGAAAGTCGGAAAGGATTTTATGAACTGATGCGCCACCATGTGAAGGCGCACGGACGAACTGTTGTGATGGTAACGCACGGTCTGGAAGAGGCAGAGCCTTATCTGGATCGTACGATTCGTCTGGAACGAGAGGAGGGCGGAGGATGGGCATGTTTGACTACGAGTTCATGCAGCGTGCATTTTGGGCCGGAGGCATGATCGCAATTATCGCCCCTCTGCTAGGTGTGTATCTCGTTTTACGCAGACAGGTACTAATGGCAGATACGCTGTCTCACGTATCGCTGGCTGGTGTAGCGATCGGTGCGATTGCTGGAATTAACCCGTCTGTAGGCGGATTTTTGATTGCTGTGCTAGGGGCACTGATTATTGAACGACTGCGGCAAAACTTCCGCGGTTATGGCGAAGTATCGATTGCTGTCATTATGACCGGTGGTCTGGCACTGGCTCTCGTATTAATGAGCATGGATTCCGGACTTAATCGTAGCTTTAGCTCGTACCTGTTTGGCTCTATCGTTGCCGTCAGTACAGAGCAGCTATGGATTATTGGGGCGGTATTCGTGATTGTGCTTGGATTCTGGGTAGTGATGCGGCGTCCGCTGTACAATATTACATTTGATGAAGAAACTGCGCAGATTGGTGGCACACATGTGCGCTGGTTGTCGCAGACGTTCTCTGTACTGACAGGGATGACGGTAGCAGCGGCGATGCCAATTGTTGGTGTGCTGCTCGTATCTGCACTGATGGCTTTACCCGCAGCGTTATCGCTGCGTTTTGCACGAGGCTTCGCTTCGGCACTCATTATGGCAGTACTGATCGGTTTGACCGGCATGTTCGGCGGTCTGACCACTTCCTATTATGTGAACACACCTCCGGGTGCTACTGTAGCTCTGTTATTGCTTGCATTTCTGCTGATTGGACTAGGTATTCAGCGTATTTTGCACCGTATGCGCCGGGGCAACGATATGTTGGAAGGGCCGGATCTGGATAGTCGTCGTTTCTGGCAACGCCAGAGTGGTCATTCGCAGAAGAGCAAAGTGCAAACCGAGGTGCTTCATAAAAATTAAATATAGGGGCAGGTCGCTAACACGGCTTGCCTTCACTATTCTATGGAGTGGGAAGGAGAACACATATTCATGAAAAACAATGGAAAAAAACGCAATTGGTTGATGATGTCTTCAGCAGCTTTGCTGAGCCTGGGAGTTGTGCTTGCTGGCTGCGGTAATAGCGGCAGTAATCAGGCAGCAACGAATAGTACAGCAGGATCGGAAACGTCCGGTACGTCCAAGCTTCATATTATTACAAGCTTTTATCCAATGGAGGAATTCACATCCAAAGTTGCAGGTGATCTCGCTGATGTTGAGGTTCTGATCCCACCAGGTACAGAGCCGCATGATTGGGAACCTACTCCACAGGATATCGCTAAAATGACCCAGGCCAATATGATCGTGTACAATGGCGCAGGCATGGAAGGCTGGATCGATCAGGTCAAAGATTCGCTCGGCAGCAATGGTCCGGTACTCGTCGAAGCAAGTAAAGGCGTTCAAATTCTTCAAGGTACAGAAGAAGAGGATCATGAACATGAAGGCGAAGCGGGAGATCATAGCGAAGAAGCAGCCGGTCATAGCGAAGAAGGCCACGATCATGGCGGATATGATCCTCACGTATGGCTGTCACCAAAACAAGCACAAACCGAAGTGAAAAACATCGAAGCCGCACTCGTACAGCTTGACCCAACCCATGCTGACCAATACAAACAAAATGCGGATGCATATATCAAGGAATTGTCGCAACTCGACAGCGACTATCAAACCGGTCTGTCCAAAGCGAAACGTAAAGATTTCATTACCCAGCACGCTGCTTTTGCCTACATGGCACGCGACTATGGTTTGACACAGGTACCGATCAGCGGTCTGTCACCAGAACAAGAGCCAACTGCTGCACAAATGGCGAAAGTCGTTGATTTTGCCAAACAACATAATGTGAAAACGATCTTCTTTGAAACACTCGTATCACCCAAAATCGCCGAAACGATCGCAAACGAAGTCGGTGCTAAAACAGCAGTGCTCAACCCACTCGAAGGCCTAACCGACGATCAGGTTAAAGCAGGCGAAAACTACATTACCGTTATGCGCGAAAACCTGAAAGGTTTGGAGCAAGCGCTGAACGAGTAGTTGCACAGACCGTATCGATCAAACGGAGTCGTAACTCGAACAGCAAAGTGAGTGGTAAGCAGGTTGAATAACATAATAAACGATATGGATTCAGCAATCAGCTAACCACAGTTTAACAAATGAAAAACCCGTATGCAGATCAGTGAATTGCATCATTGACCACTTTCACACGGACACCAACATATATGGCTCCATAACAAAACCGGAAGATTCTCCACCAGAGAACTTTCCGGTTTTTTGCGATGTTAATTTGTTTACATATACATACAAGCGAATTATAAATAAAGCCATAAATCAAAAAATAGTGAAAAATTTACATACACCACGTTTGACTTTCCAAATAACGAGGTATAAAATAGTAAGTAAGAACTGACGGGTTCTCATAGTACCGTCAGGTTTTGTTTTGAAGGGGTATAAACAAACCTATCAATTACTCAACCTTGTAGGAGATGCATCTGTATGGGAAACGATCGTAAAAAAGCAGTGTTAAAAGCGGGCGGCCAATTGTTTGCAGAAAAAGGATACTTTGCGACGACCGTACAGGATATTGCGGAGCAATGTAATATGTCCAAAGCATCCATATATAAAATGTTCGAATCCAAAGAGGACATTTTGCTGCAAATTATTCGTACCCTGCATGAGGAAATTGTAGGCTCGACCAGCTCGCTTCATTTTGAGGATGATGTGGCTCTGCGCGATCAACTTATTCATAAAATAGCTGTACAGTTGCAATCATTTGTCGTGAAGCACGATTTCTTTGTGAATTTAAATCAAAATATGCCGATGGAACTCGGTTCGCAGATTCGTCAGGTGATGCTCGATTTTAAACGAATGATGCTGAACTGGCAAAAAGAAGAGTTGCTACTCGCGTATGGAAGCCGAATTGAGCCGATGGTATGGGATCTATCGGTATGTATGCAAGCGATGTCCAGAGAGATGCTATTTCTGACCCGTCTGGATCGTAAGCGCCAGATTACGGAAGCGCATATTAGTCATGTCGCCGAATTAATTGTTGATGCAATTGAAGGCATGATGGAAAAGCGTCTTGGACGTCCGCCGGTCATTGATGAGGAAGCAGCAGAGCGTATGAAGCTATACGAGCCTGATTCCAGCCGGCGCTATTTTGGCGAGAGTGAATGGCGTAAAAGTGTGCGTGAGCTACTACAAGCGATTCGTAAACATAGCCCGGCATCGATTCAAGCGGATCTGATTGCAGCGGTGGAACGTCTGGACGTTGAACGTAGAAAAAAAGTTCCGCAAACCTTCATGATGGATGCATTAATCTCCTATCTGAAACAACGCGACGAACTTCAGGCCGAGGTTGCCTACTTACAACAAGTTTATTTTGCCAATGGGGAGGACGAGAAACATGGCTAACACAGCGCCTAATACGGTAGAAGAGCCAAGGCCTAAAGTGAATATTAAGGTCATTGTCGGAATTATGCTGGCAGGTGCGTTTGTGGCGATTCTGAATCAGACGCTACTCGTTACCGCACTACCGCATATTATGAGAGATTTAAAAATCGATGCCACGGCTGCACAGTGGCTAACTACGATTTTTATGCTGGTGAACGGGATTATGATTCCGATTACCGCATATTTGATTGATAAATTCAATACGAGAGCACTATTTATTACCTCGATCGGCTTGTTTGCACTCGGTACATTGATTGCAGCGATCTCGCCAACGTTTGGCGTGCTGCTTGTAGGTCGCGTCATTCAGGCAGCAGGTGCAGGTATCGTTATGCCACTCATGCAAACTGTATTCCTCGTTATTTTCCCAAAAGAAAGTCGCGGGGCAGCGATGGGGATGATCGGTCTCGTTATTTCGTTTGCACCGGCGATCGGCCCAACATTGTCGGGCTGGGTAGTGGATACATTCTCCTGGCGTGATCTGTTCTATATCATTTTACCAATCGCTGTGCTTGACCTTGTGATTGCGATCTTTGCTTTGAAAAATGTCGGTAAATTGCGCGATCCGAAGCTGGATATGACATCTGTCGTATTATCGACGATCGGGTTTGGTGGTTTATTGTACGGATTCAGTACTGCTTCCAAAGGCTGGAATGATCCGATTGTGATCATTACAATCGCGGTTGGCGCGATCAGTTTACTGCTGTTTGTACGCAGACAGTTTAAGCTGGAACAGCCACTGCTCGAATTCCGTGTGTTTAAAGATCGTCTGTTTACGATTTCGATGATTATTACGGTAATTGTGTTTACTGCGATGATCGGTGCGTCGACACTATTACCATTATATATTCAAAATGCACGTCATCTGTCTGCCGTTCAGTCCGGTTTGATCGTATTGCCGGGGGCGATTTTGATGGGAATTATGTCTCCGATTACAGGTCGTATTTTCGATAAAATTGGTGCAAAGACGCTCGGTGTAACCGGGCTTGCGCTGCTGCTCATCGGTACGGTTCCATTTACGATGCTGAGCGATCAGACGCCAGTATGGCTCATTATGGTTATGTTTGCGATGCGTATGCTTGGCCTATCGATGGTTATGATGCCAGTAACGACAGCAGGTCTGAATCAACTGCCTACCCATCTGCTATCTCACGCCACAGCAATGAACAATACGCTGCGTCAGGTAGGCGGCTCGATCGGTACAGCCGTGCTAATCACGGTGTTTACAAATGCGTCAGCTTCTGCCGCTATGTCGGGTAAACCAGCCGATCTGTCGATGATTCATGGTACAAATATGGCGTTTATGGTTGCTTCGATTTTGTCAGCAGCTGCACTGGTCATGATTTTCTTCTTAAAAGAACCACCTCGCCGAGACCGTCAATCCGGTACAGCAAAAGCGGCAAAGAGTGAAGGTCAACGCAATTCGTCATCTCAACAAGCCAAACCGGTATCGCAATCTTGATACCGGTTTTTCCTTGCATCTCATCATGTTGGAGCATGTTCATACTCATGTTCCGCTTCTTCTACAACGCCATCCATCAGCCACTGTAGAAGACAGATGACTGTGTAGTGACAACAACTGTAGAGCATAGAGGACTGTCTAGTTGCAACGATTCACAGACTATAGCATAGTTACAGCAACCCCAATGAAGTTACTGCACTTTCGTTATATCGCCTATAATACGGTGTAAATATACATCGACCTTCATTTCCATTGATACATCGTAGTGGACTAATCGGTTCACCGTTAAACGGTAAAGGTAAAAGTAATAGTAATAGTAATAGTAATAGTAATAGTAATAGTAAAGGCAAAGTTTAGGCTCCTAAGTAAGATTGGATACAAGAAAAACTTGCGCAATGTTAAATTGTTTACTATACTATACTTTGTTACTTATAATAATAATGATCTGGCAATAATAATTTGCAATTGACCAGCTCGTACATTAACCTCACGATAGAGATAGGAGAGATCCACTATGAATTCCAAATATCAAGCATTATTTCAACCGTTCACATTGAACGATGGGATTGAACTGAAAAACCGCCTCGTACTGGCGCCGATGACACACTCTTCTTCCAATCCGGATGAAACGGTATCCGATGCGGAGCTAGAATATTATGCAAGCCGCACAGCAGGTGTAGGGATGGCGATCACAGCTGTTGCACATGTCACTCCAAATGGTAAAGGTTTTGCTAACCAGTTCCGTGCCGTAGGGGAGCAATTCACACCGGGTTTGACTCGTCTGGCAGATACGCTAAAAAAGAACGGCTCTAAAGCCGTATTGCAAATTTTCCACGCAGGTCGTCTGTCTCCGCCTGAGCTAGTTGATGGCGATGTTGTTGCACCAAGCGCTGTGCCAAGCGAACGCGGTGATGGCGGTCAAGGCCCAACGCCTCGTGAGCTGACCGACCAAGAAATTCAAAACATTATTAAAGACTTTGGTACAGCTACAGCAAACGCGATTGCAGCAGGCTTTGATGGCGTGGAAATTCACGGTGCGAACGGCTACCTGATCCAACAATTTTTCTCCCCACATTCCAACCGTCGTGAAGACAAATGGGGCGGCGATGTGAATGCACGTCTGGCGTTCCCACTGGCTGTTGTGGATGAAGTCCAACGTGTCGTAAAAGAGCAAGCGAAAGGACCATTTATCGTCGGTTATCGCTTCTCGCCAGAAGAACCGGAAACTCCGGGTATTACGATGGCAGACACACTGGTGCTGATCGACGCACTGGCTGAGAAAAACCTGAGCTATCTGCACGTATCCCTGATGGAATACAACTCTGTACCTCGTCGTGGCGTAGACGATACACGTTCCCGTCTGACGATCATTCAAGAGCGCGTCGGCAATAAAGTACCGGTGATCGGTGTAGGTTCGGTGAAAACGCCGGATGATGCAGCCGCTGTACTGGAAACCGGTGCACCGCTCGTTGCGCTCGGTCGCCAATTGATCGTTGATCCAAACTGGGTTGAAAAAGTACAATCCGGTCGTGAAAACGAAATTCTGTACACTCTAAGCAAAAATGATCAAAAATCGCTTATTTTGCCTGATCCACTGTGGAATATGGTCATTAACATTCCAGGCTGGTTCCCTGTTGTTGAAGCACAGGAAGTTAATAAATAAAATAAGCTTACTCTAATGAATAGCCCTGCATGTGTTAAAGCATGCAGGGCTATTTTTGTGATGATTCGCGATGCAGATGGAGTTTTTTTAGGTAGCGTAGTTTCTTTTATGTAGTGTAGTTTCTTTCATGTAGTGTAGTTTCTTTCATGTAGTGTAGTTTCTTTCATGTAGTGTAGTTTCTTTCGTGTAGTGTAGTTTCTTTCGTGTAGTGTAGTTTCTTTCGTGTAGTGTAGTTTCTTTCGTATAGGTTAGTGTCCTTTGTGTAGCGTCATATGTTTGAAATAACGCTCTATTAAGATAAGTCCGTACAGCACTATACTTTTAATGTAGCTATAGCCATGTCCCTCACAGATCCTCGTGACATGTATGGCATGTTATACACTTAGGTAGTGCAATGTCATCAGATTAGCATAACGTTCACAGCGATACATTGTTAACATAAGGCGATGTGCTCGTAAGTGATTGAGCGCTACGCTATCCATTACGAGCATTATCAGTTAAGACGAGATTAGATTTAAAATAAAGCCAATGAGGGGTTCGTATCTAATGAAGCAGTCCTATTTATAGCGCGAGCTACATGTTCATATCATATGCAACATGTAGATCTACATTATTCATCACCATTCCGATGTCGTCTTATTCCGAATACGTCTGACCGTTCGCATCCACATAGACAGATTTAATTAACGTCCGCTTGTATGGCTTGCCTGCTGCGGTTACACCGCTAATATCCGTGGTGATCACATAGTTAGAAGGTTCGCCTGTAGTCGGTGTTGGAATACTCGTTTCCATTTCACCGGCGATTAGCGAACGCTGGGAGGTGGTCGGTGGAGCGATGCGTTTACCGTCTGCATCATAGTAATCAACAGTATATTTGGCTGTTGTACGTTCGGAACGCAATCCTTCCGTTTCCAGCTTCATATCAAGTGTATCGCTGGAAAGGGATGTGTGTAGACTTGCATTGCTCGTGTTGGAGGCATAGACAGCGGTCATCAAATACGCGCCGGAGCCATCGTTCACACCGCGTACTTGCCAGTTTCCTGCAACAGGCTGATTCAGGCGTGCAATCTGATGATAAGCCCCTTTGAAAATATCGTCATCTTTGGCGCTCTCTACGCTGATCTGCTGGCGTTTGCCATCTGGAGCAATAATTTGTAGTTCACGTAATGGTTTGTTGCTTATCCAATCGAGCGTGATCGATTGCACGCCATCTTCTACCGTTAAGGCTTCGCTGGCTGTACCGTTTGTTTGACCTCCGCGCACATATAGATGGCCATTCGGCAATGCAGCATCTGCGGATGCATTGCTGACAGAATCATTTGAAACTGAAGAGCTTACCGTTCCATCTGCCGCTGGTGAAGTAGGCGCTGTTCCATACACATTGCCTGCGACTGTCGAGTCATGATATACATTAGCGCTAACGGTAGTTGCAGTAGCCGAGCGAGTGAGCGAGGAAAAAGCTGGTACGGCGCTTGTAACCGCTCCGCTAACTGTACCAATATACGATTTGAACAGATCGAAAGTGTAGGAGCCAGTACGTACCGTTGCATGATTCCACGAACCTGAACGAATGAGAGTAGCTCCTGGCAGTTGTGCGCTTGCTGTCGTAACTACACCATCATTACTGCCAAATACCGATAAATACGCACCACCAAACGTATACGCGGCTTTACCAGAGCCAGACCATTTGTCACCGCTCATGGTGTAAAATGGAACTTTATTCACATCCGGGTCTTTATCCATTTCAGAGCGAAAATATTGCATATACGATGTTTGCAGAGAACTCGTACCCGGACTTTGCGAACCGACCAGATCAGCAAGCCAACCCGCCCAGCTGCTATAAGCAAGATCAGCCAGTTCAGAGCCATGATGGGGTGTGCTCAGCGTAATGACGCGGCTCACATAGGGATACGCATTGTAGCGCACGAGCGCAGCCTGTGTATCGACGCCACCTTTACTGTGAGCGATAATAACGATTTTTTTACCGCCGTAACGCTGGCTGATTTCTTTAATTTTGGCTGCCAGTAGCTCGCCATCTTTCCACATATCTTCCGGCGTGCCCGTAATATCATACATGTTAATAAATGCCGTTTGGTAGCCATTATTGTAGGCGTACTGATACATATCATTGTTCTCGTACCAGATTTTTGCCTGACTGGTCAGTCCGTGCACGAATAGCAAAACAGGTTTATCCGGTGCCAGATTCGGTGGGGTCTGTCCGGCTGACCATGCCCCAGGCGTCGCTGCTACTGCCGGATTAGCCGCTGCCATATAAGCGTGATCCGGCATCAACGGGAATGCCATACTCATCGCAAGTACACCCGCCAGCCATTTGTTTCGTACCATCATTATTGTCCTCCTCGACTATGTAATATATGGAAAAATTCAATCCTCAATCAATGTATAGCACTTGTATTAAATGCGTTACTTAAATTTGTGATCGCTATGTTTAACTGTACAAAATGCTTGTTAAAATTTTAATTACTCAGCATGTGTATAAATGTGAGGTATTTTTTATCATTTTGGGTATAATAGAGGTCGTGACTACATATATGACGATAGGCGAGTAGCATACTGATATTATTCATAATGGAAAAGTATGTAACAAAAAGTACAAGCCTATCGAGAAAAAGGGGTTATGGGATGAATAATATGGAGCTACTGCGTAATCCAAAGCAGCGTAAGCTGTTATTCAGCGCGGGTTTCAGCTGGATGTTCGATGCGATGGAGGTAGGCATGATCTCCTTTATTGCGGCGGCGTTAGCGAAAAGCTGGGAGCTTAGCCCACAACAAATCGGCTATCTGACCAGCATTAACTCGGTCGGGATGGCGGTCGGTGCAATTGCAGCCGGTTATTTGGCAGATCGGTATGGACGGAAATCGATCCTGCTCTGGACGCTGCTCATTTTCTCCATTGCCAGCGGATTATCTGCACTGGCAACTGGATTTGGTGTATTGCTGTTGCTGCGCTTTATTGCAGGCTTTGGTCTCGGCGGTGAACTGCCAGTAGCTTCGACACTTGTATCCGAGTCGGTATCGGTAAAAGATCGCGGACGGGCGGTCGTGCTGCTGGAGAGCTTCTGGGCATTTGGCTGGATCATTTCCGCTATCGTAGCGTACTTTGTCATCGCCAAATACGGCTGGCAATGGGGCTTTGTGATCGGTGCAGTGCCTGCATTATATGCGCTCTACTTGCGCCGTGCGATTGAAGATTCACCTCGTTATTTGAACAAGAAAGCCATAGAACGCACTTCATTTAAACAGGGATTAAAAGACATCTGGAGCAGCCAGCATCGCCGTGCGACAATCATGGCGTGGATTTTGTGGTTTACGGTAGTCTTTTCCTACTATGGCATGTTCCTATGGTTGCCCTCCGTTATGGGCTTGAAAGGCTTCACGCTAATCAAAAGTTTCGAATACGTGCTCATTATGACGCTGGCACAATTGCCGGGTTATTTTACAGCCGCCTATTTTATCGAGAAATTCGGTCGCAAATTCGTGCTCGTACTGTACCTGCTGCTCACCGCAGTAAGCGCAATCTGGTTCGGTTTTGCCACAAGCGAATTGTCGCTCATTCTAGCAGGCATCTGCCTGTCCTTCTTTAATCTGGGCGCATGGGGCGGTCTGTACGCCTACACACCTGAACTGTATCCAACCCGGATCCGCTCCACCGGCACAGGAATGGCAGCCGGCTTCGGACGAATCGGCGGCGTCATCGCCCCATTCCTCGTCGGCATGCTCATCGGAAACGGCGTAGCTGTAAGCAGCATCTTCATCATCTTCTTCATCGCCATCCTAATCGGCGCCGCTGCGGTACTATTCCTCGGTAAAGAAACCAAAGGAATCGAACTGGATTAATCGCTAGTGATCTAAGCAATAAAGAGCATCCGATTACACGTAATGATGACCAAAAGGAAACTAAAGGGTGTGCAGGCAAACTTTTTTGCTGAAACAGACACCACTCTGGCAAGGAATAAGGGATGGATTCCAGTCTTGCACAGCAATCTACGGAGTAGGATATTATTGTAGATTCACGTGCTCGAAAGAAGAAAGATATTTTGCTTCGCAAAAATCGTTTTTCATTAAACCCCGTGTTAGGAAACCACTAACACTAGAAGAAGAAAGATATTTTGCTTCGCAAAAATCATTTTTCATTAAACCCCGTGTTAGGAAACCACTAACACTAGAAGAAGAAAGATATTTTGTTTTCGCAAAAATCACTCTCTCATTGCACCCTGTGTGAGGAGATCGCTAACACTGTAAGTCGTCCTTTTTCCTTATTTCCTTCCCACAGTGAAGTGCTACTGACACACATACGAGTTTATGTACACGCCCTAACTAATCCATCGTTTTTCACATAAAAGCTGCACGTCATCGCTTCAAATTAGCGATCCAACGTGCAGCTTTTATGGTTTATAGATCTTTTACATCAACTGCTTCTCCACCCCCATCATTTTGCAGCATGAACTGCACTATGCACGTTTTGGCTCAAGCACATACATACCACTCATGGTGCATCAAGCACAGAACGGAGGCAAGGAAATAAGGGGAAAGGACGACTTTGGAGGGGCGGGAATCTTCATTCTCACCCAAATCCAAAAGATTCCCGCGGCTCCACCCGAGTCCGTCCCCTTATTCCTTGCCGAAGTGGTGTACCTTATACCTCCCATCCCCCCCCCATATGCGCCCACCAACTCCCCCCATTTCATCTGCAATTTCACCCAATCTTCATTCACAAATTGGACAAAAAAAAGAAATGATTCACTTTTTCGTTGGAAATTGTTTTATAATGAATCCATGCAGGTAAAAAAAGGTAATGTAACCGTTTAATCCGTCACATTTGTTACGTCATCGCCAGATGCGCAATCTGCATCAGTCTGTAACCATAGTGGCAAAAACGGCTATCGATGCCAATCATGGACGCGCTACATGCTACACAGTGCGGTCCCCTATCTGTACTCGTTCCACCTGATCCAGTCGGCGGCAGAGATGTTGCCTTGTTTTCCGTGTCACCATGTAGGCAAGGTTTCAGCAAACTTATACTTTCTTGAAAGGCGGAAGATTTTATGGCAGATGATAACAAAAAGCAACCGCAATCGAATGATCAAGAAGAAAATGTAACGCTGACGAATCGACAGGGACATCCTGTCACAGACAACCAGAATGTGAGAACGGTAGGCAACCGTGGACCCATTACGATGGAAAACTACAATTTCCTCGAAAAAATTACTCATTTTGACCGTGAACGTGTGCCTGAGCGTGTCGTTCATGCTCGCGGAGCAGGTGCGCATGGCGTATTTGAAGCGTATGGCACAGTAGGTGACGAACCGATCTCCAAATATACACGTGCGAAGCTGTTTCAGGAAAAGGGCAAGCAGACACCGGTATTTGTACGCTTTTCAACGGTTGTACATGGTGGACATTCTCCAGAGACATTACGCGATCCGCGCGGTTTTGCGACTAAATTTTATACCGAAGATGGGAACTGGGATCTGGTCGGTAACAACTTGAAAATTTTCTTTATCCGTGATCCGCTCAAATTCCCAGATATGGTGCATGCGTTTAAACCTGATCCGATTACCAATGTGCAGGATATGGAGCGCTTTTTCGACTTTATCGGCAATAGCCCTGAAGCTACACATATGATTACATTCCTGTTCTCACCGTGGGGCATTCCTGCCAATTACCGTGAGATGCAAGGTTCCGGTGTGAACACCTATAAATGGGTCAATGAAGCAGGTGAAGCGGTATTGATCAAATATCACTGGGAGCCGCTGCAAGGTATCCGCAATCTATTGCAGGATGAGGCCAACCAGATTCAATCGCTTGATTTTAACCATGCGACGATCGATCTGTACGATGCGATTGAGAATGGGAATTATCCAGAGTGGGAATTGTGTGTCCAGATTATGGAAGACAATTACCATCCAGAGCTGGATTTTGATCCGCTTGATCCAACGAAGCTGTGGCCAGAAGATAAATTCCCCTTTTTGAAAGTGGGCAAAATGATTCTGAACCGCAATCCAGACGATTATTTTAATGAAGTGGAGCAGGTAGCATTCGGTACAGGGGTACTCGTGGACGGTTTGGACTTCTCGGACGATAAGCTATTGCAAGGACGTACATTCTCGTATTCCGATACGCAGCGTCACCGTGTAGGCTCCAACTATCAGCAACTGCCGATTAATGCTCCGCATAGCCGTGTAGCGACGAATCATTCCGGCGGCCAGATGCGTTATCAGAGCGATCGTGCGCCTGGACAAAATCCGCACGTCAACTATGAGCCATCTTCGCTCGGTGGTCTGAAAGAAGCGCCAAAACCCGGCAAAGATCACGAGCCAGAATATTATGATGCACGTCTGATGCGAGAGAAGATTGACCGCCCGAATGATTTTGCTCAAGCTGGCGAGACGTATCGCAATTTCGAAGATTGGGAACGCGATGAGCTGGTGAAAAATCTCGGTGCGAACCTTGCTCAGTGCAACGAAGAAATTCGCAGTCTGGTACTTGGCAATATCAAGCAGGCAGACGAAGAATACCATCGCCGTGTACAGGAAGAGCTGGACAAAGTGCTGGCTGATCCGAATATGGGTAAGCCACTGCATCGTGCTCATGCGGCTGCGAAAAAAGCGGAAGATAAAGGGCATGACGCGAAGCCGTATTAAGAGAGAAGCGAGCGCTGAAGTGCTATGCTTCATTTGATCGTCGTTAGGGTAGATGGATGGCTATAGTAATAAGCATCCGATCGGTCGTTATGTCTACTATTTGAATCAATGTATAGCCCAAAAAGACCAATTGCCTTTATGCGAATTGGTCTTTTTGTTACGTTTATATACTGGACTCGTGGGAAGCCTGCTGTTTAACTGACTCAGCAATTCGTTTAAATATACGTAGAAGTTCTTCATCCGATGAACTATACAACAACAGCTGCAATCCATTTATGTAAAGCAATCGAATAATCACGTAAAGTGACTCCAACAAAGGCGGCGATCAATATGAAAATTATCATCACACAGGAAGAAGCAGTGCAAAAAGGCGTCTGGAACGACGTGATGAGTATGTTCGGCGTACAAAATGAAGATGAGACGTACCCGCAGGAACAATTCATTTTGACCGAGGAGCAAGCGAAGCAATTAAAGTTGATTTCTTGATTGGATGATATTCATGTAAAAGGAGCCTTCCTTATCGAAGGCTCTTTTTTAATTTAGGATTGAGAAGACTTAGCCTATTGAATCGTGAAGAACACAATAATGAAGACGACGCAGTAATAGAGTGGATTTTTAAAAACACTCATGTTCAATGCAAATTGCCATAACATCCACAAAATAAAGATCACACTCAGCAACAACATATTCACCAAATGTCCACCAGATTGCCTGAAACCAAACCCATTTTCAAGGGTAAACAATAGATAACCAGTAGGTTGTTAGCAGATATTCAAATAAATACATAACAGCCGCAGGACTTTATCGGGGACAGGAGTGGTGAGAATGGAGTTTTACCGTACCGGTGAACAGGAGACACTGGCAGAGGTAGAAAGTACAGAACAGGGACTGTCACAACAGGAAGCACAGCGCAGGCTGGAGCAGGAAGGATATAACGAGCTAAAGGGGAAGAAACGCACACCGACCTGGAAGTTATTTGTTGAAAATGTACGTGATCCGATGGTAATCGTGTTGCTGATTGCTTCGGCAGTACAGATTGTGCTAGGTCATGTGGTCGAAGCAGGCATTATTATTTTCGTGCTCATTTTGAATGCAGTGATCAGTGTCGTTCAGACACGTAAGGCAGAAAGCTCGATTGAAGCGTTACGACAAATGTCAGCCCCGGAAGCGAAAGTAAAGCGGGATGGGCATGTACAAGCGATGCCTGCGCGTGAGCTGGTGCGAGGGGATATTATTGTCCTTGAAGCAGGAGATTATGTGCCGGCTGATGCACGTTTGTTAGAGTCGAGTAGTTTGAAGGTTGATGAAGGGATGCTGACAGGTGAATCGGAAGCGGTGGAGAAACATACCGATATTATTGCCGATGAAGCACCGATCGGTGACCGTAAAAATATGGTATTCAGCGGTGCATTGGTCGTATACGGTCGTGGATTGGCTGTCGTTACCGGAACAGCGCAGCAGACTGAGATCGGTAAAATTGCCGGTTTGATCGAAAGTGCAGAAGCCAAACAAACGCCATTGCAGCGTAAGCTGGAAAGCTTTAGTAAAAAGCTCGGTATATTCATTTTATTGCTCTGTATCGTGA
Source organism: Paenibacillus wenxiniae (assembly GCF_039822605.1). Classification (NCBI taxonomy): domain Bacteria; kingdom Bacillati; phylum Bacillota; class Bacilli; order Caryophanales; family Paenibacillaceae; genus Paenibacillus; species Paenibacillus wenxiniae. Next base: position 66,695 of record NZ_JBCGUH010000002.1, read on the forward strand.
TCTTTGGCGTAGAAGCGCTGCGTATCTGGTTTGGCGACGATTCGATCGATACGACAGCGGCGATTCTGGATGCGCTTATGTTTGCAGTCGCTGTTGCAGTGGCGGCGATTCCAGAAGCATTATCTTCAATCGTCACGATCGTCCTCTCGGTTGGCACGAACAAAATGGCACGTCAGCATGCGATCATCCGCCGTTTACCTGCGGTCGAATCGCTTGGTTCGACCAGCGTCATTTGTACCGATAAGACAGGCACATTGACGGAAAATCGGATGACGGTAGTCGATTACTTTTTACCGGATGGCAGTCGGGATGATTTTCCAGATGATCCAGACAAATGGTCGGTTGGCGAGCGCAGGCTTGTGCATATTGCGGTGCTCTGTAACGATTCTGGTATTGATGAAGAAGGCAAGGAAATGGGCGATCCGACCGAAGTGGCGCTCATTGCTTTCAGTAATGCGAACAATAAACCATATACCGAAATTCGCGATAGCTTTCCACGTGAGCATGAAATTCCATTTGATTCGGATCGCAAGCTCATGTCGACTGTGCATACGTTTGACGGTAAAAAGGCGATGCTGACCAAAGGTGGCCCGGATGTGCTGATCAGTCGCTGTCGTCATGTGTTGCTGGGCGACCAGGTCGTACCACTTGACGAAGAGATTCGGCAACGAGTATTTCAGGCTAATGAAGACTTCTCTGAGCGCGCACTGCGTGTGCTTGCTTACGGCTATCGCGAGCTACCAGCAGGACAGGATCGGATCGGGCTAGACGATGAGTATGATCTGGTGCTGGTTGGTCTGACCGCGATGATCGATCCGCCACGCGAAGCGGTATACGGCTCGATTGAGCAGTCGAAGCGTGCTGGCATTCGCACAATTATGATTACCGGCGATCATAAAACGACAGCACAGGCGATTGGACGCGAAATTGGTCTGATGGAAAAAGAAGATGTTGCTTTAACCGGACAGGAACTCGACAAGCTGTCCGATCAGGAGCTAGAAGAGAAACTGGAACATATTTCGGTCTATGCCCGTGTATCACCGGAAAACAAAATCCGCATTGTGCGCGCATGGCAAAAAAAAGGACGTATTACCGCTATGACAGGCGACGGTGTGAACGATGCGCCTGCGCTCAAACAAGCCGATATCGGAGTGGCGATGGGCAGCGGTACAGATGTGGCGAAGGACTCTGCCGCGATGATTTTGACCGATGATAATTTCGTTTCGATTGTGAATGCAGTTAGCGTAGGCCGGACGGTATTTGATAACATCAAAAAGTCGATTGCTTATTTATTTGCCGGCAATCTGGGTGCGATCATTGCGATTTTGTTCGCGCTGGTCATGGACTGGGTGAATCCATTTACGGCAATCCAGCTCTTGTTTATTAATCTAGCGAATGATTCTCTGCCTGCTATTTCACTCGGGATGGAAAAAGAAGAGCCGGGTGTGATGGATCGTAAGCCGCGGGATATTAACGAGGGGATTTTTGCCGGCGGTACGATGCGGGCGGTCATTACACGCGGATTATTGATCGGAATCGCGGTCATCATTTCGCAATATATCGGACTTCAGCATTCGCCAGAGATGAGCGTGGCGATGGCATTTACAACATTGATTCTTGGACGCACATTGCAAACGTTTGCCGCTCGTTCCAATGTACAGACAGCGATCGGTGCCGGACTGTTTAGCAACAAATATGTGATCGGTTCGGTCGTGCTCTGCTTTGTATTGTATGGTATGACATTGCTGCCGGGAGTTCGTCCGTTTTTCGCGATTCCGGATAGCTTTGGCGTACAGGAGTGGCTGATTGCGACTGGTTTGGCGGCAGCAGCATTATTGCTGATGGAGATTGAAAAGTTAATCCGCCGTGCGACCTCCGGTCAACAGCCTAATATGGCAAAAGGGTAACCTGCACTTGTTCATATATTGCTGGATGACTCGATAAAAGGTACAAAAAGCGAAGGGAAAGTGGGATGGGCATGTGCAGGCAGCATTCCTAATGATTGTATATATACGATAATGCACATCGTATGCTGAGCGAATACCAAAAGGAGCCTTCTAAAGTGAAGGCTCCTTTTGGTATGGGTGTAAAATGATTAACATTCATTACACAAGCCTGTACATCAAAAATGACATGAACTCGTACATCAAACACATACTATGCAACCGTAGATCGTATGCAGCAAAAAGCCGTTCATCGTATGATGCAAGTGTAGGTTGTATAAGATCATAAGATACAGTAACTGAATAAAATGATCTGTATACGCATAGTTCGGTTAACAAAAAAAGACAACATCGATCATCATGACCGATGTTGTCTGCTATGTGAGTGATCACAGTTATAAGTCTAGTTCATAAAAAGATAACGTGCGACCGGATTACTTGTCGGAATCCTTTTTATCCTGATCTTCGTCACCTGCGGCAACTGGAGATGGCTTGGCTACCCAGTCATCTGCCTGCGTTTCCGGGTTGGCGCCATTTTCCTTTTTGCGCTTCTCCATCAATGTATCCTCTGAATTCGGGTTTTCCATTTTGTTATCTTCTGCCATGTTACTCTCCTCCTTATGTTGTCCTAAGCTGATGTTGTCTTGACTCTTCTTTACATTACCCGTTTGACAAGAATGAAAACATGACGATGGAGTCGGCGTGATCTGCTCTTTAAAAATGATGATACAAAAAGGGTTGACATTTATCTTAAAGTAAAGTAATATTGCCTCATAACCAATTATCTTTAAATTAAGATTTATTAAATAAGGCGAATATAGCCGATAAAATAATGACGCATCACTGCATAATCCATCACACAAACAAAGGGGACGATAATGATGAACAAACACACAATGGGTATTCACCACATTACAGCAATCGTAGGGCATCCACAGGAAAACGTTGATTTTTACGCAGGTGTGCTTGGCTTGCGATTGGTGAAACAAACCGTGAATTTTGATGACCCTGGTACATACCATCTGTACTTTGGTAATGAAGGCGGCAAGCCGGGTACGATCATTACTTTTTTCCCGTGGGCAGGTGCTCGGCAAGGTGTCATTGGAGATGGACAGGTGGGCGTGACTTCTTATGTTGTGCCACAAGGAACACTCGACTTTTGGGCGAAACGGTTAGAGCAGTTTGGAATTAAGTATCATACGGACATGCGTTTTGGCGAAACATATCTGGCATTTGATGATCCGCATGGTTTGCATCTGGAACTGGTTGCTCGCGGTGGAGCCGATCGTAACGGCTGGAACTTTGGTGGTGTGAGTGCTGATATGGCGATCAAAGGTTTTGGAGGAGCGACATTGTACTCCTCGCAGCCTGCACAGACGGCTCAACTGCTGGAGCAGGTGATGGGATTGGAGCGTGTAGCAGAGGAAGGTGACTATACTCGCTATCATTCGCAGGCAGAAATCGGCAATGTGATTGATCTGAAAATGACAGCTGGCGTTCGCGGTGAAATGGGTGTCGGTACTGTACATCATATCGCATGGCGTGCAGTTGATGACACGGATCAACTGGAATGGCAGGAGTTTGTAGGCAATCAAGGTTATGGTGTCACGGCTGTGCGTGATCGTAATTACTTTAATGCGATTTACTTTAGAGAGCATGGCGAAATTTTGTTCGAAATTGCTACCGATCCGCCGGGCTTTGCTCATGATGAGTCCTATGAAACGATGGGTCAGAAATTGATGCTGCCCGAACAGTATGAACCGCATCGTGCCAAATTAGAGCAAATCTTACTGCCGTTTGAAGTGCGCGAACTGGATTGAGATGTAAGGATCGGATGGAGGCAAACGTACAATGAGACACATGATGAGAGTGGAGTCCAAGTTGTAGCGATGACGATAACAACGTATGATGCCTTGCTGGCAACGTAACTAGCAACATAGCTAACAAGGCTAAAGCATAGTAGATCATGATTAAGTTATAGCGGTAATAGGAGCACAAGCAATCAGGCAATCCATTACCAAATTCAAAAAGAACAAAAAACAAAATCATATAATCAAAAAATCATACAATCAAAAACAAAACAGATACAAAAGTATAACAGACTCATCATGTTTGCAGTGTGAAAATATTTAAATATCTATTACAGCTAAAGGAGTGTTTTACAATGGAAGATTTCGGTTTATTGCTTATTCGTTTGATGATCGGTGTCGTGTTTCTCTTTTACGGTACACAGAAATTGTTTGGCTGGTTCGGCGGTTATGGGATTAAAGGAACAGGTGGCTGGTTTGAGTCGATCGGTATTAAACCGGGCCATGTAGCTGCAACATTAAGCGGTATTGCTGAGCTGCTGAGCGGTCTTCTGTTCGTGCTCGGTCTGTGGTTACCACTGGCAGCTGTACTCGTTGTTGTTGTAATGCTGGGCGCAATCGCTAAAGTTCACGGCCCGAAAGGCTTCGCTAACGGTGGTGGTGGTTTTGAATACAATTTGTTTCTGATCGTTGTCGCGATTGGTCTTGCTTTGATCGGTCCAGGCGCATGGGCGTTGCATTTCTAAATGGAATACAGGTTGAGGATGTTTGTTAAAGATGTAAGTTAAAGTAGATCGTGATGACTATCCATCATCGTAATGCCATATAGGTAGCAACTAGAGCATCGATGCAAACTCGTATAGGTGTCAGTCTCAGCACACACATTTTGCCTCAGCACAAATATTTGGCGTATACACTCTAAATTAAATAAAACAATTTAATCCTTCACAAGGCTCTGTCAGCTGCAAGCAACATTCAATGCAGCTGGTAGGGTCTTTTTATAATGAAAATTTTATGATGAGCATACAATAAAGACATGTGCTCTATAAAGAAATTTTATTTATTTTATTCTGTTTAAGCGTTACCAATTTTAAATATATTTTTGTTTATTTCCGTTTTATATATATTCAAACCAAAACAAAAATGATATACTGCTGAAAAAGGAACCCTAACGTCGAATCATCATCAGTCCGAAGCAGCGGGTTCAATAGCAGGAAGCAGCAGTTATAGCGCATGTACTAGATTGTCCAAAACTGCTGTGACCAAGCCAATATATGGAGGATGAAGCATGATACCAAATCAATGGGATTCCAGTCAGGCAGCAGCGATTCAGGAAGGTGTCGATCAGCTTGTGTATCGTTCCAATCTGATCGGTTCGGATCGTCGGGTGTGTAACTGGGGCGGTGGCAATACGTCGACCAAGACGGTGATACAGGATTTTCGCGGACGTGATGTGGAAGTGATGTATGTGAAAGGCAGTGGCTCGGATCTAGCTTCGATGAAGGCGCAGCATTTTACCGGATTGCGGATGGAGGATATTCGCCCATTGTTCGAACGCACGGAAATGTCAGATGAGGATATGGTCGCTTATCTTGCCAATTGTATGATTGATCCGAAGGCACCGCGTCCATCGATTGAGACGCTATTGCATGCCTTCCTTCCATTTCGTCATGTCGATCATACGCATCCCGACTCGATTATTAGTCTATGCTGTGCACATAACGGCAAAGAGATAGCGAAAGAAATTTTTGGAGACCGGTTCGTCTGGGTGCCTTATATTCGCCCAGGTTTTACCTTATCAAAAATGATCGCTCAAGGTGTGCTAGATCATCCAAACGCGGAACTGGTGCTGATGGAAAAGCATGGTCTGGTCACATGGGGCGAGACGCAGGAAGAGTGTTATAACAAAACGATTGAGATCATTAATCGCGCGGCACAATATATTGCGGAGCAGGCAAGTAAAAAAGAAGCGTTTGGCGGAGCAAAAGTGCAAGCGTTATCATCTGAGCAGCGCCAGCAGCTGGTAGCCAGTCTGATGCCAGCGCTGCGTGGAGCGGTGAGTGACAGCAAGCGAATGATCTTAACATTCGATGATGCAGACGATGTGCTCACCTTTGTTAATGGACAGGATTCGGCTGCTTTATCTCAGGTAGGAGCAGCTTGTCCGGATCATCTCGTCCATACGAAGATGACGCCCTTGTATATCGATTGGACACCAGCAGCCGATGATTATGAAGGTTTAAAGCAAGCAGTGCTTCAAGGTGTACAACAGTACAAACAGCAGTATAAAGCGTATTTTGAACGTAACCATAGCGAAGGCGATGTGATGTTTGAACCTGCGCCCCGTGTCATTCTGATTCCAGGAATAGGGATGATCAATACAGGTAAAAGTCATGCGATGTCACTCGTCAGCGGTGCACTCTATCATCGTGCGATTGCAGTCATGGGTGGGGCGACAGCACTAGGGCAATTTGTGTCCTTAAGCGAATCGGAATCGTATCATGTGGAATACTGGCCGCTGGAGCTGTATAAGCTAACACTGGCACCGCCAGAAGCGGAATTTTCCCGTCAGATTGCGCTCATTACAGGTGGAGCAGGTGGCATCGGCAGCGCAACTGCACATCGTCTCGTCAGCGAAGGCGCACATGTCGTGCTGGCAGACCTGAATTTGGAAGGGGCGCAACAGGTAGCGGATGAACTAAATGCTAGCTTTGGCGTTGGCCGCGCACTAGCGGTACGTATGGACGTGACGAATGAAGCGCTTGTAGAAGCGGCATTTGCTCAGACGTCGCTCGCTTACGGCGGTGTTGATATTTTGATCAATAATGCAGGACTAGCAACCTCCAGTCCATTTGATGAAACATCGCTCAAAGAATGGGAGCTGAATATGAATGTGCTCGGTACCGGCTACTTCCTCGTCGCACGCGAAGCATTCAAGGTGATGAAACAGCAGCAACTGGGCGGTAGCATGGTATTCATCGGCTCCAAAAATTCCATCTACGCAGGCAAAAACGTCACTGCCTACAGTTCTGCCAAAGCACTTGAAGCCCATCTGGCACGCTGTATCGCAGCCGAAGGCGGCGAACTCGGTATTCGTGTTAATACGATTTTACCTGACGCGATCTTGCAGGGATCGGCGATCTGGAACTCGAACTGGCGCAACGAACGCGCCGCTGCCTATGGTATCGAACCGGATCAGCTGGAAGATCATTACCGCAAACGGACAACACTGCTCGTCAATATCTACCCCGACGATATCGCCGAAGGTGTAGCTTACTTTGCCTCATCGAAAGCAGCCAAAACGACCGGCTGTATGCTCACGATCGATGGCGGCGTGCCTGCGGCATTTACGAGATAGAGAGTGGATACGATGACAGTAATTGCAAAAAGTAAAGCGCTGCAAAGCTCCAAATGTTTGCAGTGATAACTGACATAAGTATTGGTACTACTCCTAGATAGATAAGCTAAGTTCCTTAAAAAACCAATTACAAAAGTACAAAAGCAATCGAAACATGAGATTACAAAGTAACTGTGTATGAAGTAATCCTATGCAAACAACCCTATATAAAATAATGATATATTTTCTATCATTAGAGCTTATCAGCGTAAGGATTAAAATTAAATCTAAACAACGCGCTGTCTGTTATCACGGTGAGATGTATAGCTGTAAAAACTGAAATAAACCTATCTTGACCAAAATAAAGTCATAACTGTTATATCTAAAAGTTTTTCAGATACTCCCTAGCACATTGAACACCATCAATTGAAACTTTGAGTTCATTCATGTTTTGTTCTATATAGATCAGCATCTGATCAACATTCATATGTAAAGCGATCAACGTACTAACAAGTAAAGTACCTTAACCGCATTAAAGGTAAAGTTTGATGTTATACAACAGATGCAATAGAAATGAGTTTATTGTTTGGTATAAGCCTAATTTCATAAGGTAAAGCAGATTAGCTTTTCGATTTGAATTGATCAAGATACCAGTATGCTAAAAGCGAGCCATTTTAAATTTGAATCGGTTTCCAATTCTGAATGATAGAAATGTAAGCAAACAATCAAAGTTAACATTTAACATGTTCAATCTACCAGGTTTAGACCCTCATGCTCCCAAACTAATTGTGTGTGCGAACAGGCATGTTGCGAGTATCGCTGAACGGAGGGAAGGAAATAAGGGATGAGGACGACTTACAGTGTTAGTGATTTCCTAACACGAGGTTCAATGAGAGAGTGATTTTTGCGAAAGCAAAATATCTTACTGCTTTAGTGTTAGCGATTTCCTAACACGAGGTTCAATGAGAGAGTGATTTTTGCGAAAGCAAAATATCTTACTGCTTCAGTGTTAGCGATTTCCTAACACGAGGTTCAATGAGAGAGTGATTTTTGCGAAAGCAAAATATCTTACTGCTTCAGTGTTAGCGATTTCCTAACACGAGGTTCAATGAGAGAGTGATTTTTGCAAAGCAAAATATCTTACTGCTTCAGTGTTAGCGATTTCCTAACACGAGGTTCAATGAGAGAGTGATTTTTGCAAAGCAAAATATCTTACTGCTTCCGAGCACGGGAATCTGCATTTACTACACATTCGTAGATTCCTGTGCGAGACGGGAGTCGATCCCCTTATTCCTTCCCGGAGTGGATGCTGCTCAATTACATCTGTTCGCACACCACAACACTGAAAACAAGGAGGCACCACCATGACCGATAAAGCGTATGCCTTATTCGAAGAACAGCAGCAAGCACGCGGAATGGACTTGAACAAAATCAAATCCCGGCTCAAAGCGCTCCAGATCGAGACCCCATCCTGGGGTTATGGCGATTCGGGTACACGGTTTAAAGTGTTCCAAAAAGAAGGCGTGCCACGCGATCCATTTGAAAAGCTGGAAGATGCCGCACAGGTTCACCGCTTAACCGGACTATGCCCATCCGTTGCCATTCATATTCCGTGGGATCATGTGGACGATTATGGCAAGCTACGCAGTCATGCAGAGAGTCTGAATTTGCAGATTGGCGCGATTAACCCGAACTTATTTCAGCAAGAGGATTATATGCTCGGTAGTGTTACGCATACGGATCCGGCAGTACGGCGTAAGGCAACTGCGCATTTGCTGGAATGTGTAGATATTGCGCGAGCGACAGGTTCGCGCGATATTAGTCTCTGGTTTGCCGATGGGACGAACTATCCGGGACAGGGGAGTATTCGTCAGCGTAAACATTGGATGCTGGAAGCGCTGGCAGAGATGTACAGCGCATTATCGCCGGATATGCGGATGCTGATCGAATATAAGGCGTTTGAGCCAGCGTTTTACCATACCGATATTGCGGATTGGGGCATGGCGTACAATCTGGCGCTCAAACTCGGTGAGCAGGCACAGGTGCTTGTTGATACCGGGCATCATCTGCCAGGTGCCAATGTAGAACATATCGTATCGTATTTGATCGATGAAGGACGATTGGGCGGATTTCATTTTAATAGTTATAAATATGCGGATGATGATCTGATCGTGGGGGCGATTAATCCGTATGAGCTGTTTTTGATCTTTTATCAGATTTTGGATGCGGCCGAGAGTGGAGAGCAGCGTCTGATCGATGCGGTGAATAGCATCGCCTACATGATCGATCAGTCGCACAATATTGAGCAGAAAATTCCAGCGATGATCCGGTCGGTGCTGAATGTACAAACGCAATATGCCAAAGCGCTGCTGGTCGATCATCGCGAAGTAGCCGAGGCGCAGCAACGCGGCGATGTGCTGGGGGCGGAAGATGCGGTTAGACGTGCATTTGAGTTTGATGTGACACCATTGCTTCATGCCGTGCGTGAAGAGCAGGGGTTGCCAGTTGACCCGATGCGAGCCTATCTGGATGATTCATATGGACAGCGTATTCTCGTCCGTGGTAAAGGCGGTGCCAGCTGGTGACGATCCTTGCTTATGATCTGGGCGCAGGCAGCGGCAGAGCCATTGTCGGCAGACTGACAGACTACCAGATCGTGACGCAGGAGATTCACCGTTTTGCGAATGAGCCGGTAAAGGTTGGTCAGCATCTGTACTGGGATATTTTAAGGTTATACTATGAGTTGCAACAAGGTTTAGTCACGGCTAAACAGGAACGGATCATACCGGAAAGTATCGGTATCGATTCGTGGGCGGTTGATTTTGGTTTGATCGGACGTAGTGGCGAGCTGCTGGGCAATCCGTATCATTATCGTGATCCGCATACGACCGGAATGATGGAAGAGCTAATGGCTGAGCTGACAGCGGAACGAATTTTTGAAGCGACCGGGATTCAGTTTCTGAGCTTTAATACGCTGTATCAGCTGGCGGCAATGCGGCGTGATGATTCGTCGATGCTTAAGGAAGCCCAGCGTTTGCTGATGATTCCAGATCTGCTGCGTTATTTTATGACCGGTGAGATGATCAATGAATTTACAAATGCGACAACGACGCAGCTGTACAACACGCGTCAGCATGAGTGGGATCGGAAGCTGTTATCGCATATTGGCATTCCATCGTCATGGTTTGGTAAGCCTGTGCAGCCCGGTACAGCGGCCGGGCGTTTGCGCTCTTCACTAATGGAAGAGCTTGGGTTGCCTGCCATTCCGGTTACCGCAGTGGCAGAACATGATACAGCATCGGCAGTCGTAGCGGTTCCGGCTTTGTCCGACACATTTGCTTACTTAAGCTGTGGAACATGGTCGCTGATGGGCACCGAAGTAACGGAGCCGGTCATCAATGAGCAGGCGCTAAAGCTTAATTTTACGAATGAAGGCGGTGCATATGGCACGTATCGTCTGCTCAAAAATATTATGGGCTTGTGGATTTTTCAAGAGTATAAGCGTGAGTGTGAGCGAGATGGGCACTATGCTTCCTATGCGGATTGGCTGTCTGGCGCCGAGCAAGCGCCCCCATTTCAGTCATTTATCGATCCGGATGATCCCGTCTTTCTGCATGCAGGGGATATGGCGAAGCGGATTGCGGATTATTGTCGTCGCAGTCATCAGCCTGTTCCACAATCGCGCGGTGCCGTAGCACGCTGCATTTTTGAAAGTCTCGTATTAAAATATCGTTATGTGTTAGAGCTGACCGAGCAACTGTCAGGTCAAGCCTTCGATGGTCTGCATATGGTAGGCGGTGGCATTCAAAATCGTCTACTTTGCCAGTGGACGGCGAATGCGATTGAACGTCCGGTATGGGCAGGACCAGCCGAAGGAAGCGCAATTGGCAATCTGGCGGTACAATGGATAGCACAGGGGACGTTTCGAGATATTCGGGAAGCGCGCGCTGTTATCCGTGATTCCTTTCCAGTGGATGTGTATGAGCCACAGGAGGGAGACATGTGGCAGCAGGCGTATCAACGCTTTTGCCGATATATTGAAGTGCCCGTACAATAACGAGTCGGAGTTGAGGATATGATGCTAGTGGCACAGCGATATGACAAGATTGTGAAGCTGGTCAATGAACATGGAAGTATGCGCGTGACGGAGCTGAGCGAACGCTGTCAGGTGACCGAGGAAACGATTCGCCGCGATTTGGATCGTCTGGAACGGCAGGGTCTGCTGCGGCGCTCGCATGGCGGTGCGATAAGCGTACAGGGTGAACAACCGGAGACACCGTTCTCCGAACGTGAAATTATGCATGCCGAAGAAAAACGTCGCATCGCCGAGCAGGCGGTAGGACTGATTGAGCCACATGATCGGATTCTGCTTGATGCGAGTACGACGGCGTGGTATATGGCAGCATCGCTACCGGATATTCCGCTGACCGTACTAACCAATTCGATTCGTGTAGCGACCCAGCTGAGCAATCGGGAGAAAATTGAAGTTATCGCGACTGGTGGTCAGCTGGTGTCGCGCTCCCTGTCGTTTGTCGGCCCGCTGGCAGAACGTTCGTTGGAGACGTATTATGTAAATAAGCTGTTTTTATCGTGTCAGGGTGTGCATTTGGAACGTGGTGTAAGTGAATCGAATGAGCTGCAAGGACGGGTAAAGCAAAAAATGGTCGGTATGGCAGACCAGGTCATTTTACTGGCAGATGCAAGCAAGTTCGGCGTGCAAGCATTTGCCCATGTGATGAATCTGAACGAGGTGGATCAGCTCATTACCGACAGCCGTATTGAACGTAGTATTGTAGAGCGATTGCAGGAACAGGATATCAATGTGACGGTTGTCTGATCATCATACATCACGTTCCGCATGGTCATAAGTAGCTAGATCCTATTTTAAAATAAGCATGGATATAATAAGTAGGGATGAATAAGATGGCGGTCATGCGGCGAATTGCATGTGTATGCCCGGAGCGCCGGGTGTCGGGTACGTTTTCGCAGCGGGATGTCATCTTTTTCATTTTCCATGAAGAGGAGGTACGGCAATGAAAGTATCGCTATTTATTACCTGTCTGAGTGATGCAATCTATCCACAGGTTGGCGAGGCGATGGTTCGTCTGCTGGCAGCGCACGGAGTGAAGCTGGATTTTCCTTCCGTGCAGACATGCTGCGGACAGCCTTCGTACAATAGCGGCTATTGGGAAGAGACGCGTACAACCGCAAAGACGATTTTGAAAGCGTTTCAAGATAGTGACTTTGTCGTCTCGCCATCAGGTTCGTGTACGTATATGATTCATCATTATGCAGAGCTGTTCAAAGATGATCCGATCTGGTTAGAACAGGCACATGCGCTGGAAGCGAAGACGTATGAGTTTACTCAATTTCTCGTACAGGTGCTTGGCATTACCGATGTGGGTGCTCATTTTCCGCATCGCGTAACCTATCATCCGTCCTGCCACGGTAGCCGTCTGCTGGGCGTAAAAGAAGAGCCGATGGCGCTGCTAGCTCACGTAAGCGGATTGGAGCTAGTACCATTGCCGTTTGCCGATGATTGCTGTGGCTTTGGCGGTACATTTGCCGTGAAGATGGCGGACATCTCCGGTGCGATGGTCTCGGAAAAGGTAGATCATATTAAGGAAACGGAGGCGGAAGTGCTCGTCGGTCTGGATATGGCGTGTCTGATGAATATTGCGGGCAATTTGCGTCATCGCGGTGAGCAGGTACGGGTCATGCATCTGGCAGAACTGCTGTATGAGGGGGTGGCGGTGCGATGAGTACGAGCGAACAGCGATCTACAACTGTAAAAGAGCGTGCCGATATTGCGCTGAACAATGACTTTCTGCGTAAAGCCGTTCGGTTTACGACCGAGCGACTGCGTAACGGCAAGCAAATCGCTTCAACCGAACATGGAAATTGGGACGAATGGCGTGAACGGGGCAGACAGATTCGTTTGCATACGATCGCGCATCTGGATTATTACCTGAATCTATTTGTAGACAATGCGCGTGCTAATGGGGTGCATGTACATTTTGCCGAGGATACAGCGGCTGCAACCGAAATTGTAATGACGATTGCCCGGCATAAACAAGCCCAATCGGTCGTTAAATCGAAATCGATGGTGTCGGAAGAACTGCATATTAACCATGCGCTGGAGGAAGCCGGTATTGAAGCGGTGGAAAGTGATCTGGGCGAGTATATTATTCAGCTCGCCGGTGAAGGCCCATCCCATATCGTCATTCCAGCCATTCACAAAAACCGCTATCAAATTGCCGAGCTATTATCCGAGGATGCCGGCGAACAACTGCCGCCAGATACAACGATACTGGCAGGCTATGTACGGCGGAAGCTACGGGAGAAGTTTCTGGATGCCGATATCGGGATGACGGGGTGTAACTTTGCCATTGCCGAAACCGGCTCGATGGTGCTATTTGAAAATGAAGGCAATGCCCGTATGGTGACCACGGTGCCCAAAACGCAAATTACACTAATGGGCATGGAGCGCATCATTCCATCATGGGAAGACCTGGAAGTTATGGCTACATTATTGCCCCGTTCGGCGACCGGTCAGCGATTAACGATGTATATGTCTGGCATTACCGGCCCTAAACGTCAGCAAGACGGCGACGGACCGGAAGAAATGCATATCGTGATCGTAGATAATGGACGCTCCAGTCAGCTCGGTGATCCGGAATTTCAGGAGTTGCTCAATTGTATTCGCTGTGGTGCATGTCTAAATGTGTGCCCGGTCTATCGGCAAATTGGCGGACATTCGTATGGTGGGACGTATAGTGGCCCGATCGGTGCGGTATTAACACCTGCATTGAATCGCAATGTAGCTGAATGGGATGATATCGCCAATGCCTCCAGTCTGTGCGGAGCTTGTTATGAAGCCTGTCCGGTGAAAATTCCGCTGCATGATATGCTCGTCTATTTGCGTCGTCGTAAGGTCGAACGTGGTCTCGGCAATCGCTGGGAATCGCTCGGTATGAAGGGCTTTGCAGTCGTGATGGGCAATTCCAAACGTCTTGGTGCAGCGCTAAAGATGGGACGGCTGTTCCAGAAGCCGATCGTTCATAACGGCACGATTTCATTGAAAGTCGGTCCGCTCAAAGGCTGGAATACGTACCGGGATATGCCGTCAATGGCAGATGATCCATTCCGCGAGCGCTGGACGAAGTTAGAGCAGGAGCTAGATCAGCAAAGCGTGACGATGGATCAGACGATGCAGGATCGGATGGAACAATTGATTCAAGCGAGACAACGAAGACAAAGAGGTGACCGCAATGAGTCGTAATACGAATCCATCTATGAACGAAGCGAAATTTAGCGATACGGAAAAGGGAGCATCGTCTGTTCCTGCCCATGTTGAACACACGATGAATACTCCACTTACTAGGAACAATGGAAATTCTGCAACTCATAAAAATACTATAACTAATGAGAATTTTATAAATCCGGCAAATATAGAAAATGCCGAACATACAAACAATATCGCAAGTGCCACGAATACCGCGAATAACGCGAATGACGAACAGGCTCAACCATCATGGCTAGCTGAACTGGAGCAGCAATCGCGGCGCCAACAGCAAACATTTATCGATCATATTTCGTCTCGACTCGGACGTCCGCGAGCTACAGAGCCACCGCAACATCCATTTCGTGGTGCGCCCACTTTTTGGAATGAATGGAGCTGGAATGAACAGGAGCGCATAGAGCGCTTTACCGCTCATTTTCAAGAAGTGGGTGGACATGTCGTATCGGTTGATAGTTTGGAAGCCGCAGGAGAGTGGATCGTTCAGTATGCGCAGGAATTAAAAGCACGTGAAATTGTAAGACAGCAGCTGCCTGAGTTGCAGCAGCTCCGTTTGGAGCAACGTCTGCCTGATGTGCATATCGCCGTCTGGAATGAAAATGTACAGATCGACTGGCGTGCCACAGCCGCAGGTGCGGATATCGGCATTGTCATGGCAGACGGCGCGGCTGCTTATACCGGAACGGTTATGGTCACTTCATCTGCCGTGCAGGGACGATCGGTAAGTTTGCTGCCGACCGTATGTATCGTGCTGTTGTACAAAGAAAACTTGCATACACGACTCGGCGAGCTGTTAATTCCAATGGATCAGCGCGGACGTGAGCAATTGCCGGCAGGTGTACATTTTATCTCAGGTCCAAGTCGTTCATCCGATATTGAAAATGATCTGACGATCGGTGTGCATGGTCCGGGCATTATTTATACATTGCTGATCGGCTGAATGCGATGCTGTATCAGATGATGCAAGGTAGATACGAACATGAACTGCATTAGCTTTCTAACTGGGCAGGTTGTGTATGTAAAGTTATGTAGTGAGACAACGACTATTCTGATGAAGGAGAAGGGGATAGACGCTGGTCTCGTATCGTAATCGACGTAGTAGAAAAGAAAGCAAATTCCGCTGTATTGGGCATCGAAAAAAATTTACCTGTACAGCCTAAATTATGTTCAGATAGGCACAAATCGGCTGTAAGCTAGATGTAGATGTAGCAATTACAGCGATCACACCTGCTCTAATATCTAAGAAAAGGATAAGCGCCGACAGATGTATATGGTATCGGTGCTTTTTTCTTGGATAAAATGCTGACGGATGGATATGTTAATGGCTATGTTATCGGTGCAAAGCGTAAATTGAAAAGCTGAGGGATTGAATCGCAGATAAAGTTAAATGGTGCAACTTCAAATGCTCTTCACCTCTCTAAATTAACAAAACCTAAAAACCTCAAAATCCCAAAATCCCAAAATCCCAAAATCCCAAAATCCCAAAATCCCAAAATCCTCCTACTGCTACCCCAGCGATTGCAAAAATGAAATCGTCATCCTTCAAAATTGTTTCTTTTCCCGTGTATTCATCCTGTAAGCTAATAAAGAATCCCATAATTATACATATGTAGCGTGAGCAGTTTGCTTATGTTCACTCAGGAGGTACACGTATGCAATCGTTAAAACCAATCCAACGCAGTTCACTACGCATCTATGCCGGCAAAAAGTATTATCGTGCACGCCGCTATGTTCGCTGGTTACTGGATCATAAATCCTATGCAACAGAGCGGCAGCAAGACCTGTTGCCCCATGTCATTTTCACCCATCAAACGCCGCTATTACGCGAATTGAAGGACGTAGACATGTGGCTACAGCACAATAAAGTGGTCAATCTTAAACTCGCCGTCAACCAAATTCACGGACTCATAATCAAGCCCCAGCAAACTTTTTCCTACTGGCGTACGATTGGCAATACGACGCGCCGCAAAGGATATGTGGATGCGATGATTTTATTTTACGGACAGGTGCGTACCGGAGTGGGTGGTGGGTTATGTCAGCTATCCAATCTGATCTATTGGATGACACTGCATTCGCCACTTACCGTGACTGAACGTTATCGACATAGCTATGACGTGTTTCCAGATGCACGCAGAAGCCAACCATTTGGTAGCGGAGCGACATGCGCGTACAACTATCTTGATCTGCAAATTAAAAATGAA
Organism: Paenibacillus wenxiniae; assembly: GCF_039822605.1. Lineage (NCBI taxonomy): Bacteria > Bacillati > Bacillota > Bacilli > Caryophanales > Paenibacillaceae > Paenibacillus > Paenibacillus wenxiniae. Next base: position 83,284 of record NZ_JBCGUH010000002.1, read on the forward strand.
ACGACACAATCGTACCAGCTTGTGCTTTATGTGACGGATACGCATCTCGTCGGCGAATGGCGTTCCAACCTGCAACCGCTACACAGTTATGAAATTTATGAAAAAGATCACTGGATCACGTCCGAATACTGGGGTGGTCATGTGCGTCATAATACGATTTATCATAAAACGTACAATCGGGAAGGCGAATGCGTGCGCGACGAACAGATTACGGAAAACCATGCGATTATGATGTACGAACCCCTACTACCCGCAGGAAATGAGGAGAATAAACGGTGAAATAGAAGCCAAAGGATAACGAAGTCAAAATATAAAAGAGGAACGTAGCATTCACTTTAAACATAACGAGATCAGCAGTCATAACCCGACAGTCAGCTATGGATTGCGTGTACAGTCATAACCCGACATTCAGCTATGGATTACGTATACAGTCATAACATAAGCAGTCATGCTTTAGGCGAGGCAAGCAATCGAAATCAATATAAGAAATAACAAAAAAGGTCATCCTTCAGAGGATGACCTTTACATATAATTTGTTCTCAAAAATAACGACTTGCCAGACAACCGACAGGTACAAAATTAGGAACTTAACAACATCCTTATTTCGCACTTTTACACGTTATCCCCATCTGGGTAACGTCGCTATTCCGCTCTGTCAAACACCCTAATGATCTTGTTAGCCTTATGATGCCGCACTGTCACGCACAATCATGATCTATCTGTTCAATATCGTGCATTCGCTTTTTAAAATACGATCCTGATCTCGTTAATCTCATGATTCCGCTTTAGCACAAACCATAATCATCAAATCAGAAGAAGGGACAAACGGCGTTCGATCCCAATCCGCATATTGATGCTGAATCTCAAATCCATTGGAAGTTAGCAGCTCTATCAGCGCATCATGATCGGTAAACCGACAGGCAATCCGCGATATCGTCCGTTTGTGCGGCCATGTGCGATACGTGACCCAGTGCATAATGCTGCGGCTTGCATCATACGTTTGGCTGCCAGACACCTGAACCAGCTGTCCGTCCTGATCCGTAAATGTACTCCACGGCGATTCTTCTTCATCGGACAGATCGGTAGCAGCCGGATTCCTGGTTTCAAAAATAAAACGACCACCTGGCTGCAAATGTTGATGCACGGTACGCAGTAAAGCGAGCTGATCCTCATCACTCAAAAATGCCTGAAATGCATTCCCCGTTAGATAAATTAAAGAAAACCGTTGATCCGACTGAAAAGTTCGTGCATCCGCCTGGATAAAATGAGCCGGCAATCCTTGACCTTTCACTCGTGCATACGCGAGCATCGGTTCTGCAATATCGACACCGACGATAGCAATCCCTGCTTCGGCGAGAGGTAAGGTGACCAGACCTGTTCCACACGCTAATTCCAGCACCGTACCGGGCATTTCTTTTGCCGAGTCCAGATAAAATTGATATTTTTTCGTCTCGCCGCCGAACTCCAGATCGTAATGGATCGGGTCGCTATATTCTTCTAAATTATCGTGGTCGATCATCGTTCATTCCTTTCCGGATGGGCATAGGATGGAGCTTGTCTATAATGTTAATGAATGTCTGCATCACAGGCTACAAGCGATCGATTAATTTGCCAATTCTTCAGTTTCTTCATTCGCATCATTCAGCATCTTTTCAATATATTCACGCAAGCGTGCTTCATTCACTCCAAGTACAGCCGCACCACGCACCGTTTTCGCTTCTAGCAACGAATTAGGCGGAATCTGTACCTTCACCGTGCGATTCACATTCACATCCAGCCCAAGCCGTGACAGCTTTAACATCGTAGAGGTAGGCATATTCGTTTCAATATAAGGGGCAACGCTATTAAGAATGCCGGGCAGCTTGATCAGCGAGCTTGAACTTTGCAATTTCGCCGCCAGTGCGGTCAGAAACTTGCGCTGTCGCTCGGTACGGGTGAAATCCGATGTGGCATCATGGCGGAAACGAACATATTGTAGCGCATGGGTGCCATCGAGTGTTTGTAATCCTTTTTTCAGATCGATATCGTAGCGATGTCCATCACCGCTATCGGTATACTTCATATCTTTTTCCACATCGATCTCAACACCATCGACCGTATCGACCAGTGATTTGAAGCCTTCAAAATCAATTTTTACATAATGATCGATAGGAATACCGAGCAGTTTACCGACCGTTTCCATCGCCAGCGGTGCACCACCATAAGAATAAGCAGCATTGATCCGACTGTAACCATGACCAGGTATATCTACATAGGTATCACGCAAAATAGACATCAAGTACGTCCGCTTGGTGACCGGATCAATCGTAGCAACCATCATCGAATCAGATCGTCCATTACTGTCGGCATCCCGGCTGTCTGTACCGAGCAATAACAAATGCACAGGCTCCGTACCATCCCATTCCGGAATGACAGGCAGCTCGCCGCCCGTACCTGCGCCAGATGGATCAACCTCCGAATGACTACGCTCAGCTGTAGAAATGGATGAAGCAAAATGAGCAATAGAATAGGCGTAATAACTAGCTATACCGCCGCCTGCCAGCAAGATGACAAGCAGAAACCATTTCCATACTTTAAATGATTTTTTCAAAATAACGCTCCTTCCACCATTCATTATGATTTGAAATTAGGGTCAACATAACGAATGGATCACAACATATTCCGGTCATTCGACCTGTAGCAACCTTATAAATCATAGACAGAAACAAACATAATGTCAATTTTGGAGCGATATAATAGCGAATTTGAAATCAAAATCATCATTTAATTTGCGAAAAGATCTCATATGTCATTATTGGATTACATAAATTACTTTAATGGATAAGATGGTACTTCAATAGCAGAATAACCTTGCATCCTATCACAATATGCTCTATACTTTATTAATAGTAATTATTACGATTAAAATGATAAAGAAATGGAGTGTTTATTTTTGGCTAAAAAATCAAAAGTAGTTCGCCAACGCCAGCGCGAGGCATTGGTTGCCAAATATGCGGAAAAACGTCGTCAGTTAAAAGAGGCAGGAGATTACGAAGCGCTGAGCAAGTTGCCACGTGATTCTTCACCGACTCGTTTACACAATCGTTGTCAGGTAACAGGACGTCCGCACGGATATTTGAGCAAATTCAAAGTATCTCGGATCGTATTCCGTGAACTGGCCTATCAAGGACAAATTCCTGGTGTGAAAAAGGCAAGCTGGTAAGTACAAGTCAGTCATCTGTACACATAATCCAACCTAAACGGTCTGCTATCGGTAAAAGGATAGCAGATCGTTTTCATCATTTCATATTGAAAGCGCTTCAAAAAATGCTATAATGAATAGCAAATGATGGATTGTTACCGGAACTCCGGGCGAAACCTGATTTGGCAAACGTCTGTACCTGTGTGTACATACGGTTGTCGGATCAGGTTTTTTGTTTGTCCGCAGGACTACAGCGTATTACTGCGTTCGCTTACATAGCTGTCGTCTGCATAACAATCTTCATTCGATGATAAGCCCAACATGCATGAACACGAGAGGTGGAGGTATAATGAGTACAACGAACAAACGGTATATGGCGGCAATAATGACATGGCTACTGTTGCTATGTACATGGGGTACGAATAATGTAGCGGCAGCAACAAGTAGCGAGATAGGAAGTGAACAGATGACCTATACGTATCAGGCAAGTCTCGTCCAACCGACATCACAGGCGATCGTAAACGGTGTAAAGGCAAAATCTGCTAACACGTGGACATGGCTCGGCGTGCCTTATGCCAAACCGCCAGTCGGTGAGTTACGCTGGCGTGCGCCACAAGCACCTGAACCGACACCAGCGCAAACGATCGCTGCGACGCAATTGCCGCAAGTCTGTACGCAGTTAGCGAACGGCAAAGTAATAGGTAGCGAAGATTGTCTGTATTTAAATATTTATCGTCCAGCAACTGCGGATACTGCGCTGCCTGTGCTTGTCTTTTTGCATGGAGGTGGCAATGTAACGGGAAGTGGCGGTTCATTGGATGCGAGTAAACTGGCTGAGCAGACCGATTCCGTCATCGTTACAGTTAACTATCGGCTGGGCTTGCTTGGCTGGATGCGTTCGGCGGCACTGCAAACGGGCAATGCTGCCGAAGATTCCGGCAATTTTGCCCTGCTGGATCAAATTCAGGCGCTAAAATGGGTGCAGCAGCATATCGCCAGCATTGGCGGCAATGCAGCCAATGTTACACTTGGCGGACAATCAGCAGGTGCACGTGACGTGCTGGCATTAACTATTTCTCCACTGGCAAAAGGGCTATTTGCTAAGGCGATGCCACTAAGTGGAGGAATGACCACATCCACACCATCAGAAGGAGAAGCGTATGATAGCCAAAAGCTAGCTGATGTGCTGGTGAAAGCTGGCATCGTGCAGACGGCAGAAGAAGGGGTTCGTTATTTGAAAGAAACCGATCCAGCTCAATTACAGCAGACACTGCGTAGCCTGGACAGTCGCTTGCTGGTCGAAGCGGTTGGAACGGTCATGATCCGTATGTCTGAATTTCCGCATCTGTTCACAGACGGTACAGTATTGCCAGAGCAGGGCTTTAATGTCGTCGATCATGGGCAGTACAATCGTGTACCGATGTTAATCGGCAGTATGCAGCATGAGTTCAACGCGTTTGCGGCGTTTGATCCGACATTTACGACCAGCTTCATGAACAACACATGGGAGCCAGCGTTGCAAAAGCAGTTCTGGCAAGCGACTACGTATGGAAGCGAGCTGTATTCTTCCTTTAACGCGGATCAGGTAGCAGCGAAGTATAGTAAAGATCCACAGGCGAAAAATATGTATGCGTACCGTTTTGCATGGGGATTGGATGGAGTAAGTGTAAAAGCACCGGCGAAATATGTAGCCGCTACGCATGGCGTAGATCTGGACTTTTTGACCGGCGCTTTTGATAAAAGTGCATTTGCAGCTCTGTTTAAAGATCAATTTTATACAGCTGCAAATGAAAAAGGTCGTCTGGCACTGGCTGATCGCTATCGTGACTATGTGTCTAACTTCCTGCATGGACGTTCCATCCAGTCTGGTGGTTTGCCATCATGGAGCACATGGCAGCAATCCGGTAAGCTGATGAGACTGGATGCTTCTGTATCGACCGTGCGCACCACGATGATTCCAGGTAGACCGGACGTTAATGTATTGAAAAAACAGATTGTCACTTCACTTACACCGCAAGCGAAAGCAGTCGTATGGGATAACGTGCTGAATGGACGGTTTTTCTTTGATCCACAGTATCAATAACAGGCTGATTTATTTTGAAATCAAGAAGGGAAGGAAAAGCGATTTTGAAGTATAGCAGGAACAGTCTATGTGCTCGCTTACATGAATAGCATGATGCGTATGAGGCTGTATCATTGCGCAGACTTATAACCGATGGAGTAGAAGCACGATGTATGTTAGCTAAAATAAAGTAGCCGCCGCTAATCGGATCTAGTCCGTTTGGCGGCGGCTGTTCGTCTATGTTGGAATGAATACGTCTGCTATACGTATGTTGCTATACTATTGCAATGAAGATGATTTGCTCGCAGACGGATCGACTTTGCGAATCGCTTTATAATATTTATTTTTGTGACTCACGATAATGCAGTCGCGTGTACTGCGATTACGGAATTTGTAGATCGGTGTGTCTACATTAAGCACATTACTATCGCCATTTTTATAAGAGGTGTCGATGAGTGAATTGTCATCATCCACCCCATCAAAGCTGCTAATATTACGTTCAATCTTGCCCAGCTTCGGTCCCACTTTAACTGTATTTACCGCCGGGTCCATCATAATCCGATACGTGCTATTACGAAAATGCACGATGGGATACTCCCATGAAGAGCTGGAGACGATCTGGCTGGTATTGTCCTGAGCAGACGGATTAACCGCATCGATCACATCTTCAGCGTATGACGTGGCAGGGCCCGCCACCAGAGACGCAATAATCGGTGCAAACAGATACGCTTTCATGATTGTTCCTTCATACTCCTTTCGTTCAGCGAATGCCAGCTGATCACGGATAAGCCACATGCTATGTTATATCATAATACAAAGTAAGTATATTTTTCAAAGCATACCGGGTTGCTTTGCTGTTCACTGTGTTTATAATCGAGTCTTGTTCTAGTTTGTAAGCATGCGGTGTAAGGAAGAGTAAGATACGAGCTTGCATCACTTCGTTGATCGTATTGTACCGATAGAGCAAGCTTTATGTCTAGCAGATCGAACTATTCGGATTATATACTATATTTAAAGGAGAGCGGTAAGGAAAATAAGCGAATTTCGACTGAAATCTGCTGAATTTCGGCAAATTCATGTAAAAAGGAGGAAAATAGCATTGAAATCATATATCGTTGTCCAAGCTCATAGCAGTAATTACCCGAATCCGATTCATTTGCGCCAGGGAGAACGTATCCAAATTGGTCACAAATACGAAGGACCGGAGCAATGGAATGACTGGTATTTTTGCAAAAATGAAGCGGGTATCGCAGGCTGGGTGCCCCGGCAAGTATTTACGCGGGATGCACCTAATGATGCAGAAGGGGTGGTGATCGAGGAATACAATGCTTTTGAAATGGACGCTGTGCCTGGTGACCGAGTAACCGCGCTACGTGAGCTAAACGGCTGGATCTGGTGTAGACGTGAAGCAGATGACACACAGGGCTGGTTACCGCTGGATCATTTACAATTGTTGTTGAATGAATAGGAAGAATAGCAGTGTTCCATCAATGATTTGTTTGATGATGGTGCAGCTTGCTGGAGCAGCGGTTAAGAGTACATATGGGATGAATAAACGAACATCGATTTTGCTGCTTTTCTCCACTATAATGGATAAAACGGGCATCTGCTAGTTTTTACTTTTATACGTGCATGCAATTCCTTCATTCAGTAACGATCCAGTATGAACATAGGAGTGATAGTCATGGCACCAACAACAAGTTTGCATAAAGACAGGTCCAAGCAATGGCATGATGTGCTAAGTGAATTGTACGCTAAGTTTCAACAGCATGGACAGCAGGCAGTCGATACATTCCATGACGAAGATGTGCATCAGGCGAGAGTAAATTGCCGTAAACTAATGACCTTATTGCGCATTCTGGACCCTAATGATGAGACCGAGCTGCTGCCATTATTCAAAAAAGCACAAAAACGTCTCGGCAAAGTGCGCGACGAAGACGTGCTCATCGATGCGTTCAAAGAGCGGCGCAAACAGGCTAAAGAGCAGGAACAAGATCAACTCGCTAAATTGTTAAAAGCGGTTATTAAAGAGCAAAAAGAACATCGTCGGCTGTACCGTAAAAAGCTCGTTAGCAAGCTGCCCCCATTACAGGGCAAAAAGCTGCATAAGAAATGGAAGCCTTTTTTAGAGGAACAATTGCCTGCGCTGGTCGCTGCTTCCGATGTGAACCGATTAATGCGAGAACTGGAAATCTCCTATGAGCAGAAAAAAAAGCATTATCGGCAGATCGCCAAAGCACAGGGACTGGAAGCAGAAGAGACACTGACTGCGCTGCATAAAGTGCGTATCGCTGCGAAAGAGCTGCGCTACACAGCCGAAGCGGCAGGCTTTGCCTTGAATGCCAAGTTTCGCGAGCATGAACAACTATACAAAAAAATTCAAAAAGAACTCGGTCATATTAATGATCGTCATGTATGGATCGAAGCGCTGGAAGAACTGGAGCCGAAGCGTGTCAAATTTGACGCCAGTGTACGAGATGAATTTGTCGGCGAGTTACGCCGGGAGATGAATACTGCCATTCATGAAAATGAGCGAGTGATATAGAACGATTGATATAGAATAAGCTACACATGCGGGTAATATGTAGATACTAACATTCCAGTCCTACTAGCTATCATTCTACTAAAAGGAGCGATTCTCATGTCCAAGCACAAAAACTGGGTTCTTGCAGCAGGCGATTCGATTCATTTGAAAGAGATCGATCCGAAGGACACGGGCAAGTATAAAAATAAGGCAGATGCCGAGCAGGAGAAGATAGAATTGTCGGCGGTGTTCGAGGATTTGCAGCCGAAGCTGTTTGCCAGTAAAAAGCATGCGGTGCTATTCGTATTTCAGGGCATGGATTGCAGCGGCAAAGACGGCGTCATTAACAAAGTGTTTAGCATTTCAAATCCTGCCGGTGTGAACACGTATAGCTTTAAGGCGCCAACACAGGAGGAGCTGAGTCATGACTATCTATGGCGCGCACATCAGCATGTGCCATCCTACGGCTATATCGCTACCTTTAACCGTTCTTATTATGAAGATGTGCTCATTACGCGTGTGCACGGTCAGGTGAGCGATGAGCAGGCACACGCACGCTTCCGACAAATTAATGATTTTGAACGGATGCTGGAGGAAAATGGCGTGCGTATCGTTAAAATATTTCTGCATATTTCCAAACGCTTCCAGTTGGAAAAACTCATTGACCGCATCGAAAAGCCGCATAAAAACTGGAAGTTTGATGAAAGCGATCTGCATGAACGTCAATACTGGGATCAATATCAAGCGTATTACGAGGATCTGTTCAAGCATTGCGCAACCGAAAAGCATCCCTGGCATATCGTACCTGCGGATCATCGCTGGTATCGCGATCTGGCAGTATTGCAAATTGTGACCGAAACGCTGGAAGAGATGGGATTATCGTATCCTGATCCGATTCCAGCACTCCAAGACCATTTGCCAGATATGTATGCGGAGCTGGAGAAGATGAAGAAGAAATAATACTTGTAAAGTAAAACCTGCATCAGGGGCGGCACCGTTATGGAGTCGTCCCTGCCATATTGTGGAACACCAATCGATCGGATTGTCGATATGGAGCAATGTGGTGATGTATCCGGGCTGAAGCTGCACGCATGTACATAAGGAAGTACAAACACATAGGTGAGCGTAGAGGTGGAAGTAGAAATAGAAGTAGATTCGATGCAGAAAAAATGTAAAAAAAAGTGAATATCGAAGGGAGCATGAGTATGTTTGCCAAATGGATCAATCGTATTCCGCGTGACTGGCTTGTCTGGATGTATAAGCATATGTCACTGAATCGTTTTAAAAATTGGATCGTTCGACGTAGCCAGCAATCCTTCCTCGTTGCAGTGCTTGGTGTATTTACGAATGATAAAGGCGAGGTGCTTTTGCTTCGCCATTCCTACCGAGAGCAAGAACCGTGGGGCATTCCGGGCGGCTGGATGGAGCAGGAGCAACCGGAAGAAGGGCTGTTGCGCGAAGTGAAGGAGGAAACCGGACTGGATGTACAGATCGAGCGTCTGGAGCGCGCTATTCGCCGTAGCGATCCGAACTGTGTAGATTTGATTTTCAAAGGCACGGTGCAGGAAGGCACCTTTTTACCAAGTAGTGAGATTAGCGAAATGATGTATTGTAAAGTGGGCGAATGGCCTGCTGGCCTGCCACGCTCGCAGCAGTTGATTATTAGCGCTATTTTGGGATAGTGTCTATAACAGGTACTCAACATGAGGACGGTATGAATGAATACAAACAGCAGATGTAAAGTTGAAATCAATCTCCGTCAAGCTGCTAGAACCAAACCTACATTAGAATCGGAACCGCGTCCAAGTTAGAATGACAATTTAAAAAGACCACCTATGATATGAGCCATATACCTTCTCCTATGCATGAACTCACCTTACGTAGAAAGTAGTGATGTTCATATAGCATGGGGATGGATACTTCATATAATAGATGGTCGCTTGCTTACGTTTATGATGTACAGCCTATCATTTACATCAGTACGATTTATTTGGCAGATAACTTGTAGGTGGCGCGCTCTGTATTTAGATGTACATGTTCATTATTCATTTCATCAATACGCAAATCATGAGTAATGATCTCATACATATCACCAGGTACAGGTACGCTTTCGCCTTCAGCATTTTGCGTGCGACCTTCGCCGCGTAGCAAAAGGGCGCTTTCCAAATAATCATCCACCTCATTATCCTGGCTACGCTCGTCGATACTGGACAGCGTAAAGTGGACGATATCGGTGTCATCCAGCTCCTGCTTTTCAATGATAAGGGTCGTTCCAATGTAACGATTCAGCCATTCTTGCACCTGTTTAATATCGTTTTGTTCTGTCATTATGATCAGTCCTTTGTTATAAAGTAATGGCATATTTTAGGGGAGCAACTTCATATGAAGCTTGATCGATGCTATGCCCTCTAGCTACCTTTTACCCGATCGCTTGCTTTCATAATCGGAACCAGGTCGTACATCTGTAGAAGCCATCCATTTGTGGGTCTTTTACCGCATTTACAGTTTCGGTTGACTCGTTCATAATTTTGTATGCAAGACAGCTTGCAAGGGAAATATGGAAATGACGTTTAAGCGCATAACGCACATCGCCATATCGTTCCATTTAAGTGGTTTTTTGCTTGTTTTCTGCAATTGTTCTTCGGCAAGAATGATTGTAAACAAACGCGCGGTAACTGGGGAGTTGTGGAAGAGAGTCCGGAATACGGATAAGCTGGATGATAGACTTGGTGCTTTCAGCACATTGTCTTTTGGCAAAACTGCGGCTTCTTACGCATTTATGCCAGAATGTGATTCACTTGTGAATCGTTGCGGTATATTCGATAGACTTCAATATTCTTCCCCATAGACCTGCTTGTACTTTGCCTGATGGCATGCTGACATTGGCACGGAACAGGTAGATTACTTCTTTAAGCCATAGAAGTCCAAAATCACTGCTCATATATACAGACAGAGCATCTCCGGGTAGCCGGAGCATAGGAGGAATATGGATGAATAGCAATCATGGTGGGAATGTCCATCAACGTGCGTACTCTATCGTTGCGCTGCATATGATGGAATGGAACCCAATGAAGTTACGGGAATGGTGTCTGCCTGATGAATATAATATTGAGATTGAACATATTATCAATGTATTGCCGCATGTCCATTCGTCCGACGAACTGGGCCAGCAGCTATATTGGATCATGCAAAAATATTTCGGAGCTTATGCCAAATGTACAGATCGCGAATGCTACGATGTAGCTGAGCGCATGTATGCCGATCTGCAAGCCGTCCCCCAACAGGCACGCCCGCTTGCCTCTTTTCACGTATGCGAAGACCGCATCATCTTCGGCATCCGAGAAGGCAGTCTATATCGCCGTTCCAACACTTCTGACTAATGAATATAATAAATACATTTACAGTAGATCATGCAGTCCTTCACGGGGCTGCATTTTTGCTATGCTCGGATGAAAAGAAAATGTACCCTCGTAATGATTAAATTCGGAATGATCTAGCTCAGAATGATTAGGCTAGGAATGATCAACTTTTGGATGATCAAAGAAAAACAGCTAAGGTATTCAGATGGGCGCGTTTTTAAATATAATTTGTATTAGTTGGATGGGAGATTTACATGGGATGAAGTTGCTTCTACCACTCCAGTCAGAGAACATGCCAACGACCTCCGGTTAAGCCGTGATACTCCGAATGGGAAGAAAGCAGTCGTATCCCGGCTTAAAGGTCGGTCTTATGGCATCGTTCTCTGTCTTCCGTTCAGCAGGTGGAAGGACTTTTGGCGTTTTTAAAACATGGAGACCTTCTTGCAAATTTCTTGAAGGTTTTTAAAGTTTCTTGAAGCTTATTAGATTGCTTGGATCTTCGCAGCTCTTATTAGCTCTTGATAAGCCTTTGTAGACTGTAGACCTACTTAGGTTTTTTGGACTTTCTGAGACCTTATATACGCTGCTACTCCATAATTTTATTGAAATTGCGATGTGCTCCATTCGATCTTGAGGTGAATATAATAATCTAAAGCGTAAATGCATAACGTACACCTATTTGTGCAAAGCATGATGAATTTCTGTAATGTTGCATTTATGGCATTGCTGCAAACAGCGGATTAATTTTCTAAATAAAAGAAAAAGTGATTCTATAAATCGAAAAATTCACCTGGTACATAACGGTAGTCATTTAGCTAAAATGTTACTTATTAAGGATACTTTTTACTTCACTAACTATGAAATCTGAAGTAGAAACAAACTATGCCTGGTCGAAATGGCGGATTGCGGACTATAGTAGCATTTAGCATATATCTAGTACAAGATGTATTTGCAAAACCTTGCAAACTATAGCATAAGCTATGTTCCAGAGATCACAATCGGGTGTATCTGTATCTGTATCTGTATCTGTATCTGTATCTGTATCTGAGGCATTTATAAGAAAATTGATTCCTATGACAACGTAGATTCAAAAACGGTCATGAACGCAAACGTGTTTACATATGTTGCGACTAGCACGGAACGGAGGGAAGGAAATAAGGGAAAAGGACGACCTTTGAGCACGGGAATCTACATTCTCTCCCAATTCATAGATTCCTGTGCGAGACCGGAGTCCGTTCCCTTATTCCTTACCGGAAGTGGTGTAATTCTCAGCATGACAGTTTCAGGCAAACTCCAATCCTCAAGTAGTTCCCATACTTACAAATAACCTCCACATGCTGAACACTCATCCAGCATATTCAATCCCTATACAACAAGCATAATACCCAGATGGTAACCATTACTAGCATCATCATCTTACTAGATTGCTTTCACAACAATGGCTCATTTTCCGAATATTACTGAAAAGCTTAAAAAATTCATATTTACGATACATTTTCATCTTATACATTGCAAAAGTTCGTGAAATTACATAATCAGCTCAGATTTATGATTGTATAAGCATCATTAATCATAAAAAAACGAACATTAATTTATTTTAACTATTGACCATTCGTGTATTATTCGTTAATATACGATATGTAGCTCGCTGTTAACTAGTGTGAGCGGTACGCTATTCCGACGATAAGCGTATATTGAATAGTATAAATAATATTAATATTCGTATATCCTCGAAAATAAGGTTCGGGGGTCTCTACAAGGAACCGCAAATTCCTGGCTACGGATAGGATGCTTTAGCATACCTGTTCGCTGGCCGGGGATTTTTTTGTTGTCTTGTCGATCGAGGTTCTGTTTTGTCATGCCCGAACTGGCCGTTTTGGAGCAGGATGGATGTACAGAAGACGTGGGTCACTCGGATAGGTTGCCGCCAGTAAGCAGAAGCATGCAACTAAAATGAATGAACACAGGTGGGGGATACGATACTATGAATAAGTATGATTGCATCGTTGTAGGAGCAGGACCAGCAGGAATTTTCGCTTGTTATGAATTGACACGGATTGCGCCGGATTGGAAAGTATTGTTGATTGATAAAGGTCATAATATTTACAATCGGAATTGTCCGATCATGCAGGAGAAGATTCAATTTTGTCCACCGCCAGCAGGTAAAAAAGACTTTGCTGGCTGCTTGCCTGCATGTTCCGTAACCGCCGGATTTGGTGGAGCAGGTGCCTACAGTGATGGCAAATTTAATATTACGACTGAATTTGGTGGCTGGTTAACCGATTATTTGCCGGGTTCGCGCGTTGAAGATCTGATTCGCTATGTGGATAGCATCAATCTGGAGCATGGTGCGACAGAGAGCATTACCGATCCAACGACCGATGTGATTCGCGATATCGAGCAACGCGGCTATGCGTCCGGGCTGAAGCTGCTGCGCGCTGAGGTGCGCCATCTGGGAACCGAGCAAAATCTGGAGATTCTAAAATCGATCTATGAATACCTGAACACTCGCATTGATATGGTATACAAAGCTGAAGTGGAAGATATTATTACTGTCAAAGAAGACGGTAAGCACCGTATTACCGGCATCGTGACGAAAAAAGGCGAAACTTACGAATCCAACAATGTGATGATCGCACCGGGACGTGATGGCTCGGCATGGCTGACCGATATTTTGAAAAAACGTCGTCTGAAAATGTACAACAACCAGGTAGACGTAGGGGTGCGTGTGGAAACGTCCGATGTGGTCATGCAAGAAATTAACAAGCATCTGTATGAAGGCAAATTCATTTTTAATACGTCGGTTGGTACACGGGTACGTACATTTTGCAGCAATCCGTCCGGTCACGTTGTGGTGGAAAATCATAGTGGCGTGATGGCAGCCAATGGTCATTCGTTTAAAGACCCGGCGCTCGGTTCGCGTAATACGAACTTTGCCCTGCTCGTATCGCATAAATTTACAGAACCATTCGACAAACCGAACGAATATGCACGTGAAATTTGCCGTCGTGCCAATGATCTGTCGAGTGGCGGCGTGATCGTGCAGAAGTTTGGTGATATTTTACGTGGACGTCGTTCGACGGCAGACCGTATTAAAGAAGGCTTTTTGGAGCCGACATTGAAAGAAGCGGTACCGGGTGACCTCGGCTTAGTATTGCCATACAATACGATGAAAAGTCTGGTTGAAATGGTGCATGCACTGGAAGGTGTCACACCAGGTATCGCCTCGGAGCATACGTTATTCTACGGTGTGGAAGCGAAATTTTATTCCGCTCGTCCCAAGCTGAGTGAAAATCTCGAAACTGAAATCGATGGCTTGTACTGTGGCGGTGACGGCGCAGGCGTAACACGCGGTCTTGCTCAAGCGGGCGCTGCTGGCGTCTGGATCGCACGCAGCATGCACACACGCAAAGGCAGCAGCAGCCGTGTGCCGGCAACAGTAGTATAATATATACAGCCATCCAGCAAACCGACCCATCCATAAGCATACGAAACCGGCTTTTCTATATCGGAAAGTCGGTTTTTTTATGATCTGATTTCTTATGAACGTGATCGGGTATAATCAAACGAGTATCCAATCAGCTGTGAAAGTTGACACCGTATTCATCTATCGCCTATAGTTTGATTAAAACTTACTTTTCGTAAGCTTTTACAACGATTATAAACGATCATAAACGATGATGAACGAATCCCAATTCGAGCTGAACGCGCGGGTGCTTGTACAACCTCCGCTAGGATCTTGGGTGTGCGTATTTTGGCATCAGTAAGATGAATCGACGAATGGAGAGGGCACGCTATGAAAATGATTATTTTCGGAGCTACGGGGAAAACAGGCCGCGAGTTAGTGCTACAGGGGCTGGAGCAAGGGCATGAAATTACCGCTTTTGTACGGAATCCGGATAAGCTAAACATGGAGCATCCACTATTGCATATCGTGCAGGGGGATGTGACAAGTTATGATGAGGTGAATGCAGCACTGGCGGCGAAGCATTATGATGCTGTCTTTTCCGCACTTGGTGCCAAAAGCCCGTTTCAGCGTGATCTTCGTCTGGTGGAGGCTGTTCGTCATATTACACATGCTGCGGCAGCGCAGCAGGCTGGTAAAATTGTGCATATTTCCTTTATTGGCACGAGAAAAGATGCCGGAAAGCTGGGGCTATTATATCGCTGGATCACGCCGCTGCTGATGAGAAACCTGCTAGCCGATCACCGGGATAAAGAGCAAATCATCTCGTCCGGTGCCGCTAACTGGGTGCTTGTACAACCTCCGCTATTGACGAATGGAGAGCGTACCGGCAGCTATTATTATGAAACAACGATTCGTCAGCTTCCTTCTAGTAAACTCAAACTTTCCAGAGCGAATCTAGCTGAATTTATGCTCAAGCTGGCACAGCAATCGGAGCAAGATCGTAAGGCGGTTATGGTCAGTGAATAAACAAAAAGCTGCAATGAATGTAATGAACCGTTCTGTTGAATCAACAGGAGCGTATCATACGATCATTGCAGCTCTTTTTGTAGCCATATTTTATAGCCATACTATACCATTTAAGCGGGGCCTTGTAGCCAGTCGAACATACGTGCAATCGCCTGCTTATGCACGTCTTCTGGCATATGATGCCCATAATGCTCGTACCAGTGCACAGCAAATGGCTTATGCAATTGCTCCAGTCGTTCGCGCATGAGCTTGCCGTGTCCTGGATCGACCTGCTGATCCTGTTCGCCATGAATGATAAGCACAGGACAGGCTAACTGTGGTGCCAGCGCTACAGGTGATCTCGCTTCATAGCGCTCTGGATATTTGCCTGTGGAGCCGCCAATGACACGTTTTAGCATACGGCGCAGATCGATTCGTTCCTCATACGTGAGTGCCAGATCAGCTACACCACCCCAGAGCACCAGGCGATAAATGCCATTTTCGCCATCTTGATTGTCTAGTTCACGCTGCTTCCATGTTGCAGCCGCCAGTGTCGCATTGACAGAGCCTCGTGAAAAGCCCATCAGGCTCATACGGGACGCATGTACAAAGGATAGCGTACTAAGCCAGTCCAGAGCAGACTGCACATCCTGTGCATCCGCACCGCCAAACTGATCCCAGCCTTCGCCGCCCTCGGCACCACGATAACAGGGAGCAAAGACGAGCTGACCATGCTGCGCAAATCGTTCTAACCATGTCGCACGTACGCTACCGACTCGCCCAATTCCACCTCGACAATACACCAATACAGCTAAACGCTGTCGCTGCACATCCTCATGGGGATGATGCAGTGGACAGGCAATTTCTTCGACCTCCAGATCGGTTCGATCATAAAATTGATGCAGTGAAAGCTGGAGTGTTTCTTTATCGATACTCATACCATAGGGCAGAGCTAGATAACCTTTCACTTTATACGTATCCGATATATAACTGACACGATAAATCATGCCATCCTCTCCCATCTTGCCGAAGCACATGCTGTCTTTCGTATTATTCCATACATAAACATCATCGTCGACCGCCAAACGTGAATGACTCGTTTGGAAACTTTATGAGAGGCACGATGAAATAGTCTATGCCATACTTTATGAATCGTTTTATAAATGTGATATGAATTGTTTTATGAAAGACTTTATGAAAACTTTATGCAAGAATTGTGGACATCATTATAATCATTCTTAATACCAGAACTATGTGTGGTAGTAAATATACGATGTACATGATGCACAATAAACGGTATATGAAACCGGATATAGATCATCATTCGACAGGGATACGGACAATCGGTAAAATGGAACAATTAACGAGAATATAGACGTATGATATAGACAGATACAGACATGAACACAGATAAAGATATAAAGACAGTAATGCCCATGCTACTAGGGCATGTATGTAAACTGCTTGTGTATAGTTTTTAGAAAAGAGGGATGGTCAAACATGAACTCGAACTAGCACCACAGGTAAAATAATTTCATCCTGTACCGTATACATAAGCAATTTGGTATATAAAACGGTTCCTTTATTTAAATAAAATAAACATGGAGGCATACAGATGGTGCAGAAAAACTGGCGTATGGAGCCGCTTGGTGATGCTGTGGTATTGATCGAATTTGGTCGTGAAATCGGGCTGGAGGTGTTGGCTGATGTGCAGCAAGCATTACGTATTTTTGAACAGGAACCGATTGCAGGCATTATAGAATATGTACCCTCGTATACTACGCTGGCAGTATATTATGAGATAGAGCAATGGGCAAATAGCAGACAACTATCCGTTACGCCCTATCAAGCAGTTTGTACAGCGCTGGATCAGCGTTTAACAGCTGGATTTCAGCTGTCATCCGACTCACAGCCATCAGCACAGCAACTCATTCGCATTCCTGTATGTTATGGCGGCGAATATGGACCGGATCTGGATGAAGTGGCTACTTATCATGGCTTGTCTCCAGCAGACGTTGTCCGTATACATAGCAGTGCGTCCTATACGATCTATGCGCTTGGTTTTGCACCGGGCTTTCCGTATCTGGGTGGAATGCCGGAATCGATAGCTATTCCTCGCCATGATACGCCGCGCGTGCACATACCGGCTGGCTCGGTTGGGATTGCGGGCATGCAGACCGGTATTTATCCACTCGATACACCTGGCGGCTGGCAATTGATCGGGCGAACGCCACTACGTCTGTTTCGACCGGAGCAAGAGCCGCCGGTTCTGTTGGAAAGTGGCGGAGCGGTGCAATTTTATCCGATTACGCCTGACGAGTATGAACAATGGCGCTTACAAGAAGAATCGGTTATTTCATCGTCTGCTAAAATAATGCAGCCAGATACGTTATTGGCGACAGAACATGGTGACCAGAGACAAGTGAATCATGAGCTGGATACAGAACCGGGAAAAGGGGAATGAGCCAGATGAGCATACAGATCGAAAAGCCAGGTATGTTATCGACAATTCAAGACAGAGGCAGAACAGGTTATGGACGCTATGGTATCAGTCCCAATGGAGCGATGGACACACTTGCTCATACGCTGGCAAACTGGCTTGTCGGCAATGACGAATCAGAAGCTACACTGGAAATTACATGGTCTGGATTTGCCGCTCATATGATGAAAGATGGTTGGATTGCTGTAACAGGTGGTAATTTGGAGCCTATGCTAGATGATACGCCACTTCCGATGTGGAGACCGGTTTACGTCAGCAAAGGTAGCCGGATTGCCTTTCGCAAAGTGAGTACAGGTTGCCGTGCCTATATTGCTATTGCAGGCGGCTGGTGGGTAGAGCCGGTGCTAGGCAGCTACAGTACCTATTTGCGAGCAGGTATAGGTGGACTAGCAGGTCGTGCTTTGCAAGCAGGCGATCGTCTGTATAGTCGTTTGGATGAGAATACGAAACAGGATACGAACGTAACCGGATTACGTCGAGCTGATGAGAACATCACACATGGACTTTATCCAGAAATACATCAATTTGATAAGGAATCGGCTACCCTTCCACTACATGATGTTACTAGAGTAGTAGCGATCAACAGAGCTATGGATGAGCCATTGCTGTCACACGACTCTATATCTGAATACGCTCCATTAACTGCTTCTGAAAACGTAGTTTTTGTAGAAACTACGCCGATATCGGGACGAGAACTAGAACAGGAATCAGAATTAGAATTAGAAAAAGAATCAAAATTAGAGCCGAAATTAAAACCCGAATTTGCATCAGAGTCAAAGCAAGAGTCAGTGCCAGCATCAGTTCCAGAACTAAAGCTAGAACGAAAACCAAAGCCAGAACCAGAACCAGAACCAGAACCAGAACCAGAACCAAGATCAAAGCCAAAGCCTGTACGTTGGATGGTAAGTTATCATATCCTACCACGCTATACCAATGAAGTGACGATTCGTATCATAGCGGGCAGACAATGGGAAGACTTTACGGAATCGTCTCAAAAGCAGTTTTTAACGCAGGCGTATCGTGTTACACCGCAATCGGATCGCATGGGTTACCGTTTGTCCGGTGAACCGCTGCAATTGAAGCAAGCGATATCCTATTTATCTGAGGCGGTCACAGAGGGAACGATACAGGTTCCGACAGATGGACAGCCGATTATGTTAATGGCTGATCGGCAAACGCTTGGCGGCTATGCCAAAATAGCTCAGGTGATCCGCCTTGATCTGCCGCTGTTAGCACAGCTTGCACCAGGAGCAGTCGTGCGTTTTCGATGGATCGAACTGGAAGAAGCACAGCGGCTTTATGTGGAATGGACGTATGAATTAAAGCTACTGCGTCGCATGATTGAGCTGCGACTTCAAGCGCTAGGTTTGCCAATTCAAAACGATTAATGATCGGAGGGAACGGTATGGGTCTGCATGCTTTTACATAGAAATATGATATGGACGACGACGTTTATGCAATAATTTTAATAAATGAATGGATCAACGCTGTCATAAATGACTTTATAAACGATATGACTTTATAAACGGTGTATGTATGACCTTATAAATGAACTCATACGCAACTGTATACAAACCTTCATCAATAACTTCATAGATGACCCTATACATGTATACCATTATTGAAGCAAGCCAGAGCCGAAAGGATGTGGATGGACAAATGATTTCGATCGATATCAATTGTGATATGGGAGAAGGGTTTGGTATTTATGAGCTGGGGCATGACGAAGAGCTGCTTGCCGAGGTGACTTCAGCCAATATTGCGTGTGGCTTTCACGCTGGTGATCCTTCTGTTATGCGTAAAACAGTACAGTCTGCGCTTCGACATGGGGTTGCGATTGGTGCTCATCCAGGCTTCGCTGATCTGGCTGGGTTTGGACGGCGGAAGCTGCAATTGTCACCAGCTGAGGTACAGGATTTGATCACGTATCAGATTGGTGCACTGCAAGCTTTTGTACAGCAGGAAGGTGGCATATTGCATCATGTAAAGCCGCATGGTGCGCTGTACAATATGGCAGCGGTATCTGCGCCGCTGGCGGAGGCGATTGCAGGTGCGATTGCGGATCTGGATCGGTCGCTTATTTTGTACGGATTGTCTGGCAGTGAGCTTGTTCGCGCCGGTCATGCAGCAGGTCTGAAAGTAGCAAGCGAGGTGTTTGCTGACCGTACCTATCAGGCAGATGGTACATTAACTCCGCGAACTCGTGCGGATGCACTTTTACATGATGCCAGTCAAGCTGCTGCGCAAATCATCCATCTCTTGAATACAGGTACAGTACGCGCGACTGACGGTACGATCGTTACCATCGAAGCCGATACGGTCTGTATTCACGGCGACGGTGTTCATGCTGTAGATTTTGCGCGTGAGCTAAAGCGATGTTTATTAAGCGAAGGGATCGCGCTGGCAGCGATCTGATCCAAGCAGGGGATTCCATGTTATAGACGGGTTTATACACGTTTGCCACAATGCAATCGAATAGAAGCTAAAGTTCTACCTGCACATATTAATTCGATCAAGCTGCTGCAAAAGCTGCATGTTGTGTTTGAAAATACACTGCGCGAGTACGACGAGAACAATCGGCAATTTAACAATTTGCATATGTATGCGCGATTAAAGGCAAATTAATACGACTTTAAGCAGTAAGCAAGCGAGCAAGAAAGCAAGCAGTATAGTTGATATGTGATGTTTAGCTTAAATGTTATGATCTTATCCGCTCCTATCGAGTTTAGTTTATAGGTTGCAATAAGTCACTCTTTATGGAGAGTGACTTATTGTCATGTAAGCACTCCAATTATCGTTACGTTCATAACATGTAGCATCTACTATTCCATTAACTACTGAATTGGCTTCCGAAATGAACTTCAAGTTTGATTTGCACAGTGTATTCTTCTATATCGTATTTTTCTAGCAGTGTTCCTCTTATGTTGATGCACTATGCTGCATTTATGCAAACTCGTATGTATGTAAGCAGCACAGACCGGAGTCCGTCCCCTTATTCCTTCACGGAGTGGTGTCTGCCCTAACAAAAAAAGTTTGCGTACACCCCTCAGATAAAATATCAAATTCGATTCAACGAACATACCAGCATTTGGCAACTGGATCATATACATTTAAACGTTTACAGGAAAAGCTTGAAGTAGTCATTTTTTTGCCGTTTTCAAGTGCAAATAATTGAGTATTCGATCGGGCTAGCATTACCCTATAATAACGTTACATCACGAAATGAAAGGGTATACAAAATGAACAATTACAGATTGGATTACCATATTGCACCGATTTCCGGATTTATGAATGATCCGAATGGACTGGTGCAATTTAAAGGGAAATATCATGTGTTTTATCAATGGCTGGATCGGATTCAGGCACAAGGGCCGAAAAGCTGGGGACATGTCGTTTCCACCGATCTGGTGCACTGGGAACATTACGAATGTGCACTCCACCCGGATCAATGGTATGACAAAGACGGATGCTATTCCGGTAGTGCTATTGTGCATGGAGATACGCTGTACCTTTTTTATACCGGCAATGTGCGCACGGAATCCGGTGAGCGCGAAACGTATCAGTGTTTGGCGACATCTACGGATGGAGAGCAATTTACGAAGCATGGTCCGGTCATTTATCTGCCAGAAGGGTATACAGCGCATTTCCGTGATCCCAAAGTATGGAAAGATACAACTGCGCAGCAGTGGTGGATGGTCATTGGCGCTCAGACGGAGCAACTGACTGGTAATGTAGCGCTGTATCGATCAGATGATCTGTGGAATTGGACGTATGAGGGCAATATGCTGTCTGATGATCGCAACTGGGGCTATATGTGTGAATGCCCGGACCTTGTTACCGTGGCAGAGCAGCAGTATATGATTGTCAGCCGGCAGGAAAAGATCGAACAGGATGGTCGGGAGCTGGATCAATGTATTCCGTACTATTTTGCCGGACAAATGCAGTCGGATGCTCAATTCCTGCTCTATTCGGGACAGGAACAGCAATTGGATGAAGGCTGGGATTATTATGCACCGCAGTCATTTGTAGATGAGCAGGGAAGAGTGCTTTCCTTTGCCTGGATGGGTGGCGGCGAGATCGATTACCAGATGTCACAACCGACTGTAGCGGATGGCTGGCTGCATGCGCTAACGATTCCGCGTCAGCTAATCGCTGGAACACAGGGTCTAAAGCAGCGTCCGGTTACTGAATTGCAGCAGTTACGCCAAAATGAGCGTGCTTACAATCTCGTGTCGGCAGGCAGCGATGAAGTTAGCGAAGCGGTATGGACTGTCACTTCTCATGTACAGGAAATGCTACTTGAGTTTGATAATGTTCGCCATTGGCAGTTGTTGTTGCTGGATCGTGTACAGCTGCATTATTCCGCCGAGAGCGGGCAAGTCGTACTGAAACGGCGCAGCTGGTGGACAGGGCAATGGGATGAACGTGTGATTGCGCTACCGGATCGTTTAGAGCGGCTGCATCTATTTATAGATCGCTCGTCGGTAGAACTGTTTATCAATGATGGCGAAAAAACAGCTACGATGCGCGTGTTTTTCGATGCGGCAGCCGACACGATTCGTTTATCCGGTTGTGCAAATGTAAGTGGTAAGGTGTGGGAGTTATCGAAGGGGGAATTGTAAGTGTCCAAAAATTATAAACAAATTGCCAGCGAGATTGTAGAGGCGCTTGGCGGCGATGAAAATATTATTTCGGTGGCGCATTGTGCGACCCGGCTGCGCGTCATTGTGAAAGATCGTGAAATTATTAAAGACTCAGAGGTGACCGATATCGATCTGGTCAAAGGGTCTTTCTTCACATCGGGTCAGTATCAGGTCATTCTTGGAACCGGTATCGTAAACAAAGTATACGAGGAAGTGCTGGCACTCGGATTGTCCGGTAGCAGCAAGAACGAACAGGCAGAAGCCGCGTCCAAATACGGAGACAACTGGTTCAAACGTATGATTCGCATCTTTGGTGATGTGTTTGTACCGATTATTCCGGTACTCGTTGCGACCGGTTTGTTCATGGGTGTACGTGGTCTAATTATGCAGGAGCAGGTGCTGGCTCTGTTCGGAGCTACACCATCGACGGTATCGCCCGATTTCCTGCTGCTTACTCAAATTTTGACCGATACGGCATTTGCCTTTTTACCTGTACTTGTCTGTTGGTCGGCTGTTAAAAACTTTGGTGGTTCGCCGGTACTGGGGATTATTCTTGGATTGATGTTGGTCCATCCAGCTTTACCGGTGTCATGGGATGTCGCTCAACATAAGGCAGATCCGTTATACTTCTTCGGTTTTATTAAAGTGGCCGGTTATCAAGGCTCCGTATTGCCTGCCTTTATCGCAGGTTTGTGTCTGGCTAAGATCGAGAAATGGCTGCGCAAACGCGTACCAAATGCACTTGATCTGATTTTGACACCGTTTCTAACTTTGTTAATTATGGTCGTGCTGTCCCTTATGGTAATCGGGCCGATATTCCACCAAGTGGAAATCTGGCTGCTGGCAGCGGTTAACTTCCTATTAGGATTGCCTAGCGGATTGGGCGGACTAATCTATGGTGGTATTAACCAGATTATCGTTGTCACGGGCGTGCATCATGCGCTCAATCTAATCGAAATTCAGATGCTAGCAGAAACAGGCTGGAATACGGTCAATCCGATCAGTTCAGCGTCGATTATTGCGCAAGCAGGGGCAGCACTGGCTGTAGCGGTGAAAACCAGCTCGCCTAAAACGAAATCACTTGCTTATCCTTCGGCAGTATCCGCCATGCTTGGCATTACAGAGCCAGCTATTTTTGGGGTTAATCTACGATTTGTGAAGCCGTTCATTATGGGCTTGATCGGTGGTGCAGTAGGCGGCTTCCTGTCTTCGTTATTCGGTTTGAAAGCAACCGGGATGTCCATTACGGCGATTCCAGGTACATTACTTTATATGAATGATCAGTTGCCGTGGTACTTGCTAGTCAATGTAATTTCGATGGCAACGGCGTTTTTGCTCACTTATTTCTTTGGCTATTCGGACAAGATGAAAGAAGCGCTAGAAGCGAAAAAGGGCTAATATACAACGGGTACAGGAGCAGAGGATGAATACAACACAGATTGAAGCACTGATCAAACAGATGACACGGATGGAAAAGATCGGACAGATGACGCAGATTACAACAAGCTTTTTCAATGTAGATGGTGCGAAGGCGACAGGTACCGCTTCCCGTATGAAAGATGTTGAACAGCATAAATGGATCGTTGGTTCTGTACTGGGCAAGCTGGATGCAAAAAGTATGCTGCGTATCCAGCGCGACTATTTGCAGCATAATCGCCTGGGCATTCCGCTGCTCTTCATGACGGATGTTGTGCACGGCTATAAAACGATTTTCCCGGTTCCACTAGCATTGTCATGTAGCTGGAATCCAGATGTGCTGCGACGCACAGCGCGCGTGTCAGCTGTCGAAGCTGCCGCTGCCGGTTTTCAGGTGACCTTTTCACCGATGGTTGATCTTGTACGTGATCCGCGCTGGGGCAGAGTGATGGAAAGTTTTGGTGAGGATCGGCTGCTGCTGGGACAATTTGGGGCGGCGATGGTAGAAGGATACCAGACGGACGATTTGCAGCAGTCCGATACGTTGGCTGCATGTGTGAAGCATTTTGCTGGCTATGGCGCGGCAGAGGGCGGCAAAGATTACAATACCGTCGATCTGTCTCCGCTTTCCCTGTATAACGACTATTTGCCTCCTTATCAGCAGGCACTTCAGGCAGGAGCGCGCTTGATGATGGCGGCGTTCAATACGCTAAACGGAGTGCCTGCGACAGCGAATACATGGCTGTTACAACATATATTGCGCGAACAATGGGGATTCGATGGCACGCTTATTTCCGATTGGGGTGCCGTGAAAGAACTGATTCCACACGGCGTGGCTGCGAGTTCGGCAGATGCAGCACGTCTGTCGCTGCAAGCTGGTATCGAGATTGAAATGATGACGACCGCTTATATCGAAGCACTACCAGAGCTATGTGAACAGCATCCAGAACTGGAACAAAAGCTAGATGAAGCGGTCAAACATATTTTACAGTTAAAACAGGAGCTTGGCTTATTCGATGATCCGTATCGCGGCGTGTCCGAAGCGCGTGAACAGGAAATGATTTTGCATCCGAATCACCGTCACGCTGCTCGTGAAGCAGCAGTGCAGTCGATGGTATTATTGAAAAATCAGCAGGTGCTGCCGCTGAATAGTACGCAGAAGCTGGCGCTGATCGGACCGTATGCAGACAATCGGCATTTGCTTGGTCCGTGGTCGGTCGATGGCGATCCACAGCATGCTGTTACCGTGCTGGAAGGTTTACAGCAGCAGGGCATGCAAGTACAGTCGCTATCTACTGATGATAGTCACATCGAAGAAGAAGTTCTGCATCAGGCGATCGAGCTTATTCAGCAATCAGACGTTATTTTGCTTGCATTAGGTGAGAGAGAAGAATGGTCAGGTGAAGCTGGATCACGTGCTCATATCGGATTGCCGCACGATCAGTTAAAGCTACTGCGTATAGCCGCTGCTGCTGGCAAGCCAATCGTTGTCGTCCTGTTTGCCGGACGACCGATTGAACTGGAGGAAGTGGCACGCTATGCGGACGCCATATTACTAGCATGGTTTCCAGGTACAGAAGGTGGACATGCGGTTGCGGATATTGTGACCGGTCGCTGTAATCCGAGCGGACGTCTAACGATGAGTTTCCCGTATCATAGCGGACAAATTCCAGTGCATTACAATCATCTGAACACCGGTCGTCCCGCGCATCTATTGACGCAGGAAAAGCGCTACAAAACACAGTATCTAGACGTTCCGAACGAAGCATTGTATCCATTCGGATATGGATTAGGATATTCTGAATTTGGATATGGAAATATCGATGCGGGCACAGGCGAGCTATCAGCGAATTGTCCGCTACACGTTAGCATATCGGTAACGAATCATGGACCATATGCCGGTTGTGAAACGGTGCAGGTTTATATTCATGACCGTGTGGCCGAGATTGCTCGTCCGGTGCGAGAACTGATTGCTTATGAGCAAATTCAGTTGAATCCAGGCGAGACAGCCCAAGTAGACTATACGATTAGCGCAGATATGCTCGGTTATTATCATACGGATTTGCAATATCGCGCTGATCCTGGTGAGTTCGAGCTGATTATCGGGCCAGATAGCCGCCACGGCTCATCGGTAACGATTCGGCTTCTATCCAATGAAACGTAAACGTCAGCACTTGGTTAAAAGTAGACCTTAGCGAAAAGTAAATTAAAGCGAAAATAAAACCGACTCATTCACCAGCCATCCTTCTCCAATGCTATAATTAACATAGTATGGGGAGGGATTGTTGTGCGTGCAAGAGAGATTATTATACTGCGCATGCTTTTGCAAAAAGAACATGTGCTTCCAGCCGAATTTACGAACAGACTGGCAATCAGTCTGCGTACGGTGCGTATGGATATCCGTTCCTTGAACGAATATTACAAAGCCGTTTACGAACATTCCAGTGATACGCTGATTCGTTCTTCGCCCACACGTGGATATTATATTCACCCATCCGATGGAGCGGGTGCACGTTATTGTCTGGAACAGCTCATTGGAGAGGCACGTACGAAAAGTTACCCGGAAACAGCGAACGAACGTTTTTTGTTTTTACTGCTGCATCTTTCCTTTTTGGATCAACCGATCGCGACTCGTGATCTCGCTGAAATTATGTATGCTTCCAAAACCTCAGTTACACACAGTTTAAAAGAAATCGCTCACTATCTGACCGGCTTTGCTGGGATTCATTTGCAAACTTCTCTTAAGGGGGTACAGCTGGTTGGCTCCGAGCGAATAAAACGCCATGTCATCACAGCGACCTTGAATTATTATACATTCGGCTCGATTTTGATGGACAAAGCACTGCGCTTTATTTTCGGCGAATCCTATACGCAGCTATATACATGGCTGCAAAGTTACTTGCCGCAACTGCTGGAACGATATCAATATGATCTGATCGATAAGTCGGCAGAAGGCTTTCTGCTGGATACATTTATTACGATCAAACGGGAAGAAAAAGGCTATACTTTGGAACCAGAACCAGAACCAGAACCAGAACCAGAACCAGAACCAGAACCAGAACCACCTGCTACCTGGACAAAAGAACTGTTGCAAGCGCTTGCTGATCAGCAGACGGAATTGTCGTCAGCTGGCGCCGCCTTTTTGCAGGCATGCATGGGTGCGAAACGTGTCATTTATCATGAACCGGCGCCCCATCCGGCTGCCGCGGAAAGTGTATCGTTCACAGAGCAATTTTTACAGCTGGTGGATCGTCAGTATGGTACTTCCTACACATTGGATACCGCGTTATGTGCGCGCTTGTCCATTCACAATGAAAGCATGTTGAACCGAATCCGGCAAGGGCATTTTGAGCATAATCCGATTTTTGAACAGGTGAAAAATGACTATCCTCGACAGATGGAAATGGCTGCGTTATGCCGTCATTTACTGCCGGACACCGATCTGTCTTCGATAAACGAACACGAAATTAGCTATATGGCGCTTTATTTTGCCTCATTTGCCCGGCAGACAAAAAAAGCCGTCTTGATCTGCGATCTCGGCGAAAGTGTAGCGCATCATATGACAGGGCAGATTTACCAATCATGCGGAGAACGACTGGAAATTACGAAACGTATGTCGTTATCGCATTTGCGGCAACATATGCCGGAAACGGATATGATTATTACCGTATCACGCATATTTGACGTGCAGCTACCAGAGCATATACAGGTCGTATATGTGAATTATATACTGAACGATGAAGATATTCGCCGGATTCAGCAGCTGCTCTAATAAAAACTGCCGGTTGCGGATAATCGGTTTATCGTGCTGGCATTATTGCCGTACAAGCTTGTAGTAAAGCTTAAAGCTCTTTCCGTCATCAATGTGCTATATTAATCTACTATACGCAACTATTAAGATGGCAGTATTTTACTGTAACAATCGAAAAGAGGCACAAAGATGACTGACGATCGAGCTACAAACACAAAGAGAAACACAAACAAAAATATAAAGACAAATATAAAAACTAACGAGTATACAGCTAATCGTGCATTATGTACGCCAGCGCTGCACGACTATATTTATACGTATGCCTGCCATGAAGATGAACAAGAACTGTGCTCACTAGAGCTTCGCCGCTTACTCACGACCGATCCAACGGCGCATTATGTACGCAGTCCTATCTGTATTGCGCCAGAGCGTAGTCCATTTATCCACCAGCGACTTGATAGTTGGATTACGGCGGACACGTTGGAAGAGTTGGAGCAAAATGCACGTGAGCTGCAATTAGCAGCATACAGCGCATTGGTGGATACTGGAATAGAATCAGCCATAGGAGCAGACTCATTAGCCGAGCGACCTACACAGTTACCTGTAGAACGGTCAGCAGAAAGACGACTGGCACAGTTACCAATACTTTCAGAATTACGACAACCACCAGAACAACCAGAACAACTAGCACCACTAGAACAATCGGCATTACTAGAACCATCAGAACAACGAGAGTCGTTAGAACCATCAGAACCATCAGAACCATCAGAACCATCAGAACCATCAGAACCGTCAGAGCTGCTAAAGCTTCCAAAGCTTCCAAAGCTGTCAGAACGACCATTAGCTACCCCGCCTATAACGTTCAAACTGATCTGCCTCAATGGCGATCAGTCCTTTACGTATGAAGAAAAACGCAAATTGGAGCGCCGGATCGGGATGAATGTTCGTGCCAAAGCACAGATGAAGCAGCCCGATATATGGCTGGGCATGATCTATGTAGACGGGCAATGGCTGCTTGGACAGTTATGGCATGGAAAATCGGTATGGCTTCAGCATAATGAGAAGCCGCGTCATTATTCTACCGCGCTGAGTACGCGTGTCGCTCGCGCAGTCGTTAATATCGCTATGCCACAAATTGAAGGACGCACATTGCTTGATCCATGCTGCGGTATTGGTACAGTGCTAATCGAAGCGTTATCGATGGGCATCGATGTGACAGGCTCTGATCTGAATCCGCTCGCTGTACAGGGAGCACGAGAAAATCTATTCTTTTATAACATGCCAGATATCGTGCGCGTTGCCGATATGACACAACTGGACGGTACGTACGATGCTGTTGTACTTGATCTGCCTTATAATCTATGCTCCGTGCTAGAGGAAGCTGAACGGTTGAAGATGCTGCGCGCGACAGGTAAGCTGGCACCGCTACAGGTCATTATTTCTACCGAGCCGCTGGAGTCTTCGCTAGCTGAGGCTGGATTGGAACTGATCGAAGTCTGTCATATTCGCAAAGGACATTTTACGCGTTATGTATGGCTTTGCGAGCATTATGTACAATCAAGTCTATCATACAGATGGAATGAAATAGGGCCTATGTCCTAGAACGGATGGGAATAATTGCATATTTAATCGATGCTGCTATCGTTCAAGCCGCTCCCTGTATGGAGCATTTGTAGAATGTTTTGCAGTTTTATTCGACCAGCGGATAAAAAATCTGTTCACTTAGTGTGAAATTTAGTAACATAGAGTTAGCCGGTACATTCCGAGACTATTACAGTGAGGTGCAAGTGCATGAAGTTTAGCGAGTTTACTTATCAGCGTCCGAATATGGATGAGCTGAAAACGAATTTTGATTTGCTGCTGAACCGCTTTAAAGAAGCGTCCAGCTTTGCGGAGCAGGACGGAGCGATGGCTGATATTAACAAGCTGATCAATACGTTTTCCACACAATCCCAGATTGTATCTGTGCGTCACTCGATCAATACAGAGGATGCGTTTTACAAGGCTGAACAGGAGTTTATGGATGAGATTGGACCGGTATTCCAGGAGTACATAGATAGCTATTACAAAGCACTTGTACATTCTGCTTTCCGTAGCGAGCTGGAGCAGAAATGGGGCAATCAGCTGTTCAACTCTGCCGAGCTGACACTGAAAACATTCCATCCTGACATCATCGCTGATTTGCAACAGGAAAATAAATTAACGACCGCTTACGGACAATTGATCGCGTCGGCGAAAATTCCGTTCGAAGGGGAAGAGCGCACATTAACTCAGCTCGGACCATTCGAGCAATCGAAAGATCGCTCTATGCGTCAACGTGCAGGTGAAGCACGATATGGATTTTTTGCTGAAAATAGCGAAGAGCTAGATCGCATTTACGATGAACTGGTGAAAGTGCGTACAACGATCGCACGCAAACTGGGCTTTAACACCTTTACCGAACTCGCTTATGCGCGTATGAACCGTACAGACTACGGACCAGAGCAGGTAGCTGCATTCCGCAAGCAAGTACAGGAATATATCGTACCGGCAGCTGCTCGTTTGAAAGAGCGTCAGCGTCAACGTCTCGGTCTGGATCGTCTGACGTATTTCGATCAGTCGTTTAGCTTTGAGAGTGGTAACCCGACACCGAAAGGTGATGCAGACTTTATTATTAATAATGGTGCAAAAATGTACTCGGAGCTGTCGCCAGAGATTGATGCCTTTTACCGGATGATGCAGGAAAATGAGCTGATGGATCTGCTTAGCAAAAAAGGTAAAATGGGCGGTGGTTACTGTACATTCCTGAACGACTACCAAAGCCCGTTCATCTTCGCTAACTTTAACGGTACGTCCGGTGATATCGATGTGTTAACACATGAGATGGGTCACGCCTTCCAGGTGTACGAGAGTCGCCATTTTGAAGTGCCGGAATACATCTGGCCAACGTATGAAGCCGCAGAAATTCATTCGATGAGCATGGAGTTTTTCACCTGGCCGTGGATGGAGCTGTTCTTCAAAGAAGATACCGACAAGTACAAATTCGATCATTTGTCCGGTGCACTTAACTTCATTCCTTATGGTGTAGCGGTTGATGAATTCCAGCATGTCATCTATGACAATCCGGAATTTACACCTGCTGAGCGTAAGGCAGCGTGGAAAGCAGTGGAAGAGAAGTACTTGCCATACTGGGATCAAAGCGACAACGCATTTCTCGCAGCAGGCGGTTACTGGCAAAAGCAAGGTCATATTTATGAAGCGCCGTTCTACTATATCGACTATACGCTTGCTCAAATCTGTGCATTCCAGTTCTGGAAAAAGATGCACCAGGATCAGAAAGCTGCATGGGCAGACTATGTCAATCTATGTAAGCAGGGCGGCAGCAAATCGTTTACCGGACTCGTTGACGTGGCAGGTCTGATCTCGCCATTTGAACAGGGCTGTGTCGCTTCGGTAATCGACGATATCGAGAACTGGTTGAACGGAATCGACGATAGCAAGCTGTAAACAGTAACGGTTTGATTTATTGTATGGGAGTTGTCCATTTTCCAGCCTAATATTGAACGTAGAAGCATTGTGAGACTGAAATAGCAGTACAACAACCCCACTATTTGCGATGGAAGTCGAAACTTCCTGATCCAGATTGTGGGGTTGTCAGCATCCATATATTCATATTTAATATTGTTAGGTTACCTGGTCGTTTTTTTTGGAATCAATAATCCATCTTTTATACAGGCTGGACATGACCATAACGTTATACTCAATAAACGAAGTAGATGGAGGGAACGAAGCATGTATAATCTGCCACGGGATATTCTATTGCATCAACTGGATGTTCCTCAGTCTATATCGATTTATTTTCCAGCCATGACCGAATCGCTAAATGAACAGAGACGGTTACACGAATATATGGCATCTTTTTTTAACCATAATGAGACAGTGGATACGTGGGTACATAGTCAGGAAGTTGCGGATCAGGCGCAGCAGCTAGCAAGGCAGTATGACCAGGATGTCGAGATTGCGGTACTGGGCGGTTGGCTGCACGATATTTCAACGGTAATTCCAGATGAACATAAATTGGAGCTGGCGTTGCAATGGAACATAGAGGTGGTGGAGGCAGAGCGACAAGTTCCGTTTCTACTACATCAAAAACTATCAGCCTGGATTGCGAAAAATGTATTCGGTCGGAACGATCCAGCGCTACTGAGTGCGATCTGTTGTCATACTACTTTAAAAGGACATATGAGGACGATGGACAAACTGCTGTTTATCGCGGACAAGCTGTCATGGGCATCGTCGGATTCAGCGCCGTATATTGCGTTGATGCGGCAGGCTGTGGAGCGTTCGTTGGATGATGCGATTGATGTGTATGTAGATTATATGTTCGGTGAAAAGGGCAGGTTGGCGGTCGTGCATCCGTGGATGCAAGCCGCGCGGCGTACATTGGAAGTGGAACACTATTATCGTTCGTTAAACACGCTGTCGGCTCCAATCATATGGGGATCTGTGACCGCTTCTTTTCAGCCTATACCAGAATTAACGACCGAACAGCAAGCATTAATCAGCAATGTGTCGATTGTGCCGATGGTAGGAAATAAAGTCGTCATGATTCGTTTAACGGATGGACGCTGGGAATTGCCGGGTGGCACGCTGGAACCAGGCGAATGGCTGCTGGATGGATTACGGCGCGAAGTGGTCGAAGAAACGGGAGGGACATTGCTGGATTATACGGTGTTTGGCTATTTTGATTGTCGTTCTTCCTCGGATACGCCGTATCGTCCACATATTCCGCATCCGCAATTTATTCGGTTGGCGGGATATGGACAGGTGCAGTTGGACGGTCAGCCGCTAAATCCGCTGGATGGGGAACAGGTAGAGATTGTGGATGTGGTGAGTATGGAGGAGGCGGAGCGTCGCTTCCGCAGCACAGGACGCCATGATCTGGCAGATTTTTATCGGATGGGTTATAAGGTCTGGCAGCTGGATCAAGCGGAGAAGTAAAAGTTAGAAGATCAATAGGAAACCCATACGAAAACACTTCCGATTGGAAAAGATGCGCGGTTGTTACCAGACGTTCCTTTTCCAAACAGGAAGTGTTTTTAGTTATCCATCCTCTGAAGCAAGTTACCTGGCAATGCTTTGAAAACGTATTAGATAAACATACTTAGAATCATTACGATACCAAAAGCGACAAAACCGAGCAGCGTTTCCATTACTGTCCATGTTTTTAGCGTATCGGGTACAGACAAATTCAAATACTGCTTTACAATCCAGAAGCCTGAATCATTCACATGGGATAAAATAATCGACCCTGCACCGGTTGCGAGTACGAGCAATTCTGGACTCACCCCCGGCATTGTCACTGCAATCGGTGCGACGATACCAGCCGCCGTCGTCATAGCAACCGTAGCCGAGCCGACAGCGGCACGAATCAGACCGGCGATGAGGAAGGCGAGCAGTAGTGGCGATAAATGCGCGGTCTGGGCAAAAGCAGCGATAGCGTCACCGACACCGCTGGCGGTCAAAATTTTGTTGAAGCCGCCACCTGCACCGATCAGCAGTACGATGGAAGCAACCGGACCGAGACAATCATTCGTAAACGCCAGCAACTGCTTACTGTTGAAGCGACGTGCATAACCAAATGAATAGAGTGAGAACAGTAGAGCGATCAATAGCGCAATCACTGGACTGCCGATAAAGTCAACGACCTGACGAAACATATTCGTTTCGGGCAAAAGTAGACTGACGATCGTCGAGATCAGCATCAGAATAACCGGCAGCAAAATAGTAAATAAAGTAATGCCAAAGCCCGGCAGTTCTTTTTGTTTCGTTTCCGTAAATTGTTCCATTAGTTCGCTACTGCCCTGGATCATCACCTTCTTGGAAATCCAGCTACCGTAGAGAGGACCGGCAATGGCTGCTGCCGGTACGGATACGATTAACGCGAGAAAGATTGTTTTACCGACATCGGCGCTGAAGATGCCCACTGCCAGCATTGCCGCTGGATGCGGCGGGATCAGACTGTGTACAACTGCAAGTCCAGCGAGGAGGGAGATACCGATTTTGATCAGCGAAGTGCCGGTCTTCTTCGCGATCACGAAGACAAGCGGGAACAGCAGCACGATACCGACCTGAATAAATACAGGAATTCCGCAAATGACAGCGACGACCATCATCGCCCAGTGAACATTTTTCTCGCCAAACACGCGTACCATCGTATTGGCAATACGCTCGGCACCGCCCGATTCCGCCATCAACTTACCGAGCATCGTACCCAATCCCAGCACAATGGCGATAAAGCCGAGTACACTGCCGACCCCTTCCTGAAACGAGCTGACGATATTTTTGAGTGGCATACCTGCGATCAGGCCCATGAATACCGCGCCGAGAATGAGAGCGATAAACGGATTCATTTTGAAGCGGGCAATTAGTACGATCAGCCCGATAATGGAGATAGCTGCATAGAGCAGCAGACTGGTATGATGACTTAAACCGAATACAGTGTACATTGTTTTCCCCTCCTGCATACATTCGGTAAGGAGAGCTATGCCCTCCATGTACCGAGTTGAATTTACGAGTGATGCTGTTGGATGATCTCGACCGTTTCCCGTAGCGTAGTATCGTTGCCGACATTACCGGGGAAGACGATGTAAGGAATACCATTGAATTTGGCTTCTGCACCGGTGAGCCAGACCGGGATACCTGCGCTCACCTGACCAAGCACAAGCGCACGCTTGATAGACAGACCACGGGTAGCGACATCGCTTGAGGTAATTCCACCTTTGGCGATGATGAACTTCGGAGCGACCTGTAACGATTGCACAATATGAACCAGTGCCGTAGAAATGGTAGCACTAATCTGGAAATGATCTACGTTGTTATTCGCAGTAATCAGACGACGACTGCTGTAGACAACGACATTGATTCCGTTGGACAAATGCGTATTGGCTTCGATCTGCACACGCTGGATTTCCTGTTCACGAGTGGCATCGTCCAGCAGCAGCTCCACATTCATTTCCAATCCGATCACATCATCCAGTTGCAGTAACTGCTCCAACTGACGCGTCGTCTTCTGTACATAAGAGCCGACGATAATAATGCCACCGTGCTTACTTTGCGCATCCGCAATCAGCCGATCCGCAGGCAAGTAATCCACATCACGAATGCCAGCATATGATTTGACAAATGACGCCGCTGTACGAAAAATAAAGCGTTTTCCGTTTTGCTCTGCACGCAACAGTGCTAGCGACAACAGATCCATATCGGCATACGAGATCACATTGACGATAATTGGCACATTGTCAGTTGCCTGCATCAGTAGCGCATCGACCTGCTGGGGATGGCTGCGTAGTTGCTCCAGCGAAATGACCAGACATTGGGAAGCGGTGAAGCGACCTTCTGTTTTCTCCGCTACCCATTCGGTAAGATCACCGTTCTTATATCCGAATACGCGATCCTGTGCAAATTCAGTTTCGTGCACCGGCACCAGCACATCGTGATCCAGCATATAGTGGGTATTGTTGATCGTAAACCGTCCGCCTTCTAAAAAAGCTGGAATGATCAGATGCCCGTCAAAACAACGGCCCTGTCGCTGCGAAACTTCCTCTGCCAGTACATCAATTTCTAGCGGATAATACCCGCGTAGCATCGAATCACTACGGCTGATAAAGGTAAACTCCTGTCCAACTTCGTCCGCTACTTTACATACATTGGCGGCAATCTCGCGATTAATCCATTCAGCGCTCTCCGCTTCCATTGCACGTGTGTTGGTCAAAATATAAAATACTGGCTCCGGTGCGAGAAAAGCCTGCCGCAACAGTTGTTCATCCCACTGTGTTAGTACATAGATATCATGTACGGTCTGTACACCGGTGGGATCATCATCAAGCACGATGATTTTACGATTGCGTTGTTGTTGACACTGCGCAATCTGCTGCCGCGCACCATCCAGCGGCGCTTCAGCAGGCAGGTGCTGTGAAAGTTGTTCCAGTGTTACTTTGGAAAAATGGATGTTCATCCTGTTCACCTCATATCGTAATTTTGATCGTATGTGTACAGCAGGCTGATAAGGGGCGATCGATCGGTGAGTGTCGGTAAAAATGACGCTTAGCCCATGCAGTCATGCCAATGATCTGCGATACAATCATGTCAATAAATAGCAGATCGACCGTATTAATTTGTGGGATTTGCTCGAACTTCAACACCTGCTAATTTTTCAAAATACTGCACGATCCCACCGTGATCATCTGCCGCTTTGCCGTCTACTTTTAGCGCATGGAAGATTTCTAACAGTTGACTGCTCAGTGGTAGCGGAACTCCGATGTCATGCGCAGTTTCCATAACATTGGTCATATCTTTCAGATTAATATCAATCCGTCCGCCGGCGACAAAGTTACGTTCCAGAATGAGCGGTACTTTAGCATCCAATACAGCACTGCCTGCGAGACCGCTGCGAATCGCCTCATACATCTTACCAATATCGATTCCCGCTTTGGCGGCGAAGACGAGTGCTTCGGACATCGCAGCGATATTCAAATTGACAATAATCTGATTGGCTAGCTTGGCGGTTGCCCCGGAACCGTTAGCTCCGACTCGAATGACCTGACTGCCCATAACTTCCAGCACCGGTAGAATGGAAGTGAATACGCTCTCATCTCCGCCCACCATAATCGCCAGCGTACCATCAATCGCTTTCGGTTCACCGCCGCTGACAGGTGCGTCGATCATATGTAAACCGGCAGTTTGTACAGCTACGGCGATATCGCGTGAGATGACGGGCGAGATTGAACTCATATCGACAATAATGCTACCCGAAATAGCCCCTTGCAGTACGCCATGCTCACCGAGTACTACTTGCTGTACATGACTGGAGTTTGGCAGCATCGTAAAAATAATTTCGCTCTGCGTCGCGACTTCCGCTGGAGTTGCCGCGCTGCGCGCACCTTGCGAAACTAACTTCTCCACAGCGGCTGTATTAATATCGAATACCGTCACCTCATAACCAGCTTGCAGCAAGTTACTTACCATAGGTCGTCCCATAATGCCGAGCCCGATAAATCCTAAACGGTTGTGCATCTATCATTCCTCCTATTCCTCTTTTGAAAGCGGTATCAATTTCTATTTGAAAGTTATTGTACACAAAAAAATAATTTTTGTATACATTTTTAATTAAAATGTATTCTTTTACATTTGGAGTGCTGGAAGCTTCTTGGTATGAGGTTGTGCATTAAAATGATTTTCGCTAAAGTAAACAACAGAGGTGAACAACAATGGAACAGGATCATGGCAAAGCACGTTCCGCTTATGCGCAGTCGTATGAAGTGTTGCGGGATATGATTTTGAACGGTCAGTTAACACAGGGAACGAAACTAGTAGAGGAAAAGCTAGCTGCCGAGTTAGGTGTCAGTCGCACACCGATTCGCGAAGCAATCCGCAAATTGGAGCAAGAAGGACTGATCGTCAACAAACGAGTAGTCAAGCTGACGGAAACCGATTTGCGCAATACTTTTGAATTGCGAATGTTGTTGGAAGGCTATGCTGCTCGTAGTGCCGCCACATTTCTATCTGCCGCCGAGCTTAATAAGCTGAAGCATTGTGTGCAGATTGGACGTGAAGGCAGCAAGGACGAGATTATGGAAGCCAATCGCGAATTTCACGAAATCATTATGCAGGCGAGTAACAATACACGGATGATCGATCTGTTTGACCAGATGCAATCGGTTATTTACTTGTTTCGGCAAAAAGTTGTGCTGCATGATCGACCGTTTCTGATCGAAGAACATGCGCGTATTTGCGAAGCGATTCAAGCGCATGACGGCGATACAGCGGAGAGGTTGATGAAGGAGCATTTACAGGCAGATTTGGACTTTTGTCTGCATTTGATTCGCTAACCGATATGTTGATCCATACAACCATATCATGCAACAATAGGATCAAACTAGCCGAAGGAGGTCGTGCACAT
Source organism: Paenibacillus wenxiniae (assembly GCF_039822605.1). NCBI lineage: Bacteria > Bacillati > Bacillota > Bacilli > Caryophanales > Paenibacillaceae > Paenibacillus > Paenibacillus wenxiniae. Next base: position 121,074 of record NZ_JBCGUH010000002.1, read on the forward strand.
GATCATCCGCCAAGCCAGATCGGGCGATGAAGCAGGCATTGCCATCGTTCATGTACAGAGCTGGCAGACGACCTATGCCGGCTTACTGGATATGGCGTATTTGCAGCAGCTATCTGTGCCACAGCGTCAGCAGGCATGGCAGGAGCAATTGAAACGAATAGACGAGCAGTATCAACTGTTAGTTTTGGAAGATGAAAGGGGAGTCATTACCGGTTTTATCAGCGGTGGAAGGAGCCGTGAACCGGTTATATCCAATGGACAGCGCGAGGGGGAAATCTACGCGCTGTATTTGCTATCGTCGGTGCAAGGAAAAGGGGGGGGCGGACAATTGCTATCCCGGATGCTGCAATGGATGCAACAACAGCAATATGATCATGCAATCGTCTGGGTACTGCGCGACAATCCGACTGTGCGCTTTTATGAGCATTATGGAGCTGTACCTTACAGGGAGCAAACTATTAAAATTGGCGGTCGATTGTACCGTGAGATTGCGCTGCGCTGGAGCAATTTACACAAGCACTCTTACATAGAAAAGGAGACCTAACGATGAACATACGCATCTCCTGTCTCTGCCTGTTTGAGCAGGCAGGACGGTATCTGTTTCAGGAAACGATATATGCCAGTAGCGGAAGGATAATGTATCGTCCTATTGGGGGCACGATGGAATACGGGGAGCAAAGTGTGGATACAGTCGTTCGCGAAGTGCAGGAGGAGATTGGCGCGATGATTGGGCAGCCTACTCTGCGTTATATTATCGAAAATCACTACGAAACCAACCGGCAGGAAGTCGCCGAAATGAATGGTGTAATGGTGGAGGAATTGCCTGAGCAGCCGCAACATGGACATGATCTAGCTTTTATTTATGAAGGGACATTGCCGGATCAGCAATGGTATGAACGTGAAGTGATCGAGGGGATTGAAGGAGAAGTGACGTATCGATCAGTCTGGAAAACGCTGGAGGAGATTGAGCACCAACAGCATGCGCTGCTCGTACCGAATGGGTTGTTGGAATTACTGCTTGCCGATACGAAGGGCGAACACTATCGTTCGTTTGTGCATCATCGTGTACAGTCTTCACATTCGATGCCATCTTTAGGATGAATAAGAGACATGCGACTTTTTTAATGATCGGTTATACGCTTTTGCTGCTGTACTGGATGTTTTTTGGATTTGGTCGTCATGCGCCAGATCAGGATACGCCGTACCGGTATAATGTGATTCCGCTGCGTACAATTACCGATTTTGCAACGATGCGTATTGGAACGGTGATCGATCAGTGGATTAATTTGCCAGGAAATATCGCTGTGTTTGTGCCGTTTGGGCTGTTGATTCCAATGATGTGCAACGTGCGATTGTTGCCTTTTGCAGGTGGATTTGCGCTGTTCATTTTGTTGCTGGAGCTTTTGCAGCTTGTGACGAGACGTGGCACATTTGATGTGGATGATATTATACTGAATACGCTTGGCGCTTGTTTAGGTTATGTTGGTTTACATTCGGTTTTGCATCTATGGGCACGAAAGAAATAATAAACATCCCCTGTAGCTTTACCTGGATCATACATTAACCTGCTAGCGGATGAACTTCTACGTTCCGTTACATAAAGGTCAGTGTGTAAGATGGGAGCAGCACAGGGGATTTTAGGTTCACAATAGGAATTGCACAGCCAATGAGCATTTACTCTAACGTAGTCCAATTCGTATCTAAAATAGATTCATATCTATATTAGGAAAGATAACCGCCTGACTGCATATCGAAAGTTGTAACGCATCGTTACGGTTAATTTGTTACGTTCAACCAGCCTTTGTTCTCAATTCAGCGTCTGAACAATAGTTCCGTGGCCATCTATGACCGTAAGTTCCGCTTTCGCTCCATTAATTAAAGTGACCTGGGGCGGGATATGTCCAATATCCACACCATAAACGACCGGAATTCGCAGTTCATCAAACACCATATGCAGTGCATCCAGCAGTTCAAATTCTTGCAGCGGCTCATAGCCCGCCGGTCTGCCGATCAGTACAGCACGGGTATGCTGGAACCAGCCAGCCTGTTGCATTTGCCACAGATGTCGATAGATAGCACCCGCATTCATTTCACAGCTTTCCAGATACCAGATCATTCCGTCTTTTGCGCCATAGTGCTGGATAAAATCATTTACCGGTGCCCACGGCGTACCCACTAACGCGGCTAGCACATCCATACATCCACCGATAAGACGCCCAGACATATGTAGCTCAGCATCGGGCTGCTCCTCGTGACCAAGCCATTCCCAGCGCGTTGGCGCATCCAGATTGAATCCAGCTTTAGTGTAATCGGCCTTCGATTGATACTTTGCCGATGATTGCTGCTCGATCGGTTGTCCTGCCGCTGCGGTCAACAGATCATGCCAGCGTGACGTTGTCTTATCTTTCGACTCAGCGATATCGATCCCGCTTGGCCCGTGTGCACTCCCATACCCGGTTTGCAGTGTATAGGCAAAAGTAAGCGTGCTAATATCCGAAAATCCCAGAATCCATTTCGGAGGTAACTGACGGATACGATCCCAATCCAATAGCGGCAACAACTCCATTAAAAATTCGCCACCCCACGGTGGAATGATCGCTTTCACCTCTTCATCAAGCAAATAGCGCTCCAATTCCGCCGCACGCTCCGCTCTAGGCAAGCTCACGCATTTATAATTCGTCCACATACTCTCGCCGATCATTGGCTCATATCCAAGCTCAGTCAAATAATCGCGCATACGATGTGCAAGTGGATGGAGATCAGCACGTAGACCGCTGGAAGGAGCGGTCAGGGCGATACGATCACTAGGCTGAAGTGGTGGAGGGAAAGCGATAGTGGATGGATAGTCTACACGATGTGTACCAGCTATTGGTGCAGGTATAGCGTCTTTCGCATTAAAGTTAGAAGATGAATTCATCGAAGCCCTCCTGTAGGAAGTAATAGATTGAACTTTTATAAGATATTGAACCTGTATAAGGTGATGTAGCGTGCTGCGTAATAATCACTTTTTTGCGAAGTCATCATTGTTTTGCTGTGCTTGACATAGTATGTCTCATATTAGACATGTATTGTTAAAGGAAGAGATATCGATTTAGATCAGAGCCACAACGGGATGAATGTCTTACCACAGACGATAGGTAGCGAACGGTTCACTATATCGGAATGGCTTGCTCAGATGCTCCAGTTCTGCTTTGACCTTATCACTAAGCACGACGTTGACACTGTTTAGATTATTGTTCAGCTGGGCCACAGAGGTTGCACCTGCAATAATGCTCGATACGGCAGGCTTTTCCATTAGCCAGGCAAGTGATAATACCGCTGGATCGATTGATAAGGAACGCGCTGACCAGCTAATTCCGTCAGCCAGACCGATGCGCTCGCCGGTCATCAGTCGATTAAAGGAAGGGTCTTTGTCTGCACGCGAGCCTGCTGGCGCTTCATCTTCCTGCGAATATTTACCGGTCAAAATGCCGCCTGCGAGTGGGAAATAAGGAATAATGCCAACACCTTGATCCAGACAGAGCGGTATCAATTCTTGCTCGGGTGTGCGGTCAGCAAGCGAATACGATGTCTGAATCGATACGAATCGTTCTAGTCCCAATCGATCGCTAATACCGAGCGCCTTCATGAGTTCCCATGCAGCATAATTGGAAGCGCCGATATAGCGAACTTTACCGGATTGTACAAGATGCTCCAGCGTACGTAGCGTCTCTTCAAGCGGTGTATGCGGATCAAAGGTATGAATCTGATACAGATCCACATGATCGGTTTGTAGACGGCGGAGACTATCCTCCAATTCTCGTTGTAAATGATAACGTGACGAACCGCGCTGATTGGCGCCATCTCCACGTGGCAAGCCTGCCTTGGTGGCAAGAATGACCTCGTGACGTTTCGCTCCTTGCAGCCCTTCACCGATAATTTCCTCGGAAGCGGTATTGGCATAAATATTAGCTGTATCAATAAAATTCACACCGCTATCGATAGCGGCATGCAAAATTTGGATCGATGTTTTTTTATCGGCGCGTTTACCGAAGGAATTGGTGCCGAGTCCAAGCAGAGAAACCTGCAAGCCACTGCGACCAAGATATCGATATTTCATAAATAGGTAAACCCCTTTCGCTGGATGATGATTAGTTAAATAATATAGCTGAATACTGCTAGTATGAGCCAAAAGGAAGCGACTGGTGTCGTTCGAATCTACCTATATCCAAGTGAAGTAACACCACTACACTATACAGGTATGTCTCTGGAAAGAGACATGATTCGTCAGAGTGAAATGTACACAGGTTGGTAGGAGAGAATCGTTAAGCAGCAGATCATTGATCCATAAGCCCTATGTTTTATACAATAACGATTATGTCTGCGAGCGATCCTCCTGTCCGGTCAGCCGAATCGAATAACGTTCACCGGGTTCAGGACGTACATCGACAGCGATGTTGAAAAATGTACTTAACCGTTCGGAAGACAGCATATCCGCCGTATTTCCCGCATCGAATACTTGTCCACCACGTAGCAATAACGTTTTGTTAAAGCAGGGCATAATTTCTTCGATATGATGGGTCACATAAATGAGTGTCGGCGCCTGTGCACTTGTTGCAATATGCTGCACACGATGCAGCAGTTGATCCCGTGCAAAAATATCCAGGCCTGTACACGGTTCATCCAAAATGAGCAATTCCGGCTCAGCCATCAATGCGCGCGCAATCAGGATACGTTGCCGCTCTCCTTGAGATAAGGTATCATAGGTGCGTCCAGTCAGATGCTCTGCATCCAGCTGACGCATAAGCGAACGAGCCTGTTCTCGTTCCTGCTCACCAATTTGGCTATATACGCCAATGGAGGCGAATTTGCCGCTTAACACGATACTTTCTGCTGTATCACGTCCATGCAGACGCTGCTGTAACGATGTGCTCACCCAGCCGATCTTTTTGCGATGTTCTCGCAGGTCGACTTCGCCATATTTTTCGCCAAGTACCGCTACATTGCCGTTGGTCGGCCATATGTATCCATTAATCATATTAAGCAGCGTCGTTTTGCCGGAGCCATTAAGCCCGAGCAAACACCAGTGTTCCCCCGGCTGCACCTGCCAGGAAATATCGTTGATAATAGTACCTGTCTCACGTTGCCAGTTCACATGCTGAATATCGATAATCATGGTGGTCGCTCCTTCAATTCAGATTCAGCTAGCTGTGCATTACATTGGTCTGTATGAGATCGGGACATGCTTATCGATGTTGCCAAATAAAGCAGCGTGCCGATCGTATCCTAAATGCAAGCTGTATATTAAAATGATTATATCATCAATTGTCTACCGTTTGGCATATAGGGCAGGAACAGCCAGACGATCTAACCGTCATCGATGAAAATGAATAGAAGTAGAAAGGAAGTACATACGTATGAACTATAATGAAGTTACTCCTCTTCATCACCCACTACACCATGTACGCGATGGCATTATCGGCTTGTTTGTCGGTGATGCGGTAGGCGTACCCTTTGAATTTATGTCCCGTTCCGACATTGCTCGTCGTCCAGCTACCGATATGATCGGCTATGGTACACATCGTCAGCCGCCAGGCACCTGGTCCGATGATAGCACAATGACGATGTGCCTGTTATCCAGTCTGAAGCTGCATCCGATGCTCGATACTGACGATCTAGGTCGTCGATTTATCCAGTGGTATCGTCAAGGTTTATGGACAGCCCATGATGAGTTATTCGATATCGGAATTGCGACAAGGCAGGCGATTCAGCGGATAGAAGAAGCTCATATGCCTGCTGAGGAAGCAGGCGGAATCGATGAATACAGTAATGGGAATGGCTCGTTAATGCGCATCCTGCCGCTTGCTTATCGGCTCCTACATGAAGAGCGAGCGACACGTTATGAATGGATTCGCCGCGTGTCTTCGCTCACTCACCGTCATCCTGTTTCCATATTAGCAGGTGTCATCTATATTGAATTTGCGATTGGATTGTTGACATATGGGCAGCAGCGCACGCTTGCTGAGCATTACGCTGCTCTTTGCCAGACGATACGTGAGCATTATAGTGAACATGCGGAAGTAGAACGATTCCAGCGGATTATGGATGGCTCGCTGGCAACACTGTCAGAGGAACATATCGCTTCAAGCGGCTATGTACTGCATACACTGGAAGCAAGCTTATGGACGCTACTGCATACGCATAGTTATCGCGAAGCGGTGTTGCAGGCGGTTAATCTGGGCGAGGATACAGATACAACTGGCGCGGTCACCGGTGGACTTGCCGGTATATACTATGGATATCAAGCGATTCCGCAAGCATGGCTAGATCAATTGGTTCGTCGTAAAGATGTAGAAGAGCTATGTGAAGAATTTGCGGAGAGCTGTGCAGGGGTGAGCAATGGAGGAATGAAAGATGAATGAAACCGTATGGGGCACTAAACCGTGGACAGGCAAGTTGATCATGTTGTGTGCACTTGGGCTGGCTACATTGTTTTGCTTTTGGATCGGTTCCCATTTGCGTGTGTATACCGGACGTGAGCTGTATCGCTTTTTAAACTGGGATATGTTTCTCGCCTGGGTACCTGTATTGCTTGCCCTTTTGCTGGACGGTGCGATTGCGCTTCATCGTTACTGGCGTATGAGATGGGGCGGTACAGTGCTGATTGTGCTGATCGGTATGTGCTGGTTGCTCTTTTATCCGAATGCCGCGTATCTGGTAACGGATCTGATTCATCCATTTGTCCATTATCGGCCGAGTGGACGTTTTGCCGAGGATCTGGAATTTTGGTATCATCTGTTTCTGTTTTTCAATGCCGGACTGCTCGGACTGGGGTTAGGTACATATGCATTATCATCCGTCCAGCAGCATATCGCTGAGCGGTACGGCAGCTTGATTGCGTGGATTTTTGCGGCGATAGTGCTCGTTCTGAGCAGTATTGGCATTTATATTGGACGCTTTATTCGCTGGAATAGCTGGGATGTATTTACAAAACCACAGAGCATTATTAATAATGTTATGATGATCATTAACGATCCATCCGAGTTGCGATTTATGCTTGTGTTTACAGGCATGATCCTGGTCATTAGCGGAATCGGCTATATTTTAATGCGCGGCGGTATGTATATGATCCGCCGTACCGGCGGTTATAGCTGGTAGAGATAAAGGAGTGCGAAAGGGATGTCCCGCTATAACCTGTTCACCAAGATTGTCATTCTTGTCGTACTAATGCTGATTCCTGTCATTGTACTGTACAGTTACTCTAATCGGACAACAGCGAATGTGCTGCGCAAAGAGCTGAATCAATCCAATATGAATCAGCTTAGCTTTTTTCAAAATCAGGTAAATACGAATATTGAGCTGCTCGCTTCATGGCCGAATCTGCTTATTCATGATCCGGATATTGTGAGCTTCAACGATTTGTATTTGCAAAATGATTATTTAAACCTGGATGCGATCAATCTAGTCAAACGCATCCAGGGTAAACTCGCGATTCAGGAAAGCTCCTCGAACTGGCGCAGTCGTCTATCCATCTATTCGCCTTCTCTTCAACGTCTAATTACCGATAATGACGTCACCACGATTAGTAAAAAGGATGCCCTGCAAAGTTTTCATTCCGGTTGGCAGGTGAGCCAATTGCCTAGCAGTAATGAGAGCGTCCCAACCGAGTTTGAATTTTCATGGACATCGATTCTACCTTACAATGCGACGGTAGAGGCGGACAATATTAGTACGGTGGTTAAGGTTGAATTTGATAGCGGTAACATTCAGGATATGCTGGACAAGTTCAAAAGCGATGGACGGCGTGATCCATTTTATTATAATCCTGCTTTTGGTACGATTTATAATCGTTCAGCTGATCATGAGCTGACCGATGAACTTATTTCCTCGCTGCACCAGCAGCCACTACAGGATTTGGAAAGTCGGACGATTGAGGTGGAAAATAAGCCGTATATGGTCAATGTAGTTCGATCCGAAGCGACGGGCTGGTATATGATCGACTATATTCCGCTCGATGATATATTAAAACCGATCGATGATTCCAATCGTTTGTTTTATCTGGCGATGATCGTACTGTTGCTGATGAGCTGTATTGCTTCCTATCTGCTCTATGCGCAGGTACAGGTGCCGATGCGTCAGCTAATTGCTGGCTTTAACCGTTTGAAGCAGGAAGACTATTCGGTACGAATCAAGCCGAAAGGACGCAATGAATTTGCTTATCTGTCCGATCGTTTCAATTCGATGGTGGAGCAGATTCAGATGTTGTTTGAGCATGTGTATTTGGAGAAAATCCATGTGCGCGAAGCGAGGCTGAAGCAGCTGCAATCGCAAATTAATCCGCATTTCTTTTACAATTGCTTCTCGTTTATTACAAGTATGGCGAAGCTGAACAATCAGCAAGCGGTCATTGCGATGTCGAAAAATTTGTCTCAGTATTACCGTTATACGACCAGACAGGAGCGCGATCTGGTACCGCTATCTGAAGAAATGGCATTTGTGAGTAACTATTTGGCTATTCAGCAAATGCGCATGTCGCGTCTGATGTATACAATTGAGCTGGAAGAAGCGCTCAATGCGGTGCCCATTCCGCCACTATTGATCCAGCCACTCGTAGAAAATGCGGTAATCCACGGTATCGAACCGTATTCATCTGCCGGTCAGCTGATTATTAAAGGCTGGCGAGACGGCGATCACTGGCAGATCAGTGTAGAAGATGATGGTAAAGGGCTGGATGAGGAAGAACGCTTCAAGCTCTGGACCAGTTTACAAGAGCCGCTTGGCGAAGAAATGGGTTGCGGTTTGTGGAATGTACATCAGCGGATGCAGCTTCGGTTTGGCGAGGACGCAGGGGTAACATTAAGCTCATCTATGCTGGGTGGTCTTAAAGTGACGCTTAGCTGGCGAGTAGAAGGTAGAACAGACCAAGAAGTGGATCATCCCAATGAGATAGCCTAAAATGCAGCATGCTAAGACGTAACTTTAGAAAGAGATCAGGGAAGTGAATAAAGTATGGTTAATATTTTGCTTGTAGATGATGAATCGTATGTAACCGAAAGTCTGGCGCTAACTATTCCGTGGCAAGAGCTGCGTATCGATAGAGTATATCGCGCCGATTCGGTCGATGGGGCGTTAGAGATGCTTCGACAGCATGAAATTGAGCTTGTCGTTACCGATATTCGTATGCCAGATCGCGATGGATTGGAGCTGCTAGGAGAATTGGCTAAGCACTGGCCTGGTGTACGCTCGCTGGTGCTTACCGGACATTCGGATTTTGAATATGCGCAGAAGGCGATCCGCTTGAATGCCAGTGATTACATTTTAAAACCGGTCGATGATGATCAGTTTATGGAAAGTGTGAGTAAGGTGGTAGAGACGATCGAGCAAGAGTGGGGGCAGCTAGATAAATACAATCGGCTGGCCTACCGCCGTCAATCGGAACTGGAGCTGCTGCGAGATGGACTGCTAAGCGATATGCTACTCGGACGCGATCTGGGTGGACGAGAGCTGCATGAACGTCTGGAAAGCTACGAAATTGCTCTGGAGCCGGAACGACAGACGCGTATGTTGTACATGTCTACAGGAAGTTCTTTACGTGGAATGGAGGAAAGTGAGGCACGTCTGCTGGAATATGCGCTTGGTAATATTGCGGTTGAACTGCTCGGTGAGCACGACCCGGTCTGGTTCGGTCGTACACCGCATAGTGGACTCATCCTACTCTGGCAAAATGGCGAACAGCCGGATGTTCACAATCGCGAACGTTTACAAGTGCTCACGACCAGTGCAGAAACGTATTTGAAAATCCAGCTCACCCTGTATGTGAGCGAGCCATTTCTGTTCCCAACCGAGATGGCAACCGCCTATCGTCATGTGCTGCGCTCTGCACAGCATCCTGTAGCCGAAAGTCGCTCCCGTATCCAATGGCTACAGCAAGATGATGGTATTCAAGAGCGCCCGGCGATGATCAAATATATGGAGCCACTGTATAAACCGCCAACCTTGATTCATTTGCTCGAATCCGGTCAATGGAATGGAGCACGCGATAAAGTATTGTCTGTGCTCGATTCACTGGAGTCATTGCCGCTCACACATGAGCATTTATATGAAGTGTACCTCGCCGTTAGCAATGCGCTTGTGTACATGTCTCATCATCATGGACATATGCTCGGTGATAGCGATGCAGGTAGCCTTGATCCTTTTGCCGCTCAACATATTACAGGTTCATTGGATCGTCTGCGCAACTGGTGTATGAACGTACTCGGACGATTGGAAGTACAGCAAAATAACAGCACTGCCGAACCGAGCCGTAGCCGCATCGTCAAACAAGTACAGGAGATCGTGTCCGACAGTCTCGGTCAGGACGTGTCCGTCAAAAGCATCGCCGACCGCGTGTATCTACATCCGGTGTATCTGTCCAAAATTTACAAAACCGAAACCGGCGAAGGTTTAGGCGACTACATCATTCGCATTCGCATGGAAAAAGCATTGTATATGCTCAAACACACCAACCGCAAAATCTACGAAATTACCGCCGAACTCGGCTACCAAAACCCGCAATACTTTAGCAAACTATTCAAAAAACACTACGGCATGACACCGAACGAATTCAGGGATCGCTGAGGACGACATAAACATATGTGCTGGGCGGGGACCGCTCCGGAAAGGGATAAGGGCATGGGCTTCGGTGGAGTCGCAGGAATCTACGGATTAGGAAGGCATGTAGATTCCCGCACTCCAAAGTCGCCCATCGCCCTTATTCTCTTTCCTCCGCTCCGCCGCATCAATGTTTATTTCGCAGCGGGAAGGGGCAGGGGAAAGACGAGGTGCGGACAGGGATGAAATTGCAGGATGAAGTTGAGATTTGATCATGCGTGTTGAAAGGCTTATTGGAATGATACTGGAGGGGAATAAATCCTAAATGAATGCATAAGTCCAATGCAAACATTTAAACATTGGAAGATTGAAGTAATTAAATAGTAAAAAGAATAAACTATTGAAAGAAAACTACATGGCCCTACATAGAATAATTAGCTTAGCATAGGCTTTTCAATTGCCGCCCCTCTCCAGGGTCGAATTATTACCACCTCCCACCTCGAACAAGAAGTTTTTACAAGAATCTTTTAAAGATCTACCGCTACCGACCAAATGGTATAAACCCCATCAGAGCGAAGGGAAGGGAATTGGGGAAAAGGACGACTTTGGAGGGACGAGAATCTACATTCCCTCCTAATCCGTAGATTCTCGCCCCTCCACCTGAGTCCGTTCCCCAATCCCTTCCCGTAGCGGCTGCTGCACCACCACCATCCCCACTAGGTACAATCTCATCTAAAGCTTCAAAACACCGAAGAAAGTGGTAAAATTCCACCCAACACCTTGCAAAAGGTGCAGGAATATTAACTTCGTGACATAGGCGTGCCTTCACCCCTCAAGTATAATAAAAACATGAAACAACAACAGTTCACGTACAATACATGTACAACGAGCGGTGTTTAACCTGAAGGGGGAGCAAGCAACATGGGAATGAAGAAAATAGCGGCAGTTTTGCTGACCACGATGTTGACAGCAGGCAGTCTGGCTGCATGTGGTGGAGGCGGCACTTCGAGTAATGGAGCTGCATCGGCGACTACTGAAAACGCATACAAAGAAAAGTACGATCCACCGGTAACCGTAACGACAGTATGGGGGGTAGACCCAGCACTGCAATTTAAAAACGGTGAATCGATCGAAAATAATGTAGCGACTAAATGGGCAAAAGACAAGCTCGGCATCGATATCAAATCACTCTGGTCGGTAACGGATACGAATGGTGCATTTGCAACCAAAATGCGATTGGCCATGTCTTCTGGTCAGGAAATGCCAGATGTAGTAACAATCGGCGACAGAGATTTGCAACTTGCCCAGGATTTGATCGATTCCGGCATGTTTAGTGAGGTTGGGCCACTTTTTGATAAATATGCTTCGGATACATGGAAAAAAGCAATGTCACAAGATCCGAACGCATGGAATCCTTACATGCGTGAAGGCAAAAAAATGGGTATTCCGGTACTTGACTATGCCTACAACCACGATTATGTGCTGTGGATTCGTCAGGATTGGCTGAACAAGCTGAACATGAAAGCACCAACAACGATGGATGAGCTAGAAAAAGTGATGGACGCATTTAAAAATAAAAACCCGGACGGTTTATCCCCGGACAAAGTCGTTCCACTGAGCATCGGTTTCAAAACATCAATGAACACATGGATGGGCGATCCGTCCTGGATCTTCGGCGCTTACGGTACATTGCCACAGCAATGGAATGTTGCTGCTGACGGTACCCTGCAATACGGTTCAGTACAGCCAGGCATGAAGGAAGGTCTGTCCAAGCTGAAACAATGGTTTGATAAAGGCTATATTCCAAAAGAAGCTGCATTGTGGGATGAGAACAAAACATCCGAGCCAGCTGTAGCGGGTACGGCTGGAATTATACCGGGTCCATACTGGATGAGTGGCTGGCCGCTAAAAGATACAGTCAAAAATGTCCCAGATGCAATATGGAAGCCAATTACGATTCCGGTAGGTCCAAATGGTAAAGCGATGCGTCACGGCACAAGCACAACGAATGGCGTAATCCTGATCAACAAAAACATGAAGCATCCTGAGGCGCTGTTCACGTATGAAAACTATATGTTTGACAATCTGGCTAATCCAGATGCAAAAAGTGAATTTAAAAATGGTCTGTTCAAAGGCTATGACTACGATCTGGACGCTTCCGGCAACAATGTTCCAATCGATAAAATCGCTGGCGGTTATGTGAATAGCGTACGTTACCTGCTCGTTCGTGATGGCGCACGTATTCCGAATGCACAAATGGATGCATTGCTGAAGCTGGCAAATGGTGCAAAACCTGAAACACGTCTGGAACGTGATGTCGAAACGACTTACGGCAAAGAAACATCAGAAGCAGCTAAAGTGCTGATGTCCCAAAAAGACATATCTTACCCTGACATGTTTACCGGCCCAACGACACAAAGCATGAAAACAAAAATGGATTACCTGAACAAAATCGAAAGCCAGACTTTTAACGAAATCATCTACGGCAAATCCCCAATCGATGCGTTTGATACCTTTGTGCAAACGTGGAAATCGTCGGGTGGCGATGATGTGACGAAGGAAGTTAACGACTGGTATAGCAGCATCAAAAAATAAGCAAGCTAAATAGTAAACCATCTGTAGCAGATACAGCAGCATACGAGGAGAATAACGACCTGGTCTCCGGGTCGTTATTTTATTCAGTCTGACTTGCGTCTGCATGGCTTGAAAGTAGGAGGAGAGTATATGAAAACATTAAAGAGAACATGGCCGTTTCATGTAATGCTGCTACCATCGATGATTTTCCTGCTGTTATTCAGTTATTTGCCTATGGGCGGCATTGTAATGGCTTTTCAAAATTACAAGCCGTGGCTCGGCTTTACCGGCTCGGAGTGGGTTGGTCTGGATAACTTCCGGTATTTGTTTGAACGTCAGGACAGCGTACAGGTGATTTGGAATACGTTGATCATTGCGGTATTAAAGCTTATTTTCAACCTGCTCGTTCCATTCGTGTTTGCAATTTTGCTAAACGAAATTCGGCGGGTGAAGCTGCAACGGACGATTCAGACGCTGGTTTATTTACCTCATTTCCTGTCCTGGGTCATTCTGGGCGGTATTTTGATCGATCTGCTCGCAACTGATGGGTTTGCTAACCGCATCATCAGCTCGGTGTTTGGCATTCAGCCTATCTTTTTCCTCGGTGATAACGACTGGTTCCGTTTCACCGTGATCGTCTCCGATGTATGGAAGGAGTTCGGTTACAACACGATCATTTTCCTTGCAGCACTGGCAGGGATTAACCCGGCGCTATATGAAGCGGCAGAGATGGATGGAGCGACTCGCTGGAGACAGACGATTCATATTACGATTCCAGCTATCATTCCAATCGCTGCGGTAGTAGGTACACTGGCGCTTGGTAACGTACTGAACGCTGGCTTTGATCAGATTTTTAACCTGTACAATCCGCTCGTTTATCAAAAAGGCGATATTATCGATACGTTTGTGTATCGGACCGCGATTTTGAATGGCGAAATGGGCTTTGGTACAGCGATCGGTCTGTTCAAATCCGTAATCAGTATGGTTCTGATCCTGCTTGCTTACCGTGCGGCTGCCAAATGGGCGAATTACCGCATCTTCTGATGACTTACGAGGGAAAAGAGGGAAACTATGTATTACAAAACAACAGGCTATCGTATCTTTAATGTATTTAATATTGCACTGCTCATCCTGCTCGCAGTGATGTGTGTCGTGCCTCTGATCCACGTGCTGGCCGTATCGTTCAGCTCAAAGGCAGCCGCTGATGCTAACCTTGTCGGTCTGTGGCCAATCCAGTTTTCCGTCGAAGCGTACAAAAAAACGATGTTCAATCCGGTATTTCTGCATTCGATCTGGATTTCGGTATTGCGTACCGTAATTGGGACAGCGATTACGCTGTTTCTCACCTTTCTAGCTGCCTATCCACTGTCAAAGGAAGAGTCTGTATTTAAAGGTCGGACGATTTACTCCTGGCTGTTCGTATTCAGTATGGTATTTACGGGTGGTCTGGTGCCCTTTTATATCGTCATTCAAAAGCTCGGTCTGATCGATTCCTTCTGGGTACTCGTCCTGCCGGGCGCAGTGAATACGTTTCTTGTTATTTTGATGATGAACTTCTTCCGCGGCATTCCAAAGGAGCTGGAAGAAGCGGCATTTATGGACGGCGCAGGCCCGTTCCGTACTTTGTTCACGATGTATTTGCCGATCTCAATGCCGTCGATTGCAACGATTACGCTGTTCAGTATGGTGTTCCACTGGAACTCCTGGTTTGACGGTTTGCTCTATTTGAACAACTCTAACCAGTTCCCATTGGCAACATTCCTGCAAACGGTCATTATCCAGCAGGATATGAGTTCGATGAGCGCAAGTCCGAAGGAAATGGAATTGATCTCGCAGACAACAGTTAAAGCAGCACAGATTTTTATCGGTGCAGCGCCGATCTTGATCGTTTATCCATTTTTGCAAAAGTTTTTTGTTAAAGGGATGACGCTTGGTTCGGTAAAAGAGTAACCATTTCAGGCAAATAGCGTAAGGTCTGTTCCTATTCATCCTATCCTTTGTCCCCTCAAAGAATGGTGGATGGTGACGGGCTTTATGCTTTGTCTGTTAGATGGAAAGTGTAAGTGCAAATCCAATCTCAATCCCAATCAAAGGAGCTTGTCATGACAAATTTCACTACAAATGTTACACCAACCTGGACAACGATGTTGCATGGTGCAGATTATAACCCGGAGCAATGGCAACATCGGCCAGATATTTTGGAAGAAGATATTCGCCTGATGAAGCTGGCGAAATGCAATGTGATGTCTGTAGGTATTTTCTCATGGGTATCGTTAGAGCCGGAAGAAGGTGTGTATACGTTTGAATGGCTTGATCAGGTGCTGGATCGTTTTGCAGCGAATGGCATTCAAGCATTTCTAGCTACACCGAGCGGTGCACGTCCGGCCTGGATGTCGGCGAAGTATCCTGAAGTACTTCGAGTAGAGAAAAATCGTGTGCGCAATCTGCATGGATTCCGTCATAATCACTGCTTCACTTCGCCGGTATATCGCGAAAAAGTAACGGAAATGAATACGCTGCTGGCTGAGCGCTATAGCGACCATCCTGCTGTGATCGGCTGGCATATTTCCAATGAATACGGCGGCGAATGTCATTGTGATTACTGTCAGGAAGCTTATCGTAATTGGCTGAAAAAGAAATACAATAACGATCTGGAGCAGCTCAACCGTGCATGGTGGACGACATTTTGGAGTCATACGTATACCGATTGGGCACAGGTTGAATCTCCAGCACCGCACGGGGAAACGCAGGTTCACGGTATGAATATCGACTGGCGCCGTTTTGTCACCGATCAGACGGTCGACTTTTGCCGTCATGAAATCGAGCCGCTGCGTAAAACCGAGCGTCTGTTGCCGGTAACGACGAACTTTATGGAATTTTTCGAAGGATTGAATTATTGGAAATTTGCTGATCTGCTCGATATTTTGTCATGGGACAGTTATCCAACATGGCATGATCATGATGGCGATACGATGCAAGCAGCCAAAATCGCTATGATGCACGACATTGTACGTTCGATCAAGCAACAGCCATTCCTATTAATGGAGAGCACGCCAAGTCTAACAAACTGGCAGCCGATCAGCAAAAATAAGCGTCCAGGTATGCATTTACTGTCTTCATTGCAAGCGGTCGCGCACGGTTCAGATTCGGTACAATATTTCCAATGGCGTAAAAGCCAGGGTTCGAGCGAAAAGCTGCACGGCGCTGTCGTTGACCATGTTGGACATGAACATACACGCGTTTTCCGCGATGTACAAAGTGTTGGCGATGCACTGGAACGTTTGCAAAGCGTTCGTGGAAGTGAAGTACAAGCGGAAGTTGCTGTTATTTTCGACTGGGAAAATCGCTGGGCAGTTAAAGATAGTCAGGGACCACGCAACTCCGGTATCGGTTATGAAGAAACGGTGCTGAGCTTCTACCGTGCCTTCTGGGAACGCGGTATTGCTGTCGATGTGATCGATATGGAGCAAGACCTGTCCAAATACAAAGTCGTCGTAGCACCGATGCTATATATGGTGCGCGAAGGTGTAGGGGCAAACTTCGAACGCTTCGTTGAAGCAGGTGGTACACTGCTGAGCACATACTGGTCAGGCATCGTCAACGAGACCGATCTATGCTTCCTCGGCGGTTTCCCCGGTCCATTGCGTAATGTACTTGGCATCTGGTCTGAAGAGATTGACGGTCTGCACGAAAATGACCGTAATCGCCTAATCGCCAGCAGCGGCAACCCATTGAATCTACAGGGCGAATACGAAGTGCGCGATCTGTGCGATCTGATCCACCTTGAGCAAGCACAAGCAATCGCAGTATACGGCGACGATTTCTATGCTGGACGCCCAGCACTAACCGTAAACGAGTACGGTCAGGGCGAAGCCTACTATATCGCAGCTCGCACCGCAGACCATTTTATTAGCGACCTGATCGAGCGCATTGCAAACAAAGCCAACGTCAAACGCACACTCAGCACCGACTTGCCACAGCACGTCACCGCACATACACGTGTGCAGGGGAACGACGAATTCGTATTTGTACAAAACTATAGCAACGAAACAAAGTCCGTCCAGTTAGACGACCAGGGCTATGACGATCTGATCGAAGGAACTGTATTGTCTGCTAACAGCACAATCGAGCTAGAACCATATGGTATTCGTATTTTGAAGCGTGAATTTAATCAGTAAGTAGTATTAGCAAGCGATAATGAATCAGTACACAATAAAGCAACAAGACACCACCAATAAGAACCAGCAGAAAAACAAGGTACAGGTTATTCCTGTACCTTGTTTTTGTTTGCAGATTGCATCCCGTAATGATCGAGAGGGAGGTATAGCAAAAGCTTATTTCGCAAAAAACTTATTTCCATTTGCTAATGTAAAAAAATAGGCGTTCTATACATTAATAATTTGGACTCTGTTTTACTTTTGCTATTAAGGTTTGCGCTTAAAGCTTTGATATTAACGTCATGCGCTTAAAGTCGAGATTACACGCTGTTCATGAATGTTTAGCAAGCGTAGAAAAAGAAAATAGTAGTAAAACTATACCTTGAAGCGCTGTAGAGAGCGCAAGGACAGGCGGTTTAAGTGAAAATAAGTTTGTAAAGACGAAGTGCTCACTACTTACTGTGCACTTATTATATTTATATAGCTCAATAGCAGTTTTGGTGTGCCTGTAAACGCTTAGATTCGATTAAGAGGATAAATGATGAAATGATTATATTAGATGTAAATATTGGTGTGAAATATAGTAATAATTAAACAATCAGCAGGGAATAATTAGTGAGGAGGATTGGATAGGAGTGAAGAAGTGAAGGGTGATTTTTTACATTCTGATTTTCTAAAGAACTATCTTTATTTGATGGGTGTAGAGGTTCTAATTATCGACTTTAAAGATGGTACAATAAAAAGCTTTAATGTTCACAAGTCACTTTTTAATGATTTTTGTAATGCAAAACATCCTGATCAATTCTATACCAATGAAATTGAACTACTAATTTCAAAGGATTAAGAGAAAATTAAGAGGAGTAGCTACATTAATTTAATACAATCAGGATCATATACAGATTGCCGCCTGAGCGCCGATACGCCGTATGTTGCGAACCGCACAGAACGTAGGGAAGGAAATAAGGGGAAAGGACGACCTATCGTGTTAGCGTTTTTCTAACATGAGGTTCAATGAAAGGTGATTTTTGCATAAGCAAAATATCTTCCATCTTCCGAGCACGGGAATCTACACGTTCTCCTACTCCGTAGATTCCTGTGCGATACCGGAGTCCGTCCCCTTATTCCTTGCCGGAGTGTTGGTTGCCGCAGCACATAGTACCCTGGACAGCACCATTACTATTCATAATTCACATTAAAATAGCAGTAAAGCTCATATGGATTGCACATAACCTCTTCGTTATAAATCAACTTTTTATTGTACAGCAAACTCCATCACGCATGCCCAGCAAACGACTAATTCAAAAACGCATCCAACGCAATCGTCACTTTGCCTTTTGAATCAAATGCACCTTTTGTATAGGCATACCACGTACCGTATTGCTCCGGTTCCCAGTAAAATACACCAAGACCTTTACCACCCGAAACCGCACGCGTCTTATTCAAAATATCACTCAAGAACGCCTTGCTCGTAGCTGGATCACTAGCGTCCATGCCCACTTCACTAATCATCACTTCCTTGCCATAACGAGCGACCATATCGTTCATATTGTTTAATGTTTGCTGATTCAGCGTCTGCCAGTTGCTCTTATCTGGATATAGCGACATCCCGATCACATCGTATTTCGCACCGTTTGCTTTCAGACCGTCAAACATCCAGCGGAATAGCGAATTGTCATAGCCATTGGATAGATGAACGATAACCTTTGTGCCCGCATTTACTTTTTTCACCGCATCATAGCCGGAATTGATCAACTGAGCAAAATTGTTCATACTTTTGGAAGCACGACCATCTTCCCATAGCATACCGTCATTCGTTTCATTACCAACCTGCACCCATTCAGGTGTGACGCCCTGCGATTTGAGTGTGTTCAGTACATCGTAAGTATGATCGTATACCGCTTGTTTCAGACCGTTAAAGTCTTTACTTTTCCAGGCTCCCGGTTTAGTCTGATGTGCCGGATCTGCCCATACATCGCTATAATGGAAATCAATCATAATACGGAACCCCATATTTTTGGCGCGTACCGCTTGCTTGACCACATCGGCTTTGTTGGAGAAATTAATCGATGGATTCACCCATACACGCAGACGAATCGAGTTGATACCATGATCTTTCAGAATTTGAAGTGCATCCTGTTTGTTACCCGCATCATTGTAAAAAGCCCAATTGTAAAATTCCATTTCCGATAGCCAGCTGACGTCGGCTCCTTTGGCAAAAGCAGTCGCTGCTTCGGCTTTCGGTGCAGGGGTAGCCGCAACACTAAGTCCGCCAATCATCGTCAAACTAAGTGCGAGTGCCGTTAATCGCTTCATGATTTTCTTCATCGGTTTTCATCAGCCTCCAACATATTGTATGCGTTTACAAAAATGTGTGTTCTTCGCGAAGGAACAGATTTATTGTAGCTTGAATTTGTCAAAGTCGGTACGATACAATCTAAATATTTAAGCACTTTTCTCAAGATTATGAAGATATGAAGAGCAGATGTTAACAATCAATGAGAAACAAGTTACCTACAATAATGTAGATACGGCAGGTTAATACGCTCCCGATCGTTATTCCGCATAGATGAGCATAATATTGAACTCCATTATCGTGCTATTTTTTGGTAAAAGGCGTAGTGATGCACCCTGTGCGAGGCAAAGTTTACAAGCTTGCTAATTCTGATTATCATAATAAAAGATATACATAGCGCCTCATGTCTGATTAAAATGCTCTCTAGCTGGATGAACTTTAGCATGGAAGCAATTTTCGGTACAGTCAGCGATTTCTGCTTGCAGTATGCGCAGGCACAGTCATCAATCATTAAAGCGGTTGTGCATTAAGGCGAAGGGGGAGTGAATGGAATTACTGTTATGCAGTTAGCTACTGTTAAGTAGTTATCGCGTGCAGTTATTCGTCACCTACACATATTGCGAACAAAGTAAAACATTCGTTGTCAGCCATTCGTCAATGTAAGCGAACAGTATACAAGCATCAGAGCAAGCGATCTGCATCATCTGCCTATCGTATGAAATACAAATTATAATCAATCCATATTCCGATATAAATAGAATAGATGCGATTGCAACACTTTCTGCTTGTCATCTGTTATTTATATAGAAAAAAGCGGCTATAGGCGGCTAGCCGTTCGTCGGTGTCCGACTGAGGACAGAGGCAGCGACCATTATGGTGATGCTTCTAGTGCACTGAAGTCAGGCAGGTTAACAACAGGGACAGACTGGACGCTCGTTTATCAAATTAATGTCAACCAGAGAATGGCAGGGGAATGTATGAACAAAAAACACAATTGGATATTGGGAATGCTGCTAGTGCTATTGCTGATGGTTATGCCATCAGTTGGACATGCAGCACAGCAGGCGCACATCAACTTGAACGGCAAAGAACTTAGCATGCCGAGTAATGTGGACATCGTAAGTATGAAGGGAAGCGTCATGATTCCACTGCGCGTCGTTGTGGAACAGCTTGGTTACAAAGTGAGCTGGGCAGGTCCGAGCCAGACGGCTACGATTAGTCAAGGTTCTAATGTGGTCGCACTTACCGCTGGCAGCACCACAGCGATCGTCAATGGCAAACAGTTCGATCTGGAGGCGGCGCCGATCATCCAGCATGGTACTACGCTTGTGCCGCTGCGTTTCCTGGGCGAAAATACCGGTGCGACAGTCAAATGGGACAATAGCTCGAAGACGGTATTTTTAACAATGAAGCAAAGTCAGCCAGATTCTTCTGGCGATAAAGGCAGCTCGACGGACAAGGGAAATTCGTCAGGCTCCAATCAGTCAGGGAATACAGGTAGTCCGAGCAGCAATTCCGGTGCTGGTAGTGGGGATCAGGGAAACACAACGCCAGCCCCAAGTGCGATGATTAATGCGATGAGCTTTAGCGATAATCGTCTTACAGTGACAGTAGATGGTACTGTGAAGCCCAAATACAGCTCGCTTACGAATCCGGATCGAATCGTTGTCGATTTGCCGAAGACAGGCTTGTCCGATGCTTTCCTGGGTGGACAGACGATGTCGGTTGGACAGGTAGGCAAATTGGATGTGACAGGGTATCCGCAGGTGGCAGGTGTACGTTACTCACTCTTTAACAGCAGTCCTTCAACCGTTAGAATCGTGCTTGATCTGACACAGGCGCAAAAGTACAAAGTGATTACTGATACTAAAGGTTTGGTTATGGTTGAGCTAAACGCTACGACCGATACTACCAATACACCGGGCGGTACAGTACCATCTGGATCAGGCGATACCACGACACCAGGTACAGATCCTTCGAGTAATGGAGCGGGAAATACTGATAATGGCTCCACACCGATCACACCAACACCTGGCTCAGGCCCTGGACAAAATGGCAAAAAAGTCGTTGTCATTGATCCCGGTCATGGCGGTACCGATCCAGGTGCGATCAGTTTAAACAAACGCAACGAAAAGGACTTTACACTTGCGGTTGCACTCAAAGTACAAGCATTGTTACAGCAAGATCCGAATATTGATTTTGTGCTTACGCGAAGTGATGATACGTATCCAACATTGCCAGATCGGGTAAAGCTAGCTAATAATTTGCATGCAGACGTATTTGTATCGATTCATGGTAATAGCACGACTTCTAAAGTATCTCCAAGTGGAACCGAGATTTACTATACCCGTCAGCAGAGCCTTGACTTTGCGAAAGTCATTCATGATCATGTGGTGCAGGCGCTAGGTCTTCCGGACCGTGGTATCCATGCCAAGAGCCTGCATGTTACTCGTGAAACGACTATGCCGGCAGTCCTGATTGAAGCAGGCTACCTCAGCAATGCGGGAGACGAAGCATTGATGTATACGGACGAATTCCAGCAAAAGCTGGCACAAGCGGTCGTAGACGCAATTAAGCAATATTTGAATGTACAATAGGTAACAAAAGCATGAAATACGTGTAATTTTTATTCGACAGCGTTTGATTCATTGTGGTATAAATGTGGTAAGCAACTGTGATACAAAAATGACGTGTTTGTCATTTTGTTAGTGATCGCAGACTTGTTTACCACATTTTTTTGTTTTGATACACATCATTGTTGCATCAATCGGGTGATTCCTGCTGCTAGAAGGCTAGTAATGGAATAACAATTGGAACTGCGTCTTAAGTCCTGCACAGCGTATTGTTGATAACGGCTTCATTTATCATTTGTGTAATTACTTTATCATTTATGTAATTACGTTATCGTTTCTCATATGACCATCCATGTATACATAACTTCATGATCAGACAGCATGACAGACAAAGAACCGCTGAGGAGGACATCCATGAAAAGAAAGCTCATTACACTACTGACTGCTGCCGTATTGTTAACTTCCGTGCCAGAAATTAGTCAGGCGGCGGTAACTCCCGTTCCGATTGGCAAAATCAATATGCCGGTTAACTTTCGTTCGGGTCCAAATACAGACAGTACCGTGTACAGCACACTTCAGCCTGGTACAAGTATTAAAGTTTTAAGCGAAGTAAGCCCTCACTGGCTTCGTATCAAGGTTGGTGTAAAGACAGGTTACGTATCGGCTACTTACGTCGATTACAAGCCGCTGACGACGGCATCCAGTGCTTCATCTGCTTCCAGCAGTAAAAGCAGCACGACGTCTTCTGGCAGTGCAAATACAGCTAACAGTAGTACAGCTAGCAAAAGCACATCCAGTTCTTCCAGCACGACGATATCTTCACCAGCACTCGCTTCTTCCACAGCAGTGACAAGCACAGACGTGACGACTAATACCGCTCCTTCGGTAAATGTCAATCCGAACGCACCAGGCACAGGCATCGTGGAAAAGGGCGTTAATTTCCGCGCTGAGCCGAATACGACTAGCAGTGTACTGCGCGTACTTACGGCAGGTGAGACTTTCAGTGCATTGGAACAGCCAACGGCAGCCTGGGTGAAAATACAGGATAAAAATGGAGTCACCGGCTATGTATCTACCGATTATGTATCCTATACATTACCTGCTTCACAAACAGCCATTCTAGCTGAGGTGCCACAGCAGACGGTCGATCAGGTGGAAGATAAGCCATTCAATCCGCCAGCACCAGCTTTTAACTTCCCAACGCTGTCCACAGGTCAGCCGCTAGATGAAGCTTCTGCGGATCGCATCCTTGCGAATGCACTTGCTTTACAGGGCATTACACAATACGGCTACGGTAAAAATGAGGCACCGACATTGTTCGATTGCTCTTCTTTTACTCGTTATGTGTTCGGGCTGGAAGGCATCGATCTGGCGTGGGGAACACGCTATCAGAAAGATGTAGGGATTGCGGTAGACCGCGGACAATGGCAAAAAGGTGATCTGCTCTTTTTCTCGGCAGGTGATCCAAATGTGATCACACACGTAGCTATTTATGCAGGCGATAATAAGATTGTACACAATAGTCCAAGCTTGAATGGGATTACAATCTCTAACCTGGATCTTGCTTACTGGCAGGATCATTACGTAACAGCTCGCCGGGTATTACGTTAAAATCGTATAGTTTGTGTGCCCGTTCGGTGTCATAGGCGATACCTAACGGGCTTTTTATGCCGAAAGGGTTAGCGGCATTTATGCAGTATAGGGGGTTTATACATGGTAAAAGTCAGCCTTTATATGTTATGCTATTGATATTATGAAGATAACGTTTGCTTACTGCAATTGATTATACCCACTCAGGGAGGCAGCATGAATATCGATCCTAAAGCACCAGCAATTGACTGGGAGTATGTAGTTCAAAATTTAAAATCATCTGTGACCATTGCAGACGCACGCAAGCCGGATTCCCCGCTTGTATTTGTGAATGGGCATTTTACGGATCTGACTGGCTATACTCGTGAGGAGGCAGTAGGCTATAACTGTCGCTTTTTACAGGGAGAAGACACGAATCCAGAGACGGTTCAGGCGTTTCGCGATGCGCTGGCGAAGCAGGAATCCGCAACGATTGAGATTCTGAATTATCGTAAAGATGGTTCTCCTTTCTGGAATGAAGTCAATTTGGACCCGATTTTTGACCAGAATGGTGAATGTCATTATTTTGTAGGCATTCAGTTTGATATTACGAAGCGCAAAGAAGCAGAGCTTCAGGTGTTACAAGCGAAGGATGCGGCAGAGATTGCCAATGTTGCGAAAAGTCGCTTCCTTGCTAATATTAGCCATGAGATTCGGACACCGCTCAATGGGATTATCGGCATGACCGAACTGATCCTGTTAAACGAAGTGGAAGAAGATCTGCGCGACAATATGAAGATTGTACAAAACAGTGCCGAGACATTGTTAACACTGATCAATGATATTCTCGATTTTTCCAAAGCGGAAGCTGGGAAGATGAATTTGGAGAGTATCGAATATAATTTGCATGAGCTGATGGATATGACGATTAAGGCACATCGCCCACTCACATTGGAGAAAAGAATCGCTTTAAATCTGCATATCGATCATAGTGTACCGGAACGAGTATTTGGTGATCCGCATCGGCTTAAGCAGGTGCTAAACAATCTGATCGGCAATGCTGTCAAATTCACACGCCAGGGTTCCGTAGATGTATCGGTCACTGGATTTGAAGATCAAGGTGAAGAATTGAAGCTGCGATTCCGTGTAAAAGATAGCGGCATTGGTATTGCCAGCAAAGATCAGGACAAGCTGTTCCAGAGCTTCAGTCAGGTTGATGATTCACAAAGTCGTGAATTCGGCGGTACCGGTCTTGGACTTGTGATCAGTCAGCAGATTGTTGAATTGATGCAAGGTACGATTACTTTAGAAAGTGAACAGGGCAAAGGTAGTGTGTTTGAGTTTACGATTCCTGTTCGTTATCCAGTAATGTCTGATCCGCGTAGCGATTCAAACACACTGGTGAAAAAGCTATCAGAAACAGTCGCCCGTCAACCAAAGTCGCCTGATGGGCCTGACAGGGAGAGCGCACGTCTGAGCGTACTGCTGGCAGACGATGATCGAATTAGTCGTCTGATCACATCGCGTATGCTAAACAAGCTTGGTTACTACGTAGATACGGTGGACAACGGTCTGGAAGCAATCCGCCTATTAGAGCAAGATGATTCTTATGATCTGATACTGATGGACATTCATATGCCAGTCATGGATGGACTGGAATCGACCTATGCGATCCGCCATTCCAAAACGATCCAAAACAAAGACATTCCGATCATTGCGATTACCGCCAATGTGTTCAAAGATAACCATGATCATATTGTCGAAGCTGGTATGAACGGTGTATTGTCCAAGCCGGTGCAAATGGAACGTCTGATGGAGCTAGGACAGCAGCTGGAAAAGCAGAAACGTCTGTAAAAGCAGAAACGTCTGCAAAAGCGTATACTAAATCTATTCAAGTCTATTCAAGTCTATTCAAGTCTATTCAAGTCTATTATTGAAAATTCACCTTTTATGAAGTGTTTTTTAAGTTTTTATTGAGTAGCGAAAGCATAACGAATGTAGCGTAAGTATAATGCTACTTGTGCTATAGATAAACAATGTACGCGATCACCGTTTATGTGTACATGTACATCATACATTCATATCATACATTCATATAAAGAAAAGGCTGTACCTCTGTCAGGTTTACGACAGGTGTACAGCCTTTTTTGCGTGTCTGTGTGTTTATAGGTTGAATACTAAACTGTCAAAATGGAGACATAGCGGCATAGCAGCGTATTGCAAATCATTGAAATAAATCAATAGTTCAATTAAATCAATAATAGAAAGAAGATAGACCGCGAAACAGTGGGGCATTCGTCAGACGTGTACGTATCCATATGACCATAAATCACAGGAATCGCATAAGCAGAAAGGGATACCGGTTTACCCATCATGACAGGAAGGATTAATCTTCCAATGTGGACAGATCGCCTGTCGGCAATTCCAGTTCCCATGCTTTCAACACACGCCGCATAATTTTACCACTTCGTGTCTTCGGCAACTTGTCTTTAAATTCAATCTCACGTGGTGCAGCGTGAGCGGACAATCCTTCTTTGACAAAACGGGTAATTTCCTGCTTCAGCTCGTCAGACGCTTCATAACCTTCACGCAGCGAGATAAACGCTTTGATCACCTCACCGCGCACTGGATCAGGCTTCCCGATTACCCCTGCTTCCGCAACGGCTGGATGTTCAACCAATTTACTCTCGACCTCAAATGGACCTACACGTTCGCCAGAGGTGTTGATCACATCGTCAATGCGGCCCTGAAACCAGAAGTAACCATCTTCATCCATATAGGCAGAATCACCGGAAATATACCAGCCATCGATTCGCATATACTCTTCGTATTTGGCTGGGTTATTCCAAATTTTGCGCATGATCGACGGCCACGGTGTTTTAATAGCGAGATTGCCCATACGCAGTGGGGGTAATTCATTTCCTTGATCATCCAGAATAGCTGCTTCAATGCCAGGCAATGGACGCCCCATCGAGCCTGGACGCATATCCATACGTGGATAGTTACAAATAAGCTGTGCCCCGGTTTCCGTCATCCACCATGTATCATGGATACGCTGCTTGTACACGCGATAGCCCCAGCGAATCACTTCGGGATTAAGCGGCTCACCAACGCTCAGCACATGGCGGAGCGAGGACAGATCATATTGCTGCACCGCTTCATCACCTGCACCCATCAGCATACGAAAGGCGGTTGGTGCGCTATACCATACGGTTACGTTGTAGCGTTGAATCGTCTCGTACCAATCCTGCGGACTAAAGCGACCGCCACGAATCACATTCGTTGCACCATTTAGCCAGGGAGCAAAAATACCATACGATGTACCGGTTACCCAGCCTGGATCGGCGGTGCACCAGTATACATCGTCCGGTTGCAGATCGAGTACAATCCGTCCGGTATATTCATGTTGTAGCATCGCACGATGCACATGATACACGCCTTTAGGCTTACCAGTCGAACCGGATGTATAGTGCAGAATAAGACCATCTTCACCATCGACCCATTCGATCTCAGCTTCATCTGAAGCTTCAGCCATCGCATGACCGAGATGGATATGATGTTCAGCCAGTTCAGACTCATCGCCATAGACGATAATATGTTTTAGCTCAGGCAGCTCGGCTTCCGGCACACGTCCAACAAGTTTAGGGGTCGTTACAATCGCGACCGCACCGCTATCTTGTAAACGATCACGTACAGCGGTCTCCATAAAAGCTTCGAAGAGAGGACCAGCAATCGCGCCAATTTTAATAATGCCGAGCAGGGTGAAATACAGTTCAGGTGTGCGTGGCATAAAAATAAACACGCGATCTCCTTTGCCAATTCCAAGCTTGCGCAGCATATTGGCCGCCTTATTGGACTCACGGCGTAATTGCTCAAATGTATAACTTTCATCACGCTGAGGATCGCTGTAGTGAAGGGCAATTTTATCCTTCAACGCGGAAGTGGCGTGACGATCAATAGCTTCATAAGCAAGATTCAGTTTCCCGGTTTTATGCCAGCTAAATCGTTGTTCAACATCAGACCAGTCAAATTCCTTACGGGCTTGCTCATAATCCATCATATTGGCTTGTTTGGCTTCGGCAGCAATGATTTCGATCGTGTCTTTTCCCATAATGACCTCCACATGATTTAAAGTGTCGTAACCACTTCCATATATAGCGCTTACATTTTAAGATACTACCATTTCACAAAATGTTCAAATTCTTTCTGGCCGTTTATCCAAATCTCGATGCGAAAAAGTGTTGAATTTTCGAGTATTAACATACATAATATTACAAAAGTTATTCATATCGCGAAACTTTTTAGGTAATTAAGCGTCTATACTATCGAAATTTACAAATATCGACGTAAATCAAGATTGGTATACCGCCTGATGAATGTTCCTGAACAACTCGGTCGATCTGTCATTGAACAAATAAGGCGTAGAGAGGATGAGGCTCATACTAAGAATGATATGTAATCGAATAGAATCTAATTTATAAAGAGGGGTGTATAACGTTATGAGTCGTCCATCTATTCCTGCAAAACCGAGGCAAACGATTGATGAAGTGTCGATCATTCGTGTCATTGCCTGTCTGAGTGTCGTTCTGCTGCACTCGATCAAATTTTCTACAGGTGAGAGCACCGATGGGGCGGTAGAGTTCGGACTGTGGTCACTGGCGGGCTTATTGTCGTTTGGTACATCTACATTTGTGTTTATTTCAGCGTTGATTTTGGCGTATTCATATCCAAAAAGTTTGCCGAATGGCTTTTATATGAAAAGGATTCGCTTTTTGCTCATTCCATTTGCATGTATGGCGGTCTTTTATGCGATTATATCGGGCTTGACTAAAGATTGGTCGATTCCGAAGTTAGTCGTATACAATCTGCTTGGTGCGTATCATGGCTGGTTTGTGCTCGTTATTTTTCAATTTTATGTGCTGCATCAATTGTATGCGAAGTACATTGATCGGTTTCGACCAGCAGTTGTACTGGGCGTATCGTTTGTAGTGACGGTCGTGTATCTTGGGTTTTTCAATCTGGTGCCACCGCCGGATGGTCAACTGGCAGCTTACATATGGGAGCGCGGGTACTGGATGCCATTTACAGGCTGGCTGTTTTACTTCTCGCTTGCTTATTATTGCGGACGTAATTATCAGCGTTTCCTGCGTGGGCTGGAGCGGTATAAATGGTGGATTGTAGCTGCATTGCCGCTAACGGCTGGTTTGATCGTGTACAATAATGCTTTTTCAAGCTTTGGCTTTGGTTCGAAGCGTGTCGATATGATTGGGTTTACGGTTGTGATGATTTTGCTATTGTTCTTGTCGTTCCGCGGCGTGAAGCGTATACCGCCGATCGTTACGCTCATTAGTCAGTATTCGTTTGGTATTTATCTGGTGCACTGGTTTTTCCTTGATATGATGGATCGTGCGGTGGAGCGCTTTGGCATACAGCTTGGTTATTTGGAAATTCCGCTGTTGTTTGTCGTGGGGATTGCCTGCTGTATGGCGACGATCTGGGTGTTTAATCATGTGGTGCCGTTTGGACAGTATGTGGTGGGGCGGATTAATGTTGGGCGCTCTACGCGTGCGCAGGCGAGTGGACGAGCGACTGGGGCGGCAGCAGCGGAAAATTGATTGTTGGTGTGCTGTAGTAGGGTGAATGTCGGGAAGTAAATGTAGTGCCATACATGCACTAAAATAAATGCAGTGCAATACATGCAAAACAGTGAATTAGATTCAAAGATCTGAATACATTTTGTAATGCGAATGGCGAATTAGAATTTATAAAGTATCTGGGTACAGTTACTTGTCATTGTATGACCTACACTTAAAGCTTATTCCGTAATCGATTTTAATTGAAACATCACAGTCGTTTAAAAACCTCTGCAATGCTATTTAACTCTTATGAGTATGGCAAAGCGGAGGTTTTTCTTTTTAGAACACTTTGATAGAGCATGATGCGGTATTACGCTGTATAATAGTCAATCTTAAAATCAGTAATTGTAGCGACAGCGATTAAGAGAAATCAACAGAAACTAATAGAAATTAAGAGCAATTAAGAGAAATTAAGATGAACCGAGAGAAATCAAGAGAAATCAACAGCGCTTAGCGCAAAATATGCAACTTGTTGAAATGACTTCTTTGACGATAGGAATATTGCTGAATCGCCTGAACGTACAATATACAATTATAATCTTTACCCTGAACACCACACGTTTTTGAGCTGCATGCAATTCCTGTAAAATCGGCTATAATCAAATCAGGCACCTTTGCCGTAAGCGTTATCATAACGTTCAGGAAAGGAACCCGTATGGAACATATTAAGATGAAGCAAACGGAAATACTTCAACGTACAGACGGAAAAGGGGAATTGGTGCTGGAAGGGCCGGTGTCGCCGCAGCGGGTGGCAGCCTGTCATATGCATCCGCAGTTGGATGCTTTTCGGCGTCCGGCAGAGCAGCATGAAGCGCTAGTGGAGATTGCCGATCTGCCGGAAGGGCGGATCATTATGGCGACGGATGGAGATCAGATTGTAGGTTATGTGACTTTCCATTATCCAGATGAGTATGAGCGCTGGTCGGAAGGCAATATGGAGGATCTCGTTGAACTGGGGGCGGTAGAGATTGCCAATGACTACCGTGGCTTGGGGCTTGCCAAAAAGCTAATCCAACTCGCTTTTCAAGGGCAGCAGCTTGATAATGTGATTGTATTTACAACGGAATATTATTGGCACTGGGATCTGGAAAGCACCGGACTCAGTGTATGGGATTATCGCAAAATGATGGAAAAGCTAATGAAAAATGTCGATATGGTCTGGTTTGCAACCGATGATCCAGAAATATGCTCACATCCGGCGAATTGTCTGATGGTGCGTGTAGGCAGAGGGGTGCCACAATCATCGGTAGAAGCATTTGACCGCTTACGGTTTCGACAGCGATTCATGTATTGATTTATAGGGCAAAGGAGGCAATGGATACGATGCTACAGGCAGCTTATGTATATCATCCGGACAGTCTCAATTATGTATTTCGCCGGGATCATCCGTTTGATCAGCGCCGCTTGGTGATGACGATGGAGCTGCTGGAGCAGGTGCAGGCTTTACCGAAGGAAGCGATTCATATCCCGCCAAATTCACTGGATGAACAATTATTACAGCGTGTACACATTCCCGCCTATATTGAAACGGTAAAGCAGCTCAGCGTGAGTTGTCCAGCTGAGCCGTATATTAGTCAGGCAGGGCAATACGGTCTGGATGATGACGAAACTCCATTTTTTGAAGGCATGCATCATAGCGCAGCGGCGATTGCAGCCGGTTCGGTACATGCAGCTGAACTGGTGATGAGTGGAAAGGCTCAGCATGCGCTACATCTGGGCGGTGGACTGCATCACGCTTTGCCACAAAAGGGAGCCGGCTTTTGCATTTATAACGATGCCTCCATCGCGATTCGTCATATCCGTGATCAGTATGGAGCCAAAGTGCTGTATATCGATACCGATGTGCATCATGGTGATGGGGTAGAGATGAGTTTTTACACCGATCCGAACGTGTTTACCTATTCAATTCACGAGACTGGTAAATTTTTATTTCCAGGTACAGGTCGTGTCGAAGAGCGTGGGGAAGGCGAAGGTTTTGGTTGTACGATCAATGTGCCGGTAGAGCCGTATACAGAGGACGATTCATGGCTGGAATGCTTTAGTAATGTGCTACAAAAGGTGCTGGAATGCGCAAGGCCGGATGTGATTGTGAGTCAGCATGGTTGTGATGCACATGCGCTTGATCCGCTATCGCATATTCATTGTTCGATGCGTATTTATCGGGAGATGCCGAAGCTCATTCATAGAGCGGCACATGATTTTTGCAATGGACGCTGGGTTGCACTTGGGGGTGGTGGCTATGATATATGGCGAGTCGTACCACGTGCCTGGTCTTTGTTATGGCTGGAGATGAGCCAGCATGCTCTGCTTCACGAAATTGATCATCATCCGCTGCTCGACCTGCCTTCTGAATGGTTAACACGCTGGCAGCAGGAAAGTCCCGTGTCTTTACCAGACACCTGGCTAGACGATGTGAGTCGCTGGGAGCCGATGCCACGCCGTAGCGAAATTACCGAGCGTAATCGTCATATTTGTGAGTTAGCGTCATCCTATTTGAAATAGAACGATACATTAACGTTTATCCTTTCCGCATCTCCACATGAATGTAAGCGGTAACTGAATAAAAATGTTTGTAAAAAGTGACATTACATCCAGAATCGGGTATATAAGCAATGCCGGAGCAGACAGGGCTGCTTTTATATTTTGTACAAAATCGTTCAGATTGTTAAGCATCTGTAGAAGGAAATTGCCCCTCCTGTGTCGAATTGGAAATACAGCAGGTTTATAGCGAACAGAATGGAAGAACAGGGTGAGCATTTGCCTTGTTCGAGCCGGACTGGATGCTGCGAAAGTGTGAAAGGATGAGTGATCTATGTGTTATCTCCTGCTGCCGGCGGACATTTATCCAGACCGCTATTGGTTCAAGTACAACTTCAATGAATCGCCAGACCATCTTAGCTTTAAAAAGGGTACTCCGCAGCGCGAGTGGGCCAAAGCACCTCGTTTTCATTTGCAAGGTGAGATTGATCTGGATCGGCTGCTGTTATTTGACTGGTTTATGACAGATGGTCCTGATCTCATCGGACCGCGGCTATCTGCGCTTATTCGCCAGTATGCACCTCATGATGTGCAATTGATTGATGCCGAAGTGTTGGTGAATGGCGAGCCGCTGCGTGGCTTCCAGGTGCCGAATATTACGACGGTCATCGATTGTCTGGATATGGAGGAGTCGGTCTACGTACCGCTATTGCCTGGTGTGCATGGCAGTCCGCCTCATTTCATATCGACCATTTTCCGTCCTCATGCTTTGGATGGACATGGACTTGTACGATCCAACGAGGATATCAGCCTTATTGTCGCATCTGCTGAATTTGCAGAAGCGTGCCGGGCACAAAATATCACCGGCATTCGTTTTCAAGAAAACTTAACATGAATAGCCGGTGAACGGTACAGACGCCTTAAGGGCCGATGCGCATGGGGAAAGTCTCCGCTTGATCAGTGCAAGAATAGTTTCAAGCATAGTTCTATTTTTTAGTCTCTCCACGTTATTAAATTTCGCGTAATGCATATTCAACTTACACGAAGGAGGCTTTTCCATGAGTAAAAAAGAAGTTGTTGCTATGCTGCTTGCCGGAGGACAGGGCAAGCGATTGAAAGATCTGACCAGAGCACTGGCAAAGCCCGCTGTCTTTTTTGGCGGCACATATCGTATTATCGATTTTCCACTTAGCAATTGCGCCAATTCGCGCATCGATACTGTGGGCGTTCTGACACAGTATGAGCCGACCGTCTTGCACGCATACATAGGCGTGGGTAACGATTGGGACATGGACCGTAAAAATGGCGGTGTGTTCGTCCTGCCTCCACATGAACGCCAGGAAGGTAGTAGCTGGTATCAAGGTACCGCAGATGCTATCTATCGTAACCTCAAATTTATCGAAAGCTTTGACCCCGAGCACGTATTGATCCTCTCCGGTGACCACATTTACAAAATGGACTATCAAAAGATGGTCGATTACCACAAAGAAAAAAATGCCGATTGCACCATTTCCGTTGTGAATGTCACGCTGGAAGAAGCATCCCGCTTCGGTATGCTTAATACCGATGATGATTTGAAAATTTATGAGTTTGATGAAAAGCCTGCTCAGCCGAAAAGTACACTGGCTTCGATGGGTGTATATTTGTTCAAATGGGATGTGCTCAAATCATATCTGATTAAGGATGAAGACAACCCAGCATCCTCTTATGATTTTGGTAAAGACTTGATCCCTCTGCTGCTGAATGATGACAAAGTGCTTTATGCGTATCCATTTGAAGGATACTGGCGCGATGTCGGTACCATTCAAAGCTTGTGGGAAGCGAATATGGATATGTTATCCGAAGATCCGCTGCTCGATCTGAACGATTCGAACTGGCGCATTTTCACGCGTAGCCCGAACCAGCCTGCTGCCTATATCGCGCCGTCTGCAATCGTGCAAAATAGTATTGTCAATGAAGGCTGCATGGTACATGGCAATGTGGAGCGTTCGGTACTCTTCTTCAATGTTGAAGTAGGAGAAGGTAGCCAAATTACCGATTCCGTCATTATGCCAGGCGCTAAAATTGGCAAAAATGTACGTATTCATCGCGCGATTGTGAATGAAGGTATGGTTATTGAAGATGGTGCACAGATTGGTGTTGGACATACCGAACAAGATGAAATCATGCTCGTAACGAGCGAATCATAACAGAGGGACGGTGACAGGAATGAAAGGATTTGTAGGTGTAATCAATCTCGATCATGAACTGGATCAACTCAAGGAACTGACCTATTTTCGTTGCGGCGCAGCCGTCCCTTTTGCCGGTCGTTACCGGTTAATTGACTTTGCACTTTCTAATATGATGTACGGAGAAGTGGGCGATATCGCTTTGTTTGTTCGTCGCAAATATCGTTCGTTAATGGATCATCTGGGCGAAGGCCGTCCGTGGGATATGGATCGCAAGCGTGGCGGACTGTTCATTTTGCCTCCAGACTGGCATGATCCGACCGATACATCACTGGGCGATCTGCAACATATTCATAACAATATGGACTTTTTCTATCGCAGTAGCGGCGATGTGGTCGTGCATACCGGAACACAGCATGTGAACAAGATCGATTACAAAGACGTATACGCGTATCATCTGGAAAGAGGCGCGGACATTACGGTTGTATACAAAAAGGTAGACGAACTGCGTCCAGAGCATGGAGCTTGCCGCCGTGTTGAAGTGGATGCGGACGGTTTTGTCACCGATATTCATCAAGATCGTACCCACAACAATATTTATGTGGAAACGTTTATTATGAGCAAAGAGCTGTATCTGGAGCAGGTCAATTACTGCATCGCGCACGGTAAAAGCTATTTCTTCCGCGATGTAATCCAGAGCAATCCGAACGGTCTCAAAATTGCTGGTTATGAATACACAGGCTACAATGCAGTGATCAACTCGGTCGAGAGCTATTATAGCAATAGCATGGATCTGCTCTGCCCGGACAATTACCAGCAGCTGTTCCGTGAAAATCCAGTTCAAACGAAAATCAAATACGAAGCCCCTGCCAAATACCTGGAAGGCGCGAAAGTGAGCAATTCACTCGTTGCCAACGGTTGTGTACTTGGCGGTGAAGTGGAGAATAGTATTCTGTTCCGTGGAGTCAAAGTGGAAAAAGGCGCTCGTGTCGTCAATTCCATCATTTTACAGAAGTGCACCATTGAAGCTGGAGCCGTGCTGGAAAATGTTATCCTCGATAAAGACGTACAGATTTCCCATAATCGTACGCTGATCGGTGATAACAAACACCCCTATGTTACAGCTAAAAGCACCTCTCTCTAAGTTGATAATCTGACTGCAGGAGGAATAGCCTTTTGTTCAATACTAAAGAAGAATTTAAACAGGTGTTTCAACATAATGTCGTTTCCAAGCTCGGTAAGCCACTGGAAGAAGTATCGTCTGAGGATGTCTACACCATTCTTAGCCGGATGATGCGTGAATTCGCCGGTAGTGAATGGGCCTCTACGAATCATGAGCTTCGTCAGGATGCAGAAAAGCAAGTTTATTATTTGTCACTGGAATTTCTGATTGGTCGTCTACTTGGCAACAATTTGCTCAATATGGGGCTGTTCGATATTGTAAAGGACGGTCTGGCTGATCTGGGCATTGCACTGGATGAGATTGAGGAGCAGGAAGCCGATGCGGGTCTTGGTAATGGCGGTCTGGGCCGTCTGGCAGCTTGTTTTCTCGATTCGCTCGCTTCACTCGGTTATGCCGGACATGGCTGCGGTATTCGTTACCGCTATGGCTTGTTTGAACAAAAGATCGTCGACGGCAATCAGGTCGAACTACCGGACGATTGGCTGCAAAAAGGGTTTGAATGGGAAGTTCGCCGCGCCGATCGTAAAGTTGAAGTTCGTTTTGGCGGCTATGTCGAAACAGGTGAAGAGAATGGCGAGCTGCATTTCTCCCTGCGTGACTATGAAGCGGTCTGGGCGATTCCATATGATGTGCCGGTAATCGGCTATCGGGGCAATCAGACGGATTCTCATGTGAATACGTTACGTCTGTGGAGTGCAGAGCCGATGCCGGAAATGGCGAACCGCAATCTGGGCGGTTCAGGTAACTATTACAGCTATCTGAATTACAATCGCTCGGTAGAGTCGATTTCCGAGTTCCTGTATCCAGATGATAGCCATTATGAAGGTCGTTTATTGCGATTAAAGCAGCAATATTTCCTTTGCTCGGCGGGTCTGCAAAGTATTCTGCGCACGTATGATAAGCTCAATCTGAGCTATGATCATTTGCCAAATAAGATTGCGATTCATATTAATGATACGCATCCGACACTCGTTATTCCAGAACTTATGCGTATTCTAGTCGATGAAAAAGGCTATGCATGGGATAAAGCATGGAATATCGTATGCCGTACCGTATCATATACGAATCATACGATCTTGAGCGAAGCGCTGGAGAAGTGGCCAGCTCAAATGATTCGTGATCTGATCCCACGCGTATATATGGTGATCGACGAGATCAACAAACGTTTTTGCAAGCTGCTTATGGAAAAGTATCCGAATGATCCAGAGCGAGTGGCACATATGGCGATCATTTTCGATGATCAGGTCAAAATGGCTCATTTGGCAATCGCGGGTAGCTATAGCATTAACGGCGTAGCTGCGCTGCATACAGATATTTTAAAAGAACGCGAAATGCGTAACTTTTATGAACTGTATCCAGAGCGGTTTAACAACAAAACGAACGGCATTACCCATCGCCGCTGGCTGATGCATGCCAATCCAGAGCTAAACGATCTGATCACCGAATCGATTGGTTCACGCTGGAAGACGCATCCGAAAGAGCTGGTCGGTATTTTGAAATATAGCGAGGACGCTGCATTCCAGAGCAAAATCGCTGCGATCAAGCAGCATAATAAACAGCGGCTCGCACACTATATTGAGCAAAAGTACGATGTCACCGTAAATACCGATTCGATCTTCGATGTACAGATCAAACGTCTGCATGCGTATAAGCGTCAGTTGCTCAATATCCTGCATGTGATGTATTTGTACAATCAGATCAAATCGATGCCATCCGTGAGCATGGTGCCACGTACATTTATTTTTGGTGCAAAGGCAGCGCCGGGTTATTATCTGGCGAAAAATACAATCAAGCTCATCAATCGTGTAGCCAGCGTCGTGAACAACGATCCGGATGTGAAAGATAAGCTGAATGTGTTTTTCCTGGAAAACTACTCGGTCTCACTGGCAGAGAAAATCATTCCTGCTGCGGACATTAGTGAACAAATCTCGACCGCGAGTAAAGAAGCTTCCGGTACAGGGAATATGAAGCTGATGATGAACGGTGCGCTGACGATTGGGACGATGGATGGCGCCAACGTGGAGATGTATGACATGCTGGGCGATGATAATATGTTCATTTTCGGTCTGAACGCAGATGAAGTGATGGACTATTACCAGCATGGCGGCTACTCGGCTCGCGATGTGTATAACAGTGATCCACGCATTAAAGAAGTCGTAGATCAGCTCGTTACACCGGGACCTTTTGCATCAAATACGTATGAATTTGCATCGCTGTATCAGTCGCTGATTGATGGCAATGATGAATATTTCATGCTCAAAGATTTCGATTCGTATGCTGAGTCGCATGTACAGATTGAGGCGGCGTATCGGAATCAAAAGGCATGGCTGAAAAAATCGATTCACAATATCGCACATTCCGGTAAGTTTTCCAGTGATGGTACGATTCAACAGTATGCGTCAGAGATTTGGAAGATTAAGCCTGTGCAGGGATAGTAGATGGAATAAAGTGGAAGCTGGCATTCTCCTTTGGGAGGGTGCTGGCTTTTTGTATTTGGGTTAAGGATGGGGGATGATGCAAACTTACCGTAAGATAAAATGCAGTTGCTTGTAAAATAAAGTGTATATGGGGTGCATCCACTCTGAAAAGCAATAAGGGCACGAACTCCGGTGGCGTATGAAATCTACGAATGAGAAGTCAATGTAGATTCCATACGCCAAAGTCGTTCTTTGCCCTTATTTGCTTTCCTCCGTTCTGTGCTTATCCAGCATATGTGCTAGATAAATAATGCACGTGAAAGGAATATTCGATTTTAACTGTTTATTACTTTGTCTTGTGCTCTCGCACGGAGAGCGACGGCGATTAATCGGAGGTAACTATGACAGATAAAAAAGTTTCAATCCGCGCTTTCGCACGGAGAGCGACTTTCTTTTCCGGACATGTGGCTGAGTGATGACATAGTTTCAATCCACGCTCTCGCACGGAGAGCGACGCGAAATTACGCTGGGACCGCAACAAGGACAGTATCTGTTTCAATCCACGCTCTCGCACGGAGAGCGACCGCGCCCCATACCGCCGCTGGGCGTATCCTTTTTAGTTTCAATCCACGCTCTCGCACGGAGAGCGACCATGACTGCACACGTCGGTGTGGACAACGTAGACGAGGTTTCAATCCACGCTCTCGCACGGAGAGCGACTTGTCGAGGCGTTCGGCGGCGTTCTGGAATGGAATAATGTTTCAATCCACGCTCTCGCACGGAGAGCGACACAAATACAGCTTTCCAAATGCTCGGACTGGATACAGAGTTTCAATCCACGCTCTCGCACGGAGAGCGACAGTACCAGAGAGGAGACAGCATGGATTATAAACAGTTTCAATCCACGCTCTCGCACGGAGAGCGACGGCGATGGCATCGGGGTTGTCGTCAGCAATAGGCTCGTTTCAATCCACGCTCTCGCACGGAGAGCGACGATTTAAGCACTCGCATGCACTCGGCAAAGCCTTTCTGTTTCAATCCACGCTCTCGCACGGAGAGCGACGATGTCCTTTTGGATCGAAGGATTAACACAAGAAGTTTCAATCCACGCTCTCGCACGGAGAGCGACACGGTGAGCTTTAAAATTATGAGCACGAGCGGCTAGGTTTCAATCCACGCTCTCGCACGGAGAGCGACCAACACTCATTTTCTTCTCATCATTACAATAATGAGTTTCAATCCACGCTCTCGCACGGAGAGCGACATGCTCATCACCATGAATGAGTAACCGCCGTCCTTGTTTCAATCCACGCTCTCGCACGGAGAGCGACCGTGCGTGTCGGAACAGAGCGGACAACTCAATTCGGTTTCAATCCACGCTCTCGCACGGAGAGCGACTTGATGATCTGGATAATCCTGCATACGTGTTCAATCCGTTTCAATCCACGCTCTCGCACGGAGAGCGACTGTAGGCACTTTCAGCCCTTACAGAGCAAGGCATTTCAAGCCCAAAAGTGCGAACCTCTTTTTTAGAGTAGCGGAAAAGGTGACAAAATACAATAAAAACGCTGAAATCCCTTATATAGCAAGGGGCGCGAACCTCCCAGGGATTTTATGTGAGCTTGGGGTTCGCACCCGAGTAGTGGAATAAAGGATTAAATGTTAAATATTACTACGAATCGATACAAGGCGTCATCACTGAAAAAAGCAGTAGCTATATTTCAATTTAATCTCATTTACCGATGTATATGAAATATGTTGATTCGTGATAATTTTCATTCATACCTAATTTTTATCCTAAACCCTAAACCCTAAACCCTAAACCCTAAACCCGTGCCAGCGGCAAATTACCGCCACTAGCGGCAGACTGATATTGCTTCGGTGTTTGAGTAGTATGCGCTTTAAAGATTTTAGTAAAATAACTTTGATCGTGAAATTGCAGCATCGTAGCGATAGCGGACAGGGAATGAGTCGTACTGGACATCAGGCGTTTGGCTTCTTGAACGCGGTAGTATTGGATAAAGTGAATAGGAGACAGACCGGTCTCATTTTTGAAACGTTTGGATACATAATCGCCATTTAAGCCGGTAAGTTCAGATAAATGTTCAAGCTGGATCGGTTCGTACAGATGATGGAAAATATAGTTCCGACACAGATTGACCTCTCTGGAATAACGCTTTTGCTGGCTTTCCAGTACACGATCGACAAAGTCGTTGTAACAACGGCGTAGCATAGCCTGCACTTCACCGGGATTTTGACATTCTTCAACGGCTTGAATGTAAAAGTCACTCAGCGTATAGCCAATTTCCGCATTCACACCGCCCGCCATTGCCGCGCGAGTTGCCAGTGTAATCGAACAGATTGCCAGATTTTTTTCGCTGCGAAGCAGACTCTTTTTCGATAATACACCCAGTTTTTCTGTCGGAAAGCCAATTTCCCAGCGTACCAGATCTTCTTTACGTCCTTCACGTATATATTGCAGGAAAATTTGCTCCATCTCCGGATTGCGATGATAGCTCGCTGGTGCAATATAGGCTTCTTCCTCATACGGAGAAGAGACGATAGTCTTCTGCGCATCCGGCTCAATATGAATGTGCAAATTGTGCTGAATCACCTCGGCGAGATCAAGTGGTTCCTGGTACAACATATAATGAATCATCGCCGCCGCATTGTAGATGCGTTCTTTAGAGATGAGCGGAATTCCCGCATAAAACTGACGAATCGCATCCTGCTGTCGGAACGATAGTTGATAATCGCGAATAATGCCGCTGATCAGCTCATCCGGTACAATCGCATGAAAGAAAGGCCCTGCAAGGAGTGCCCCTGTATACGTATCTCCATCCCATAACGGTACGGTCAAATACTGCTCCAGCACATTCGTTGCCTGCACAACCGGATAATTCCCATTCAGATGTTGCGCCAGCAGAGCAAGGGTCTGACCTTTATGATCATAAACGGGATTGAATCCGCGCAAAGGCTGCTCATCTACTAATTGCCCACTCGCATCCATCCAGTACAGCGTCATTTGAAATTCGGTATATATCATGTTCATAATGAGTTGAATTGAATCAGGTGTAACATTCGGCATACGAATCAGCTCCTTTACGATGTGAAATGGTATCTATATTAAAATACATGGTGAGACGTAGTGTTTTATCTTGAATAGGCAACTCTCGATATGGATAGTTTGATTGGATTGGGATTCTAAATGGAGATTTTTGGATGTTCATCCGACATCCATCCACCTCAACGGACTTGCATCACATCTGATCTATCATAGACGGGGCTGGAGCTTAGGTATACTATGGATGGATCAACCATGCCTTTCAATGGATCGTATAATCATCCTAATAACATCTATATTAGCAAACGGAGGTCAGATGAGATGAATTCAGCGAATAATGGACAGCAAACAAAGATACCATTTAACCGCAGCCTATTTAAGGTTGATCGTCAGTATGTACCTGCATTACTAAAGGCTTTACATACAGAGCAAGAAGATGCGCTTGCAGAGCAGCTGGTAGGAGCAGATGATGCACTTTATCTGCTATTAGCTGTAGAAGCTGCACAGCAGCGAGCGAATAAACTGGTTGAAATAGCTACACGCTGGTCGCCTCCATTGCATATTGATCTATCACTCTGTTCTATCAATTGTTCAGAACAACATTTTTCCGATGGAACGAAACTGCTCGTGTTCTGGTTTTATTCAGAAGATGTTCCGGAAGATTGGATGGAAGGGTTTAGCGAGCAGTTTTTTGATTTTACCGTGGAGATCGATTTGGAACAGTTAAGTGTGCATAGCGTAAGCGGACCGAGCCGATAACTTTGATGTGTTAGTAGAATGGAATCCGATCTATTCTTCATTTTAATTAGCTAGCCTATATGTGTGATGCTCGTCGCTTATTTATGTATTTATTTGGATTTTGCAGATTGCTTAGCCGTTCGGATGTCTACCATCCATTCCATACATTGATATACCAATGCCATACCTAGTGCGACTTCAATTCCTTGTATTGTCACACCAGGTAACAGCTCTGAAATGATGGATATGAGTAACGTATTTATTACAATGGTGACTAGATCGCCGATCCATTTGGAAAGTGGATGCCGAAGGACGAGCGTTAGCAAGGATTTGGCAATCGGAATGATAACGAGTTCTCCTACAGAAAGTATGATTAATAATGCAATCACATACACCACTGTATCCCAATGACTGGAAAATTGAATAAATGGCGTAATCGATACTATATCCATGAATAAATAACCGATCATAATTATTGCTACCAATACTGCGGTTGGAATAAGAGCCAGTGCAGCCATGACGAATAAGCTCATAGCTACCGACAGACTATGATCTTCTTTATCCCGTAAACGAAAAAATATAGGGATCATGAATAGGTATAGAACGATAAAAATAAGGATACTTAATCTAATGAAGTCCATGTTTGTAACATGCTCCTTTTCTATTTATTTACTTTTTATGTATTTAATATAGAACAAAAGAATACATTGAAAAATAGGCTCCATTTTTATTCTGTTATTTTACCAAAAAATAAGGAATAAGACCATAAATCGATTGCGTAAACGCCTACATTAGTACTATATCACTCACACCAATCTGCTCATCAGCTTCTAAGCTACTTATTAATAGACTAGCGGATTGCGTACTACATTTGAAATGAGGTCGTTTACATGTCCAATATTCACCATCAAGATACAGATACACTGGCTGCACTCGTTGCACCTTATCGTAAAACAGGCGTCACCAAACGAAGCGAGGACAATATTCGGCAATCTGTCGAAGAGCTGCTTTCACAAATGACATTGGAAGAAAAGATCGGACAGATGAGTCAATGTGCAGATTCCGAGTTTTCATTTGGCGCGGATATCGAAGCAGGGCCAACCGATGTGCTTGTGCGCGAAGGACGCGTAGGCTCGATTCTTGGTGCTTTTAATAGTCACCGTACATTTGAATTGCAAAAGCTCGCTGTCGAGCAGTCTCGCCTCGGTGTTCCGCTATTTTTCAATGCCGATGTGATTCACGGCTACCAGACGATTTTCCCAATTCCACTCGCCTGGGCGAGCAGCTGGAATATGGAGCAGATTCGTGAAGCCTGTGTTATCGCTGCGCGTGAAGCAACCGCTTCCGGTATTACGTACAATCACGGACCGATGGTCGATATTAGCCGTGATGCACGCTGGGGACGCGTAATGGAAGGTGCAGGAGAAGACCCGTATCTCGGCTCGCTGATTGCAAAAGCACAGGTAGAAGGTTTTCAGGGAGACAACCTCTTTAATGAAGAAACATTGATCGCCTGCTTAAAGCACTTTGTCGCTTATGGTGCTTCTGAAGCCGGACGGGATTACAATACAGTCGATATTTCCGAATGGATGCTACGCAATATTTATTTGCCGCCATTCCAGGCGGGATTGGAAGCAGGTTCAGCTTCAGTTATGAACGCATTTAACTTTTACAATGGAATTCCGATTGCCGGGAATCGTTTTATCCTGAACGATCTGCTGCGTAAAGAGCTTGGTTTTGACGGCATGTTGATCTCGGATTATGGCGCGATCGATGAAATCTATGTGCATGGTGCCGCGCGTGATCGTAAAGAAGCTGCACGTCTGTCGCTGGATGCGAGCATGGATATCGAGATGGTCACACAGCTGTATGAGCAGCATTTACCAGCGCTTGTTGCTGAAGGTAAAATACAGATCGAACAGATCGATGAGGCGGTTCGCCGTATTTTGACGTACAAATACGAGATCGGTCTGATGGATGACCCATTCCGTTATATTCGTCCGGAAAAAGAAGTGGAATATCATTTTAACGCCGAGCATTTGCAAGCAAGTCTGGAGCTGGCGCGCCGCTCAATCGTACTGCTGAAAAATGAACGCCGTATTTTGCCACTGCCGCAGGAAGGTCTGTTACAGGGTGATATGACGGTTGCGCTGATCGGTCCTTTTGCAGATAGTAAAGATATGCTGGGCACATGGCAGTTTTCTCGTTACAAAGAGGAGACCGTTACACTGCGTGAAGGTCTACAAGCGAAAGGTATTGCAGATACGACACTGCTTTATGCGCAGGGCAGTGGCGTGAATGAAGCAATTCCGGGTGGAATCGAGCAAGCGGTGAAAACGGCGCGTGCAGCGGATGTGATCGTACTTGCACTTGGCGAACATAGCGAAATGACCGGTGAAGCTGCGTCACGGATGGACATTAGCATTCCAGCGCCGCAGCAGCGTCTGGCAGAAGAACTAGTGAAGCTAGGCAAGCCAGTCGTACTTGTGCTGACCAATGGACGTCCGCTGGTGCTGGATTGGTTTGAGCAACATGTAGATGCAATTGTAGAAACATGGTTCCTCGGCTCGCAGGCAGGACATGCGATTGCAGATGTGTTACTGGGCGATTACAATCCATCCGGTAAGCTGACGATGAGCTTTCCCAAACATCTCGGTCAGACACCGATTTATTACAACCATTTCAATACCGGTCGTCCTGTCACCGAGGAAAATCGTGAGGAGAAATACATTTCCAAATACTTGGATGGCCCGAATGATCCACTGTATCCGTTTGGCTACGGTTTGAGCTATGCACACTTTACGTATTCTGCGCTCAAACTGGATCGCGATATTATTAAACAGGGTGAATCGATTACCGTGCGTGCGACGGTTACGAATACCGGTAATATGGCAGGCGAAGAGACGGTACAGAT
The DNA here is from genome assembly GCF_039822605.1 of Paenibacillus wenxiniae. Taxonomy (NCBI): domain Bacteria; kingdom Bacillati; phylum Bacillota; class Bacilli; order Caryophanales; family Paenibacillaceae; genus Paenibacillus; species Paenibacillus wenxiniae. Next base: position 165,407 of record NZ_JBCGUH010000002.1, read on the forward strand.
GTACATCCAAGATCTATATGGCAGTACCGTGCGTCCAGTTAAAGAACTGAAAGGCTTCCATAAAGTATATTTACAGCCGGGACAGAGCACAGGTGTGGAGTTTACGATTACGGAAGACGATTTGAAGTTCTGTAATGCTGCACTGGAATGGGTGGCGGAGCCGGGAGAATTTAAAGTCTATGTCGGTACGAGTTCGGTCGATGTGTTGGAGCGTACATTTGAATTGATCTGATGATGCGGCACAGTTTTAATATATGGTGCTGTAGTAATACAGTGACAAAGGGATAGAATGATACAACGATGAATTTGAGAAATAGATGGTAGAGTTGATCAAGTATAGCCTAATGTCACTATAAAGTAACCGTTTGTTGCTTCCCAATCACTGGATGTTCCCAATACGGAGGTGCCTGATCGTTGCAGAAAAGCTCGAAAAATAGACGTTGGTGGCTTATTGCTGGATTCGTATTTTTAGTGTTATTTGCAGCATGGGTAACGATCGTTGTTACGGTATATGCAGTCTCTACTGCTGTATAAATGCCTAATTTATGCGCTCTAACGGAAACGGAATTATCCATTTCAATCCGTCTTAGGGCGCATAAATAGTTTATAATAGAAAAGGCTTTCAAAAAACGGTTGTCATTTTATGTCGCCTATGGTAGTATAGCAGTATCGAAACCAAAACACGGATTGTTACTGAGAGATCAGGCAAAACCGAAACTGACAGGCATTGTCATTTTTGGTTTTGCCTTTTTGAGCATCATATAAAAAGGTGATGAAAATGAGAATATCGCAGGTTCTGAATAACAATGTCGTCACCGTTATCGATTCTGGCAAACAGGAACTGGTCGTGATGGGCAGAGGGATTGGCTTCAAAAAGCACCCGGATGACCTGATCGACGAAGCGAAGATTGAAAAGGTATTCAAGCTGGAGAGCAAAGAAATTTCTGACAGGCTTACTGCGCTATTGTCGGATATCCCGATTGAATACATGGAATGCTCGGATGAAATTATCCGTTATGCGCAGACGGTGCTGGGCAGCCAGCTTCATGATAGCATTTATATTTCGCTTACCGACCATATCCATTTTGCAATTGAGCGGCATCGGCAAGGATTGGAAATTAAGAACGCCCTTTTATGGGAAATCAAGAAGCTGTATCGCAAAGAGTACTATATCGGCATGAAGGCATTGCAAATGATCGAGGATAAGCTCGGCGTTTCATTGCCGGAAGATGAAGGCGGCTTCATTGCACTGCATTTTGTCAATTCCCAGCTGAATGGACAGATGAGCGAGACGGTCAGCATGACGAATATCGTCAAAGATGTGCTGCGTATCGTTACGCGTCATTTTGTAATTGAGCTGGATGAGGAATCGCTGAACTATTTCCGTTTCCTCACCCATTTGAAATTTTTTGCTCAGCGTGTCGTTAGCGGCGCAGCGAGTGAGCAGGGCGATAGTCCACTGCACGATATGGTCAAAAACCAGTATCCACAAGCTTATGCCTGCGCACTGAAAATTCAGGATTACACGCGTAAGATTCACCAGCGTGATCTGTCGAATGAGGAATTGTTGTATTTGACGATCCATATCGAGCGGGTTACGAAAAAGGAAAATGCCGAGCAGAACGAGGCATAATCGCACAATCGCAAGCGTTAGTGAAAAGTTATAGTTATCGTAGTTGGTACATCAAGTCAACTACACTCTACATGAACAACAAATCGAATAAACTTCAGCTCTGTATGCTGTATGAAGCGACGTATGGAATGAACCACAGCTCTGTACACTGTATGAAGTTACGTATGGAATAAACCACAGCTCTGTACACTGTATAAAGCAACGTACTGCATGAACTATAGTTGTATAAAGTGCATATACTGACGTATTGAACGATTATAGTCTATATATGCTGCAAACCAATCGCATACTGGCAAAGGGATTGTTACTTTGGGTAGGCAAAACCTAAATGTCGATAAATGAACGATCAGAACGTCTAATCATAACCGATCAGCGTCTGCACGTCATTGTCCTCATTTAGGTTTTTTTATTTGTCTCAATCGCTCAATAGGGCTAGTTGAAGGCGATTACACCACATCATTATAAGTAAAAATATGCTATGAAAGTAAATATGTTATTGAAATGAATAAGCCATAATCAAAACTAAATATAAGTAAATATACGTAGTCAAAACTACCTATAGTCAGTCAAATAAACCCAAACGATATACAATGATCGATAAGAAACAAAGGAGTGTTCAACGTGGATCAAGCAAAAGTAGCACAGGACGTATTAACACTAGTCGGCGGCGAGGAAAATATTGATCAGGTAACGCATTGTATGACAAGACTGCGCTTTAACCTGCATGATGATAACAAAGCGAACAAAGCACAATTGGAGAAAACACCAGGCGTCATGGGTGTGATGAAAAATGGCGGTCAATTTCAGGTTATTATCGGCAATGAAGTAGCCGGTGTATATAAGGAACTGGCTGGATCGATGAAAGGTGGCGGAGCCAAACCTGCTGCTTCTACAGGTGAAGGCACAGCGAAGAAACGTAACGCGATCAGTTCGCTGTTTGATTTTATCTCCGGTATGTTCACACCGATTTTGCCTGCGATTACAGGCGCAGGGATGATCAAAGGGATTGTGGCGATTCTAGTTGCACTTGGCTGGATGTCGAACACAAGCTCGACGTACATTATTTTATCCGCTATTGGCGATGGCGCGTTCTACTTCCTGCCGATTATTCTGGCAATCAGTGCGGCACGTAAGCTGGGCAGCAATATGTACATCGGTGCAGCGCTTGGTGCAGCGATTATGCACCCAACGATTACAGCGCTACTGGGTTCCGGACAGCCGGTTACATTCGCTAGCATTCCGGTCATTGCAGCTACGTATTCGTCCACCGTTATTCCGATCGTAATCGCTATTTGGATTGCTTCTTATGTTGAAAAAGCAGTCGATCGTGTGACACATGCCTCGGTCAAATTGCTCGTTGTACCGACCGTTACTTTGCTCGTTATGGTTCCACTCACCTTAATTGCGATTGGACCGCTAGGTTCGATCATCGGTAGTGGATTGTCCGGCGGTATCTCATGGTTGTTTGATAATATGTCGATTCTGGCAAGTATTTTAATCGGTGGGACGATGTCACTGCTCATTATTACAGGTATGCATTATGCGCTAACGCCAATCGTAATCGGCTCGATTACTGCGCTCGGTTATGATTTTATCATTCCACTCATGTTCGCAGCGAACTGGGCGCAAGCCGGCGGCGCACTTGGTGTCGGTCTGCGTTCCAAACATGGTCAAACGAAATCGCTAGCCTTTTCCACCAGTTTGACAGCCATTATGGGCATTACGGAGCCGGCGATGTACGGTGTGAATATGAAATTCAAAAAGCCGTTTATCGCAGCTTTGTCCGGTGGTGCGATCGGCGGTGCATTTATGGGCCTTTTCCACGTTAAAGCTTATGTGATTACAGGTCTGGTTGGTTTGCCAAGTGTGGCTGCATTTATTAGCCCATCGATCAGCACATTAATCTATGCGCTGCTGGGCGGTCTAATTGCATTCGTAGCGGCGACTATCATTACATTTATTATGGGCATTCAAGAAAATACAGACACAGCGGCTGAAGCTACAACTGAGCCAGTCGCTTCGACTTCAGCATCCCAGCAGCCAATGGATGCAGATGCGGTTGCAGCAACACTGATCCAAACGGAGACCGCTGCACGTCAGATGAAAGCAACCGAAGTGTGGAGTCCGATCACAGGTGAAGTGAAACCGCTGAGCGAAGTGCCTGACCCGGCTTTTGCCGAAGAAATTATGGGTAAAGGGGTAGCGATTGAGCCGACCGAAGGTCGCGTTGTCGCTCCGGTAAATGGAACGGTATTCTCCGTATCGAAGAGCGGTCATGCGATTGGTCTGGTGAGCGAGGATGGCACCGAGATGCTCATTCATATCGGGATCGATACGGTGAAGCTGAAAGGTAAACATTTCACGCCACATGCTCGCTCCGGTCAGGAGATTCAAAAGGGCGATCTGCTGATGGAGTTCGATCTGGATGCGATTCGTGCCGAAGGCTATGTAACGATTACGCCAGTCATTGTGACGAATATTAATGATTATAACGAGATGATCCGCTCGGCAGAGAAGCAGGTACAGACAGGAGATTCATTGTACACGCTGACATGATAATTTTGCTACATGTATAAGACTATATGACGACTACGTAAAATCGTTTTTAATGGATCTTTATGCCAGGAGGTATACGCAAACTCGTATAGGTGTAAGCAGCGCGGAAAGACCCTTCTTGGAGTGGTTGATGCCCCAGTACAACAGTTTGCGTACACCTTAGAAGATCGCAATGCGATAAATTGTCTTTGACTTGCTCATAGATAGGTTATATGTTCTATAGTCATATGTTTATGACATCATCATTTCATAGGGTATATTACGAAATAGAATCGATTTAAAGCTTTATACAGCCCCAAAAAGCCAGCCCCTTCTGAACGGTTCCTCTACAGTTAGTTCTAGCTAACGAAGAGAGGCAGTTCAGTCTATAGGCTGGCTTTTCTGTGCGAGAGAACAGAAGAGTTGTTAAAATATCCCTCGTCTACTCACATGTACTACGCTTATTACATTTTATAATATGCTTTATATGACAAACAAAGACGCCGACGAACTCGTACATCGTGCAAATAGGAAAGCGGTATGCTTACCTTCAATCGCTGCCAAAACATTCTCGTATCTGTATCATCACATAATGAAACATACACATAACGAAAATGAGGCTGATCGTCTACGTCTTTATGGGGAGTGCGGTTTATAGATCGCCGCTGAATAATTTAATAACGACAACGCCGCCCCAGACAATAGCAATTCCAAGTACTGCATACCAGCGGTCTTTCACAGATGGATTCAATGTTCTAGCTCCTTTGTTTTAATGGTTTTGTAGCTCACATCATACTATCACATTGTACCAGAATGTACCTTCATTTCAAGGGTGGACAGGTAAAAAAATGACAGCATTATGGATAAAATTTCTTTTGCTGGAATTAATGTGATTTATGCGCTTATCCAAAATACAATAGGAGCGATATGTTTGCAGATGACCCTAAACAAATGAGGTCGATTGGTCGATAAAAACTATAGCATATGCACGAATGTGTAAACAGTAGAAACTAGTTGAGGAGCTAAACGCTATGAAAATGGAGCTTATTGTTTTTTATGTGGCGAAGCAGCCGTATGCGATCAGCTTTAGCGAAATCGAAGAAATTCAAACCGCTAAAAAAGGCACACCGTTGCCATTTGCCGATGAATGGCACGAAGGACTGATCACGATCCGTGGCTCCCTGTATCCACTCGTAAACCTGCGCAAGCTACTGGCAGTGTCGTTTGACGGCCCACAGGAAACCGATAAAATGATTCTGTTAAGCCGCGCTCGTGTTGCCCTGCTCGTTGACGAGCTGGACAATACTGCAATTATTGACGAAAGTGAATTGCGCGAAAATCCGGAAGTCAACAGCCGCGATATTTTGCCCAATGCATTCGAACTCAGCGATGGCCGGATCGTGCCAATCGTTAACGTAGAGACATTGCTAGCCTACACACGCAGCTCCTATGTATAAGTAAATATATGTCCATCATCCCCAGTATATGCGTAATCGACAATCGTCTGATTACGCATGAACTGGGGATTTTTAGTTACTGTTCCAACACCTTAGCACAAGATATGATAAAATACGTTAAGTACAGCAACACATTCAAATAAGTACATATATTGGAGGGAGCGTAACAAATGAAAGTACAAGATGTATTTGGACAGATACCGGTATTGGAAACAGAGCGGGTAATTTTACGTCCGCTTCGAGCAGAAGATCGCGAAGATATGTTTGCTTATGCCTCCGATCCTGAAGTTACACGTTATGTGAGCTGGTATGCGCATCAAACATTAGCGGATACCGATGAATTTATCAATCATGTGCTGCAAAGCTATGCCGAAGGGCAACTGGCACCGTGGGCGATCGAGGATCGTGAATCCGGTAAAATGATCGGTACGGCAGGCTATTTAGGCTGGAATTTACGCCATTTTCGCGGTGAAGTGGGTTACGCATTGGCGCGTCCATACTGGAATCGTGGCATCGTCACCGAAGCGATGGGACCTGTCATGCAGTTTGGTTGGGATGAAATGAAGCTGATTCGGATCGAGTCTCGTTGTATACCGGAAAATATCGGCTCTGCTCGTGTGATGGAGAAGCTCGGTATGCAGTACGAAGGATTACTGCGTAAGCATTTGTACACAAAGGGCAGCTTCCGCGATGCAAAAATATATGCAGCCATTCGTTCTGTAGAATAGTTATACATCGGTAGCTATACATCGCAGGAATCCGTAGATAACGTTGACTGTCATTTGTGTAGGTGTTAAAGCCGACTCAGGCTTTGCATGATTGCCGTATATATACATGATCTCAATGAACAGGTAAAACGGTCAGGATAAGGATACTTGCGGGTCGTTAGCTTGTCATATTTGGCTATCCTCTATTAGTCAAAAATCAAACAAGCCAGAGAACTGTTAGAGAATAAACAAAAAGAACTAGAGTATCAAGCCAAACAAATAAGAGATCAACAAAGTTCTTTTGCTTCACCATGTGTACACTGCTCATCTGGTTGGCGATATGGAAACGGTAGCGAACATAGGAGGCTACCGTTTCCATATCCATTGAACTGGTGAAACATAGGGTGCAGCTATACGATAGATCTGTAGATCGCAAGAGGGGAGAATCGTAAATGAATTTTGATGCGGAACCGAATGTGCATTTGCCGATCTCTAAAAAGTTGCCGCAGTCGGTACGGTTGGAGCGACTACAGCCCCGGCATTTAGAGCAACTATTGTCGTTTGAACTACCGGAGGATCAGCATTGCTTTACCGCTTTGCCAATTGAAGTGCTGGAAATTTCAATTCGTGATCCGGAGCGGCATCCGATTGTGATTACAGCAGACGAACAGGCGGTAGGCTTTTTTGTATTGCATGAAGGTTCAGGCGTTTCTACGTATCTTTCGTACACTTCTACCCCTTCTGAGCAATTGATGCTGCTACGTGCACTGTTGATTGATCATAAGCAGCAGGGGCATGGATATGCTCGATTGGCGATGGAAGCGTTACGTGCGTTTGTAAAAGAGCATTTTCCGCATATTCGCGAAATCGTGCTTGCTGTCAATGTAAGCAACGAGCCTGCACAAAAGCTTTATGTACGTACCGGTTTTGAAGATCGTAGTATGCGGCGCCCAGGTGTCATGGGTGCGCAGTGGATTATGCATTATGTGGTGGAATGAGCTGAAATAGACGGGGGAACGCAGCATGCAAACGACGTTGGAATTTATACCTGTTCAAGAGCAGCATGTTGAACAGATTGTCGATATTTATAATTATTATGTACTGCATACGACCGTTTCTTTTCATACGGAGCCGCTGACATTAGAGGAGATGCGTGCGCAGTTGTTCGATCTGCCTGCTCATTATTGTTCGTATGCAATTATAGAGCGCATGGATGAGCTGGATACGGATGAGCAGCTAGCTGTAGCCAGCGATGCGGCTTATGAATCATCATTGCTTGGCTATATTTTACTAACTCGTCACAAAGCCAAACAAGCGTATGACACGACGGCTGAGATTACGATTTATTTAAAGCCGGATCAAGCAGGTAAAGGCATCGGTAGCCGAGCACTCGTCTTTATTGAACAGGCGGCACAGCAGCATGGCTTCCATGTACTCGTAGCAACGGTTTGTGCGGATAATACGAGCAGTATTCGTTTGTTTGAGCGGTATGGATATGAGAAATGTGCTCATTTCCGTGAGGTTGGTCGTAAATTTGACCAGTGGCTTGATATTGTGAGCTACCAGAAAATGATAGGCAGACGGGAGGGTGTGGATGGCTAGTATATTAATTGTAGAGGATGAACATAAAATTTCTCGCTTGCTACAAATCGAGCTTGAAGCCGAAGGTTATGAGGTCGCTCAGGCATACAACGGTGCTCAGGCATGGGATGTTTACCGTGAAGGGGTATGGGATCTGGTCCTGCTGGATGTGATGCTGCCTGAGCTGAGCGGGATTGAGATTTTGCGCCGAATTCGTGCTACAGATCCGGCAACGATGGTCATTTTACTAACCGCGCGCGATTCAGTGGAGGATAAGGTGGCAGGGCTTGATCTGGGTGCTAACGATTATGTGACCAAGCCTTTTCAGATCGAAGAGTTGCTGGCACGTATTCGCGCAGCGATTCGTCTCAAGGAGCAACAGGCACGCAGTACAGATACGGTGGAGACAGGCAGCTGGCTCGTAGCTGGCGATTTGCGTTTGAATGAGAGTACTCACGAGGTGGAGCGTGCCGAACAGCCTGTAGAACTTACGCCACGTGAATTTGATCTGCTGGCGTATTTGCTCAAAAATAAGCGTCAGGTGCTCAATCGAGATCAGATTCTGGCAGCGGTGTGGGGCTATGATTATTTTGGAGATACGAATGTCGTGGATGTGTATATTCGTTATGTACGCAAAAAAATCGATCACGGTCATGAGCAAGAACTGATCCATACCGTTCGTGGCGTAGGATACGTGCTCAGGGAGCCATCATGAGGCTCAATCGACGGATTCATCTGTATTCGTCGGTGCTGTTTGCACTCGTATTAATTGTGACGAATGTGCTTGTTTATATTGTATTTAGCTCATTAACGATTCGTGAACAGCAGACTCGAATTGTATCCCAGACGGAGAAGACAGCAGATAACATCCGCCTTTCAGCAGGGGATATCGCTGTAGCCGATCTGCTGCGCGCTTATGTTCCGCTGGAAGGAATGATTCGTATCGTATCGCAGCAGAGCAGCAATAGCTTGCTCGTTACATCGCCAGATGAACAATCATTGTCTCAGCGTCCAGTTACATATGAGGCAAGTTTGATGTCGCAGGTCATTCAGGACAATGGACATCGGTATGTATTTGTCTCCGTTCCGATCATTTGGAATGATGGTCGTGTCGTCAACATACAGGTGACGGAAAGTTTAAAACAGACGGAAAGTTATTTGAATGTGTTGCAGCTTGTTTTGCTCATCGTTACAGGAATCGCTATGATTCCGGTCTTCTTATCCGGACAGCTGATCGGCAAAATTGTTATTCGCCCGATCGCTGCGCTCACGTCAACGATGAGTGAAATTAGGCGTAGTGGGCAATTCAAACGAATTCAGCTGGAGGAACGATCCAAAGATGAATTGTATAAGATGGGCGATACGTTTAACCAGATGATCGATCTGTTGGAAAATAACTATGATAAACAAAAGCAGTTTGTATCCAACGCTTCGCATGAACTGCGCACACCGCTAACGATTATTGAAAGTTATGCAAGCCTGCTTAAGCGCCGCGGATTGGATCGACCGGATCTGTTTATGGAATCAGTGGAAGCTATCCATTCAGAAGCCGTGCGAATGAAAGAAATGACAGAGCAACTTTTATTGCTGGCGCGTCATGAAGAGCAATGGAATCTGAAGCTGGAAGCGGTAGATTTGAGCAGTCAGGCAGAGCAGTTGTCACGCGAGTTTTTGCAGGCGTATAGCCGACGAGTGGATGTCGTCCTATCTGAGGAACTCCTACAGACACCCGCGCTTACAACGATATGGACAGATGCAGGCAAACTGCGTCAGTTGTTATTTATTTTGTTAGACAATGCACGCAAGTACAGCAGCGATATAATTACGCTTGAGCTGGGACTATATCCGATTCCGACAGAAGTATCGTATTCTGGCAGGGTAGCTTCGTCTAATGCAGAACGGAATCGTTATATTCGTGTAGTCGATCGTGGTATCGGTATACCGGAAAGTGAATTGCCGAAAGTATTTGATCGATTTTACCGTGTAGATCAGGCGCGGACGAGACAGGATACAGGTGGTTCCGGTCTCGGTCTGACACTGGCACAGCGCATTGCAGAGGCGCTTGGTGCTTCTGTACATCTCCAAAGTGAAGAAGGTCAAGGTACGACTGCAATCGTTACGTTACCTGCGACCGCAAAGCATATGTCCGGCTTCTCAGCGAATTCTAATTAAACACCTGTATACTGTCATGGAGATTGTTGTCGACGGTATACAGGTGTTATTTGTTGTGTACGGATTAACGGATGGATTAGCAAAGTTAACAGAAAGAAAGGATGAAGATGATGTCGAATCGACGTTTATGGATTGCAGGTGGAGCGGGAGTGATCCTGATTATTCTCTGCGCCTCGATCCTAATCTGGAAAACAAACGGGCAGGCACAGCCGCTGCTGACGGCTGCTCAGATCGGGGATCGGGTAGAAGGAAAGTATCCTGGAAAAGTAACAAGCATTGTGCAGGATCATGATGCCTATCAAGTGAAACTGGAATCAGAAACAGGCGTGTACGAAATTACGATGAGTGCGGCAAGTGGCGAAATTCAATCGATTCGTCAGCTGCAAGGTGTACTGAGAGCGAAGACCGATCAATCGACAAACGGTACAGCCAGCGCTTCAGGTAGCACGACTTCTACAGCATCTAATGATGCTACAACAGGTACAGATAGCCAGACGACCAATAATCCGGCAACGGGTAACGCCGCTTCCGGAGATGACGGTACGTCCAATTCGACAGCTTCTACGAATCAACCGGACGCATCATCAAGCGGTACAAGTTCTGCTCCCTCCTCATGGAGTGATGCAGCCGGTTCGGCTGCTGCCAGTCCTTCACCGAACGGAATGCCTGCTAGTAGTGCAAGCGGCAATACCGGTTCCGATGCTAGCAGTACAGGAACGAACACCAATCATCCACCTGCGCCCAATGGTGGCCCTGTTCCACCAGATGATACAAATTCACCCACTACGAACAATAAACGAGAGCCAGCTCAAGCAGGTCCAGGCAAAAGACCATCTTCCTCTGCCACCTCGATCACTGAAAAGCAAGCAGAGCAGATTGCAATAGGACAGGTGAAAGGCGAAGTGGATGATGTAAAATTCAAGCATAGCGGTAAAACGGGACAACAATATTATCTGGTCGAAATGGATACGCCGGATGATCGGGAAGCGGTTGTGCAGATCAATGCCATTTCAGGAGCGGTTATGTCTGTAACATGGGACGATGAAGAAGACTCGGACAAAAAAGATAAGGATCATTAATTGAGTTTGTAGGCGCTGCTGGATTGTCCTTGTTGCTGTTCAATACGGCATCGCATCTGGCATGCCATATTGAAGAACGAGTAAGCGGTATACAGTGCTCCATGCATTCTCATCAATTTCTAATCTGATTATCAGAGTCATCTCATTTGGCTGCTTTATATTGATATCATAGCCCGGCAAGCAAGTCATACAGAAGCATCGTGAATCGGGTTCACATCGTATAAAAGCTTGCTGCATGGGACAGGAAACAGACCGCTGAATAAGTATAGAGGTTCTGTATTCCATCAATAATGATCACATATGAAATGATCAAACATAATCATCAAGGAGGACATTACACATGACGAAAAAATGGATGAATCGTAAAGCAGGCATCGGTGTACTGGCAGCAGCATTGACGGTAGGAACGGCGGGTACTGTCGTAGCGGCGGCATCAAACAATAACAATAGCGCAAGTCAGAACAATGCGAATGTGATCGGTATTCAGCGTGCAGAGACAATTGCACTGCAAAAAGTACCGGGTGGCACGGTAGAAAGTATTGAGCTAGAGCGCGAGCGTGGTAAGCTCTACTACGAAGTGGACGTGAATCGCAGCAACGGTAGCGATGTCGATGTGCATATTGACGCTGTAAGCGGTGCGGTAGTCCGCACAGTAAATGACGACAATGATGATGACGATGCCTATGTCGTACCTGGCAATAGCAACAATGCGGCATCCAACAATCTGAAAGTCAAAACCGTCGATCAAGCGATCGCGATTGCTAAAAAGGCTGTTAACGGTACAGTGACCGATGTAGAACGCGAGCGTGAAAAAGGTCGCATCCAGTATGAAGTGGAAATTCGCTTCACTGGTGGCGAAGCTAAAGTCGAAATCGACGCAGCTACAGGTAAAGTGACCAAAGTAGACAAAGACTATGATGATCAAGATAACGATCAAGATGATGATTAATACGTGCTATTCTAGCATCAAGTAAAGCTGTGAAATCAAGCCAGTTCAAGCTGCTATGAAGCTAGCTAGCAAATAATTAATCCTAACAACAAAGCCTCCATTCCGTATAAAAGAATGGAGGCTTTGCTATGCAATGAAACGTTTCATGCATACGATATACAATCAGAAGTGAAACTTACTTCAGAGAATGATGTTCTAACAAATCGTAACGATTGCGCAATTCAAGATGGAAACGAATGCTTTCGAGCAGGATAGGATCATGTTCTTCCTCTGCTTCAGCCAAACGTTCTTCCTTGATGGAATCGGGGCTGCACAAAAATTGAGTCATCCACATGGACAGATCAGCGTCCTTTTTCATGATGAAGCCCTCCCTAAACATAAAGTGAGTGTTGATGCACAGTACGTTGACTGATACATATAACACGGAATAAGTGATAAGAAAATATCGACTAAGCGACTTGTCTCGTCCAGACAGACAGCAGTTAAAAATAAAGTGAACTCGTTTCTTTTTAAAAATCCAAGTTAGAAGTACAAGTGTGAGGTGTCTGCTTTTCTTATTTGTATTGTAGCGCCTGTTCGTTAAAGAAACGTGATGTGTTCCTTAAAATTGCATTAAATATTAGCTTGAAGTCAGAAAAAAATGGGTATTGCTATAAATATAATTTGGCAAAGTCAACGCAAATATATATTCGATCCCAGCAATAACATGTCTATGTTATACAAGTAAAATCGAGTACGAATACGATGATATGTATATATACGCTAATTATTACTAAATAGATTTTGAAAGAATGGCAAAGTAGATAATAAAAAAGCATCCACTTTTTCTGGATATCCAGAAAAAGTGGATGCTCGATGAAATTGGAAAAACTATAGTTACTATATTCGCTAGATTAGATTCAAAATTATAAATAGCTTACTGTGAATGAACCGTTGCTACCACCTGTGCTAGAAGTAACAGTTAAATAATAATCTCCCAATATAGCGTTATTGCTAATACGGAAAGTATAAGGGCTACTTCCACTATAAGCTTGGTTAGCAACAATATTACCTTTTAAGTCTTTCAGTTGTAAGTTGAATGTGGCATAACGGGCAGGAGTGACCGTAACGGCTAGTTCACCACGTAGTGTAAGAACAATACGCTCACTACCAACTGGATAAGAAATGGCATTCACAGAAATAGCATTTGGTGCAGAGACAAGCGGGTTGTTTACTGTAACATCAGGTGATACGGAACTGGCAAAACTAGTAGGAGCGGCAGTGAGAGCAAGAGCTAACGACAGAGTGGACAATATAGCAATGTTTCGAGTTTTCATAATCATGTCTCCTTTATGTTAGATTTACAACCAAAACCATCATAACCTCTTATTTTATATAATTCCACAATATGGAATATAATTAAAAAAATAGACACATTTTAATATACTAGATAAATGATGCACTTATTTGTTTATATGTTCATATTCAAATGATAAAGAGCCGCCTATATTCTATTCCAGCACAACACAAAAAATACCAAATATCCTGACTCTCTTCCAAACGTTCGATTACGAAGGGAAAAGGAGTCAGGATATTTTTGCTAAATATTGTATTTGTGGATAGTGTATACATGTTATTTTGCCTATAGAGGCTTCATAACAAACTTTTTAAAGCGTAGGAGGAGACATCGGCGCGGATGGCGAGAACATCGACGATTCACGTAGCACGAGGCGATGCGGAACGATATGCCGCTGATAGTGAATCGTCTCATCGACTTTGTTTTTATCCTGAATCGATTGAATAAGCGCTTGGGATGCAGTATACCCTAGATGATAAATGCCAATATCGATACTTGTCAGCGGAGGGGTGGACAGCTCCGACAGGGCGATATTGTTAAAACTAACAATTGCAACATCTTCAGGCACACGGTAACCAAGCTCATACAAACCGCGCAAAATGCCAAAGCTCACCATATCATCCACCACGACAAGTGCAGTAGGGCGTTCCGGTAAATTCATAAAAAACGACATCGCCCGATAGCCGCTTTCTTGCAGGAACTCGCCTTCCACAATCCAATCTTTCCGATACTCCAGTCCTGCTTCTTGCAGTGCACGCTTAAAGCCTTCCATCCGATCAACCGATACGACCAGCTCAGGCGGGCCACTCACAAAACCGATCCGGCGATGCCCCATTTGAATAAGATGACGCGTCGCATCAGCTGCGGCCTGAATATTATCGGTATCCACCGTAATCATATTGCTATGCTGTTCGCTACGTCCTACCAGCACAGCAGGAAATTGATTCCGACTTAAAAAATCAACAACCGGATCGTTTTTGCGTGAATACAGTAAAATGGCACCGTCGATTCGTCCGCCATACACAAGACGGGATACCGCATCCACTTCCTCCTGTTCGCTAGAACCGGAGCTGAGCACAACATCATAGCCACTGCGATTCGCCTGAGCGACAATACCGCGGATCAATTCCATAAAAAATGTATTCAAGAACAGCTCTTCCGCTGGTTTGGGCAAAATAACGCCGAGACTCTGTGTCGTTTTGGACACAAGACTTTTAGCCATAATGTTAGGGTGATAGCCCATATCCTGCATGATCGCTCTAACTTTCTCCGAGGTGGCATGACTAATACGAGGGTGATTGGATAGCACGCGCGACACGGTAGAAGGAGATACGCCCGCCCGTTTGGCGACATCTTTAATAGTTACTGACATATGTACCTCCTTAGTTTATGTTGATGAATGGATGTTGCATACGATGATATAATGTTGTGCAATCGAATTCAGAGACCGTATAACTTGGATAACAATCAGCATCTCTCAGCTTGTGTCTCTATGTTAATCGAAGTGTCACAGACGTGTAAACCTTGATTTAATAATAACCCTAAAGGCGTAAAATGAAAATATATTGCCTGCGGAGTAGATAAAACAAGCATAATGGTGGTTACACTGTCAAAATCGCCCAAAATCAGCTTATATGATTTGTGCAAACGTTTTAACAAAAAGGAAATATGAGTTATGATGTAATCGTTGAATTAAGCGCTTCCATGAACCGTTTACATAATATTATTGTCAGAAATGGAATCGAAATGGTGAATAAATCATATTTCGCGCAAAAATGAACAAACGTTTGCGCAAATATTTACACAGTGTGTGATCTCAAATGTGTAGACAAACTCCTATGCGTATAAGCCGTAGTGGTGTATGCCGCAGCAAAAGCAGTTTGCGTACACTCCCCAACACCTCTGTATTCGCCGTTACGCCCACTGACATAACTGTATATCGGAAGCGCACAATTTGAATTACATAATGGAAGGATGAATGACTATGTTACGTCAAAAATACAGTGCGCTAGTAAGTGTGCTTATGATCATGCTGCTGCTTCTGTCAGCATGTAGTGGAGGAGGCGCAGGTAGTGGAACGGCAAGTCAGCCTGCGGCAGACCCGGCTGCCAGCGAGGATATGCAAGAACTGTTGCCAGAAGAAGGTGCCAAGCTGACGGTATGGGATAGCGGCGATCAAAAAGAATTTATCGAAGCCGCAGCGAAAGCATTTAAAGAGAAATACAATGTTGACGTCACATTTGCTGAACTGGGACCGGATAAATCGATGGGGCAAATGGTAACGGACGGACCAGCAGGTGTGGGTGCTGATGTGTTTGCTGGTGTGCATGATCAAATTGGACAGGGTGTATCGGCTGGCGTTGTGATGCCGAATGACTGGTTTGAAGAAGATACACGCTCCCGCAACAGTGAACTGGCGATTAAGGCGCTCACCTACGACAATATTTTGTACGGATATCCAAAGTCGGTTGAAACAACAGCGGTATTTTATAACAAAGATCTGATTGATGCTGTACCCGCGGATTGGAACGGTGTGATCCAGTTTGCTAACAAATTCAATGATACGAAAGCGAATAAATTTGCGATCATGTGGGAAGTTGGTAATGGCTATTATGTATTCCCGTTCCTCGGTGGCTATGGTGCATATGTATTTGGTAAAGATGGTACCGATCCACAGGATCTTGGTCTGAACAGTCAGCAGGCGGTAGAAGGCGCAACGTTTATCCAAAGTTTGAACAAAATTTTGCCACTGAAAACTTCTGACATTAACGCAGATATCAAAAAATCGCTGTTCTCCTCCAATAAACTGGCGATGAACATTAGCGGTCCGTGGGACACAGGTTCACTTAAAGAGTCGGTGAAAAATCTCGGTGTCGGCATGTATCCAAACTTGCCAAACGGCAAGCCTATGACACCATTTTCCGGTGTGAAAGCGTACTTCGTTAATGCGTATACAAAATACCCGAATGCATCCAAACTATTTGCAGACTTTATCACATCAGAAGAGTGGCAAGTGAAAAACTTCGAGATGAACGGTGCATTGCCATCGAACAAAAATGCAGCAGCTAGCGAAACAGTGCAAAAGGACCCCATCGCATCGGTTTTCCTAAAGCAGTTTGAAAACTCAGTTCCAATGCCATCGATTCCAGCTATGGCGCAATTCTGGTCTCCAATGGAAGCAGCGATGTCATCGATCTGGAACGATAACAAAGATCCGAAGCAGGCGCTTGATAATCTGGTGAACCAGATGAAGAGCAATATCTCGACAGGACAATAACGATGAATAAGGCAGCTATTCATCCTAAACGAACAGCCGGAATGGGGAGCGCAGCACTTGCTGCTGTGCTCTCCGCTATTATTATGGGATCAGGTCAGATGTATAATCGTCAGTGGGCGAAAGGCGTGCTATTTTTGCTTGCTGGTCTGGTCAGTCTGTATTTGATTGTGAATGGACTTTTCAGCAATGTATGGGGACTGGTCACACTGGGTGAGCAACCGGCTCATATGGAAAAAGTAGGACGATTGTATCGCAACGTACCGGGGGATCATTCGATTTTTATGATGATCTACGGGCTGGTGGCGCTATTGTATATTGTTTTGCTCGCTTTCTTTTATGTAGCTAATATTAAAGACGCTTATCGGATCGGTAAACAGCGTGAGCGTGGAGCCAAAGTGAACGGCTTCCGTGATACATGGCGTTTGCTGGGCGACAAAGGTTTTCCATATGTGCTCCTCGCTTTACCGGCGATCGGTGTGCTCGTATTTACCATTTTACCGATTATATTTATGGTGTTAATGGCATTTACGAACTATTCTGCACCGGATCATATTCCGCCGAAAAATCTAGTCGATTGGGTCGGCTTCCGCACCTTTACGAATTTGGCTACACTGGAAGCATGGAGTCATACGTTTATCGGCGTACTCACCTGGACGATCATCTGGGCGGTTGTGGCGACGATTACGACGTATTTTGGCGGTATTCTGGTTGCCCTGCTGATCGAGCAGCAGGGGATTCGTTTTAAAGGATTTTGGCGGACGCTGTTTATTTTGCCGTATGCGATTCCGCAGTTTATCTCTTTGCTGGTCATGCGCAACTTGCTCAATTATCAATTTGGGCCGGTCAATCAATATTTGCGTATGCTTGGATTTGGCGGTGTACCGTGGCTGAATGATCCATTCTGGGCAAAAGTAACCGTTATTCTCGTTAATATGTGGATCGGGATTCCGGTGTCGATGATTCTCGTGCTCGGCGTATTGACCGCGATTCCGCGCGATCTGTACGAAGCGGCGGAAGTGGATGGAGCGACAGGCTTCCAGAAGTTCCGCAATATCACGATGCCGTTCGTGCTGTTCCAGACGGCGCCAATTCTGATTATGCAGTTTGCCGGTAATATTAATAACTTTAACGTGATTTTCCTGCTGACGAATGGGTTGCCGGCAAATGGCGATTATGCGTATGCAGGCAGTACCGATTTACTTGTCACCTGGCTGTACAAGCTAACGCTGGACAATCAGCGTTATAACTTTGCTTCGGCGATCGGGATTATTATTTTCATTATTATTGCGGCATTCTCGCTTTATAATTATCGACGCAGCCGTTCCTTTAAAGAGGAGGATATGATCCAATGAAAAAGAAAAGACGCATCAAGCTTACGATCAGTTATGTATTGCTGGCGCTGATCGCGATCGCCTGTATTTATCCGGCGCTCTGGATCATCCTGTCCTCTTTTAAAGTAGGCGATTCGCTGTATAGTGAGACCTTAATTCCGCAAAAATTAACATTTCAGCACTATGCCGATCTGTTCCGCACACAGTCAGACAAAGATTTGCCCTATGTCAAATGGTACTGGAATACGCTCAAAGTAGCGGTGAGCAGTATGGTGCTCGGTACGCTGGTGCAAATTTTAACAGCGTATGCGATGTCCCGTTTCCGGTTCAAAGGTAGACAGACGATGATGTCGGTCATTTTGATTTTGGGCATGTTCCCGGGCTTTATGAGTATGATCGCTGTCTATGTCATTTTGTTACAAATGAATCTGCTTAACTCGCCGTGGGCGCTGGTGCTCGTCTACACGTCCGGTGCCGCGCTGGGCATGTTTGTGGCAAAAGGATTTTTTGATACGATTCCGCGTGCACTTGAAGAATCGGCATTGCTGGATGGTGCGAGTCATTTTCAAATTTTCCGCCGTATCATTTTGCCATTATCCACGCCGATTATTACGTATATTGCGATTACGACGTTTACAGGGGCATGGGTCGATTTTATTTTCGCCCGTCTGATCCTGCGCTCACGTGAAAATTGGACACTGGCTGTCGGGTTGTATGAGCTAGTGAACAGTTATTCCAGTACAGAGTTTACACTATTCGCCGCAGGTTCGGTGCTTGTTGCCCTGCCGATTACGATTCTGTATATGTTCCTGCAACGCTTCCTTGTGCATGGATTGACGGCGGGGGCGACAAAAGGATAATGATCGTACTAGCTATTTCAGCGTAAGAATCATCCTGAATTTCTACATCATATCCTGCATAACATTTAGAACAACCTCTATTTGTCCGAACTCTTGGCTATACGAAGAGAAGGACGAATGGAGGTTATTTCATTGCTCTATTATGATAGGTTGTATAATTATTTGCTTCTAAATCCACAATTTTGAAATTATAAATAGCTCGTTGAATGATGAAATGTTACGATGGAGGTAGACCGTACATAGATAAGGTCAATCTTGCAAAAGGTGGTTATGAAGTATGTTTAAACAAGTAACTGTGTTTGTGCTAGCGATGTTTGTGCTAGTTGTCAGCTCTGTCGCATCTGCGCATCCGGGGCGTACCGATTCGGATGGCGGACATTATTGCCGTACAAATTGTGCGAAATGGGGATTGTCGAACGGCGAGTATCATTATCATAATGGTGGTTCGTCCAGTTCTTCAAGCTCTTCAAGCTCTGCCAGCAGCACTCCATACGTGGCTCCAACTCCGGCTCCACAGCCACCGAAGCCCGCCTATACGTCTTCCAGTCTGAAAGTATATGTGAACGGACAGCGTGTGCAATTTAACAGTAGCCCGTTAACGTACAAAGGTACAACACTCGTTCCGTTACGTGAGCTTGCTAAAGCCACTAATGCCAAACTGACATGGAATGAGGATGCAGGTGCGATCGCCGTGAGCAAAGGCAAGTATAAAATGACACTGACAATTGACAGTAAGATCGTGTACTACAATGGTGTACGCACCACCGTAAGTACAGCACCCGTTGTACGTGATGGCATAACGTATGTGCCTGCGCAAGTGTTTGCGCGTGGGATTGGCGCTAGTATAAGTTATAGTGAAGCAGCCAACACACTCAAGCTTACTGTAAAATAAAGCTGATGTAGGCGCGACATTCGCATATGTAAATGTATTGGACGGGATGGTCTGCAAGGTTAAATAATGATTCATATTCGTTCAACACATATAAGCCTGTCGTTCAACATATATAAGCCTGCTAATCGAAACGCGCTTACTTCAACTAACGCGCACGATAGCAGGCTTATTGTTAATTAGAGCTACATTCGCATGACAGCTTGCCTTAACATTGGCTCACAATTTTATCAATCAAACCATATTCCAGTGCTTCTTCCGCAGTAAAAAAGAAATCGCGATCCGTATCCTTTTCGAGACGTTCCAGCGGTTGTCCGGTGCGTTCTGCCAGTAGCTTGTTCAGCTTTTGGCGACTACGGATGAGACGTTCGGCGTAAATGATCACATCGGCTGCCTGACCTTTCGCTCCACCAAGCGGCTGATGAATCATAATTTCACTATTTGGTAATGCCATTCGTTTGCCTTTCGTACCGCCAACGAGCAAAATCGTTCCGAAGCTTGCCGCCATACCTGTACAGATCGTAACGATATCCGGTTTAATAAACTGCATCGTGTCATAAATGGCAAAGCCGGCACTAACCGAACCGCCGGGGGAGTTAACATACATACTGATATCTTTTTCACTATCTTCAGCGGCGAGATGGAGTAGCTGAGCGACGATCAGATTCGCCATTTGATCTTCAATCTCGCCATTAATCATAATGATCCGATCTTTAAGCAGTCGGGAATAAATATCGTAGCTGCGTTCACCACGCTCCGTCTGTTCAATTACATAAGGAATTGTTGTCATCGTGAATCATCCTTTCGCTCGTTCAGAAATGGAAAATAGAATCACGATAGTCAGATGTCTGGATTAGCTACGGTCATCGGGCAGGATTACACATCACTAGAAGGTATGCGGAAGATTAAAAGAGCATCGAGCAGCCTCAAACAGCGTTAAACAGTCTCAAGCAACATCAAGCAGCTATAAGTTAAGTAGAACCAAGTAGCATGAAGCAAAATCAAGCAGCATCAAGCAGTATCAAGCAACCATACATTGCACTGAATGGTAGCTTTTATCCAGGTCTGCATCATCCCCATATAGCCATGCATGAGGATACCTTCTTTGCCCCTGCACTGTTTGCTTGGAAGCACCTGAATGCAGTTGGCCTACAATCTGAGGGGCAAGTCCAGCTGGATCAGCTGCTTGGTTTAGAATCAGCTGCACGAGATGCGCCGCATTGCCATTACGAAAAGCGGCGAGATACGTAGCCAGCAGCTCATATTCTTCATACGCTGGTATAGTCAGCTCTGCATCGTCGTCATCAGAGCTACGCTTTTGCAATAAAGCTGCTCGCGCACGGCGTAGAGCTGATTTGACCGCACCTTCCGTTGTATTCAGTAGACTTGCTGCTTCGCTCGCTGTATAGCCGAGTAGCTCGCGTAGGGCATACACGGCGTGTTGCCACGGTGACAGCGTATCTAGCAGCAGCTTGATTGCTGCTTCTGCCTGCATCGTTTGCTCCAGTGTCGCACGCTGATGAGCCTGCTGTTCGATTAACAGCTCATGCAGCAGAGGTAAGCGCTGTTGCAAACGCATTGCGCGCCGTGTTTCATCTATCCGCAGATTACGTGCGATACGCAGTAGATAGGCTTGTTGCTCACTTTCCGAACGCTGCCAGTGCTGGTAGGGTAAGGTGAGTGCTTTGAGCAGCGTATTTTGCATCAGATCCTGTGCATCCCAATGACTAGCCGTCAGACTACGGCAATAGCGATATAATGCGGGCATCGATGTCGTAAGATGATTATCATCGAATGAGAACGTAGCCTGTTGCTGTGTAGCATGATCCGTTGACGTTCTGGCTATCCTATATATGTTGGTATAAGGGATCTGTTGAAGCGTATCGTTGGCGCGAACGTTCGCCAAATCAGGTAGGGAGTGAACAAAGGCCATATTGGGGGCCCTCCTTTGTTTATCCGCAAGTAAAATCGCGTTAATAGTACATAACGTTATGTGCAGCAGTCTATGGTCAATGGGCATACGAACGGCTATGCTATTAGGTTCGTCGCCTGTTGATCAGCTGCTGATACTATGTAAACGAATAAAGAATGCTAAAAGATACGCAAGTTGAAAAAAGTTTGATCGTGCACAGGAGCGGAACGATTCGGATCATGAATCATGCCTGGTGACTGGTTTCATCCGTATGCACGTTCTGGTAGTATTATATCAGATGATCTGGCTACCAACGAAGCTAGGAATGATGGGGAGGGTATCGCGATGCCGTCAGCAAAAAAGATACATATTGTTGGTGCGCCGGGAAGCGGCAAAACGGAGCTGGCAGCAAGGCTGTCCAGCAGACTGGGGATTCCCAGTTATTCGCTGGAAACATTATTGTGGACACGAGAAGGCAAGCGGAAGCGACGCAATACGCCCGCAGAACGCCAGCGGATGCTGCTGGATATTATTGGACAGGACTCCTGGATTGTCGAAGGTAATCTGATGGAATGGTTACTGCCAAGCTTTGCGCTGGCAGATCAAATTATATTTTTGACACCATCTCCCTATGTGCGCGATGGGCGTATGCTACAGCGCTTTCTCCGGCAAAAGATCGGCACTGATCCCGATAACGAACGTCTCAGCCTGATCGGCTTGCTGGATCGACTGTATTGGAATCATCGGTTTGAACGCGAATCGAAGCCTGCCATTATGCGGATAGCGGAGCCGTATAAGCATAAGCTGGTGGTGACGAGGCAGGTAGAGTAGGGAACCGCTCCGATCGAAACGGCCGCTACTTTATAATTCCGTAATTACATGTGCAATAAAATCAGGTACAGATCGGTAATCGGAGTAACGAACAGTGAAGCAACAGTGGAGTAACAGTGAAGTAACAGTGAAGTAACAGACATTGCATTAACCTATGAGAAGCTCCATATGTATTCTATTAAAAGCTCCACATGTATCCTATAAAAAAACTCCATCTATACTTTGCACAAGCGTACAGACACAAATAGACATTAAAAGCATGAATAAAAACATAAAAGCCGGACAGCAAGCACAAGGATATCGTCCAGGTGCTCGTCCGGCTTTTACTTGTTATATGTTAGTTCATCAATACAGCAGGATTACACCTCATCATACCGCTTCAGCACAATCACCGCATTATGACCGCCAAACCCAAACGAATTAGACAGACCGATTTTCACCCCAGCCTTACGTGCTGTATTTGGCACATAATCCAGATCGCACATTGGATCAGGACTGTGCAAATTGAGCGTTGGCGGAATCAAGCCTTCCCGCAGTGTTTGCACAAGTGCAATCGCTTCTGCGCCGCCTGCGGCACCTAGCATATGTCCGGTAATCGATTTATTGGCCGTTACCGGAATGTGATATGCTCGCTCGCCGAACAGTTGCTTGATCGCTATCGTTTCGGAAATGTCACCCACTCCGGTACTCGTTGCATGCGCGCTAATCACATCCACATCGTCTGTCGTAATGCCTGCATTATGGAGCGCCTGTCGCATTGCCTGGGATGCTCCGCGACCTTCTGGATGAGTGGCTACCATATGATGGGCATCTGAACTTGCCCCATATCCAATCACTTCCGCATAAATCTGTGCACCGCGTGCTTGGGCATGACGAAGAGACTCCAGTACGACAATTCCAGCCCCTTCTGCCATCACAAATCCATCCCGATCCCTGTCAAAAGGTCGACTGGCTACGGTTGGATCATCGTTACGCTCGGATAATGCAGTTGAATTGCTAAAGCCAGCTACGGATACTTCATTAATCGCTGCTTCCGAACCGCCGGCAATAACGACATCCGCATCGCCCGAACGAATCAGACGCATCGCTTCACCGATTGCTGTATTACCGATCGAGCAAGCAGTAACCGGGCAAAGGGTCGGACCCCATGAACCGAGGCGAATGCTGATCGTTGCTGCGGCACTATTGGCAATCATAACCGGTACGAGTAGAGGACTAATGCGTTCTGGTCCACGCTGAAACAGATTCATTTGCTGCTCAATCAATGTGTCGATTCCTCCAATGCCGGAACCTACATATACGCTTACCCGCTCCCGATCGACCTTTTCCATATCCAAACCTGCGTCCTGCACGGCTTGTTCTGCGGCAGCTACGGCAAACTGAGCAAAACGATCCATTCGCCGTGCTTCTTTACGTCCAAATATAGCAGCTGCATCAAAATCACGTACTAAACCAGCGAATTTCGTTTTGTACCGCTCTGTATCAAATGTATCGATCGGACCAATTCCAGATTGTCCCTGACTCAAATTGCTCCAAAATGTATCCACATCGTTGCCGATTGGCGAAATCACGCCCATCCCTGTAATGACGACTCGTTCCATTTAACTGTCTCCTTCATATTCCTTATGTGTGTTCTTAATGACGAGCCAATGCTTTGGCGGCGATACAACAACGATACTGCCCCTACCAAGTACGTCAACCGTACAATAGAGCGATTGCTTATAGGATTTATATGACCACTACATTGACCGAGATGAATTTCACATCGGATTCCTATCCTGAACTACAAATAGATCAGCACACCATTAAAGTTAATAGTTAACTTGGTCAAAGTACCAGGTTGCAAACGAGCTGCTGGATGATTCGCTCTGCTGGGTAATATCCGTA
The DNA here is from genome assembly GCF_039822605.1 of Paenibacillus wenxiniae. Lineage (NCBI taxonomy): Bacteria > Bacillati > Bacillota > Bacilli > Caryophanales > Paenibacillaceae > Paenibacillus > Paenibacillus wenxiniae. Next base: position 189,843 of record NZ_JBCGUH010000002.1, read on the forward strand.
TTTGTGCAAGAGCTTATTCTAGGCATATGACAACTATAAAGTAGCCTATTTGCCGCTCTTTGCTAACCGAGCCATTGTACAACTACCTGGCTAATGCTATCATTTTGGCATGGAAAATATCCTATTACAAGTTACCGTTTATCCTGGTATAAATTATAATAGGCTAATCGATATTGAATCGTGTCTCCATTTTATGATGGGCAATCGCCTTGATTAGGCACTTTAAAATAGGAACAGCGCAGCGTGGTTACAACTTTGTTTAGAAAGGAACAGACATGAATAATGAGACAAGATTACAGGCATTATCCGATTTTTTAAAAGGCAAGCGTGCACGTATTGCTCCACAAGCGGTTGGTTTGAATGGAGGGTTACGTCGGCGTACCCCTGGCTTGCGCAGAGAAGAGGTGGCGCAGCTTGCTGGTGTGAGTACAACATGGTACACATGGCTGGAGCAGGGTAGAGATATACAGGCATCCGCTTCAGTATTGGAAAATGTCGCTTCTGCACTGCAACTGAATGCGGATGAACGTAAATATTTATTTTCGCTGGCGCTTGATAAAAGCTCTCATCTGTTGCCTGCTGCCAGTGTGGAAGAACAGCCGCAGATTAGCCCTTCACTGGCGAAAATTTTAGAGCAACTACGTTATTGCCCAACGATTATCTCTGATCGGCATTGTAATATTGTAGGCTGGAATGAGGCGGCACGGCATGTATTTCTTGATTTTGAGCAAATACCGCAACATCAGCGTAATATGATCGCGCTTTTATTTGATCGCAAAGAGTTTCGCAGACTGGCTGTGAATTGGAAAGATTTTGCCGCGGATTTTCTAGCGATTTTTCGCGCTTATTATGGGCAGTATATGGAGGACGATTGGTACGAAACGTTTTTGCGGGAGATGAAGAGCACGTATCCTGATTTTAATCCGCTGTGGGAGGAAAGTAAGGTCAGTTCTGCGCCACACGTAGTGTTAGAATTCCGACATGCACGTGGGGGGAAGATGCTATTTGAACTGAGTTCGCTCATTGTACAGGGGAATACCGAGTTGCGATGCAGCATTTATACACCGGTACAGGATTCTGCGACAGAGGTCAAGCTAATGGCATTGATGGAGCGGACGAAGGGGTAGGGAAGTATAGACAGGCGTAAACAAAGGAAAAACTATTTTACACATTAAAAGAAAACTACAAAAGAAAACTACGTTACACATCAAAAGAAAAACTATATTGCATATCAAAAAATAGCGTTGTATTCTGTGCTGACAAGCATAGAATACAACGCTAAGTGCTAAGTGCTAAGTGCTAAGTGCTAAGTGCTAAGTGCTAAGTGCTAAGTGCTAAGTGCTGATTACTTAGCACTGGAAAATGGGAACATGTCATACTGGATACTAACATCTTTTAGTGAGCACTTCACATTTCTATTATGGAATGAGTAGTGCTTCTGTTATTGATCCACTACCATGTCCATTAGTGATCGATTAATGATTTTCGTAGGCATCGATTAGTAGATCTGCTCATAATCGAGTAACAAATCGAGTAACGAATCTATTCATAATTCCTGATCGGTTAACGATCTTTCCAGCGAGCTACCGTTGCATTGATCGTTTGACTGCCTTGTGTGACAGTATACGTGCGATTCGCAATATCTGAGCCATTTGCTGCCGTTTCCACACTATTCCATGAGCCGCGTGTCAGCTTATAGCTGATCGCAGTCCCTGTCGGTGGTGTTAACGTTAGTGTGTACGTGCCATCCGACTGCCGGCTTAACTTGCTTGCTGCGTCTGCCGGATTCCAATTATTCAAACTGCTTGCTACATATACGGTATCCGATGCCGTTGTATTAGCAGGCACGGTCACTTTAAACGTAACCTGTTGTACAGCGGTAGCTGGCTTCTGGTCATACCAGGTGGTGCCATCATACCAGCCTTCTTTACTGCGTAGCAAACCGGGCTGACTTGCACCAGGCAACTGATGCGTCGCATCTTTGAAAATAAGACGTGCGCTTGTCACAGCCGGAATCGTATAACGATACCATCCGTCCCCTTCGTCGATCATCGCCGGAGCGGATGCCCACGCTGGTCCGGTGACAGCAGGTGTTGTTTCGTAATAGTAGAGCTGTGGTGTAGTCCAATCCGCAGGCTTTTTAAAATGAATCGTTAACCCTGTCGGTTCGGTAGGCTGCTCTCCGCGTGTAAATGTATACGAAGCAGTTGCGGATTTATCGCCACTACCGGCGAACAGCTTCAGTGTGACCGATTGTCCAACCGCCAGATTACTGCCAATGGTGAGGGTATCACCGCTGGCAAAAGCTGTACCTGCGGTCGCGGTCGGTGTGGTGCCATCGACAGTATAACGATTTACGGTGCTATTACTTGCGCTCAGTGTCACGTTGACACCTGCTGTCGTAAAGCTTCCGCCTGCTGGAGAAGCCGATACCGTCGGCTCCGTAGATGCTGATCCAGCTGCTTCAATCAGGATGACGCCACGTGAATGAGCTGTAAACGTTGCTTTGCCACCGCTAACCGTAGCCGTTGCACCTGTATACGCATCACGAACCGATGTGCCATCCGCAAATACCGGGCTAACAGTAACCGCCGTACTACCTGAAGCGCCAGTTGCAACGACGACACGATCGTTTATGCCTTTTGCTGTATTCGTGTAGGTGCGGCTAAATGTGTACGGTGCAGAAGCAAGCTGCTTATGTGCACCTGCGCCAATCGCTGGATGATTATAGCGGAACTGTCCTAGTTTCTGCCAGTGGGTTAGCAGATCGGCATTCGTGCTGTTCCAGTTCATATCAGAGCGTGTGCCTTGCTGCGCATCTGAACCGGCAGGACCAACGGGACGTGCGCTTTCATCACCATAATACGTTTGAATGCCGCCCGGTGCTAGCAACATTGCTGTTCCTGCCTGGAACAATGCATTGCGATCGTACAGCTTGGTATCGTGAGAAGAAATATAGCTGAGTACGTTAAAGCCTGGATCGGTGTTGATTTTGTTGGCATAATTACTGAACAAGCTTTCCAGATCGTTCAGGTTCGTATCCTGGAAGGAGAAGTTGATAAGCGAGTCAAAGCCATTATCATAATAGCTGTTACGACTGACGCCCTGTCCCCAGACCTCGCCTGTCATCCAGAATGAATCTTTCCAGTTCGCACCTGCTTTGGTCGGGTTGTTTTGTCTCCATTTTTGTAACGCAGTGTTGGCTTCATTTTTTAGTTGCTTCCAGCGGAATGGATCCACATGCTTGGCTGTATCAACGCGGAAACCATCAATCCCGAATTCCTCTACCCATGCGGACAACCAGCGAATATTATAATCGGTTGGCGTGATGCCCAGATCTTTACGCAGCGGAGCGGCTGCGGGTATGACCCATGCGTTGCTATTGCCTTCTTTGTTCCATTTCGTTTGCAATACAGGAGCAAGTCCCTGATTCGTCGTCACTTCCGTACGGAAATCAGGCAATCCGGACAGTGTGAGTGTCAGATCACTATTGCCGCCTGCCGGATAACCGCCAATGCCTGCACGCACCCAGCCGCCGCTCCACCAGCCTGCCCATGCCTGGCTGTCGGTGTAATCGATACTATCATGATAGCTATGCCATGTTTGACCAGAGGCCGGCTTCCAGCTGCTGTTAAGCCCATTCAGCCGTTTACCAAAATTATATTCCTCCATATCTTTCAGCGTGCTATAGCCGGGATGGTTCATCACGACATCAAGCACAACACGAATGCCTTTGGCATGCGCCAGATCGACAAATTCGCGCATTTCCTCGACGGTACCCATATTTTTATCCATCGACGTGTAGTCAAGTGCATAATAGCCATGATAGGCATAATGAGCAAAATCACCGCCACTACCACCACCTACAAAACCATGAACCTGTTCATACGGTGCGGTAACCCAGATCGCATTAGTACCGAGTTTGGTAAAATAGCCATCCTGTAGCTTTTTCGTCAAGCCCTTTATATCGCCGCCGTGAAATGTCCCGATCTGGCTTCCGGTTGCATCTGTAGCTGGGCGACCATATGAATTATTGTTACTTGAATTGCCATCATAAAAGCGATCCGTCATGACAAAATATACATTGGCATTGTCCCATGTGAATGGATCAGACGGACTCGCCGCCTCAGCGGTAGACGATCCCATCGGTGTAACAGTCGTAAACAAAAGGCAAGCAAGCAATAGCCATGCAGCCCATCTGCGATATGTAATCATAAAAACCTCCCTGATCAATGTAGTAAATATAAGACAACATGTACGATTCAAAATCGCGCTTAACTTATGACTTATGTGATGTTAGGCCAGCGTGTGTACTTCATTGATGTAAAACTTACAAAAAATTCAATACATAGCATCCCTCCATATTTCAAATTAACATTTAAGCAGTAATGCGTTTAGTAATGCGTTTAAGCAAACGTTTGCATAAATAGGAGTAGTGAACGATCGTATCATGTGATGTATTACAAGGCAGACGGAAGTTTAACCAAAATCTCCTTACACAGAGCAGTAGAGTGAATGAGAATGCATCCACCAGCAGCTTAGCAGCTTCTATGCACATCAGTAATCAGTACATCATTACTGAGTCATACCGTATTTACGCAGCAGCATGTCACAGTTTCGCTCTATCATTATGCTAAAAATAATATGAACACATAGGAATAAGCTTATACAATTGACAATTTAATTAGGCAGTTATCGACATTCATGTAAACGTTTTCTTTAACATCGCTAATGATAACGTGGGTGCTATATAATGTAAAATATGGTTTATAGGAGGTTTTAGCGGAATAAAGAATAGAAGGCTTTTAAATGCTCGCTTTTACGCTGGATTTCGAACGATTTCAACCTTTTTATATGTATAGCGTTGTACGATATGTACATTCATACAAACGTTTGCACTAATCTGCTTTACAGGCTGATTTGGGGGCAGGTGTTTGCGTGTAGTACAATATATGAATACAGAAAGCGAGACAGCGACATGGGCTGGATGGTAGCGAAGCTCGCGCTCATATGATGTAGAGATAAGGAACAGACGATCTGTCATTCTGTTTATTATAGGTTACTCCGATCGAATGATCCTGATTCATTCGGTTAGGAAATGTGTTATTTTTCCACAATGTGCACCGTTTTTTTATAAAAACGAACGTCGTACAAGTAACGATATACGTATGATCTTATGAACAGGATGTGTATAATCGCAATATGTATGATCGTATGGAGCTAACCTACATCATTACATGAATATCTTGACGAGTAAATCGATTCGCAGCCAGCCACACGCTTTTTTCATTTTGTAAACTGACCATAAGGAGTTTTATAATAATGCAAATTATGCAGCAACTATCTTCACATATTCACTACTTAACACCGTATCAGGAAACCGATCGACCGATTCTAGGAGCGATCACCGGTACGCGTTCTACTTTGCTTGTCGATGCAGGCAATTCGTCTGCGCATATTCAGCTTTTTATCGATCAGCTGGTGAAGCTGGATATTTCACCACGCTGGGTTGTGCTAACACACTGGCATTGGGATCATGTATTTGGCATGAATCAGGCGAATACGACCATTATTGCGCAGACGCTAACGACAGAATATATCCGCCGTATGCAGAAATGGTCATGGGATGATGAGTCCATGGATCGGCGTGTAGCCGAAGGGACTGACATTGAATTTTGTACCAGTGCGATTAAAAAGGAACTGGGTAGTGAGCGAGATATCATCTTACCAACGCCAGATATTACATTTGAGCGCAAGCTAGAGCTTGATCTGGGAAGAGTTCACTGTGTGATTGAGCATGTGGGTGGGGACCATTCAGATGATTCGACCGTCATTTATGTACAGGAGGATAAGGTTTTATTCGTTGGCGATGCACTGTATCCGAATATCCATGTGGAGCCAAATGAATATACGGCTGAAGCAACGCTACAGCTTGTTCGCATGCTGCGGCATTATGATGCGGAGACGGTTGTACTGTCCCATCATGCAGACATCTGGGACGGAGCACGCTATCAGCAGGAGTTAGATCTGCTGGAACATATTGCTCGTCTCGTCCAGCAACCCGATCAAGAGGAAGAGCTGATTATCGGGCAGCTAGAGCGGCAGTATGATCGCGAGCTGGATAAATATGAGCGCGAGACCATTACGTTGTTCATGAATGGACGTCGCCGTCAGCAATGGATGGAGCCTGTAGCTGAAAGCGGAGCATAATTGCTGATCTGATTTGAATCGAGCCGACATCGATCGATTAACTGCACATCATACCGATAGCTCAACACTGGCGCAACTATTGAGGTTTTTTATTGGACATTTCTGCATGCAGGGCAGCACTGGATTCGGCGTCGCGAAACAGATGCAGCTTGCCATTCTCAACCATACGCATACGGGGACCGGTAAAGCCGCGGCGGATCAACTGCTTACGCATGTAGAGCATAAGCGCCCAATGACTAACGATCAAAATATGCTCGGCGTCAGATGACAAAATAATATCCAGCGCACGATCAATACGTGCGTTCGCCTCAGCAACCATACGTTTGTAACGCCTGCTGAGTAGTGGAGCGATGCGGGCAAAAACTGCCCAGCCGATAAAAGGAAAGCGCAAGCCTGTATTGAACGTCGGCGGCGTAATCTCACGCAGCTCTGGCATAATAACGATTTCACCGGGATAAATGAACTGTGCCGTTTTGATCGCACGGGGTAAATCGCTTGTAAAGCATATTTCCCAGTTCAGCCCGCGTAGATCGGTTGTGCCTTCTTCAATGTCAGCCACATCGTATTCTTCCAGCCAGGTGACCAGTTCGTTTACGGTCACCATCTGGCGAATTGGAAACTCTTTATTCACTTTAAAATGGCGCACAAGTCCAATAGTCTTCATCAGCAGTATGGTGTAACTCCTTCTATTTAGTATGCTACAATATTGATTATACCCATTTATAGCCAGTTATACTGCAACTGATAAAGTGGGCTTTCATAGATTTGTATTATTGTTTCGGAAAGGAAGATCATACCATGATTCAGTGGGAATATAAAACAGTAAAATTAGCAGCCGGCGGCTTTCTCGGCGGCAAGGTAGATGAGCAACATTTGCAGGAAACATTAAATGCGCTCGGCTTTGAAGGCTGGGAGCTAGTTTCCAGCTTTGATACGGCGATGTCGCAGGGAGCGTCCCGCGAAATCATCCTTATTTTCAAACGCAGCGCCTTGCTGGAATAGACCGGATCGACTACGTACATAGTATACGTACAATGATGGTTTGCTGTCCAACAAGATCATCTTGGCATAAACAGATAAAGGAGGCAACCGCATGATTGGAACATGGATGGAAGAAATCAAATCCATGCTGCGCGGCAAGCTGAGCAGTCTGGAATCATCCTTACTCGCTTCAGCTAGCGATGAGGACATTTCGCAAGCCGAGCAGGCGATGAACGTTACGTTCCCAGCACAACTTAAGCAGTTGTATCGACTTCATAATGGGGAATCACATAGCGGTCCCGGTTTGTTTTTTGGACTGCAATTTTTGACGCTTGAAGAAATGGTGAATGAATGGAAAATATGGTCGGATTTGCAGGAGGAATACGCAGATATGGGCGACCATTATTCAATTCCTGCCGATTGGATTAAGGAGCAGTATATCAATCGGCAGTGGATTCCATTTTGTCATGATGGCGGTGGGAATCACCTGGGCATCGATCTTGATCCAGGTCCAGACGGTATCGTCGGTCAGGTGATCAATTTTGGTCGTGATGAAGAAACGAAATTCGTCATTGCTCGTGATATCGAACAATTTATTCATTTTATGCATCATACGATCCATACAGGCAATTATACAGTCGTGCAGGAAGAAGGAACGAGCTACTGGATGTATGGACGTCATGAACAAGCTCGTTTGCTTTGTGACGCGCAGGAGTATGCATTTGGTGCAGAATGGGATACCGCCAGCAAGCAGCTGTCTGTGGAAGAACTGGCAGCCTGGGAAGCCGGGTTACCACATCCGTGGCGAGAATGGATGGAGCAGGATTACGGTTCAGCCCAGCAATTTACAAGCTTATATCAGCTCTATTTGCCCAATAAACAGATTAGCGATATTAGCCCACTTGCAGCGTGTACACAGCTACGCGAGTTAAGTCTGTCTCGCAATGTAGTCGATGATCTAACACCGCTAGCTCATTGTCGTGAGCTGAAAAAGCTATATGTGCTGGACAATCCAGTCGCAGACCTAAGACCACTGGCACAATTGCCTTATTTACGCCAGTTGAATATTAGCGATACCCGTGTGGCTTCGCTGGAACCACTCGCTCATCTACAACGTCTGGTTGAGCTGGAGTGCGAGCGGATTCCAGCAACAGATTATACACCGTTGCTTCATATCCCAACGTTGGAATGTCTGACCATCTCTACTCCCGATGCGGAGCAGGCTGTCGTTATGAGCCAGTTAAAGCAGCTGAAGCAATTGACTATAATCGATGCACAGCAGTGGGGCGAACAACAGTGGGCAGCACTTGCTAACCTGTCACTCGTATCGCTGACCGTTACAGGGGTTCGCTGGAGCGATATGCGCTATATAAGTCATTTTACTTATCTAAAAAGCTTGACGCTGGCTAATGTTGAAGTGAACGATATTTCGGGACTCTCTTCCTTACCTGCTTTGCAAAAGCTTAAGCTAGCAGGCGATAATATGATCGCGAATCCTGAAGCAATCGCACAGTGTAGTGCCTTGTCTTCTTTTACAGGAAATGAGAACGATGTAGAGTTGCTACAGGCAGCGTTTAAGCAACCTGTGAGTTTCTCGATCCAGTATGATCGACGTTATACGATGTAAATAATAGCCCGTCCGGCGTATGAGCGGACGGGTTTTATATGATGGAAAATGCAAATAAAATAAATGCACATTGCACACAAACCAGATGAATAATCTATACGCAATAACGTCTTTTTCGATCGTGAGTATCGTTAGATTAATATTAGCGCTGACCGTACATAGCAGCACAATAGCAGGTATTTACTATCGATAATGATGTGCTGACAAATACTCGGATCGCCTCGTTTTTGCAAATGTGAATAATGACATATCGATTTGCGAAACTGGATGAAAAGCTAGATGAAAATGGTGAAATGTAATGTAAAATCTAAGCTGATGAGCGATATAGGGAGTAAAAAAGAGCTTGAGGGAGGTATCCCTCGTCTGCATTTTCAAAAGAGAAAGCTGTGGGAAATCACGGCTTTTTTTGCCTTTTTGATCTGCTTTACACTTCGGAATTACAGGAGTAATATACATTTCAGGATTTAGAGATTTGCGCTTGCAACGACTTCTACTATGCTGGTAGAACCGCATAACAGCAGGAAAGCACAGCGGTGCTAAGCCAGACTGTTCCGGCGATCCGTCCAGCAGGAAGCGTGAAGATGCAAATCGGTATTTGTCCAGATCAAACAATTGAATTTCAGAAGTTTCTTGTTCTTATTGCTGAGTTTCCGGTTATCGCCGGAAAACGGGGGAACCAATTCGCAGCATGTCAAAGGTGTGAGAGCCGATGACCGTCTGCATGGGGTGAATCCGTCAGCACCGGTAACCATGGGACCGGCGCTGATGGTAGGGCGACTCTCACCGCCCGAATCCGACAGCTAACCTCGTAAGCGCAGGTCGGGAGAGGAGTGCAGAACTTGTGCCATCATGACACAGGGTATACACGCTCTGTGTTTTCTTATGCCCTGTTAACGCTCATCAGCTTCTGAAGTCAGACGAAATGGACGGAATATAGTATTGCAATGGCAGTGCACGCACGATACGAATGGAACGATACATGTACTTTTTGAAACGGTAGAAGTCGATTTGGCCGTTATGTCATGTGACACCTGGACAGTATGAATATGTACGCTCAAACTGCTGAACGCTGTACAATTACGGGCAATACGATGATAGATTCGTTTTCGCTCTGCTTATGCGATTTTCGCTGTATGGATTTAATCTTTGCTCTTTTACATGTACGCTTAATTTCCTGTTGGTTCGTGCTTACGTACCGCATACAGGAAAGCGGGGGAACCAATCGTCAGAACTAGCTTGGAGCAAGCGGTCTGACACGGGGTGAATTCCGGCATCGCCGGAACGGGCAATCTTCCAGCCCGAACCCGACAGCTAACCTCGTCAGCGATTCAGGAAGAACTTATATCCGGCTTACGTCATTCTGGTCTACACATATCGATGTGTCTGATCGGTTACACACGGAAGAAGCCCGGTGAAAAGTTCGATTTTTACCGAGGCTTCTTTTTTTGCGCCTAATTTCGCTTTTATTGACGCAAAATCGTTCGATTGGCAACTTGAACATTATCTACCATCAAATTTAATCTTACGCATGTTCATGCTGAAGGGGAAAGAAATCATGTTGGATATTTTAATGATTGTGCTCATTTTACTCATTGCATTCGCGCTTGGCGGACTGGGCATCTGGTCATCCAGAGTGATCGGAGAGCGAGGGAAAGAACAATGATCTGGCTATTATGGCTTATAATTGCAGGCTTGCTAGTGTACTTGTGTTATGCCCTGATCTATCCGGAAAAATTTTAAACAGGCAGGAGAGAGTGAGTGAGTATGTTCGCATATATCGGAGTTGCCTTAACTTTATTAATTGCGCTATTGCTGGCGCGTCCAATGGGTGCTTATATCGCCCGTGCATTTGATTATACACCGGGAAAGCTGGATCGTTTCTTCGGTCCACTGGAAAAGATCATGTATAAGCTGGGTGGTATCCGGCAAAATAATCAGACATGGAAGCAATATGTTGTCGCTTTACTTGTCAGCAATACGGTTATGGCATTGATCGTATATGTCATTTTCCGTTTACAGGATAAGTTGCCGCTGAATCCAGCAGGCATTCCAGCGATGAGTCCAGAGCTGGCATTTAATACAGCGATTAGCTTTTTGACGAATACGAACTTACAGCATTATAGCGGTGAAAGCGGATTGTCGCTGTTCTCGCAAATGTCTGCCATTGTGTTCATGATGTTTGTCTCACCGGCAACAGGGATTGCCGCAGCGATTGCGTTTATGCGTGGTCTTGCCGGAAAGCCAATGGGAAACTTTTTCGTCGATCTGGTGCGGGCGATTACACGTATTTTGCTGCCATTGTGCGTTGTTGCTGCCCTGATCTTCATTAGTCAGGGGGTTCCGCAGACGTTACAAACGTCTGTAACAGCCACTACATTAGAAGGCACCCAGCAACAGATTGGCATGGGACCGCTCGGCAGCTTTGTTGCTATTAAGGAAATGGGTAATAACGGCGGTGGATTTTTCGGCGCTAACTCGGCGCATCCATTTGAGAATCCTGATGCCATTAGCAATATGCTACAAATGATTCTGATGTTGCTCGTACCGATCTCGCTTCCATTCACGTATGGGCGTATCGTTGGTAATCCGAAGCAAGGACGGGTGCTGTTTGTATCGATGGCAATCATGTTCTTGATTATGCTCAGTTCGTCGCTCTATGCAGAGCATCAAGGGAACCCTCTGATCAATGAGCTTGGATTACAACAAAGTGCAGGTTCGATGGAAGGGAAAGAAGTACGATTCGGGATTGAACAATCGTCGCTCTATTCAGTCGTAACGACAGCGTCAGAGACCGGCGCCGTGAATACGATGCATGATACTTTAACACCGCTCGGCGGTATGATCGCCCTGAGTAATATGATGCTTAATACCGTATTTGGCGGTTCAGGTGTCGGTATGATGAATGTGCTTATGTATGCGATGATCTCAGTATTCCTATCCGGTCTGATGGTTGGACGTACACCTGAATTCCTCGGTCGTAAAGTAGAGGGGAAAGAGATGAAGTTGATCGCGGTCACATTACTCATTCAGCCGCTACTTGTGCTGGCGCCAACGACGATTGCGCTGATGGTATTTCCGAATACGATCTCGAATCCGGGCTTCCACGGTCTGACGCAAGCGCTGTATGAATTCACATCATCTGCGGCTAACAACGGGTCAGGGTTTGAAGGATTGGGCGATAATACGATATTTTGGAACATATCGACCGGGATTGTGATGATGATTGCGCGCTTTTTCTCGATGGTCACATTGCTTGCGGTTGCTGGCTCCATGCTGGCGAAAACACCTGTGCCGGAGAGCAGTGGTACGCTGCGTACCGATCAGGCGCTGTTTGGCAGTGTATTTATCGTGGTGGTTGTCGTTGTCGGCGCGTTAACTTTCTTCCCGGCGCTTGTACTCGGCCCGATTGCTGAGCAATTGACCCTTTAAATGTTAAAAAAGCACATATACAGATGGTGAAGCATATTATTTGAGGATAATCAGGTGGAGGAATCAGCAATGAAAAATCAAGCTTCCGTGATGAACCGGGATCTGATAACGAAAGCATTACAGCAATCCTTTGTAAAATTAAACCCGGTTTTAATGATGAAAAATCCGGTCATGTTCGTAGTCGAGATAGGTCTGTTAATTAGCTTACTACTCGTGTTTGTACCGGGGGCATTTGGTGATTCGGTATCGGCAAGCTTTAACATTGCCGTAGCGGTTATTTTGCTGCTGACGATCTTATTTGCTAACTTTGCCGAAGCACTCGCGGAAGGACGCGGTAAAGCACAGGCAGATTCACTCAAAAAGACGAAAAAGGAAATTACCGCACGTAAGCTGGAAGGCGATCGCATCGTAGACGTGCCATCGACTTCTTTACGTAAAGGAGATCTGGTCGTCGTTCGCCAGGGAGAGATGATTCCTGGTGATGGTGAAGTGATCAAAGGGCTTGCGTCAGTGGATGAATCAGCGATTACGGGTGAATCCGCTCCGGTAATTAAAGAAGCAGGCGGTGACTTTAGCTCGGTCACCGGCGGTACGATGGTCATCAGTGATGAGATTACGGTACGGATTACTAGCGATCCAGGCGAATCGTTTATGGATCGTATGATCAGTCTGGTCGAAGGCGCAGAACGTCAAAAAACACCGAATGAAATTGCGCTCAATACCGTACTGATTAGCTTAACGATTATTTTCCTGATGGTCGTCGTGACGTTACCATTTATGGCGCAGTATCTCGGTATTCATATTCCAATTCCTGTTCTGATTTCACTGCTCGTCTGTCTGATTCCAACGACGATCGGTGGTCTGCTGTCCGCGATCGGTATTGCCGGGATGGACCGTGTCACTCGTTTCAACGTGCTGGCGATGTCGGGTAAAGCGGTGGAAGCATCCGGTGATATTAATACGATCATTCTCGATAAAACCGGTACAATCACATACGGTAACCGGATGGCGAGCGAATTTGTGCCAACTGAAGGGCATACAGCCGAGGAGGTAGGGCACTGGGCAGCCGTCAGTTCGGCGCAGGATGAAACGCCAGAAGGACGCTCCGTGCTGGAACTGATGAAAAAGCAAGGCTGGACGATCGATCAGGAGCTTCCATATGGAGCAGAAGTGGTCGAGTTCCGAGCAGAGACGCGAATGAGTGGTCTGAATTTGAAAGATGGCCGTAAAGTACGTAAAGGTGCGGTAGACGCTGTGAAAAATTGGGTCATTGAACAGGGCGGTCATGTACCCACTTCATTGCAAGCAAGTAGTGACCGCATCGCGACAGCAGGGGGTACACCACTGGCAGTCGCTGTCGATGATGTGATCTATGGTCTGATTTATTTAAAAGATACCGTTAAAGCAGGGATGCGCGAACGGTTTGAACAGATGCGCAGTATGGGCATCAAAACGATTATGTGTACCGGTGATAATCCGCTCACCGCAGCAACGATTGCTCGCGAAGCAGGGGTCGATGACTATATTGCTGAAAGTACACCAGAGGATAAAATTGCCGTTATTCGCCGTGAGCAAGCACAGGGCAAACTAGTTGCGATGACAGGGGACGGTACGAATGATGCACCTGCACTGGCACAGGCAGATGTCGGGATTGCGATGAACAGTGGTACGGTAGCGGCGAAGGAAGCAGCCAATATGATCGATCTTGATTCTGACCCTTCCAAAATTATCGAAGTAGTGGCGATCGGTAAGCAGCTACTCATGACCCGTGGCAGTCTGACCACATTTAGTATCGCGAATGATATTGCCAAATATTTTGCGATTATTCCAGCGATGTTTATGGTGGCTATTCCACAAATGCAAGTGTTAAACGTGATGAATTTGCATTCGCCAACGTCGGCTATTCTATCTGCCTTGATTTTTAACGCGATTATTATTCCGATTTTGATTCCACTGGCGATGAAAGGTGTCGCTTATCGTCCGATGAGTTCGACCCGGTTGCTGCGTCGTAATCTGTTCATTTATGGTCTGGGTGGTGTCGTTGTTCCATTTATTGGCATTAAGCTAATTGATATGCTAATTCAGGTAATGGTCTGAGCGATCGTATAGTGAATCGATAAGCATCCGTAACAGAGGACGAGTACTGGAGAATAAGCACTAGAAAACCATTACTAGAGAGCCAAGCATACGAGTAGTAAAGAGCGATGGAATGAACGAGTAAGCGCAGTGAGGATAAGTACAACAGCAACATGCAAGTAAATAACTATCCCAAACGCTATCAAAATGGTGAACAGACGTGTAGCCTGCCATTTATCGGATATCGGATGGACAGGGCAGGCTGCCCTTATTCACAATCAGGAACAGGAGAAGACAGATTATGCCTATGAAAATCGTATGGACGACGCTTAGAACGAGCGCGGTTTTATTTATCGTATGCTGTGTCATTTATCAGCTTGCCATTACAGGCATCGCCAAGCTCATTATGCCGCATCAGGCATCAGGTAGCTTGATCTACAATAGCCAGCATCAGGTGATCGGCTCCGAATTGATCGGTCAGCAGTTTAAAGATCCACAATTTTTTCAGGGACGGGTATCGAGTGTCGATTATAATGCGAACGGTTCGGGTTCCTCGAACCTGGCTCCATCCAATCCAGCGCTGATCGAACGGATGAAAGCTTCGATTGAAGCGTGGAAAAAGCAAAACCCGGATGTGCCGGTATCTTCACTGCCAATGGATCTGATTACGAATTCTGGTTCCGGTCTTGATCCAGACATTAGCCCGGGAGCGGCGCTGGCTCAAGTACCCCGTATTAGCAAGCTGACCGGTGTATCCGAGGACAAGCTACAAGCTCTGATCGCACAAACGACGACTTCGCCACAGCTCGGTATGCTTGGTAATTCGGCAGTCAATGTGCTGAAGCTGAACATCGGTCTGGAGCAATTACAAGCAGGCTCGAACTCATGAGTACATTTAGACGCAAATCGCCTGAAGAATTGCTGGAGATGATTACCCGTCTCAAACAGGGCAAATTAAAAATTTATATCGGAGCCGTTAGCGGCTCCGGTAAAACGTATCATATGCTACGGGACGGTCAACTGCTCAAGCAGGATGGACTGGATGTAGCATTATGTGCGGTTTCCACGTTACGGCGACCGGAGACGGTACAGCAGCTTGGCGATCTGGAACGGATTCCGAGTATTCACTGGATAAAGCACGATGCGGAGGGACAGGCGTGTGAGCAAAAGGATTTGAATGTGGAAGCGATTGTTCACCGTAATCCGGAGGTACTGCTCGTTGACCATCTGGCACACCGCAATCGTCCTGGTGCAGAGCACGCCACACGCTGGGAAGACATTCAGTATTTGCTAAGCAAAGGGATTAGCATTATGGTCACCGTCAATGTGTATGAGCTTCAAGGTGCGGCGCAGCTTGCCCGTCATTATCTTGGGCGAGAAGTAGAATGCACCGTACCTGAAGATGTGCTCGTACAGGCGGATGAAGTAAGGTTAATCGATGTGACACCTGAGGTGATTTTACAGCGTGATCTGGCAGGGCATTTGAACGGCAGTACAGATCGAGCTTATTTTGAACGTGGTAATCTGGCGGTGCTCCGTGAGTTGGCATTGCGAACAGTTGCTGAAGGTGTGGGCGATCTGCTGGAAAAGCATCGTGCAGAACAAGGATTAACAGGACCGAGTGGCACAGCAGAGCGTATTATGGTACTGGTGCAATATCACTGGAATGGTTCGATCTATATTCGTCGTGGACAGCAGATTGCTCGTCGGCTAAGCGGTGATCTGCTTGTCGCTTGCTTTCGCAAGCGCGGTGTGAAGCTGTCAACAGAAGAACGCACATTTAAACGGGCTTTTCGAGAATTGACCGAGCAGATCGGCGGCGTATTTGAGGAAATTGTCATTCGCTCACGTTTTTCCTTATCCCGGCAAATGGTTAACTATGCCCGCGAGCATCAGGTGACCCGAATCGTACTCGGACACTCCCGGCAAAAGCGTTGGCAGGAGCTAATTAACAGTTCCATTGTGAATGGACTGCTGCTGCACACACGTCATATCGACATTTTCCTGATGGCGGATCGTGCGGAGCAGGAGGGGGAACGCATTTTACCCGCACGCACCGCAGCGGTGAAAAAACCGGAAACGTATCGCCGCCTGCCCTCAGATGAAATGAAACGTCAGATTGAGAGCATCAAGCGCGGTACATTTAAAGTGTATGTAGGTGCAGCACCTGGTGTGGGCAAGACGTATACGATGTTGCGCGAAGGTAGAGAGCTGCTTCGTCAGGGCATCGATGTGGTGATCGGACTTTTAGAAACGCATGGACGTAAAGAAACAGCGGAGCAAGCACAGGAATTACCGCTTATGCCACGCCAGCTTATTTCATACAGTGAGCGACAACTGGAAGAAATGGATCTGGATGCGATTATTGCACGCAATCCAGAGGTGGTACTTGTCGATGAACTGGCGCATACGAATGTGCCCGGCAGTCGCAATGCGAAGCGGTATGAAGATATTCGCGAGCTACTGGAAGCGGGTATCTCGGTCATTTCCACCGTCAACATTCAGCATCTGGAAAGTTTGAATGATGCGGTCGAGCAGATTACAGGCATTCGAGTGCGCGAGACAGTGCCGGATTCGATTTTGCATCTGGCAGATGAGGTGGAACTGATCGATGTGACACCACAGACATTACGGCAGCGACTAAGTGAAGGTAAAATTTATGCAGCTGCCAAAATTGAACAGTCGCTCAATCACTTTTTTAAACTCGGTAATCTGATTGCGCTACGTGAGCTTGCCTTGCGAGAAGTTGCCGATGATGTGGATGAGCGGCTGGAGTCATGGGAGCGCAATACATCGCTACGGGGTCCGTGGCGTAGAGAAGAAGTGATTTTTGTCGGCGTGAAGCTGGATCACGAGGCAGAGCGTCTCATTCGGCGTGGTTTTCGCACAGCGTATCGTTTAAAGGCAAAGCTTGTCGTGACGTATATTCATGATGGAGCTGAGAGTACGATGATGGAAGAGGAGCGTAGTAAGGCAGAGCGATTAATGAAGCTCACCCAGCGATTGGGCGGAGAATTTTATATTGAATATCGAACCGGTCGCATGAGTATGAAGGAACTGGCGCGCTATATTAATGAGCAAGCTACGCGTCACGAGGCAACTCAGATGGTGATCGGACAGTCCAGCACACCACGCTGGAAACGCTGGGGACGAGAATCGATTTTGAAAAAAGTATTGCGTGAAGCGCGGAATATGGACGTACTGGTCGTAGCTGACAGGGATTGAGACCAAATTTGTCACCCTGTAGCTACGGCTTTTTGTTGCTTAGGCATGATTCGTATACATATATTAATGTAGGTGTATCATCATGATAAATGAATGCTATACATAACAAATACACTGGAGCGTGTACACAAACGCGTATCTGTCCTTTATTTCTTCGCAAAGTAGGTCTACTCCAGCAAAATAATGTACACAGACGCTCTGGATCATTTTAATTTAGGGATGAAACGTAGCGCTGTATCTGCATGATCTGTACCATTCCTATCGCTTTCATCGTGTATAGGATCGTGTGCAAGCCAGCGAACTGTAAACACAAACCGTGTTCCACCCGTTGGTTCAGGCTGAGGTTCAATCCAGATCGTGCCGCCCATCAGCTCGACCAGACATTTGCTGATGGCAAGTCCAAGTCCGGTTCCGTCCTCATTGCGAGTAATCGGATTATGCAATTGATGAAAAGGCTGGAACAAATACTCGATCTGTTCATGAGGAACGCCAATACCACTATCGGTTACACTAAATTGTAACAATCCACCTTCTACCGTTTGCGAGTGTGGCGTGACGGCAATATGAATATGCCCCTGTAGCGTGAACTTGATCGCATTGCTCAGTAAATTTAACAGTACCTGTCTCAACCGCTTACTATCGCCCTCAATAATCTCAGGTACTTGCGGATGAATGGATAGCGATACATTCAATCCTTTCTCGCTGGCGCGGACAAGCATCACATCCAACACTTCGCCCATCATCGCTCCCACATGCAGCGGCTCGTATACCATTTCCATTTTGCCCGCATCCATTTTGGCATAATCTAAAATATCGTTCAGCATTAGCAGCAATGTGCGTGTACTTTTATCGATAATACGTGCATAAGCAAGCTGCTGCTCATCCATACCATCCAAATCTAACAAAAGCTGCGACATGCCCAGTATGCCATTCATGGGTGTACGCAGTTCATGACTCATCACCGACAGAAAATCTAGCTCTTTATACAGTTTGGCAGGAGATCCTTTCGCTGATGTCGCTTTTTGTACGAATGGAGCAGAAACCGGATGCGTGAGCAGAGACGGTACATCCGCCTGGGGAACAGTAGCATCAGAAGCAGACCCAGCAGCTAGACCTTTGGAGTGGATAAGATGATTCATATCGTGCTCATTCCGTACAGCAAGCTGTGGCATCAGATGTAGCAATGTGGCGGCAGGCAACTGCATGCCATCGCACGTATATACATACTGAACCAGTGGTGAACAATAGATGGAATCGATATCCGTCTCCGTGCCGGCAGAATGGTGTTGTGCATGTTGTGCATGCGAGACAGAGGCAGGCTCGGTTGTGGCATGTAAGCGTGAAGACTGAGAAGTAACGGATGTTATCGGTATCCAGCTTTGTAACGTTTCTATGCTGAGTTGTTGCCATACATGAATAGACTTATTTTCGGCCATTGCAAGCTGGATCGAATGCAATACTTCATAAGGCAATGGTGCGATTATACGATCAGTGAGATGAGGAGATAAATCATGTGCTGATTGTTGAAAGGACGCATGTAGAGAGCGTTTGGAATCGATTGAAGGAATCGGCTCCAGTGGAACCTGAGATGAATCTGGGGGAGATCCCGCTGCTGTAGGATAACCAGAGCTAGAGTTTACAGGGGGTACATCCACAGGGATATATTGAATGCGCTCAAGCCATTCCGATGAGAAGTTGAACGGTTTTAATTCCTGTTGAAGGGTATCGAGTATATACATATGATCGATCATAAACAATATAGTATCTTTACTGTACTGCAACAAAGATAAAATGTAAGCAATCATATGCTGAATATAGATCGGATGGCTTTCATAGACGTAGAGAGTGGCAAGATTCGATTCATGCCCGTTTGCTGTCTGTTTCAGACGTTGATTGGTCATTATTCACTCCAGACGACCGCTTCGAAATAAAAAGAAGCATAATCGATTAATGGACGTACACTGAAAAGGAAAGATCGCTTATATAGTTAAGCCATTTATATAAGTGATTGAAAATATCCTAATCCTGTTGTATACCAAAAATCCAAAAAAATCCAGCCATCCTAACTATATTTTTGTAATAAACAATGAATTTTATCGTATTTTGAGCTTTTATTCGTCATATTTAATCGTAACCTGCCCTGAATCAGAATAAGCATCAATATGAGCTGAGCCTGCCGCCGATGTTTGCGAGCGCTCCGTCTGCTCATTTGCTACATATGCCTGATATGTGCCTGCAAACGTAGAATCAGCATCAATATGAATATTAGCAGAGCGCACATGCACATCGATATCGTGTGAGCCAGTCAGCATCAGCTTTACATTGCCTGAATGAGACGCAATATTGGCATCACCACCCAATTGATCAATTTGCAGCGCGCCTGAACCTGTAGAAGTATAGACATGACCATTGGCTGTGCCGATTTGCAATTGTCCAGAACCGCTATGCAAATTAAGCTTTGATCCGTTCCACGTATGAATGGATATGTCGCCGCTAGATGTGGTCAGCTCTGTATTGCCGTCAAGCTGTTGCGCTTTAATACGACCGGAACCGGATTGAACACGAATCTGCTTGGCTTGCACATGATTTAGATTAGTTTGCGCAGAGCTTAAACGAAAATTAGCCAGTTGCAAACTGTCTGGCTGAGCCAGCTGCACCGTAATATACTGCACATGAGGCTGAACACGTGGTTTCACCAGTTGCCAGCGCTGCTGCTGTCTGCCCAGATTTAGCTGCAATGCGTCTCCTTGCAAATGGCTTCGTGCCAGCTGTTGACGAATGCTAGATATGACTGCTCCTTTAAGCGTCACATGATCCTGTCCATCTGGACTCGGTACAAACTGAACAGCAATTTCATAGTCGGATTGAATATCCAGCTGCTTCATCGCGCCAGCAGGGAGTTCCCAATGGTGCTCATAGGTTTGATTTTGAGGTGGATTCCCAAGTTGTAGCGTATCTTTTGTAAAAGCGGCTAATCCTAATACGCCTGCTGCGAGCAGCCCGATCCCAATCCATCTGTTCAAGTTGCTCCACCTCCGTGTCTGTACATATGATTTGTATGTATCGTACCATTCATAACTGTTCAAAGCCAACCGTGTGGGCGAGCTTTCATCATTTGAGAAAGGACGTGGCATAAAAAATGAGCAATGAACGTCTACCTCGTACACAGATTTATCGCTAAGCAAAACATGCAGATTTCAATTGAAGCAGAGACGGTTTGAATAAAGTCTCTGCCAACGTATATATAGATAAACTTGTGCTTGTCAATAGGCGCTTTTCAATTACAGAACAAAGCGTATACTATAGTGCCAAGCTTGTGTATCGTATGGCAAAACCTAAACCAAGTACGGCACAACCTAAAAAACCTCTACGCTCCAATAAAATGGAGGTAGAGGTTGATAGGTAGTACTTATTATTTATTGCGAACATGCAGAGGGATTAATAGCCCGCGTTCAGACCTACATTACGAAGCAATGAATCTGTGTACTGACCAACCGTTGTATAGTTTACCGTTGAGATTTCAGGCTGTTCTGTACGCAAACCGTTGTATATGTCCAGCACATGATTAGTGCTCAGGTCTGGATTCAGTACAGGAATGACAGCTTTACCATTAGCCTGCGCTTCAGTGGTGGCTACGATACCGTCTTTTCCGTATACCGCTTCAGCAGTCAAATCATACGAAACGACTGGCATAATGAAATCGACCGCAGGACTGAACACTTGTACATTAGGACTGGTGCCATCTGTATTCGTTACATCGGTCTGTACGCCGATCGGCAGTGCAGGCTTGATGGCGCGAATATTATTGCTTGTTTCTTTAATGTAAGCAGCCAGTTGATCTGCTTTCCAGCTGTTCCATTGAGCTACTTTGTTGGCATCTGTACTTTTGGTAAAGTCCAATTTTTTCGGGTCAAAATTGTTAGTCGAACGGAAGCTTGTGATCGTATTTGTATTCATATCCACACGATTTGTATCAAAGTCCATACCGCTCAGTACAACGCCATCGATATTGTAGTTGGTCACGACTTCTTTGACGATGGAACGTTCATAATTTTGAACATCCTGCTCAAATGGGTTTACATAGTACTCGCTACCATTTTGACCGGTATAGGTGCTAATGCGACCGTTATCGTCGATACTGCGCATTTGCCATGAAGAGTTGCGGTCAATTGCAGCTTTGTCCTGAAATTGTGGAACCCATGCACGAACTTTGATGCCGTATTGATGTGCTTGCTCAATCACAGTTGACAAAGCATCAAAGCCGTCATAACCAGGTGCTTCTTTCACGATGCTGCTATTATAAAATACATAACCGGAAGATCCGTTCACATCGCTATCTTGTTTCACACTCATATTAATGACGGATACATGATTGCGTGCCGCATTTATAATGAACGAATGAACATCATCAGCATTTTTGAAATTAGCTTCCGTTTGTACGGTAATTTCATTAGTGATTGGTGTGACGGAAACAGGTGCTTCGGCGGTGGCAGCGTGTGTCGATTGCCATGGAAGCAAGGATACTGCCAGTACGGCAGCGGAAAGCGAATAAGCGATTTTTTTCATCATAATCTCGATCCTTTCATTGTGCGTATGAAGTGTAAACCCGGATGTGACTGTGCAAAATTGTAACTCAGTTTTTTCGCAACTTTACCATTATAGTATGAATAAAGGATGAACGATAGCGACGTACACCTACGACAAACAGCGGCTTTGACAGCAAAACAGAACAAATACTGCAAATCTAGCCATCTGGCAGACGACAGCCTTAATTTCAAACTATTTTACGCTTTTTTATTAGGTATACTATATATTACGTTTGCTAATCAAAAAAGGTTGCACATTTTCTTAAAAAAGATGATGAATTTGAAAAAAGTTTTGTTGGATCGCTGTGAATGTTCGAAAACTACAATATGGCTTATACGATATAGCTTACAAAGCAGGCAATATTAGTGCCGACAACAGGCAAAATTTTAAATTGCTGGCTGTTCATGTTAATGTATAGAAAGACCTGTCATTGTCATTACCCTTTTTTGCCATTCAATACAAGCTGGCTCGCTGCATACATAAAGAAAACAGTGAACGACGGGAATGGCTTTTGGTCACTGAATGGGTACAATCCCTGATTATTTTAAAAGAGAAAGGAAGACATCATGAAGACATTCAAAACCCTTTTATCGCTCAGCCTGGTCTTGACGGCGCTCACACCAGCTATGGCTGTACATGCACATGCAGCCCGTCCTACTACTTCAACAACCGTGAGCAGTCCTTCTGCTACAGCAAACACGACATCAAGTACATCATCAAACAAATCGGTCTCCTCAACCGGTGAAACGAATACACAACAACCTGAGGTGAACAAGCAATTTTTTGATCAGCAAAAATCAGCCGTTTTACGCGATCTGACAGGTAGCGAGCCTGTAAGCACCGCAGCAGCGGATGGAACGTCCGCCGATCAGCTGCAACAAGCGGATTATACGTATATGACCGTGACAGGTGAGGTGTACAGTTCGAAGCGCGGTTATCTCGGAGCGGCCAAACGTGATGATGACAATGCGCCGGACAATCGCTCCAGCGTAACCCAATTTGATCCGAACAATCCGATTCCGGTAGAGCAGGTAAATGGTGGTAATACCGGTGCATTTGAACGCAGACAGCTAGGGTTTGAAGGTTTTGACAGCATCACGTCTGACATTACGCTGCCTACTGTAAGCGGTCTTGGACCAGGCGAGCAGCCGTGGGTCTACTATGGCTTTGATGCGGAAAGCGGCAAAGCGATCGAGGCAGGCTATTCGTATCAAACCGGTTCACATCGCTGGTTGCCGTACATTCGCTCGAACGGCTTCTACTATGGCGACTCCAGCGTGCAAAAGTATGATACCAACCAGGTGAAAAATGTAAAATTTTATCTGGCTAAAACGGTAAGCAGTGATACGTATTATAATGCATACTTTGTAGTGGATAATACGCAGGTCTTGATTGCACCTACGAAATGGACAGATAGCGATTCCAATTCCACATCGGTAAAACGTGTAACTTCGATTGCAAAAAAAGCATTTACCGGCTATGACATTGTGGGCAGTACGATGAATCAGCGTTATGAAAATGTACAGGTATCCCGCTTCTATGAAGAACAAGGATATCCGTGGTCACAGTATAGAGAATATACCGAAAATCGCAATGGACGCTGGTATGGAACACTGGATAATATGCCAAGCTATGTGCATCGCGACTGGCTTAGCACTTCCATTTATAATGGGAACAATCAGTAAGTAGCACTTGTATGATTGACGGTGCAGGCTCATGATTCGCGAGTTGAACTAGGGCATGCATGTAAACTGTTTTTGTTGATGCAGACACTACTCCGGCAAGTAATAAAGGGATGGACTCTGCTGTTGCACAGGAATCTATAAGGTACAAGTTGGCATACATGTACTCCTATAATTTCTTCCTACGATCATATAGAACAAACGGACACCTTATGGAGAGGGATTGCAAGCTCCTCTTCGACAAGGTGTCCGTTTGTTCTTTTTAAAAGTTAATGAATATGCTCGTTACCTGTTGTTACATCATTAGATTCATAACGTATCTTTGGGTATCTAATGAAGAAACATATGGATCAAATGCGTACTAAAGCAAATGTGTTTCTTCTATAAGAAGAGCATTATAGATCGGAAAACACGACAGATTAGCATAGCACGATAGATCGCCTGTCATAACTCATGTCTATTCATTCGGATCTATTAAGCAAGTAGCACCTAAACTAACAAGGCTTCACGTGCATCATACAAGCTATGACCCTTTTTAGGCGTTCACTTCAATTAGCTCCAGATGCACAGCGACCGTATCGGTATCCTTTTCCAACCGAGGAATCGAGGTGAAGTAACGATGTACACTCGCTTGAAAATGAATCCCATGTTCCGGTACACGTACTTCTACTACAGGTTGATACAACGTTGACGTAACGTCATGGTACTGTTCACCACCTGTAATGATAAAATCAATCGAAAGCAACTGGCGTTCCGTATCATTTTCCGATAAATGCTGTGTAAGTTCATAGCTTGAAGCCGTTAAAGAAAGTTCATTGATGAGTACAGTCGTTGCTTGATGATCGGACATCCGCTATTCACTCCTTTCTATAGGTAGCCTGTTCGTTTAATACCAACATACTTGAACCGTGTATGTGCAAGTGCGATGTGGATAAAGTTAATTTTATTCCACATCCCATCGATGCGGCTCATTCACCGTTAACCATGTACGCTGAATAGTAATCACATCCGATCATATGAATGAGTGTAGCGGGACAGATTTATCCAGATCGAACAGAATATATATTCAAAAGCGTTCAATCGTAGCCTCAGCGTATGTGCAGCTCTTGTTGAGATAGGCTTGCACGGCTTGCATGTAGCAGGTCTTACTCAGCTGCTGCATCGATAGACTGACCTTCTTGTATAGCCGCCTGTAGCATCGAAATCAACTCGGCGAGTGGAAGTTGCTGTTGTTCACTGGCACTATGCTGACGGACACTAACCGAACCGGATTGCTGTTCTTGTTCGCCAACGACAACGATATAAGGCGCTTTTTGTTGCTGGGCTTCACGCATTTTATAACCGAGCTTATTGCTGGAACTATCGACCTCAGCGCGCAGACCGGCCTGTGCGAGCATCGATTTAACTTGGAATGCGTAATCTTCGTAATGACCGGATACGAGCAGCACCTTCACCTGGACTGGAGCGAGCCAGAGTGGGAATGCACCGGCATAATGCTCAGTCAAAATGCCAAGGAAGCGATCAATCGAGCCGTAAATCGCTCGATGAATTACAACAGGACGATATTTCACACTATCCTCGCCAACATACCACAGATCAAATTTCTCAGGCATTTGAAAATCAAGCTGGATTGTGCCACATTGCCAGCTTCGGCGCAGCGCATCCAAAATGTGAAAATCGATCTTCGGTCCGTAAAAGGCACCATCTCCCGCATTGATCCGATACTTCACACCGCGCGCTTCCAGCACATTTTGCAGTGCTTGTTCCGCCTGATCCCATAGCTCTTCTGAACCCATATAATCATCCGGTCTTGTCGACAGCTCAATTTCATACTCGAATCCGAACACATTGTACATATCATCGATAAGCTCCATCGCGCGGGCAATTTCCGCTTCGATCTGCTGTGGTCGTGCATAGATATGTGCATCATCCTGACAAAATGTCCGTACACGCATTAAGCCATTCAATGCTCCGGAAAATTCATGCCGATGCACCTGTCCAAATTCCATCATCCGCATCGGCAAATCACGATACGAACGAAGCTCATTTTTATAAATCAACATATGCCCCGGGCAGTTCATCGGCTTCAAGGCGAAATGCTCGTGATCAACCTCGGAAAAATACATATTGTCTTTGTAATGATCCCAGTGCCCGGATTGCTCCCATAGCTGCTGGTTCATCATAAATGGAGTCCGTACTTCCTCATAGCCGCGCTGAAGTTGCTGCTTACGCGAAAATTGCTCCAGCTCTGTGCGAAGCAGCATCCCTTTCGGCAAATAAAAAGGCATCCCCGGTGCTTCATCCGAAAACATAAACAATTTCAGCTCGCGTCCCAATCGGCGATGATCTCGTCTACGTGCTTCCTGTAACCACTGCAAATGTTCTTCCAGCTCTGCACGCTCCGCAAACGAGACCCCTTGAATGCGTTGTAGAACAGGGCTGGATGAATCGCCACGCCAGTATGCACCAGCCACACTCATCAAACGAAACGCTTGTAGACGATTGGCAGATGGCAATAATGGTCCCTTTTCCAATTCCATATAATCGCCCTGCTCATAGACGATAATCGATTGCACCTCGGCAGCAATTAGCTCATTTAATCGCTGGGCTTGATACGGCTGTTGTTGCGGATCGAAGCGCTTTTCTGCTTCGGATAGGTCCAGTTCACGTCGTTGTAAGGGATGGTGTTCCGCAGCAATCTGTTTCATCATCTGCTCAATCGCAGGCAAATCCGCTTCAGATAACGAATGCTCCAACTCAAAATCATAATAAAAGCCTTGCTCTGTTATAGCTCCACCACCGAGCTTAACATGATCTACGCCATACAGACGTTGTACCGCCTGAGCGAGCAGATGAGCAGCACTGATCCGATAGATGGCTGGACTAGCTTCATGAGCGGAAGAAATGATTTCCAATTGCGCATCGGCAAAAATAGGAGTGCTCATATCGACGAGTTGTCCATTGAGCAGACCAGCAATCGCACTTTTGCCAAGCGCAGAACTGATCGAGCGTGCAATGGAGGCGATCGATTCACCAGCAGGGTAAGAACGGATCGAGCCGTTCGGCAGCGCTACGTGAATCGCGTCAGACACAGAAGCAGCATGGGATGCTAAATCAGAATGTGCAGCGATTGAAGCTTCATTGTCGTGAGCTGAATTGGCAGAAGGGGCAAGAGGATGGATATTAGCACGAGCAGATGGATGTAGATTAGACATAGATCAAACCTCCAATGATGTAAATTGAGTAGAAAGCGCAAAAAAGCACACAGGTCCCAGCAGGGACGAGTGCGCTTGGCTCGTGGTTCCACCCTAGTTCAGCCTGACCGTTCCGGTGAATCTGCAAAGCAGTGTTCACACCGGGACTGTAGGCCCTCATTGGCATCCGGTAACGAGGATGAGTCGGTAATTCCTAATGATGTAGACTGAATCGCAACATCGAGCAGTAGTTGGAGTTTGGAATAGATTGGGATGCAGTCAGCAGCAGATGCGTATGTCTGGGACCAGACACCATAAGCGATCTTTTGCTAACAACGGCAACTAACAATCGATTCATCATACCATTCTACCTTCAAACGATCCGTCCCATGTTCGGGAGTACAGCTACAGAGTGGTAATTCCTCAATCGTCGACTGGAAAAGCTCACAGCAATCGCTCTTCTCTCTGGGCAGCGCAGATAGGGAATCTTGTCTCTGGTCATCGCCAAAATGTGTTATTGGTTCTCGATTATAGGAGTCATTTGGGAAAAGGTCAAGAGGGGGAATGGAATTTTTTGCATGGTTTGTGAGTTGGATATGATGAAAAGATGGATAGGTGTACACAAATGAATTCAATGGATAACAAAAAAATATTAATTTGTAAATGATATTACATATTATATTTGCGCACATCCATGAACCGCTTACAGAAGTAATGGGCGATGGTTCTGCTTATGGAGAGGATTTGAACTAATGTTTAAAAATCACTTTATAAATCTCGCATTATGCCATCTTTCAAACGCTTTGAACCATAGTACAGATAACCATTTCAGCCTATAGTTAACCTATACCAATGTTCAGGGAGGCTGAAAGTAACATGAACAAAATCACATTCCTCGGTGCAGGCAGTACGGTATTTGTGAAAAATGTATTAGGTGACGTGATGATGACGGAAGCCTTGCAGGACTTCGAATTAGCGCTATTTGATATCGATGCAGAGCGTCTGAGTGATTCCGAACGTCTGCTAACGAGTATGGCAAGTTCGCTAGGAAGTCGCTGTTCGGTGAAGGTGTATCATGACCGCAAAGAAGCATTACGCGGCGCCAAATACGTGATCAATGCGATTCAGGTTGGTGGTTACGATCCTTGCACTATTACAGATTTTGAAATTCCGAAAAAGTACGGTTTACGCCAGACGATTGCGGATACACTTGGAATCGGCGGTATTTTCCGTAATCTGCGTACGATTCCGGTCATGCTCGATTTTGCACGGGATATGCAGGAAGTGTGTCCGGATGCCTGGTTTCTCAATTACACGAACCCGATGGCTGTGCTGACGAATGTAATGAATGTACACGGTGGCATCAAAACCGTCGGTCTCTGTCATAGTGTGCAGGTGTGTGTACCGCATCTGTTTGAAGCGCTCGGCATCGACCAGACTGGCGTAGTCGCTAAAGTCGCGGGTATTAACCATATGGCATGGTTGCTGGAAGTGACGCGAGATGGGCAGGATTTGTATCCAGAGATTAAACGTCTCGCACGTGAGAAGCAGAAAGCGCAGCATGACGATATGGTTCGTTATGAGCTAATGCATCGATTTGGCTATTATGTAACCGAGTCGTCCGAGCATAATGCGGAATACCATCCATATTTTATTAAGCGCAATTATCCAGAACTGATCGAACGATTTAACATTCCGCTGGATGAATATCCACGTCGTTGTATTAATCAAATTGCAGACTGGAAAGA
This sequence comes from Paenibacillus wenxiniae, assembly GCF_039822605.1. Lineage (NCBI taxonomy): Bacteria > Bacillati > Bacillota > Bacilli > Caryophanales > Paenibacillaceae > Paenibacillus > Paenibacillus wenxiniae. Next base: position 218,602 of record NZ_JBCGUH010000002.1, read on the forward strand.
CATGCGAGAGAAACTATTTGCCAGCGAAAATATCCAGCATACTCGCAGTCGTGAATATGCATCACATATCATGGAAGCGATGGAAACCGACCGTCCTTACAAAATTGGCGGTAATGTGATGAACACAGGACTGATTACGAATCTGCCACGTGAGGCTTGTGTGGAAGTTCCTTGTCTGGTTGATGGCTCAGGCATTAGCCCAACGTATATCGGTGATCTGCCACCACAGCTCGCTGCGCTGAACCGGACGAATATCAATACCCAATTGCTAACGATTGAGGCGGCCATGACTGGTAAAAAAGAGCATATTTATCACGCCGCTATGCTTGATCCACATACAGCTGCTGAACTATCGATGGACGATATTGTAGCGATGTGCGATGACCTGATTGAAGCTCATGGCGACTGGTTGCCCCCATTTACTTCGTAATCCATACCAATTTCATTATAGTGGAAATACGGTTCCTTTCTACATCTGAAAGGGACCGTATTTCGTTAGCAAGCGGTTCATATTGTATCGACTGGTGAAATGATAAACGAGCCAAAGAGGAATCAAAGGGATTATTTCTTTGCAGCCGATCAAAATCCGATTACTGTTGCATAATCTGTCATCCTCCCAATCGTTTAAGAGTATAATGAACATAATGAATAGGATAAATCAACCCAATGAATCAACCCAACAACGCATTGGCGGCTTAGCACACGTATATCACATTTACGACATTTTACATCGAAAGGGTGGATCTCCATGACACGGCAATGTGCGATTTTGGACGACTATCAGCAGGTGGCTTTACGCATGGCAGACTGGTCTCTGTTGGATGGACAGGTACATATTCGTATTTACTCTCACGAGATAGCTACAGCAGATGAACTTGTACACGCAGTGAAAGACTGTGAGATTCTGGTCATTATGCGCGAGCGAACGCCATTTCCAGCAGAAGTGTTAGAGCGATTGCCGAAGCTGCGTCTGCTTGTAACGACAGGCATGCGTAACGCTTCGGTCGATATAGCAGCTGCCCAGCGACTCGGTATTACCGTCTGTGGGGCAAGAGGGAGAGGAGCTGCACCGACCGAACTGACATGGGCGCTTATTCTTGGACTCACCCGTCATCTAGTGACCGAAAATGAAAATTTCCGTAATCATGGACCGTGGCAGACGACGATTGGCACCGGTCTATATGGCAAAACACTCGGTCTGGTCGGATTAGGCCAGATTGGTAAACGAATGACACGTATTGCCCAGGCGATGGATATGCGCGTCATCGCCTGGAGTCCTCATTTAACAGCGGTACGTGCAGAGGAAGTAGGAGTGGAGGCAATCGGTACATTAAACGAATTGATGGAGCAAAGCGACATCGTTTCGGTTCATATGGTGCTGAGCGAGCGAACACGTCATCTGATCGGTGCACAGGAGCTTGCGCATATGCGTCCGGGCGCTTACCTGATCAATACATCCCGTGCAGGCTTGATCGATCAGAGCGCGATGATCGAGGCGTTACAGCATCATCGGATTGCCGGCGCCGGACTGGATGTGTTTGAACAGGAGCCTTTGCCAGCCGATCATCCGCTGCGCTCATTACCGAATGTGCTGGCGACTCCGCATATCGGCTATGTGGCAGACGATAATTATCGCTCTTTTTACGAGGATGCGGTTGATGATATTGTGCAGTTTTTAAAAGGGGAGCCTGTGCGGGTACTGAAACCATAAGCGGCACATGAAAATGACAGTAGCGATCAGGTGATGAAGTATGCAGCATGCTGATTATACAAAGCGGAGCTTACAGAGTAGATCGTACAAAAAAGATGAAGCCGATAAAACTAATAAAAACAATAAAACTAACAAAATAACAAAACTAACAATACCCGCGATTGTAAGTACGCTAACCGTATTTACAATCGTTAGCTTTACCCTTAATTGGAGTGGACTATCGGCGAAATCAACGATCATAACGTGATTTGCAACCACAACTAAATGATTTGAAAACGAAGATTTTATGCAGATTTTGTAGATTTTATTGTGCATCCAATCATCACTTTTCTCTTATATTTTTCTTTTTAAATAATAATTTCAATATATGAAAAATTCATAATAGGAAACAGCAAAATGCCGCACCTCCTCATCAGCGTGCGGCATTTTACAATCTTCAAGCTTATCCTCTATTCATCTCACGTATCAACAACGCTACCCCTTACAAAATCGGAGATAATAAACGCGCAAACGATTCAATCACCTTACGATACCACGGACGTGTTCTGTAGCCTTGCAGTGTCAACACATCGCTATCCTCAATATCTTTTAAGAACAACTCCTGTAGTTCTGTTGCTGTTTTGGAATCATACACAACCGCATTGATCTCGAAATTGAGCTTGTAACTGCGAATGTCCATATTAGCGGTTCCGACCGAAGCGATTTTGCCGTCGATCACCATCGTTTTGGCATGTAGAAAGCCTTTGTTATACAGATAGCAATGCACATCCAGCTCTAACAGTTCTTGCAAATACGAATACGATGCCCAGTATACCATCGGATGATCGGGACGCTTTGGAATCATCAGATACACCTGCACACCGGATAAAATCGCTGATTTGAGCGCCGTGATCATACTTTCATCCGGTATAAAATAGGGAGTTTGGATCATCACACTTTTTTTCGCTTCATAGATCATTTTAATATACGAGTATTTAATCGTTTCCAGACTGCTATCCGGCCCACTGGATACAATCTGCATACCGATATTACCTTCAAATGGCTTCGAGACAGCGAACAAGGAGTAATCCCGATCCATCGGTGTATTCAGCGCCAGATGCCAGTCTCGTAAAAAATGAGTCTGCAACTGTAAAATAGCGGAGCCTTCCACACGCAGATGCGTATCGCGCCAGTAGCCAAATTTTTTCACATGACCGAGGTATTCATCACCTACGTTAAAGCCGCCGATATAGGCACATTCGCCGTCAATAATAACAACTTTACGATGATTGCGGTAATTAACTTTAAAGTTAATAAGCGGAATGCTAGGTGGGAAAAAGGCTGCTGCATGTCCTCCGGCATCACGGAACGCCTTGAGAAATTTCTTGTTGATTTTGGAGCTGCCCCATGCGTCATATACGAGACGAACGGTTACGCCTTGTTTCGCTTTTTCCGTCAATGCTTCCATTAACTGGCGTCCAAGATCATCACGCTGAATAATATAATACTGCATGTGAATATATTCCTTCGCTGCGGCAATATCGCGGAATAAAGCTTCGAACTTTTTTACACCATCGGAAAAAATTTGTACTTCATTGTCCTGTGTATACAGGGCGTAGTTGCTGATCAGATGCAGATGTACCAGCTCGTGGTACTGACTGATCGAGGCATCATTAAAACGAAATTGTTTGTTCTCGAATTCGGTACGTTGATCGTTAACGACGGATTCGATGATCGAGCGAAAGTCCTTGCGTAGTCGGAAGCGTTTAACCCGGCTCAGATTTTGTCCGAGGAAGAGGTATACGATAAAGCCAACGATTGGGATAAAGAGCAATACCATAAGCCATGCCCAGGTTGCCCCAATATTACGTCGCTCCAGAAAAACGATGAATAATGCTAGAAATAAATTGATTACGAGCAAAATCCAGGAAAAATGCGAATAAAAGTTCAACATTCCCAGCTTCCCACCTTATAATAGTTGTCTGTGCGCCAATACGCGCTACTACCAGCATATCAAAAATACTGCAATTGCACACTACATACCTATTCATACCCAAAATCATCCACATAAGCATTGCATCCCATCTCATCATAATTTATAATGATAATCATTATCATTTAAACATAACGATAAAGTATACAATGAACTGTCTTTAAGGCGGTAACGATATAGGGGGCTTTGCGGATGGCGGGCAAGCATGAGCTAGAGCTATACGACGTAACGATTATTGGTGGCGGTCCAGCAGGACTATACAGTGCTTTTTACAGCGGGATGCGCGATATGAAAACAAAGATCATCGAATATAACCCGACACTTGGCGGTAAAATTTTGCTGTATCCTGAGAAAATTATTTGGGATGTGGGCGGCGTGCCACCGATTAGTGGTGAAGGATTGATTCGTAATCTGACCGAGCAGGCGATGGTCTTCGAACCAACCATTGTGCTCAATCAGCAAATTATGAATCTGGATCGTCTGGATGATGGAACACTGTTGCTCACATCCAATACCGGTGAGCAACATCATACGCGGACGGTCATTCTGGCAATGGGACATGGTATTCCGAAAATGCGTAAGCTGGAGATCGAAGGAGCCGATCGCTATGAGGTGACCAATCTGCACTATACGGTACAGGAGCTGGCGGTATTCCGCGACAAACATATCGTTATTTCCGGTGGTGGCGACTCGGCAGTCGATTGGGCGAATGCGCTCCAGCCGTTAGCAGCAAGTGTAACGGTTGTGCATCGTCGCGAAGAGTTCGGCGGTCATGAGCGTAATGTGTTACGTATGAAGGAAAACTGCCATGAAATACTAACTTCTTTCGAGCTAACCAGTTTGCATGGAAGCGGAGCGCTTGTGGAAGGTGTAACCGTGAAACATGTGGAAACAGGGGAAGCCCGTACACTGGAGTTGGACGCACTTATCGTAAATCATGGTCTGACAACCGACCTCAGCCCGATGCTTGCATGGGGATTGGAGTTGGGTGAGTACAATATGCCGATTGTAGATGAAGCACGTCAAACGAATATTCCAGGCGTATTTGCAGCCGGTGATCTGATTCAATATGATGGCAAACTGCGTCTGATCAGTGGAGCGCTGGTCGATGGCGGTACAGCGGTCAATAGTGCCAAGCGTTATCTTGACCCTGAAGCACATAGCCAGGCATACGTCTCTTCACACAATCAAAAGTTTAAAGAAAAGAACAAGCAACTGGAACAACAACCTGTAACGGTAAAATAAATGCAGTTACACAAAAGCAGTCACACAAAAGCAGTTACAAAAAATAGTTATACAAAAGTAGCGTCGTGACGTTGCCGGTCAGAAGGTATTTCAGTGTGGATCTCTGAGTTTATCTTACGCATGTATCTTATTATAATGAATAGGCATACAACGATGTGCTTTGTCCTATAAGTATAGGCTAGTTTATATCATCATTTTAATTGATATCATTGTTTCGTGTTCATGATGTACTACATTTTGGCGTGTAATCGAATGAGTTTAGCGTGTCACGCTTAGCTTGACATTCGTTAGTTACACAATATGGCTCAAAGGCTCTGTACCGATGATGGTGCAGAGCCTTTTTATTATATTTTAATTATGAATAGTTATGATGACCTGTATTTATGCTAGGGCGTGTATACAAACTCGTATAGGTGTAAGCGCCCTTCACTGCGAGAAGGAAATAAAGGGAAAGGATGAGCTATAGTATTAGCGATCTTCTAACACGAGATGCAATAAAAAAGTGATTTTTGCCAGCAAAATATCTTACAGCTATAGTGTTAGCGGTCTTCTAACACGAGGTGCAATAAAAAAGTGATTTTTGCCAGCAAAATATCTTACAGCTATAGTGTTAGCGATCTTCTAACACGAGGTGCAATGAAAAGTGATTTTTGCCAGCAAAATATCTTACAGCTATAGTGTTAGCGATCTTCTAACACGAGGTGCAATAAAAAAGTGATTTTTGCCAGCAAAATATCTTACAGCTATAGTGTTAGCGGTCTTCTAACACGAGGTGCAATAAAAAAGTGATTTTTGCCAGTAAAATATCTTACAGCTATAGTATTAGCGGTCTTCTAACACGAGGTGCAATAAAAAGTGATTTTTGCGAAGCATCGTCTGCCCTTACCAAGAAACAATAGCAGTATTTATTCTCTCTATTGACCTTAACGTTACGTCAATGTATACGCTATCCCTATCACCGCAGGTGGCTCTAGCTAATTGCGGAATAGGGGAGGCTATGACAGATGACTACAACACTATGGATTCAGCAAGCGATGATGATTACGATGTGTGGAGAACAGGACGTTGTTAAAGGTGATATTTTAATTGAAAACGATCGTATCGTTGGTTTATACGGTCAATCGCACCATGAGCGTCAGCAGCTGCAACAGCAATTAGAGCGTATGGGAACGATCGATCGCACTATCGATGCCACAGATATGGCAGTGATGCCCGGCATGATTAATGCCCATCAGCATAGCCCGATGAATTTGCTCAAATGCTTTTCGGACGATCTGAAGCTGATGGACTGGCTGGAACAGAAAATGTTTCCTGCGGAAGCAAAAATGACGCCCGAAGATATTTACTGGGGCAGCAAATTATCGATGGCAGAGATGATTCGCTCCGGTACAACCACATTTGCCGATATGTACATTCATATGAATGAAATTGCCCATGCTGTAACGGAAACAGGCATGCGTGCGTCGCTGACAAGAGGATTGGTGTTTGGTGATGAACGTGGGCAGGAGCGGATGCAAGAAGCTGTAGATCTGGTAGAACGCTGGCAAGGAGGAGCGGAGGGTCGGATCACAACGATGTTTGGCCCGCATGCACCGTATACGTGTCCACCTCAACAGCTGCGTGAAGTCATGGAGCTGGCAAAGTACTATCGTTTACCGGTGCATATCCATCTGGCGGAGACACGGGAAGAAACGGCACAGATTGCTGAACGTTATGGTCAGACGCCAACACAGTATCTGTATGAGCTGGGCTTATTTGAACATTTGCATGTGTTGCTTGCACATGGGGTGCATATAAGTGAGAACGATATGAGCTATTTGCAAGGGATGCAGGGAGGGAGCGCTCATAATCCGCTGAGCAATTTGAAGTTAGGCTGTGGTATTGCGCCTGTACTGGAACTCCAGCGCCGGGGAATTACGGTCGGACTGGGAACCGATGGAGCAGGTAGCGCCAGCACGCTCGATATGTTTGCTGGAATACGTGCTGCTTCACTGATGCAAAAGCTTCATTATGGTGATCCTGCGGTAGAGTCTGCTTATCGCTTTTTACAAATGGCGACGCTGGATAGCGCACGTCTATTGCAAATCGACGATGAAGTCGGCACACTGGAAGTCGGTAAAAAGGCAGATCTGATCTTGATCGACCTGAACAAACCGCATATTCAACCATTGCATCATCTGATCTCGGCTATTGCGTATGCGGTACATGGAGGAGATGTGCACACAATGATTGTAAATGGACAGGTGCTGATGGATAATCGGGAGCTACTTACGCTGGATGAGCAACAGGTGATGAAAGAAGGGAGAAAGCGTTCTAAGCGTTTGGTAGAAGGAATATAGACAGTTTTATACGAGCGAAATATCAAAAAAATTACGCTATATAACAATGCGTTAGAATAGTGCTAGACCATGATACTGTAAATTGGCGCTGACAGTTATGGTATTCAGTGACATGATCTAAAGAAGCTATACTATAGCGCTGATCATCATGGTATCCAGTGGCACGATCTAAAGAAGCTATACTATAGCGCTGATCATCATGGTATCCAGTGGCACGATCTAAAGAAGCTATATCATAGCGCTGATCATCATGTCATCCAGTGGCACGATCTAAAGAAGCTATACCATAGCGCTGATCATCATGGTATCCAGTGGCACGATCTAAAGAAGCTATACTATAGCGCTGATCATCATGGTATCCAGTGGCACGATCTAAACAAGCTATTGTAATGCAGTGATTTTATACTGCCACGCTATGATGCTATAGAATTGTAGTATATATCATTCCTTTCTTGATTTCATAATTGTTATGCTCGATTTCAGCGTATGGGCGTATATCGGCAACTTTACCAGCACATACTTGCGCAGGTAAAGTTACCGGTATAAACATGCTCCTTACGAGTGTAAACATATAAGGTAACTATCCTTTCCATACCAATATTTACATTAAATTTACAATAAGTTTACGTAAAGTTGATATAAGTGCCGGACTGCTTTACAATTTTACAGGGCATTACATATGCACACCCAGTACATCAGTCGATGAATAGATCGGCAGAAGGAGGCATTCTGTGGAACATATGGATGAACTGCTATTTTTGTGGATTAACAGCGGCGCGCAGCGACTCGCTTTTCTCAATCCGTTTATGGTGTTTTTATCCAAATATGCAGTGTTGTTTTTTATGATTGGAGCAGTTGTATACTGGTTTACAAGAGCACGCGCAGATCGGCGCATGATTAGTGAGGCACTTTTGTCTGCTTTGATCGGTTTTACGGCAAGCTGGATTTTGGGGCAGTTAGTGTACAGGGATCGACCTTTTGTAACATTGGACGCTATTCAGCTTGTATCGCATGAAGCTAATGCTTCGTTTCCGAGTAATCACGCACTAGGCGCGTTTGTAATTGCAATGACGATCTGGCAATTCCGTCGTCGTGCAGGCTGGGTATGGCTTTTGCTAGCATCTGGTATCGCGTTAGGACGTGTATGGACAGGAGTTCATTACCCGGGGGATGTGCTGGCAGGCGCATTGATCGGTATTTTGACGTCGGTGCTGGTACATCGTTTGTTCACACGTATTTCACTGGCAAGCAATTTGCTAGAGCTGGGCATCTACTGGTATGAACGTATCGAAACGAAAGTATGGCCGCGCGCAGGCTATCGTAATCGGTAGTAAAGCTCGTGTCGCTGTATTCATGTCAGCTCGATGGCTAGAAGGATGTTTCTCCGTAATTGTATTGTTAATCAATTCTAATTGTAATGAATAGCAAAAACGCCTTCCTAATTGCAGGAGGGCGTTTTTGCTAATGTGAAATTATATTTATAAAGCTGCTGCCTGATGAGGAATCGTATACATCAGGCGAAACGGTTCATTTACTTGTCTTCTTTTTCCTTAACCATCTTCACGAGCATATGTGCCAGTTTATGACGTTCCTCATCATTACCGACTTTCCACAGCTCATATAGCAGCTGTTCCTCGTTGTTTTGTGGTTCTTCGTGTTTGGCGAGGTAATCGGCGATTTTTTGTGCGACTTTCGCGATACTTTCTTCGCTCAAGCCAATAGTTTCAGCCATATGGATTCTTTTGCCCAGATAGCTACGGAAACTCTCAAAATCATCCAAAATTTGCTGTTTACGCTCGTCACTAATGCGATTCATTACCGGTTCGACTTTTTCTGTTGCCACTTCTCCAGACTTGTTTACGATATGCGGTTGTTCTGTCATGTTGTTCGTCCTCCTCTATCGTGATGGGTGTGGTCATTGCCACTACTATATTAACCTTAACGACACGGTCTAATCGGATGATAAAAGAATGTTTTGCTACACATGTGTCAATAATTTGTTAGCTGCTTTTATAAGGTGATTTATGCTTGCTGACTTCAATTACAAAAACTCATTATGACATCTTTATCAGTTCTTTTACATTGAATTTTCGTATGGAAAAAGTAAGATCGTGTAGAGCAGTAAAATCGTTTGCTGCACAAAAACCACTTTCCATTGGACGCTGTGTGATGAAGTTGCTAACGAAATCACTAACATAATAAATAGCACGGTAAATAGAACTCTATAAAACGCTATAAATAACACGACGCTAAATAAAACGCTATCAATAGCATTTTAAAAAATAAATTGGGCTTGTCACAATACGAAATTTGAGCGTGAATTGGCATATAGAGGGTGGTTTTAGAACCTGGTATTAATTTTGTAAATCAGAATTAACATTATTGCAACTTATTGTCGTATATGAGGGTGTATAGTGAGGATATCAAGCAAGTTGATCAGCAGTTATTTGCAGCGAGAGCTGCTGCCGTACAGATCGTTACATGATTGAGATGATGGACGACTAGCAATTTAGGAAAAAGGTGACGAGTAAAGGGTAACTGGAAAATTTTGAATGGTTCTTGTGCGGAGTGTTGTGGTTAATAAAGGCTACAATAGGAAAAACAAGTCAGTTGTCAAGCGGTGCAACTTTTAGCGCTTAAGAAACGTTAATAACAATGAAGGCATAACACCTGAACCAAAAGTGAAGCTTAAGTGGCTCACTCGCTTTTCAAACAAATTATAATATATCGAAAATGGTAATGAAGTTTCCTGGCAGGTGCCAGACTGATCGACCATTGAGAGAAGGAGAGATGCAGCGATGATGAAAACAATGATGGGTATACTAGGAGCAGGTGCTGCTTCTTTGATCTTTTTGACGTCGGCCAGTGTGGGTACAGCTACACCAGGAGGATTCACAAAAGCTCAAACGGTGCAGGCAGCTGCGGTAACGACAAGTGTTGCTAAAGATACGTATAGTGATACAACACCTGCGGATGGAACATTCACTGTATTTATTAATAAAATTGATCGTGAAGATAATGGAAGCTACAAGCTGAAAATCGATCCGATCAACTGGTACACTGGCGAAGCAGCTAACAAAATGTTTGCCAAAGACAATCCTGAAAATGCTGATATGGGCGCGCCCGACGACTATTACATCGTTAATGACGATACCCGTACTTACAACTATACCGCACCAGCAAGTGCAGAAGTGCTGATGCAAATTTATGATCATACTGGTCGTTGGGAAGATATCGACACCAACTGGAATGAGCCAGTAAGTATGTCGAAGCTAAGAGCGATTTTCCAAAAACCAGATATGCTTGATCCTACTGTTTTCCCATATCATATTACAGTGAAAAACGGTGAAATTGTGAAGATCGTTCAGCAATTCATTCCATAAGCGATAAGGCATCATGCCGGATTATAGGCTTTCATCGTAAGTACTGACTATATCCATTTCAGGGATCGTCGTTCCGGCTATATAGCAATGCCGGACGGACGGTCCCTTTTTATATATGCAGAGTGTTTGCCCCTGTGCAACATTTTATTCGCTGCATATAATCTGGTATGATGCTAGTGGATGTTCTTTTGCCTGGTTGCCAAATAAATAGCAACTTTTGCAGGCATGATGCGTTACACTATTGAGGAGGTGCATTTATGATGCAACGAAATATTCAATCATGGATCAGACGGAGTCCACTTGCATTGCTGCTATTAATGGGAATTTTGTTGCTTGCAGCCTGTGGTAATCAGGCACAGCAGCAACCCGCAGCAGCGCCTGCCGATACGAACGGCAGTACAGACACCGAGATGACAACGCCGCAGGATACGAACGAGACAACGCCCGCAGATAACAGTTCTGCTGGAACTGGAGAAGAGAGCACCGCATCTCCTGAGACAAACACAGGTACAACAAGTGAAGGAACAACAAAAGGTACAACCGACACATCTACAGGAGACGACGCAGCAGCTACTCATGTGGCCAGCGGTACGTTTTCCGGTTTAGCGGACGAGCATTCTGCTGAAATTATGGTAGATGGCAAGCCGGTTGTCTATCAGCTGACAGACAGCATCGCAGATGCAGCAGGTAAGCTGAAAGAAGGCTCTGAAATTACGTTTAAGTATACAGAGAAACCAGTTCCTGATGATGCTTCTACGATGGTTAGAACAATCGTCGAAATGAAAGCGAAGTAATACACATAGAGTGGCGTATTCCACATTGATCGTAAAGGTGACTGAGGTTGCTGCTAGGTTAGTGGTTGGATACGTATGTCGTTGCTCTATAGTGCATCATAACGTTTGCTCTACGATGCATGATCATGGTAAAGCCCCGTACACCGATTGTTCTATAACGGTGTACGGGGCTTTTTGACGATCGAAAATGAAGAGAAGGGATAAACCTTATCTCCATACAACATCAGCCCCTCCGAATGCGTCGGAGGGGCTGATTGCTATGACGAGCTTAGCATATAGCATGTACTTTTATCCATTAACTTGACGCTTCGACTTTAGCTGGGCGGCGCGATACGAGACGGACGAGATCGATCGTAAGAATCGGCAGCGGCATACCGGCAGGGTAGGCGAGATAACGAGCTTCCCATTCTGGGGAGAACTTTTCCTTGTAGCGTCGCAGACCTTCGAATCCATACCAGTGTCCGCCATATTGGAACACTAGCCGTGCCAGCTTTTCTTCACGGTGAGCATTTGCATTTTCACCTACACTGGATAACGGCGACATGCCCAGGTTGAAAAAGGCATAGCCATTTTCCTTTGCCCATTCGATCAGACGAACAAACAGCACATCCATCGTACCATTTGGCGTTTCATTCAGATGGCGCATCAGATCAATCGAAATGATCTGGTTGTTATCATAGGCTGGCGCCAGTGTAGCAAAGGCGAGAATACGTCCTTCAGCTTCACGCAGTAGCGCAATAGGAGCCTGTTGAAGATAAGGCTCTTTGAACCAGCCGAGTGAATAGGCTTTTTCCTTGCGATCGCCAAGCCACTCATTCGAAATTACACGTAGCTCATTCAATAGCTCATTAGAAAAAGGCGGCTGCAACACTTCAAACTGCTGTCCTTCGCGCTCTGACTTGTTTTTAGCCGTTCTCAGCCCTTGATTGCTCTTACCGGACAGTGTGAATTTATCAAGCGGTACGAGCGCTTCTTCACCCAGCTTAAAGAAGTTATAGCCATTCTCATGATAGATCGACAAATACTCTGGTGATACTTGATAAAATACAGCGGTCAATGCATAGTGATCAGCATAACGCTGGAATTCCTGAATGGCTTCACCGACAAGCGCTTTATCACCAATCGGATCGCCCAGCACAACGAGCTTATCGCGTACACGCGAATAGGGGATCAGTACACGATCTTCCTGTGCCCAGTAAAAGGATTTATCTCCCAAATAAAGTAGATGCGAAAGCAGATTACCCTGCTCCTGTTTCAAAAATTCACTCAACTTCTCCAGCTCTGCTGCATCCGGCAAATGCTCAATATGACGATTCGGCCGTAATGCGAAAATAGCAGCCAGCAGAACCAGTGCACTAATAAAAGCAATAACCGCCGTTACCGCATATTCGTGCGGATTGAGAAACCATTCCTGCGCTCGTGCTGGCAGATGACGAAGTAGTTTCGGATGAATCTGCGCACCGACCAGATAATACGATAGGGACGAAATGAACGCAAGCACCACCCAGATTCCCACACTACGTGATGATAGAAGCGCACTTTCTCGATTAAAGCGAGCACGTGACACCCAGAGGATCACAGCCACGACGAGCAAAATAATCGCTTCTTCATAGTCGAAGCCTTTTGCAAAGGTAAACACTGCACCTGCAACGAGCAGACCGGCTGTCCAAATAAACGCACGCCGGATACGAAGTGAAATACCACGTGATACGATAATGAGCATAATCCCGATCACAACCGATAGTTGCTCTGAGAAGCGCATTAAGGGTAGAGACAGTATATTTTCCATAAAACGAAGACGGTTGATCAGACCCGGTGTCGCAGCAGACAGCAGCAAGATAATCCCGCTCGCCAGAACGAGCTTACCGAGCGCCCATGCGCCCAGATCACCGAGCAAGCCAAATTGTGAAGGCCAGCCCCAAAATTTAATCCAGGCATTACGTGATGAATCGACGCCGTTCGTAATCATATCTTTCATTTGACGACGGTTAGGACTAATCTCAAACGCAGACAATACCAATCCGATTAACCACGGAATTAAGAAATAAAAAATACGGAACAGCAGCAACGCCGTAATTGCAGGCGTTGCATCAATGCCGAGTGTTTGCAAACCGAGCAGCGCGGTCAGGTCAAATGCACCGATTCCGCCTGGAGCCATACTAATAATACCGGCGATAGCCGCCACGATATACACACCGATCACAGATGCAAATGGCAGATGATCCAAATCATGATACACGATCAGCCAGAACAGCACAGCCGCACATGCCCATTCCAAAAAAGAAGCAATGACCGAGGCAATAACTACATTCCACGGCAGCTTACCTTCACCTTTATGAAACCATTTTGCAAACAATGAAGAGCGCTGCATCAGCAAAAAGAATGGGAAATATAACGATATGCCCCACACTGCCCAGCGTAGCCACGGATGGGCATCAAACAATCGTTCAGCCGGAAACACGCCGAAAATAACGAGCCAGCCAAGCAAAGATAAGCCAACGAGAATGATCGGTGACAGGAATAGTACAGCAGAACCCATCGTTTTGATCGGAACGCCGCTCTTTTTATAAAGAATGGCGCGTAGTCCAACCCCGGTCAAACCGGCAAAACCGATCATATTATTAAACGTATTCGCAATCCAGGCATAACGAAATGTAGCTTTCCAGTCTACATCCAGCTTGAACTGGCGACGCAGCAAATAGTCATACGCACTCATCGCGGCTACCGCAATAAAAGCAACAAGTGAGATTTCCACGATTGCGGACACCGGCATACGACGTAGTTCAAAAAATACTCTAGCCAGATTAATATGCTGGATTTCCTTGCGTCCTTGAATAAAGATGATGACTAGGATCACAACGGGAATAAGAATTTTAATAATTCTGGCCCTGAACAGGGCAGTAAGCAATTGTAGTATTTTCAGCTTGCGCAGCGATTCTTTCATGAGTGTATAAACTCCACCTTTGTCGATATAATTGGCAATTAGGCTGATGGCTTCAAGCTTACATTAAGTATAGGTTGGTGTGCGGTTTATTAATATTAAATCAATTCCGATTTAAGGGTACACGCAAATAGTTATGTTGTTAACGATTGAGTATAGTACGGAATAATCCGGCACAATGTTCCAGTTATCGGCTCCATGATCGATTTACGGTAAAAATACATCGTACATACATCTATACATCAGTTACTACATCGGTCATCTTATATCTATTCATTATGAAAACGATAAAAATAGTCGTATTGATTTTGACTGCTGACCATTATAGTTGCTTTATGAAGACAGCTAACCGGATCATATAGAAGATATACCCATGATGATTTAACTTCTTACCTATTGTATACTATCCTGCGGTACAATTTAAATCTACGGATAACAGACGAATACATACAGCTAGCCTGATCATACATGCTCTATCATACGGGACGCTACGTTTTTATTGGCTACATTTATGTAACAACTAATAAGGATTCGCCAAACATCGATCTAACGTGTTAATATATAGGTCTGTGATGTTATAAATGAGACGAATCGTAGGTCTAAAGGGATTGCTAACTTGTATCGGATTGCAACTTCAAGGCTATCTGCAAATGATGACAAAAATGTTATAATTCAAGCTCGGTAAGTGTTTTATTTGTAACATTACTGTTTAATAATCCATCACATGGCTCAATAATGAACGTTTTTGCACAATTTAAACGCGTTCATACCGTAATGGATAGACGAAAAGGAGGGACAACAAGCAGCAACACACATAGAAGTTCTGAGCCGAATACTTAACAGCATGATGTACATCAGAATGCAGTACATGGATTCCAACATACAATTATACGGAGGATGATGATGAACATGGTACATTGGTCTAAAAAAGCTTCAGCAGTACTTGCCATTTCTATTTTGACAGCGGGAAGTAGCCTGCTGGCAGCCCCGAGTGCGCATGCAGCGGTTGAAACGAATCAAGTGATGAACGATATTACATGGGATAACGCTTCTGCACCGGCTGCTCCAGATCAAGTATCTGCACGCGCTGGCTCCAATCAAGTTGTTGTCACCTGGGCACCTGTACAGGGTGCTTCTAGTTATGAAGTACGTCGTTATACGGTTATGAACAACACATATAACAGCGTACAAAACAACACGTATGCGATGCTGAGCACAGGTATTACAAATGCTACGTTTACAGACACTTCGGTAACGAACGGTGAAGTATACGGTTATGTTGTCAATGCGGTACTGGCAAATGGTCAAAAAACACAAATGTCCATGCCAGCGATCGCCGCTCCAACAGAGCAATCGGCTAATGTCGAGCAATCACTCGTACTGCAATCCCGTATCGGCAACAGTGGTTCCAATACAATCAATCCAACGATCAACATCTTGAACACAGGTACAGCAGATGTGAATCTGAGTGACATTCGTGTGCGTTACTACTTCACAGGTGGTACAGGACTGACGGCTCGTAATGTATCGTTTAATAACGTTCCATTCAATTCGAGAAATGTAGAAGCTCATATCGTTAATATGCAGCAACCACAATCTGGCGCAGATAGCTATGTAGAACTGCTGTTTAATGCCGAAGCAGGCGTTGTGCCAGCTGGTGGTGAAAGCGGGAATATGACATTTACCATTCAAAGAACATCCGGTAGCGTAAGCTCCGATTATTCCTACAGCGATAATTCCACACTGGCTGAAAATGCCAAAATCGTTGTTTACTATCAAGGTGGACCGGTTTGGGGGAATGACCCAGGCGTGAAAGAGAACGATCGAGTGAACTAATGTCTTGTACGTCTAGTGTGCATGGATACACATGATCGAATATTGAACTGGGTTTACTACAGGTAGCAGATCGCGTGAATAGATCTGCTTACCCACTTCATCATTAATCATAATATCAATAACGAGAATCGTAATATCAATAACGAGTATTAATAATGAAAGCCTCTCATTTGCTGGTGCAGATGAAGAGGCTTTTATTATTGTTATCGTTAATACGTAAGCCCGCTTATTATGGAAAGTCTGATTTATTTCATCTAATGAAGATTCACACCATTACGATATGAACTCATCTCTGCCAGGATGCATCATATTTTATGTGTAGCATAGTCAGTGTACGGGGACAGTTGCGCAAACTTGTATAGGTGTAAGTCAGAGTGGTGTCTGCTTCCGCCAAATCGTTTGTATACATATCCGGGTGCTTTTTTAACGTTTGGTTTAATAAAAAGTGATTTTGCGAAGTGAACATCGGTTATTACGTTTGAGCTTAGGAATGTGTTCTTTTATTCCTTATCATAATGGGGGATGTTCTACAATTTCCTTTAGCTCACATCTTTTAATATATTTTATATAGATAGTTGACTCGATATAAATACAAAATGAACACTTGAATAGTTACTTACAAAATGTTATTATACTAATAAATAATAACTAATACTAAAATTTAATTAGTGAAAGGAAATATTCCTATGTCTACTTCAGTTATTCACCCTGCACTTGAAATCGGTCTTGTTCACATTAAAGTTAGTCAGTTGGAGCGCTCGCTTGCTTATTATACGGAAATGATTGGCTTGCAGGTGCTAAGTCAAACAGCAACAACAGCAGAGCTTACAGCGGACGGTCATACGGTATTGCTGATCATTGAGGAGATTGAAAACGCAACGATTCCTCGTCGTCAATCGGTAGCAGGTCTGTATCACTTTGCCATTTTGTTGCCGGATCGTGTTAGCCTCGGATTGGCTCTACGCAATTTGCTGGAGCAGCGTCAAAATATTGGACAGGGCGATCATCTAGTAAGTGAAGCGTTATATTTGTATGATCCTGATAACAATGGTATTGAAATCTATGCCGACCGCCCACGATCGACGTGGCAAAAAGACGAGCGTGGACAATATATTATGGGTACAGAGCCTGTAGATGTAGAGAGCTTATTGGCGCTAGCAGAAGGACAGCCCTGGCAAGGACTACCTGCCGGCACCAAAATCGGTCATGTTCATTTCCATGTATCCAGTCTGGATGAAGCGCGCAAGTTCTATGTGGATACACTCGGTTTTGAAATTGTATTAACCGATGACCGCTCCGTATTGTTCATCTCAGCTGGTGGTTATCATCATCATATAGGTTTGAATATATGGGCAGGTGCAGGCGCACCTAAAGCACCAGCGAATGCGACAGGTATTGATCATTATACGCTGCAAATGCCCGATCAAGCAGCTATACAGGAAGTGGCTGATCGTGTTCAGGCGGCAGGGCTGCCGCTGGAGTATGATGGCAAAGAGTTGTGGATCACCGATCCCTCCAATATTCGTATTCGCTTTTATGTACCACAGGCTTAATGTGTAACTGTATGAATCTACAATAATACAACTAGAAAAGAGGACAGCATATGGAGTCATGCTGTCCTCTTTTGGTGGGTAATGGGATAAGAGATCATTAATAAAAATCAGAACTATCATTTTGCTGGAAAGTAGGCTCCCAGTAGTCAGAACCATTATTGGAATACTCCTGTAGAGAAACGCCGATAATGACGACGATAAAGATGACGAACAATACATGCAGTAGCAGACCAATAATTCCGCATACAAGACCGCCGACCGCCATGCCTTTTCCATTCAAGTAGGAGAGTTTCAGTTCCTTGAAAGCTAAAATCGCAAAAATAATGGCGAGTACTCCGATAATCGCGCCAAAGCCAGGCAAAAAGAACAGTGAAGCGATAGAGGAGATACCGAGCACGAGCGCTGCAATCGCTTTTCCACTATTCGGCCGATAATTATTGTAAGGATCGTAAGGGTTTTGATTCTGATATCCGTAAGGGGGTTGTGAGCCATACGGAGGCTGAGAGTGGTGTGGGGGTTGATTAGGGTCCATAATATGGATTCCTCCTTTATGATATGTATATCGTGCTAGAATGCACCCGGCTGTATACGATGTATTCAACCATTTTCTATATCATAGCAACAATTTTTTATAAAAGCATTGAAATTCATGGAAAATGTTAGAAGTAAAGGGCTGTCTCGTGTCGCCTGTAAACGATGAGACAGCCCTTTTTAGGTCTGGAAATAGTAATGATACTTCAACGATGCTGATTTCTGTGATGAATTCCTATGAATATAATTAGAGTGAGCTAGGCAACGAACGGGTCATGTTCAAATACACCTGTGTTAATTCGTCGAACCATTCTTTATCTTTGATCACCAGTGCAAGGTCGATCAGTGATTTCAATTGCTCCGATTCCAAAGTAACATGATCTTGGAAAGAAATTTCTGCTGTAGCCGATACAGTACCTTCCGCATCCTGTTTCATAAACACACGAATGGTGCTATCCATATATTCCTGTCTGAGGAAATAAATAACTTCGCTCATCAAAATCGGGCGGGAGTGAGTAGGATATACACAATCCATCACTTTAACCCAGTAATGTTTATTAGTCAGCTCAACTTCGTTTTCATTATTGATCAGGCGGCTATCGGCTTCAATATGATATTGCAACTCCATCGTTTGTACAGGGAAATTGCGATTTAATTGTTTATGAAGGACAGCATAAATTTGCTTTTCGTCTAATTTAATCATGCTAATCATTCCTTTGCTAATGTTCTCGTTTAATGGTAAAAGTTAGTATCCATGTGTTGTGCCCATTTACGGCTTTTTAGGAAGTCAGGTGACGATGCTTAAAAATAGAAATATACTTGGTTGATAAAGTATATCGGTCTATAGTCATATCTTTTGTATAGTATTTTTGTCGAAATAGATAAAAAAATGGTAACAGTATTGATAGAAATGACTATAACGTATGTGAAAGGGGCAAAAAAACATGCCAGCTATACCCGATCATTTGCAGCAGCAACTAAATATTTTATTTGTCGGTTTTAATCCGAGTCTTCGTTCAGGTGAAGTAGGACATCATTATGCCAATCCGCGCAATCGATTCTGGAATATTTTGTATCGTTCCGGGCTAACGCCGAGACTGTACCATCCAGACGAAGATGGCGATCTGTTAGAGCTTGGTTACGGCTTTACGAACATCGTTTCACGTCCTACACGGGGGATTGATGATATTTTGCCGGAGGAATATGCAGAAGGACGGGTAGAACTACGTGAAAAAATTGCCCAATATCGTCCGCGTATCGCCTGTTTTGTCGGTAAAGGGGTGTATACGAAGTATAGTCAGCGCAGTCAGGCACCGTGGGGCATTCAATCCGAACCGGTCACTGAAGGTGTAGTGGAGTTTGTAGCGCCTTCATCCAGTGGGCTAGTACGTATGCCGCTAGACGATATTATCGATATTTATCGTGAGTTGCGTATATACGCAAATGGTGAACAAGATAACGACTGATTTAAATCCAGCTAAAAGTAAGCAAAAAGAATGATCTTCATCATTGTGGGGTTAGCATCGACTGTGAGTAAGGCTGTTATCGAATCCTATTTTATTGGAATGTAGCGAAATGTATACAGACTGATTAGATCAGCGTACAAAGTTTATAGGAGACCATTTACTACTATGTCATGGAGGAAATAAACATACAGGGTAATGAGTTGAAATAAATATACAGGCATCATCTGGAGCAGAGACGGTTTGAATAAAGTCTCTGCTCTATTTAATGCAGAGCTAACAATGAAAGACTACGATATGAGTTGCAAGAAAAGTCGTTATTTTGTTTATGCAATAATTTAAATTATAGATAATTTGACATTTGGCTCATTTCGCGCTTTAATTATATAGACCAATCGTTATAATTGTTAAATAAGCGGATGAATGACGGAAGCGATACGAATGGATTATGCGTTAGAGGAGTGATTTCATTGGGCGAAAAGTCCAATGCTAAGGAACAAATTGTGAACACGGCTGCACGCTTATTTTTCTCACAGGGATATCATGCGACCGGTCTTAGCCAGATCATTAAGGAAAGTGATACGCCAAAAGGCTCGTTGTATCATTATTTTCCCGAAGGCAAGGAAGAACTGGCACTGGTATGTATTGAGAAAGCGAATCTGCATGTGATGGATAAATTTCACGAGAGCTTTTCCAAACATAAGACAACAGGTGATGCCATTTATGATTTTGTATATCATATGGCGATCGAGACGGAGCAGTCAGGATATACGGGATTTATTCCGTTTAGCTTCTGGGCATCAGTAGAAGCATCCTGTATTAGCGATCGATTGCGGCATGCATGTCAGGAAGTTTTTGCAGGCTGGCAGCACATTATTGCAGCACAGCTATTGCAAGAAGGAGCAGACGAAGAAGCGGCAGAGAATGCCGCCATTTTGACGCTATCGATGATGGAAGGTGCACTCATCATTAGCCTGACAAATCAAAACAACAAGCCATTGCTGACGGCTGCACAATATTTGTCCAGTGTGATGAATACCGTTCGTCGTCGTGGTTAAACTGTGCCTGTCTTAGAAGGCATATACTACACATAGAGAAAGACAATCAAGGAGGATGGGAAAGTGGACGCGTCCATGAATCAAGGTTCTGCTGAGAACCAACAAGAAACAAAACAATACAAGGTAATGCCTATTTTATTTGCGATGCTACTGAGTGGTTTTATCGGTTTATTCGGTGAAACGGCACTAAATGTAGCGATCACGCCGCTGATGGGGCTGCTACAGGTCGGACCCACAACGATTCAGTGGTTAACTACAGGTTATTTGCTCGTCATGGGTATTCTCGTTCCGGTGTCGGGTACGTTGCTACAATGGTTTACGACACGTCAACTGTTTACAACGTCGCTAGTATTTTCGATTGCAGGTACAATCGTTGCGGCGATGTCACCTACATTTGAAGTGTTGATGATTGCACGTCTGTTGCAAGCGGTAGGTACAGCATTGCTATTGCCGCTTATGTTTAACACGATTCTCGTTATTTTCCCGGTAGAGAAACGCGGTTCGGCAATGGGGCTAATCGGGCTTGTTATTATGTTCGCTCCAGCTGCTGGTCCGGCGATCTCCGGTCTGATTCTGGCAAGTCTGTCCTGGCATTTTATTTTCTGGATTTCACTGCCGTTCTTTGTTATCTCGCTCATCTTTGGTTTGCGTTTCCTGCCGAATATTTCTAAGCTGACCAAGCCGAAAATCGATGTATTATCGATTATACTGTCTACGCTCGGCTTTGGCGGTATCGTCTATGGTTTCAGTAGTGCCGGTGGACATGGCGAGAGCGGAAGTGGCTGGAGCAGTCCAATCGTGATCACAACGCTTGCGATCGGCGCAATCTCGCTGCTGTTGTTTAGTATCCGTCAATTGCGGATGGAACAGCCGATGATCGATCTGCGCGCCTTCCGTTATCCGATGTTCACGATCGGTCTAGTGCTCGTATTTATTTGTATGATGGTTATTCTGTCTTCGATGCTCATTTTGCCTATGTATTTGCAACAGGGGATGGCACTGAGTGCCTTAACCGCAGGTCTGGTGATGTTGCCAGGTAGCCTGCTCAACGGCTTCCTGTCTCCAGTTATGGGACGTCTATTTGATAAATTCGGTCCTAAATGGCTCGTGACGATCGGTCTGGTCGTTGTGGCAGCTGTATTGTTCCTGTATACAAGCATTCATTCGACGACGCCGATTGCGGTCATTGTCACGCTGCATATTTTCATGATGGTCGGTATTTCGATGATTATGATGCCTGCGCAGACGAATGGTCTGAACCAGCTGCCAAGTCATTTTTATCCGCATGGTACCGCGATTATGAATACGCTGCAACAGGTTGCAGGTGCGATCGGTACTGCGCTGGCTGTTAGTATTCTGAGTGCAGGTCAGAGCGGTTATTTGAGCCGTGTCGCTGATCCAGCCAGTACGACGAATCAGCTCGCTGCCTTTACTGCGGGCGTGCAGAACGCGTTTGTTTTCGCTATGGTTCTGGCTGTTGTAGGCTTGTTGTGCTCGTTGTTTATTAAACGTGTACGTGTTGGCAAGCAAGCTGGACAGGGTTCTGCGCATTAAGATTGTGGTGTAGAAGCGATTAACATTTCAAATATGCGTTTCTAATATAGTGTGTATACCGTGCATTACAGATGATTATATCTGTGATGTGCGGTATTTTATTTTGTAGCTATTGCGGTATTATATTTGCAGTGTTTGGATAAGAAGTAGGGGAAAAGCAGAAGAGGAAAAACAACCTTAATATCGCTCGCTGGTACAGGAGAAAGCTAATTACGTTTGGTTGCCTGCTTTTAGCTGTAAGCCTTAGATAGCACAAAGAAGCTGGATATTGCTCGCTGGTACAGGAGAAAGCTGATTACGTTTGGTTGCCTGCTTTTAGTTGTAAGCCTTAGATAGCACAAAGAAGCTGGATATTGCTCGCTGGTACAGGAGAAAGCTGATTATGTTTGGTTATCTGCTTTTGGCTTTAAGCCTTAGAGCAGGGTATTTCTCTGTTATTGTGCTAAACTGCTGCCGAATCTGCTTTTATGGACCGCGGAATTTTGGTATGCTACGGCGTATAAGCAGCTGTGAATAAGCTGCAAAGGATAGTGATATGACCCGTTGTACCCGATGCTATACATTTGGAAATGGACAAGAAGGGGAGTTAAGCTCCATTTTATCCATTTGCAAGTTTGGATAGACGGGTTGGGTATCGATGTATTGTTTACACTGGCTTGATACTATGGATGAACTACAGGAGGCGTATACAATGATTACGATTGATCCGCAATCGATTTCTACTGTGCAAAATTATAAGTTGGTGACCGGCTCGGTTGTACCGCGTCCGATTGCCTGGGTCAGTACATTGACCGAGGGTGGTGTATTGAATGTGGCGCCATTCAGTTATTTTAATATTGTCGCATCCGATCCGCCGATTGTCTCGGTATCTGTAGCGCGCCGAGAAGGGCAGATGAAAGATACTGCGCGCAATGCGGTAGCAAGCGGCGAACTGGTGATCCATATCGTCAGTGAGCATTTAACCGAGGAGATGAACCGTACAGGTTCTACCCTTCCACCGGAGCAGAGCGAGCTGGAATTGACGAGTCTTAGCACCGTACCTAGTGAGCGTGTAGCGGTGCCAGGTATTCGTGAAGCGCTGGTGCGATTTGAATGTAAGCTGGAACAGCATATTCCGATTAAAAATGATGCAGGCGATATATCAAATGATCTGCTGCTGGCACGCATCGTATGTTATCATTTTGATGAAAAAGTCGTTGACGCTGAAAAGTTTTATGTGCACACGAATGAGCTTAAACCTGTCGCACGTATTGCCGGTAATGAGTATGCACGTTTGACAGATCCGTTTGTCGTTGAACGTCCGCTCTGATTGGCGTTGTTGTCAACTATTGTAACGCTATAGAGATAGAGGGGGAGAAGGCATGTCTAAACCGTTAGAGGGCAAAACAATCGTGATTGCTGGCTCGCGCAAGCTAGATGAGATGACCGCATTAATCGAACGTCAGGGTGGAGCAGCTGTTGTACGCTCTTTGCAGGGTATGACGATGTTTAAAGAGGAAGAGATCCAGCAGGAGCTGCGTACACTGATCCAGCATCCTCCAGACTGGATGATATTCACAACCGGTATCGGTACAAATGCTTTATTTGGAGCAGCAGATCGTCTAGGTATTGGCGATGCGTTCCGAACTGCGATCAAACAATCCCGTCTGGCGATTCGGGGCTACAAAACGTATAATGCGCTCAAAACCGAAAATCTGGCTCCAGATGTACGCGATTCAGATGGAACGGTACGCGGACTGGAAGAGCAACTACAGGAAGTAGATTTGAGCGGTGCGCGCATCTGGGTACAGCTACATGGAGAGCCAGCGCCTGAACTGGTGCAATTTCTAATGAGCAAAGGTGCAGAGGATGTGCATACATTAATGCCGTATTTGAATATTCCGCCAGAGCAAGCGACGTTGGAGCAGCTTCAAGCGGAAATCCAGACTGCTAGCATAGATGCCATTTGCTTTACAACGGCAGTACAGGTGCGTAATTTATTTGCCAGTGCACATGCGATTGGCGATGAGGATGGACTGCGAAAACAACTGAATGAAACAGTGGTAGCCGTTTCGGTCGGTAAAGTCACTTCGCAAGCACTGGAGGAAGAAGGGATCACACGCATCGTTGCACCGGAAAATGAACGTATGGGTGCAATGATCATCGAAATGTGTCGCTATTATGAGCAGCAGTCCGTATAGGGCTGCTGTTTTTTTGAGCAGCATCAGCAAAAGATGCATACGATACTGAAATGGTTATTGAGTGGAAATGCAAGTATAATGGGTAATATTACTATTGATCGTGTTCATGATTTTCTAACACGATGTTCAATAAAAAGGGA
The DNA here is from genome assembly GCF_039822605.1 of Paenibacillus wenxiniae. NCBI lineage: Bacteria > Bacillati > Bacillota > Bacilli > Caryophanales > Paenibacillaceae > Paenibacillus > Paenibacillus wenxiniae. Next base: position 243,302 of record NZ_JBCGUH010000002.1, read on the forward strand.
TGTTGCAAAGCCCAATATGCTACTGCTGAACGTGTTAGCGCTATTGTAACATGAGGTTGAAGAAGAAGTGTGCGTTAAGCCAAATGTCTTACTTCTTTAACAGGTTCGTTTGCCATCGATCTAGTCTCTAATCTATGCAAACGACTACTAACCAATTATTAACGCTTGTATACTCCAGTAGCAGCAATGGAAACTTAGCGACAGCAGTACAGACATTAAACTTTATATTATGGATAGACAGGAGAGGATATTATGTACAAGCAGTGGACAGCGGATATGATCCCGGATTTGACGGATAAACGAATTGTAATTACAGGCGGTAGTGGAGGACTTGGACTGGAGACAGCGCGGGCGTTAGTCGCTCATCATGCTCATGTGGTTCTGGCTGTGCGTAATCTGGAAAAAGGACATCAGGCTGCGGCTGGACTGCTGCGTGAATATCCACAGGCACAGGTAGAGGTGATGCAGCTCGACCTGGCGGATCTGCAAAGTGTGCGTACATTTAGCGAAACATTTTTGCAGCGTTATACATCGCTGGACGTTCTGATTAACAATGCCGGCGTGATGGTTCCACCGCTAGGCCGTACAAAGGATGGTTTTGAGCTGCAATTTGGCAGCAATCATCTCGGCCATTTTGCTTTAACCGGACTGCTGTTACCGGTACTGCTGGATACACCGTCCTCACGCGTGGTGACACTGAGCAGTATTGCTGCACGAAGCGGATATATTTATTTTAACAATCTGAATGCACAGATCGGTTATAGTGCAATGAAATTTTATGGACAGAGTAAGCTTGCCAATCTGTTGTTCGCTCGCGAACTGCAAAAACGTTTGCAGGAAACAGGGGCATCGACGATCAGTATTGCCGCTCATCCGGGTGTTGCCAATACGAATCTGATCTCGCGCGGCTCTGGAAAGCAGGCAGGTAAGGCAGCGAGTTTTGTATGGGGGTTATTCAGTCAACCAGCCGATTTAGGGGCATTACCAACGTTGTACTCAGCAGTCGAGCCTTCGTTACGTGGCGGTGAATATATCGGTCCAGACGGTAAAGGCAGCCGTAAAGGCTATCCGCAACCTGATCTTTCGTTTGAGCATAAATATAATGATTCGACCGCTTCCAAGCTATGGCGCGTATCGGAAGAAATGACAGGCGTACAATTTCCATTCCGTCAACCGGAAGCGGTACAGGAGTGAAAATGGAGCAGCAATTGTTAAATTTAAGTAAATCTTTCTAAGGCGAGAGCATACCGCAAAGCATGATTGAACAGTGTATCACAGCATGTGGTGACAATTGTATGAGACTTGCATTGGATTTTCATGAAAAATGTATATTCTCATGTCATGTTATGTTAAAATGAGACTATCATTGATACAAAGGAGAATCACACCCATGACTATACCGAAAACGTTAACGATAGCTGGCTCGGATACGAGCGGCGGTGCAGGTATACAAGCAGATCTGAAAACTTTTCAGGAGCTAGGCGTGTACGGCATGACCGTGCTAACGACGATCGTGGCGATGGAACCGAAAACTTGGAATCATCAAGTGTTTCCCGTTGATCTGGGCGTTGTTGAAGCACAATTGCGTACTGTAATGGAAGGGATCGGCTTTGATGCCGTGAAAACAGGGATGCTCGGTTCGGTCGAGATTATCGAGCTGGCTGCTAATTATCTCAAACGTTTCCCACTGAACCGTATCGTCATCGATCCGGTTATGGTGTGTAAAGGTACGGATGAAGTGTTACAACCGGAAAATACCGAAGCGATGCTCGATCTGCTCATTCCTGGTGCAGATCTAGTAACGCCAAACTTGTTCGAGGCTTCGCAACTTGCCAAAACAGGTCCGATCCGTACAGAGGAGCAAATGAAAGAAGCGGCTGTGCGTATTTATGAGCATGGCGCAAAGCATGTACTGATCAAGACGCGTGGCAAAGTAAAAGAAGGTAAAGCACTGGATCTGCTGTACGATGGTAAAAACTTTGATTGGTTTGAAGTGGATGCGATTGCGACACAATTCACACATGGTGCTGGTTGCACCACATCCGCAGCCGTAACGGCAGGTCTTGCTAAAGGTCTGACGGTCAAAGAAGCATATGGTGAAGCGAAAAACTTCATTACCCAGGCGATTGCTAACGGCTTCCGCCTGAATGAATTTGTAGGTCCTACCCTGCATGCTGCACATCGTTTGCAGCTTAGCTAACATCTCAGGCACAGGCGAAAGCCGCCAGAGTGGAGGAACATCAATGAATCGCTTAACAAGATGGGTATGGGGAGTTAGCCTGGCGAGTACGATTGTCCTCGTCACTGCTTGCTCGTCGGGCAAGTCGGAAGCACCTGCTCCGTCTGCACAGCAACCTGCGACAGAAGGAAGTTCTTCTGAAGCTACAGGAGCTGGTGGAACAGGAACGACGAATCCTGAATCGTCAGAAGGCAGCATGGATACAGGCTCAGGTGAGACGAATCAAGGTTCCACAGACAGTAACACTGGCAATGGTAGTCATACAGCGCCAGCGCAAAGCTCGGATTCATCGGGTTCGACCGGTAGTAATGCCGGCTCCGAGACGAGCAATAATGCCGATCCCGAACTGACTCCACAGACGACGGAATTGAAAATCAGCTCTGTCCAGCAGGGACCGGGTCAATTGTTTTTACGTGTGGATGAAATGCCTAAAGGTTACGGTGTGAGCAAAATGGAGTGGGAATCTCCAGGTTATAACGAAACAGCCACGTTTGATCAGGCTGTACAAAATGGTAAGAACGGAAAAGATGGTTTTTTTGCAAGCGGTGATCAGCGTAATTTCGGTTTTATTTATAGTGGAAGCCACAGTGGACAGACAGGTAAAGTGACGCTTACGCTGCGTAATAGCAGTGGAGACGAGCTGACCTGGTATGATCATGTGACCTTGCAGTAAATAAAATGAGTATGATGCTTCGCAAAAAAAGCCTCTGCGCTTCTATGGGCAGGGGCTTTGTGCTGCCTTGCCGCTGCCATTTTACTGTAAAAATACAGGCATACAAGGACGATATTTCCATATTCATGCCTGTAGGCTACACATTTTAAAAAAAAATTAAAATTTAAACGTAAAGTCGTGGAAAATGGGTTGAAATTAGAAGGTTGGAAGAGTTATCATTTGGCGTAAAACAAAGATAATAATATTCATAGCGAGCTTGTTGAATGCAAAGCAGTTCAGTATGGAAGCAGTCCCCGTACGCTGGTGTTGCCGGTCGTGCGCTGTAGTGCAGCAATATGGAACGACGATCATTTTTGGATCATTCAACAGGCTGAATAGGATTTCACACCAGCAGTAAAATCATCCCATTATGCCACCATGAGAAAGGATATGAACAAAATGAGAGTACATCAATTTACAGTTCCTAACAATCTTGACCGCGCACACCTGCTGCGTATTGCTACTGAATCTTCCCGCTTTGCTGCGGACATTCGCATCACCTTCGGCCCAGACGAAAGTCGCCGTGAAGTTGACGTGAAAAGTCTGCTCGGCATGATGCTGACTATTATTCACTCCGGTACTGAAGTAACGTTGACTACACGTGGTAAAGATGAACTGGAAGCATTGGAGTATGTACAGGGATTGTTTGAGCAAGCGGTGATTGAGCCGAGTGCGAGCCTGTAATACGCGTTAATTGTACATTTTCTGTATAGATACAATGACTGTAAACAAGATGTATCTATATATTATGTACCTATACATCATGTACGGATACGTACATCGATCATCTTTCAACCGAATTTGAATCGATTGTACGTAATAAAAAGCCCTCTCAACGATTATGTTGCTGTGACTACAGCACGAAACGTTAGAGGGTTTTTTGTATTGGATTAGCAATTAAAGCCTTATTGAGTTTTCTATATTCAACATATGACCACAAGCATGTTTAAATAAGAAATAACATCGACCCGTTCAATAATTATGAAGCATGCATGAGATTAAATATATAGGGTCTAGTAAGAAGACATGCGCTGCTTCACTTCAATTGACCATTCAAACGATGCTGTAACAGATACAATGTGCAAATAAGCATGATGGATACGCACAGAGCGAGGGCAAAGAAATAAGGGGAAAGGACGACTTCTAGTGTTAGCGATTTCCTAACACGGGGTTCAATGAAAAAGGATTTTTGCGAAGCAAAATATCGTACTGCTTCAGTGTTAGTGATTTCCTAACACGGGGTTCAATGAAAAAGGATTTTTGCGAAGCAAAATATCGTACTGCTTTGAGCACGGGAATCTACAATGATCTCCTATTCCGTAGATTCCTGCGTTCCACCGGAGGACGTCCCCTTATTCCTTGACGGAGCGGTGCATGGAGTGCGCGCAAATCGATTTGACCATAATCACAGTTAAGATGGTTTGGAGTATATTTTCTTCGACAACACCAACCAGTTAACTCAACTGCAACCGATACTTTTTCGGCGTAAAGCTACTATACTTTTTAAACGCTTTGGAAAAGGAAAATACGTCCGGATACCCTACAGCATAAGCAATCTCAGCCAGCGAATCGCTCGTTTCAAGCAATAATCGACGTGCTTTTTCCATTTTGAGACTACGAATATATTCGGCAGGAGGGACTTTATACATGTGATGAAATTGCTTGCTAAAATGAGTACGATGGATGCCGACATGTTCGGCTACATGGTTGACGGTAATACTTTTATGATAATGAGCGTGGATATAGTCTATGGCTTCTTCCATCCAGCCGGTTTGTCGTTTCAGCTCAGCATGATCGGTGCGGCTTTCGCTGCACTGGCAAAGTAGGCCGAATATTTTGTATAGCATTTCCATGCGACGTAATTCAGAAGTGAAGGTATCAGGCTCGTGTTTTGTGTTTAATATGGTAGTGTAGCACTGTAATAAACAATCAAACAATTCATGACTTAATTCGCTATAGCCTTCATGCATACCGCTCTGTCGGATAAGCAAATCGGCTTGTGCGCCATTAAAGCCGATAAAAAAAGTTTCCAGCGGTTCGTCTGTATTGTTGATATATTCTAATGTGCTGTGGGAGGGCACGCACCATACGTTATTTTTGCCTAATACATAATTTTGTCCATTTTTGATGATCATGCCATCCTGACGTGTAGCGACCCAGAAGGTCGTACTATTCGCAGAGAAAATGCGTCTGGTGTCCGGATTTAATAGATAGCGACCCGCCTGTGTTACCGTTAGACCGCCCGCCTGTGCAAAAGAGGAGGGGGTCGTGCGGAATCGTTCGCTGCGTTCATATTCGGTAATGATCGTAATATCTTTTGCCATAGGCAAACTATCATCCTTTCCTAATACACTACTAAATTCCATTATACAACACGTTTTGACAAATAAAAACAATACATATTGACATTGTTTGCTAATCTTAAAATTTGCTATGATTTAAATCACGGTATTCCTACTATATTAATGGGAATAGGCTCGCGGAAATAACGTTTGTCCGGTAAGGAATAGAACCGGTTCGCTTGACGAAGCTCTGGAGCTTTTGCCCGATTTGATGCTAACCAAAATGGAGGATAGATCATGAAAACAATCACAGCTAAATGGGCAATGTTGCTCGCCGCCGTACTTCTCGTATCTGGAGTGCTGGCAGCGTGCGGTGGCTCGAATCAAGCCGCAGACGGAAAAGTTACAATCAGTTTTCTTCACTGGCGTGGAGAAGATACACAAGCATTCCAGCAGATTATTGCTGCATTTGAAAAGCAAAACCCGAATATCAAAGTGGATATGCAGACATTAACGTCAGATCAATATCAAACGACTGCACAGGCGAAGCTGACCGATGGCTCGGTTGGCGATGTGTTTGCTTCATTCCCAGGTGCGCAGTTTGCCGCTTTATCCAAAGCCGGTCTGTTCACAGATTTAAGCAATGAATCGTTTGTGAAAAATTATAATGCTAGCCTGATTGACGCAGGTAAACAGGACGGTAAGCAGCTTGCTCTGCCTTACCAGCTTGTTTACAATCAGCCGATCTACAACAAGGCTATTTTTGCAAAATATAATCTGACGCCGCCGAAAGATTGGGACGGCTTTCTGAAAATGTGCCAGACGTTAAAAGATAATGGCATCATTCCGATCGCCTTTGCCGGTGGAGATATCGGACCGGGTCAGCTCATGAACTCGATGGTAATGAACAATGAGCCGAGCGAAGATATTTTCACGAAAGTAGAAGCAGGACAGGCGAAGCTGACCGATGAATTCTGGGTGAAAACATTGTCGCAGTTCAAAGAGCTGAACGATAAAGGTTTCTTCCAGCCGAACTCACTCGGCACCAAAGATGCTGCTGCCGGTGCATTGTTCATTCAGGGCAAAGCTGCGATGCTGGCAAGCGGATCATACCAGCTGACACAAAATGCGAAGCAAAATACAGAACTACAGCAAGGTCTGCTGGCGCCGATTACCGTAGCAGCGGATCAAGCGAAATACGAAGGTGTGCATACGAGTACATTTATGCTTGCTGTGAACAGCCGCTCCAAACATCCAGAAGAAGCGAAAAAGTTCCTCGCTTACTTAAGCCAGCCCGAAGTTGCTGCACAATATGCAAATGCAACCGGACAGAACGTAACGCTGAATGATGTGAAATACGATAGCCCTGAGCTGAAAATCGTACAGGAATGGGCAGATAAGAAAACGATCTTCCAGCCACGCTTTACGATTTTGAAGGCTGAAAACCAGAAAGCGGTGACGAACTCCATCCAGGCTGTGCTTGGCGGTGCAACACCAGAGCAAGCGGCACAGGATGCGCAGGCGATTATCGATCAGCAGGTCGGTAAATAAGTCGGCTTGGATGATGAACAGGTTCGATCATCAAGCAAGTACAACTCAAGTAGAGTAAAGCTAAGCGGATGATCAAAACGATAACAACAGCTACCGCCGGACATATGTTGCTAACCATGTCCGGCGGTAGCTATAACAAGATGAAGTAAAGGGATACGGTAACGCTTATGATCAATCGTAAAATACTGTGGCTGTTCATGCTGCCAGGCATCGTGCTCTATACCGGCTTGTTCGTATACCCGGCTTTATCGGGACTATTTTATTCGTTTACAAATTGGGATGGTGTATCGCCGTCCTATGATTTTGTCGGTATATCGAATTACAAGGACAGCTTTGACAGCATTATTTTCCGTAAGGCTTTTTTGAACAATATTAAATTTATGATCGTTGTGGTAGTCATTCAGACGATTGTATCACTTGTGCTGGCACTGATTTTGGCGAAAAATTCGAAAACAAGCGTGTTTTTCCGTGCGCTCTACTTTTTCCCGGCGATTTTGTCATCGGTATCGGTCGGTCTGATCTGGTCGTTCATTTACGATCCATCGATCGGTCTGATCAATACGGGATTGCAGCATGCCGGACTAGAGCAGCTTGCTAAAAGCTGGACCGGTGATGCTAAAATTGCGCTATATTCGATTGCGTTTGTACAAATTTGGGCGCATGCAGGACAGATGATGATTATTTTCATTGCCGGATTGCAGGCGATTCCGGGAGAACTGATCGAAGCTGCACGAATCGATGGGGCGACTCGATTGCAAGTATTCCGCAAAATTACGTGGCCACTGCTTGCACCATCGGCAGCGATTGTCATTTCGTATACGACGATTCAGTCGTTTAAGGCATTTGACTTGATTTTCGTCATGACGGATGGCGGTCCGAACTATGCGACCGAGATTTTGACGACTTACATTTATCATCTGGCATTTTCGAATTATTCCTTCGGTCTGGCTTCTGCTGGTTCGATGATTTTCCTCGTCCTGCTTGGCATTTTGACGTTCTTCCAGTTCCGTGCGTTACGCCGGGATGGAGCGGCAGGTTAAGCGGCGAGTGAGCCGGATCCATTCAGAGATTATAAAGACGGGAGGAAGGGCTACATGAAGTGGGTCGGACGCATCATTATGATTTTATACGGGCTGCTGATTGCAGCACCGCTTTATTTTGTCGTCGTTTCTTCTTTTAAAACGAGTCAAAGTTTCTATGCCAGTCCTTTAGGCTGGCCGCAACCGTGGAGCTTGCAAAACTTTATTACGATATTTCAGGCGCAGCCAATGCTGCAATATTTTTGGAACAGTGCGAGAGTGACGCTATTTACGGTAGTGATTGTATTGTTCCTCGGCAGTCTGATTTCATATGCGATTGTCCGCTTGGGTGGACGTCTCGGTAAGTTTACGTTTGCTTATTTTGTGGCAGGTCTGATCATTCCATCACAGGTTATTATGCTACCACTCTATTCGCTCGTGCGGCAGCTGGGCTGGTCGGATAATCTGACCGCGCTAATCTTCGTCACCGCAGCCGGATTATTGCCGCTCACGGTATTTACACTTACCGGGTTTATGGAGATGCTGAGCAAAGAAATGATGGAAGCGGGCAGTATGGATGGAGCCGGAGAGTGGAAAATTTACTGGCGACTCGTGCTACCGTTATCCGGGCCTTCGTTATCGGCAACCGCCGCTTTTCTGTTCGTGATGGTTTGGAATGACCTGCTCATTCCGCTCTTGCTACTGAACAGTACAGAAAAGTTAACCCTGCCACTCGCACTAATGCAGTTCCGCGGTGAGTATGTGACCGATTATACGATGCTGCTGACGGGTGTGGTCATTACGGCATTGCCGATGGTTGTTCTGTTTACGTTCCTGCAACGGTTCTTCGTTACCGGACTGACGGCAGGTTCGGTCAAAGGATAATGCTTGCAGACGCAGAAATACTGCTAGGCTATGAAAAGTGTATGACCTGGATAGAAACATCCTGATCTTTCTACCCAATTGCAAAGCTGAAAGGCTCAAATAGTAAGATTAAAGTAAAGCAGGGCAGTATAGCTGCCAATCATTCAATCAAGTGAAAAGAGCAATCATCCTTTGAGTTACCTCATGGATGATTGCTCTTTATTTGTTCATACTTTATAACATAACGAAGAGTGTGTTTAAGCATTACAGATTCAGGTGGCTATTTATAGGGAAAAACTTAATATGGAAACTCTTTTTTTCATAAATCCATTACGATGGTGCCATAATATTCACCATTTATAAAAGTATCATGGCGTAATTGCCCTTCTTTTACTTAATGTACAAATGAACATGAAATGCCTTTCATGTACAATGGAGTTTACACAAAATACGATTAACGAACAAAACCTTGCCGGATTGCTACGACTGCTGCTTGAGTGCGATCTTTAACGCCTAGCTTTTGAATAATATTGTGCACATGCGTTTTAACGGTACTTTCCGATACATATAGCTCGTCAGCAATCTCGAAATTGCGTCTGCCATAAGCAATCGCTTGTAGTACTTCAAGTTCACGTTCTGTCAGTGGCTCCAGCAGTCCATCATAATGCACGCTAGCTGCATGGTTCGTATCGGTATCTTCGGTATCGTTATTCGATGGTGACGTATAAACAGATAACGGACGACCGACCAGTTCCACCAGCGCATTCCCTGCATTGGTCGTATTGTAGATCGCTCCACCGGCACAGATCGAACGAATGCCCTGAATCATTTCGCCCATATCGATATCTTTGAGCAAATAACCGGAAGCGCCAGCGCGAATGCCTTCAATTACATATTCCTGCACATCAAATGTCGTGAGCAATACAATTCGGATGTCGGGCTGGGCGGCCAGAATAGTCTGTGTCGCTTCAATACCGGTCATACCAGGCATTTGAATATCCATTAACATCAGGTCAGGCTGATGCTGCTCGGCGAGTCGAGCGGCTTCATCGCCACTAGATGCCTCGGCGATCACTTCCATATCCGGTTGTAGATCCAAAATATAACGAATGCCCTGACGAATAAGTGCCTGATCGTCTGCCAGAATGATACGAATTGGTTGCTGAGGTATGTTCATAAATAGGCTCCTTTGGGTGATTGCATGTTGTTGCACAATAACAGCATGTTTGTTTATTCATGGTGGGGCGATGTATACAGCGAAATGATGCACATACATTATAATTTATAGCTGAATTAGACGGTGAAGCTTGATGATGATATAGATATAAAAGCTAAATGATCATACAAGCCTGTATTGCTAGTAAGATTCACTGCACAACTCCATAATTTCATAGCTTTATAGCTTTATAGCTTTATAGCTTTATAACTGCCTAACTCCCTAGCCCCATAGTTTCCCAAACGTATGTCCTATTCTCCAGCCGCAGATGCCTGGCTCATGCGAAGTGGCAGGCTTGCTTTAACAGTCAAACCGCCGCCAGCGGTAGGTAGAAACTGACAATCGCCTTGCAGTTCTTTACAGCGGCGCATCATATTTTTGACACCAAAGCCTTGCTTGATCGGCTGTGAGTCACGATAGTTACCGTTATCTGCAATAGTGAGCAGCGCACAATCGGCGGCTTCGCGAATGTCTACGTTCACTTCAGTTGCACCGGAATGACGGACGATATTCGTCAGCGATTCTTGCAAAATGCGATACAGTATACTTTCTACCGCTTCACCCCAGTTGCCATAATCGCCTTCTGTATGGAATGTTAATTGTAGTCCTGATCGCTCGGCAACTTGAGCGGCGAGTAGTCGTAATTCATCTGAAGTATGCTCACTAGCCGACCAATCTTTTACCACGCTGCGTACTTCGGCTAGACCTTGACGCGAAACGTCGAGTAATTGATCGACCGTATGTTCTGCTTGCTCTGGATTTTGCCGAACCATCCATTTGAGTGCCTGTAGCTGTACGATGATCGAGGTAAAATGATGACCCAGTCCATCGTGAATTTCGCCAGCGATGCGCGTGCGCTCTGCCAGTGCAGCATAGCGTACCGATTGTAACGCATTTTCCTGTAATTCGTCATGCGCGCTTTGCAGTTCGCTATGTACCTTTTCCAGTTCTTTCAATTGATCACGATTGATCCGATTAACCGAGATGTAACGAGATAGACTGTGTATGCCAAAATAAGTGCTGGCGAGTGAGATGAGCAGCGAGAACGGGAGATTGCCATCATAACTAATCGCTAGCATAAGCGCCCCGGTTAACAGATTCAGGGCTACAGCCAGTCGATCATTACGGGCTGAACGTACAGCCATCACGGAAAACCATATCCATAGAAAAGGAATATTGTATTTGGTTGCATGTGAGCTAAAGTCTTCATTGATTAAGGTCATACTAAATAGATAGATCGTGGCGATGATAACCGCATAATTGTTCAAATGTACTTTGCGCCATAATAAAAAGCCAAAAAAGAGCATCGGAATCGCATAACTAATCGATGACCAGGCGGGCTGTTCCAGATAAATCGACCAGAAGCTATACAGCAGTACAGCTGTGATCGCCAGGCGAAATAAAGTTTTGTTACTGCGTAACGTTTGTAAAAATGTCATAGGCGATCATCCTTTCTACATTGCAAATTCAAACTTGTCTCATTGTATACTATAACAATTTTAACATCGTATAGAAGTTTGCGATATACATATAGAATTTATTGATTAGAGCATCCATTGACGCTGCTTGAAAGCAAATGCTAGACTTAATTCAAGATTTAACCAACTTAACGGGTCGGAATTATAAGACATGAAAATAATTCAATGGAGCAACGAAAATCATGAGCTTATAGCTGCGATGAAGCAACGAACATGACAAGCTAATAGCTACAGTTTGAGCAATGAATATTATGAGCTTGCAGTTAGAGTGAAAGTAGAAACGAATACGAATTTTAGAATCTCGTTTACTATCGAATTATCGAATGGTAATGGGTCGCTTCATACTACATGATGTATAGGAAAAGAGGTATTGTTTATGGTTACGATCAAAGCACCAGCTGCTTATTACAATGAACCCGGTATATTAGAGCGAAGTGGACAGTACATTCGTTCACTTGGTCATTATGCACTGATCATTGGTGGGCCAACCGCATTATCGATTGCAGGGGAACGATTGAATACATCGCTTCTGGCAGCAGGCATTCGCACGGAGATCAAAACGTTTGCCGGACAATGCACGGTCGAAGAGATTGAAGCGTATACGTCAATCGCCAGAGGGTTAAATGTCGAACTGATTATCGCAGTAGGTGGCGGTAAAGTACTCGATCTGTCTAAAGCAGTAGCCGAGGATGCCCGGTTACCGATTGTCACGATCCCAACGATTCCAGCAACATGTGCGGCATGGTCAGCGCTAACCGTACTTTATGATCCACACGGAAAAGCCGCAGGCTATCGTCCGCTGCTGCGCTCGCCGGAGCTTGTACTGGCAGATACAGCATTGCTTGCTCAAGCACCACGTCGTTATCTGGCAGCAGGGATTGGTGATACGCTTGTAAAATGGCATGAGTTTGCTGTCAATCTGAACGGCAATGCTGGAAGTGTAGCTTTGCGTAGCAGTGTGGCAACAGCAAAGCTAGCGCTGGACATTTTAGAACGCCACGCGACAGACGTATATAACGAAGTTGGACAGCAAGCATACCAACCTGATGCTGCTTTTATCGAAGTGACGGATGCGATTATCTGGCTCGCCGGTTTGGTTGGTTCTATTCAGGATGGATCGGTACATGCTGCTATTGCGCATGGGTTACATGATAGCCTGACGCGTATCGAGGACACCCATCATAGTCTGCACGGTGAAAAGGTTGCTTTTGGCTTATTCACGCAGTGGGTGCTAGAAGGTAAGCAAGGTGCAGAACTTGAAAAGCTTGTTTCCTGGCTACATGAACTCGATCTACCGATCACACTTTCACAGCTTGGCATTACAGGCGATATCAATCAGAATGTTGCAGCTATCGCTGAAGGACTGGCACTTCGTGAAGGAGCAGCCGAGCAGTTGAATTTCGCCGTCACGATCGAGGCAGTTCAGAAAGCGATTGTTCAAGCGGATGCGCTTGGACAGAAGATACACAGTGGCTTATCTCAAAAAGTGATTGTATAGAATATAAAGCTGCTTATCTGTTTAAGCTTCAGACTTGAACTTCGTATTCGGTAAAATCGCCATCGCGTATTTGGCGAAGGATACAGCTTATCCTCAGTTACATGTGTACTCTATCTTTAATTATTCAGTCGTAGATTCGGTTTGGCATCAAACAGATGTTAAGGTGAAGTGTTCATTATAGCTTTTATAGCTCTAGCAAAGCTTGTTCTGTACCGCATTGATAAACGGTGATCATTAATATGACCACATAGAGATCATAAATAAAAGTACCTATTATGGATAAAAGGGTGGAGTTCATGAAACAACGAATTTACAAGCTACCATTACTAGCATTATTAAGTGTACTGCTCATTGTTATGGCAGGCTGCTCTGGGAAAAATTCCAGTCCATCCGCAGATGCAGCAGCAACCGAAGGAGGTCAAGGGGCGGTTGTTATCAAAGTTGGACAGACGGGATGGGGCAATCTGGAACAGGGCTTAAAGGCGGCAGGGCTTGATGGTACGCCCTACAAGATCGAATATAGCGTCTTCCAGGGCGGCAATCTAATTTTGGAAGCGATGGCGGCGAATCAGGTAGACTTCGGCGTGACGAGTGAAATTCCACCGATTTTTGCTTCACAGGCGGCGAATGGGGGCAATTTTAAAGTTGTAGCTGTGCAGGAAGGCAATACGCTCAATCAAGAAGTAGTCGTACCGAAAGATTCGCCGATTCATACACCAGCTGATCTGAAAGGTAAAAAGATCGCTTTTGTCAAAAATACTACCGCTCATTATTTTCTGTTGAAAATATTACAAAATTCCGGATTAACGTGGCAGGATATTCAGCCTGTTGAACTATCTACCGCCGATGGACTAAGTGCGCTCATTAGCGGCAAAGTGGATGCGCTGGCAAGCTATGGCAATGCGATCATCTCTGCTCATCAAAATGGAGCAACTACACTGGCAAGTGCCAAAGATATTTTATCCGGACATTTCCTTGTAGCTGTATCTGATCAAGCACTTGCTGATCCAGCCAAGCAAAAGGCGATTGCCGATTATTTGGATCGTCTCAATCAATTTTATGACTGGACACGCAGTCATCCAGAAGAATGGGCGCAAATTACCGCAGCAGCGACGCATCAGCCAGAGGAGCAGGCATTAACGACATTGAAGGAAGGGGAAGCGCAGCGTCCAAGTAAAATCGTAGCGATATCCGATGGGGCGATTGCTTCGGAGCAGGATGTTGCCGATACGCTCACCGATGCAGGGGTGTTGTCCTCCAAAGTTGAGGTGAGCAAGTTTTGGAGCGATGCGTTAAGCAAGCAGCTTCCAGCGTCGGAAACGACGAAGTCCAAATAACGAAATAAACAAGCAAGGAGGAGGTACACCGATGTCTTCCAAATCATTACCGGGTTCGCTTGCTGGCAAAAAGGTTGATGCTGGTACTTCACATTCGGCAACACCAATCTCTATTGATCCAACAGCGCGCGTTGCGATAGCAGACACTACAGATCGTAACAGACGCTGGAAAAGTGTCGCCAATGGACTGCTGCCGTTTGGCTTACCTGTACTGCTCATTGCAGCCTGGCAGCTTTTATCAACGACGGGCTGGCTCGCTAATCAAATTTTACCATCACCTGCACAGGTGCTCGAAGCCTTTTTCCGCTTGCTTGGCACTGGTGAGCTTGTGAGCAATATTGCCATCAGTACACAGCGTGCTCTTAGTGGTTTTGCGATTGGTGGAGGGCTTGGGTTTATACTGGGAGCGATCAATGGGATTTCGCGTCTGTCGGAAAAAATATCCGATTCTTCGATCCAGATGATTCGTAATATTCCCCATCTGGCGTTGATCCCACTTGTAATCGTCTGGTTTGGAATCGGTGAGGAGGCGAAATTGTTTCTCGTGGCACTGGGTGTGTTTTTCCCGATCTATCTGAATACATTCCACGGTATTCGTTCAGTTGATCCGGGATTGATCGAGATGGGGCGCGTGTATGGGTTAAGCCGAATCGCATTGTATGTGCATGTGATTTTGCCGGGTGCGTTACCCTCTATTCTGGTCGGTATTCGTTATGCACTTGGCATTATGTGGCTAACGCTGATCGTTGCCGAGACAGTAGCGGCGGATTCAGGGATTGGTTATATGGCGATGAATGCACGCGAATTTATGCAAATGGATGTGATCGTGCTCAGTATCGTGCTGTATGCGCTACTCGGTAAGTTATCCGATAGCATTGCGAAACTGCTGGAGAAACGCTGGTTACGCTGGAATCCATCGTTATCGCGTAAATAGATAACGTTTATGAGAACAGTGTAACCCGATCATGTACAGCTAAATTATAACTAACTAATACACAGTTGGATTAGCTATAACGAATACCAATAGAGTTCCAAAATAGAGTTCCAAAAGCCAACTATTATCAAATGGACAGGCTGATTTCATAGGAGGGATGTGCATGACTGTCGCAGAGCAGGAACCATTTTTACGTATTCATGGTGTCCAAAAGCAGTTTGCTTCACGTGTCATACTGGAACAGATCGATGTTGAGGTGCAGCGTGGTGAATTTATAGCTATCGTTGGACGCAGTGGGTGTGGGAAAAGCACGTTGCTACGTATGATTGCCGGACTGGAACAGCCATCAGGTGGACAGATTGAGCTGACTCAACAAGCCGCTGATCGGACTATTCCAATTCCAGCATCGACTTCCACTCGTAAGTCTACAGGCAAGCGCGGCAAGATGAGCAAGACTGCCCGACCACCGCACACTTCAAGACCGAATACACGCTTTCTATTTCAGGAAGCACGCTTATTACCGTGGAAGACAGTGCTGGACAATGTAAGACTGGGCATTCCTGATAAAAGTGTTGAGCATGCAAGTGAAGCGCTGCGACTCGTCGGATTGGCAGATCGCGAACTGGAATGGCCCTCCATTCTGTCTGGCGGTCAGCGTCAACGTGTGGCACTGGCGCGCGCACTGGCAAGTCATCCCGATCTGCTATTGCTGGATGAACCGCTCGGTGCGCTGGACGCACTAACTCGAATCGAAATGCAGAAGCTGATTGAACGGCTCTGGATTGAACAAGGACTGACCGTTGTGCTCGTTACGCATGATGTGAGTGAAGCGGTTGCCCTCGCCGATCGCGTGTTATTAATTGAGGAAGGTCATGTTGCGCTTGATATCCAAATTACACTGGATCGTCCGCGTGAGCGTGATAGCGGATTTGCACATTTTGAAAATTTGATTTTGCATCGTTTACTGCAACCGACGGCACACCCTCATCCACTGGAAGGGCAGCGTCCGCCGAATTTCTCGATCTGATCAGCGGAACGAATTGACTCGTATCGTATAGACTTGTATCGAGTAAACAGTTGCAACGAGGAAAAAGCACATAAGCTGGAACAAAGAGAATGTTACTTTTAACTATAAATCCATGATGTAGCTGGAAATCGATTACGAATAACAGGTTACAGAGTACCGGCAAGCGGAAATCAGGATGAATCAGACTACAACGGTACTAAGCGGTTACTACATCTATGCGAAATGTAGGTCAAGTGCATGCCAAATCCATATTAAACTCATATGAAATGTATATAAGGGAGGAACACGCAATGTCTCAATCATTTAACAGCACAGAATCATTCACGCCTGATACACCACCCCATGTGATCGTCTGGAGCAAGACAGGCTGTCACTTTTGCCAGGAGATCAAAACGTATCTGGAGACGAACGGTTACGCCTATACGAATCTGGAAGTCGCAGGTCATGATGAACTGCGTGACATACTGGAAGCGAAATACGGTATTCGCCATGTGCCTGTCGTAGAGGTTGGTCAGGGAGCGACCTATACCGCTTTACTGGAGCCGGATCTGGAAAAATTGCGTCATTTGCTGGCAGGACAGCCGATTCAGCAGTCGGTATAAATGTGATTTTGTTGGCAGAGCGGATTAAGGTGACAAATGACTAAGCGTACAAAAAATAACCATTAATAAGCTCAAAATGCGCTATTGCACGTACAAAGTAAGCACTATTGCACGTATAAAGCAAGCTTAGATATGGATATGGCATGTACAAAATCATTCACAGCGTCATCTACACGCCGATTCGATGTAGACGCATCGATAAACCACTTCATCAATCCAATGGTTCGCAAAAGTAAAAGCGTTCCTCAATCCGAAGATCGCCATATCAAACTAATAGCATAACAGAGAGGATGAAGATCATGAGCAAGCGTCAATTGAAATTTGGAGCTATTATTCACGGAATTGGAGGTAGTATGTCCACATGGAGACATCCTGAAGTGCAGGCTGATGCAAGTGTAAGCTTTGATTTTTATAAGCGTCAGGCGCAGAAAGCAGAGGAAGGCAAGTTCGATCTGGTGTTTATTGCGGACGGATTGTTCATCAATGAGAAATCACTACCGCACTTTTTGAATCGATTTGAGCCGGTGACGATTTTGTCCGCACTGGCAGGCGTAACTTCGCGTATCGGTCTGGTCGGCACGATTTCGACCAGCTATAGCGAGCCGTTTACCGTCTCTCGTCAACTCGCTTCGCTGGATCATATTAGCGGTGGGCGTGCGGGCTGGAATGTGGTCACTTCGCCGCTGGAAGGTTCGGCGCTAAACTATAGTCGTGACGAACATCCTTCTCATCCAGAACGCTACCGCATTGCCGCCGAATATTTGGATGTGGCGAAAGGGTTGTGGGATTCGTGGGAAGAGGATGCGTTTCTACGGGATAAGGAAAGTGGTGTGTTCTTTGATCCAGACAAACTGCACACGCTCCATCATAAAGGCGATTATTTCTCGGTGCAGGGACCGCTTAACATTGGACGTACCCCACAGGGACAGCCCGTGATTTTTCAGGCAGGCTCTTCGGAAGATGGTAAAAATCTCGCCGCTCGCTCAGCCGATGCGATTTTCACCGGACAGGAGACATTGGAGGATGCTCAGACTTTTTACCAGGATGTGAAAAAGCGTGTAGTCGCCTATGGACGCAGTGAAGATGAGGTGAAAATTTTACCGGGCATCAGTCCAATTATCGGCGCAACCGCAGAAGAAGCAGAACGCAAATACGAGCAAATTGCCAGTCTGGTAACGATCGATAAGGCACTACAATATCTCGGTCGCTTTTTTGATCATCATGACTTCTCACAATACGAGCTGGATGAGCCATTTCCTGAATTGCAGGATATCGGCAGTAATAGCTTCCGTAGCGGTACCGATAAGATTAAGCGTGATGCGAAAGAGCGTGGTTTAACGTTGCGCCAGGTGGCGCTACAGGCAGCGACACCGCGTAGTAACTTCATCGGTACAGCGGAGCAGGTGGCCGATCGCATACAGCAGTGGTTTGAGCAGCACGGCGCTGATGGCTTTATTATTCATTCCGAGCTACCGTCTGGACTGCATGATTTTGTAGAGCAGGTTGTGCCGATTTTACAGGCGCGAGGCATTTATCGTGAAGATTACGAGTATGATACATTGCGTGAAAATCTGGGTGTACCGATTCCGCAAAATCGCTATACGGCTACGCCGGTGAATCAGTAAGAAGCCATATATTTCATTTTCCCATTCTGGCAATAAGCGCCGGGAAGCCGCGTCCTGTCTCGATTTGTTGCTCGTTCACCTTGCAGATGATGCTGTGGCAGAGCAGCAAATCCGTTGACACGGTATAACTCTGGTTCTATGATACATAAAACCAAGTTAAATGATTGGGAAAATAAGCTTTAATCATACAGAAAGGGGAATGCACCGTGAACATTGAGAATATGGAAGCCTTTGTGTACATCCATCATTATGGCAGCTTCAACAAGGCAGCAGAGATTCTGTTTCTGTCCCAGCCGTCTGTCACTGCGCGAATTCAATCGCTGGAGAGGGAGCTTGGCTGTAAGCTGTTCGAGCGACTCGGTCGACAAATCGTCCTGACCGAGGAAGGTCGTCGCTTTCTGCCCTATGCCCAGCAGATGCTACAAATATTGCAAAAGGGCAAGCAGCGCATCCAAACCGTTCGCACGACACCAGAGGAGCTGACGATCGGATGTACACTTTCCGTATCCAATTACGTCATTCCCGAATTGCTGCCACGATTGAAGCAGCAATATCCACAAACGAATTTTAAATTAGTGACGGCGACCACAGATCAGCTCGTTAGCCGCTTGCTCGGCAAAGAGCTGGATATCGCTTTTGTTCGTAAAATGCTCCATCCGTCGATTCGGACGGTGTCGTCTTATGAAGATCCGATCTCACTCTATGTGTATCGCGATCATCCATTTGCTACAAGACAACCCGGCTCCATAGCCGCGTTAGAAGGGCAAAAGCTTGTGTTCTTCGAATGTGGATCACTCGATTGGCTGCGTATCCACCGTGTATTTGAAACGATGGAATCGCCGCCAGAGATTGCTTTCCAGGTCGATCAGGCAGAGACGGCGAAAAAACTTGTGTTACAACAGGCAGGTATTGCTTTTTTGCCGGGATTGAGTGTGCATGAAGAAGTTAAACAGGGGTTGCTAGTAAAAATCCATCTGCCAGAGATTGAAAGTATCTCCTTGCAAACAAGCCTGGTCACCTTAAAGGAGCAACCCGCGCATATGACCGCTGCAATGGCAGAGCTGCTACGTGATCTGGACTATTTCCGTCGTCAGCATCAGCCTGAAACTTCCATTTTACAGCCGGCGGCGATCACAGGGTAACGTCATTTATGAGTAGATTGAAACTGCTGATTAGCGATGAGGAACAAGCAGCAGTTTCTCAAGGAATGCTTCGGTTTGTAGGTTGTTTTTCGATATTCGTTTATGTATTTATAATTCCGACTAAATAGATAAGAATAGGGTGGTTCATACATGTCCAAGTTAACGAGTTCAGATCAATTCATTCATGCCAATCAAGTAATGAAGCAGGAAAGCGGTGGACAACGCGGCGGCGTATATGCTGAATCCGTACAACAAACCACATATGCCCGCTACATATTGCCTAAACGTCCGCTTCTTCAAGCCTCATTATTCCTGTTATTAACATTCGCCCTGTTGTTGTCGGGCTGCGCTTCAGTTAATGAATCAAGCGGCGGCTCAGCCGGAGGAAGTGCCAATGCGTCCGGTAATAATGAACAAACAAGCGGTAGTGGTAATGTACGCAAAATTATCGTCGGTACAGGTACGCAATTTCCAAATGTGTGCTTTATCGATGAAAATGGCAAGCTGACCGGATATGATGTTGAACTTGTACGCGAGATCGACAAGCGTTTACCCGATGTGGAATTTGAATTTAAAACGATGGAATTTTCCAATCTGCTGCTGAGTCTGGAAACGAACAAAATTGATTTTGTCGCTCATCAGATGGAGACGAATCCAGAGCGTGAACAGAAATACCTGTTCAACAAAGTACCGTATAGCATTTTCCTGAACCGGGTCGCGGTTGCTAAGGATAACAATACGATTAAAGGACTGGATGATCTGGCTGGCAAAAAAGTGCTGACCGGCGCAACGAGTAATGCGGCGTATCTGCTGAATCAGTACAACAAAACCCATAACAATGCGATCGATGTTGTGTACACAAGCGGTGCTGCCAATGATACGGTACAGCAAATTTTAAGTGGACGTGTGGATGCGACGATCACGACGGATTTTGCTAATCGGTTTAACACCGATGCCGATGGTAATGTCGCACTGAAAACGGTAGGTGAGCCGCTAAACGAGTCCAATGTATACTTCGTATTCCGTAAAGATGAGCAGCCACTGGCTGATGAGATCGATAAGGCGATTGAAGAAATTAAAAAGGACGGCACATTGAAGCAGCTAAGTGAAAAATGGCTTGGTGATGACTTTACGAAAACGCTAGCTGAAGCGAAAGTTACACAGTAATTCGGCAAAGGAGGCTCAAAATGAGCAGACGTTTTGATATTCATTATGTACTGGATTTCATTCCTAAATTGCTAGCCTATCTGAACATTACGCTGCTCATTGTGGGCAGCTCCATCGCACTCGGACTATTGATCGGATTGCTTGTTGCTTTACCGCGTCTATATCATGTGCCGGGTCTACAGCGCTTGTCACGCATTTATGTATCCTTTTTCCGTGGTACACCGATTCTGATTCAGCTGTTTCTCGTTTATTACGGATTGCCAGAAGTACTGGGCTGGTTACATATCGATGTGTCGCGTATTGCGGTGCTGTACTTTGTTATTTTGACGTATGCATTGAACAGCGGTGCTTTTATTTCGGAAATGATCCGCGGGGCTGTAGAGGCGGTTGATAAAGGGCAAGTGGAAGCAGCACAGTCGATTGGCATGAGTGGGTATCAGACGTTTCGGCGGATTATTTTACCACAAGCGCTTGGGATTTCGGTGCCGCTGTTTGGTAATCTGGTGATCGGAAATCTGAAGGATACTTCACTCGCTTTTACGCTGGGCGTGATGGAGATGACCGGACGATCACAGACGCTCGGTACAGCGACACAGCATTTTATTGAAACGTATATTGCCTTGTCGCTGATCTATTTCGTCATTAGTGTGCTGCTTGAGCGTGTATTCGTCTGGTTGGAACGTTATTTGAATCAGTATGCAGGCAAGGAACAGACGGGACGTCAGCAGCGGATGGCAAGACGCTGGCAAACGCGCTTGATTCCAATCAGTGATCGAGGAGGGAAACAGGGATGAGTTTTGATCCTTCATTTATGTGGACGGCGTTTCTAAGTCTGTTCAAGGCGTTGCCAACTACACTGTTCATTACGATCATCTCCGTAGTCGCAGGCTTTGTGATCGGTACGGTCGTGGCGCTGGCACGTTTGTATCGTATTCCGGTGCTGGCGCAGATTGCCTCTGCGTATGTAACATTTGTGCGCGGTACACCGATGCTGATGCACTTACTGCTCATTTATTTTGGACTACCGATCCTTATTGATAGTATCGCTGGCGCACTGGGTAGCTCGTTCACTTCCGCCTCGATTCCACTGCTCGCTTTTGCATGTATCGCCTTTTCGATTACAGCAGGTGCCTATATGTCTGAAGTGGTGCGTGCAGGAATTTTAGCTGTGGATAAAGGTCAGATTGAAGCTGCGCACGCTGTCGGTATGACGACACCGCAGGCGCTGCGGCGGATTGTATTTCCGCAGGCATTGGCCGTTAGTTTGCCGAATTTGTCCAATTCTGTGATCGGCATGCTGCATGGCTCCACGCTGGCGTATACGATCTCGGTAATCGAAATCAATGCGCAGGCGCAAATCGTTGCCGCAGATAACTGGAAGTATTTTGAGGCGTATCTGGCAGCAGCGTTATTATTCTGGGGCTTGACGGTATTGATTGAACGGGCGAGCGGCTGGCTGGAGTATCGATTGAATAGCTTTCAAAGAGGAGGTGCCGCATGATTCGACTGGAAGGGATCAGCAAGTCGTTTGGCAAGCAGCAAGTACTCGATCGTATTGATCTGACTGTGCAAAAGGGCGAAGTCGTCGTCATCCTCGGACCCAGCGGCTCTGGCAAAACGACACTGCTGCGCTGCATGAATTATTTGGAGCGACCGGATCAGGGCGTGATTGGAATCGGCACTCAGAACATTCAAGGCAAGCATCCGGGCAGACGAGAGATTCATCGGCTCCGGCAGCGAACAGCGATGGTATTTCAGCAGTACAATCTGTTCAAACACAAAACAGCACTTGAAAATGTGATGGAAGGGTTGACCGTTGTACGCGGTATATCTAAGGACACAGCGGCAGAAATTGGCATTGGAGTGCTGGAAAAGGTCGGTCTCGGCGATCGACTGCATTATTATCCGAGTCAGTTATCGGGTGGTCAGCAACAGCGCGTGGGGATCGCACGTGCACTGGCATTGAATCCAGAAGTGATTCTGTTTGATGAACCGACATCTGCGCTTGATCCTGAGCTTGTCGGTGAGGTGCTGGAGGTGATTCGGCGGATTGCCGAAGAAGGCATCACCATGATTATCGTCACCCATGAAATGGGCTTTGCCCGTGATGTGGCGAGTCGCGTTGTATTTATGGATGGCGGGGCGATTATCGAGCAGGGTACGCCGGATGATATTTTCCAACGTCCACGCGAAGAGCGTACACGTCAATTTCTGCGCCGGATTACACCGGAAGCGAATTATTCAATCTGATATTGGAAATGCTAGTTCGGAGTATTTGATCCATCCTCTCTCAATCGTAAATCGACTATGTACGGATTGTACATTGAGCACGAAACTATGATCCATCAAGCACGCAAATCGATTCCATATCGCAGTGGCTAGCAATCAACATAGCAGTCGCTAACAATGAACAAAAACGAATGGAGGCTTACGTATGACTATACCTGTTGGCATACTCGATCAAACGCCGATTTATGAAGGAGAAACGGCAGAACAATCGTTTCAACGCACATTGCAGCTTGCTCAATTGGCGGAGCGGTTAGGATATCAACGTTTCTGGGTATCGGAGCATCATGATTCAGCGCAGGTTTCAGGTTCTTCGCCGGAAGTGCTAATTTCACATCTGCTGGCGCATACAAAAGAGCTGATTATTGGCTCAGGCGGCGTGATGCTTCAGCATTATAGCCCGTATAAAGTAGCAGAGAACTTCAATGTACTGGCTGCGCTTGCACCCGGACGCGTGGAGCTTGGCATCGGTCGTGCGCCAGGTGGTTTGCCTCGCTCCACCCGTGCTTTGCAAGGAGAACAGAGCGATACACGTTCGCTGACAGACAAGTTGGAGGAAACGCGTCGCTTTTTGCGGAACGATGTACCGGATGATCATCCACTGGCAGGCATTCATGTCAGCCCGCAGCCGACTCAGCCTGCACCATTGCTGTTGCTCGGTGCAAGTCGTGACAGTGCCGAACTGGCAGCAAAGCAAGGTTTGCCTTATGTATTTTCGCTCTTTATTAATGGGGATGAAGAGATTGCACTGGAAGCGATTGAGACGTATCGCCAATCGTTCGTACCTTCAGCTGAGCTGGCTGAACCGCATGCTATTTTAGCCTTATCAGTTATCGTAGCGGATACAGATGAGCAGGCGAATGAGCTGGCAGGCGAGAATTTATCGGTTAAAATCCATCTGAACAGTGGGCGTGTGCTAACCGTGGCTACGGTAGAGCAGGCTGAAGAATTTGGTCGTCAGTCGAACGAGCCGTTTCGCATCGAAGTAAAGGAGGCTAAAGTGGTCAAAGGTGCTCCATCTTCTGTTTATACACAGCTGTCGGATATTCGCAATCGCTTTGGCATTCAAGAACTAATCGTGCATACCGTTATTCGTGATTTCGGGCAACGTGTACGTTCATTTGAACTGTTGCAGCAGGTGTTTGCGCAGCATGGTGAGGGTAGGACAGTAGCCGGACAAACAGCGCCGGATCGTGGAGCCGCTGTATCTGCTGGTTGATGTAGAAGAGTATGACGGTTGATAGTTTAGTTTACTATCACGTTGCTGCTTCATATTTCTGACAGTGCGAGCCTGTACCGGATGGTGAATGGAGCAGCAGTAGTACAACGGTCGATAGTTTGAACTTGCGCTTATGATCCCTATTGCTATCGATGGTATAGTTTTCATGATCGTTTAGAAAGCATAACTGAGTATAATGATTAAAATTAGTAAAATGATTAAAATTAGTAAATATGCTCAACGACTGCGGATAGGAGGAGAAAGGAGGCTATATATGATCGGAAGCGAAGCATTGCAGGAGCGTCTAGTAGAAGTTAGACGTCATCTGCATCGACATCCCGAGCTGTCTGGTGAAGAAGTGGCAACGACGGCTTATTTGCGTAGCCAGCTATTGGCGGCTGAGATTCGGCTATTGGAGCTTCCTGGTGTAAACACAGGCGTTATTGCCGAGATTGGTAGCGAGCATGGTCCTGTCGTTGTCTTGCGCGGAGATATCGATGCGCTGGCTGTACAGGAGGAAACAGGGCTGCCGTTTGCTTCCACTGTAAATGGGCGTATGCATGCGTGTGGACATGATTTTCACGCCGCATCGCTGCTTGGAGCAGCCTATTTGCTCAAGCGTCAGGAAGCATCATTACGGGGACGTGTACGATTAATTTTCCAACCGGCTGAAGAAAAAGCGATCGGTGCACAGCAATTGATCGATGCAGGTGTACTGGATGGAGTCGATGTCGTATTTGGATTGCATAACAAGCCTGATCTGAATGTCGGTGAAATTGGTGTGCGAGAAGGGCCACTGATGGCAGCAGCAGATGGCTTTCGGGTAGAAGTACGCGGGCGTGGCAGTCATGCTGCTGTACCGGATGCGGGAATCGATCCGATCGTAGCCGCATCTCATATGATTACAGCGCTGCAATCGATCGTTAGTCGTAATGTGAGTGCGCAAGATAGCGCAGTCATCAGCGTCACTCGCTTGAATAGTGGACATACGTGGAATGTCATTCCCGAGCTGGCTCATTTTCAAGGAACGATTCGTAGCTTTCGAGATGATGTGCGTCAGAAGGTACGGCAACAATTTGCACAGGTCATACATGGTGTGGCCGCTGCTTTTGGTACAGACGTGACGATCCAATGGATCGATGGGCCGCCGCCGGTGCATAATGCTGCCGAGTGGGTTCCGATTGTGCGCCAAGCGGTAACTGCTGCTGGCTTGCAGCCGGTTCTTCCGAACGTATCGCCAGCAAGTGAAGATTTTGCCTTTTATCAGCAGCATCGTCCGGGTGTGTTCATTTTTGTAGGCACTTCAGGACCGCAGGAATGGCATCATCCGGCATTTGATATTGATGAACGAGCACTTGTATCGACGGCTTCGGTGCTGGCAAGCATTGGAAGTTATGCGCTAGAGCATCTGGCTGATGCCAGAGTAGCTACTGAACAGACGTAGGGATGATAAGGATGGAAAATAATCGTGCTACGATAGGAAAGGTGGTGCAATGATGAACAAATCTACTCACTCGCCTGATCTAACGCTGTTGTCCCGTTATATTCCACGCACGCCATCGATCGGCAGCACCACGGTAACACATGAGGATCATGTCCATTTATCATTCGGTTTTGCAGCGCCATCGTTATTTCCACTTGTGGAGCTAGAGCACGCTTCGGGAGCAGCGATTCGTTCACATGGTCAGGAAGCACTGCAATACGCTGGTGCACCAGGTCCGGCATATATTGTGAACTGGATTAAGGAGCGCGCACATCGGAATGGAATCGATGCTACTCCGAATCATATTCTGGTTACGTATGGAGCGACACAGGGGCTGGCGCTGGCTGCACAATTGCTGTTGGAGCCAGGGGATGAGGTCTGGACAGAGGCGCCTACCTTTTTTAGCGCGTTGCAGGCCTTTCGATTGTCTGGCGCGCACATACGATCGTTCCCGTTGGAAGCGGACGGGCTAAATGTGGAGCTGCTGGAGCAGGCATTGCAGCAAGCCAGGACAGCTGGACGTCCCATGCCCAAGTTGCTATATACGATGCCTACGTATCATAATCCGGGCGGGGTCACGCTATCTGTAGCTAAGCGTCATCGGTTGGTGGAACTGGCGCGTGAATACCATTTTTACGTGCTGGAAGATGATGCCTATGGTGAATTGAATTTTACAGGTGAGCTATGGCCGACATTGTATTCGTTAGCACCGGAGCGTACGATTTACTTGAATACGTTCTCGAAAATTATTGCGCCCGGATTGCGTCTCGGTTGGATGATTGCGCATCCGCAGCTTATTGATCGGCTGCGTATTTTGATGCTGGGCGGCAGTACCGGTGTGTTCACACAGGAAATTGTAGCTACACTGCTACAACATATCGATATCGATCGCCATCTGGAGCAGTTACGCACCCATTATCGGGAGCAACGTGATGTGATGGCAGCGGCAATTGATCGCCATTTTGGTGATGCGGTGTATTATGTATTGCCCGCAGGCGGTTTTTTCCTCTGGCTTAACTTCCGTGAAGCAATTGATACGACAAGTTTACAACAGCGAGCGCTGGATTATGGTGTGAGTATTGTAGATGGGCGGAGCTTTTATCCTGAGCGTGATGTGCATCATCAGCTACGCCTATGCTTTAGCTATTGCAGCGCAGAACAGATCGAACAGGGCATTGCGCGTTTGGCAGCGGCTTACAGAGATGATCGAGCAGCAGAGCTGGGAGAAGTAGCACTAACTGCACTGGAGTATCATAATGGAGCGTAATAACGATAACGAATGGTGAACGGGCGAGATAGAGAAAAAGACGATGCTATGGACAACAGGCGAATTAGGACATGTACCTAAACTCGTATACGTGTGCAAGTAGTATGGAAGGAAATAAGGAAAAAGCATGATTTCCAGTGTTAGCGATTTCCTAAAACAGGGTTCAATACAAAGTGATTTTTGCGAAATGAAATTTCTTGCTGATTTTAAAAACGGAATGTACCATGTACTCCTAGTCGGTAGTCCGTCTGTTTATTCCTTATCGAAGTGGTGCCTGTTCCAGCAAACAAGTTTGTATATACAATCTAGTATGATCCCCTTGCAGTAGATAAGAAAAAGACATCGGTTACGATGGACTTTTATCCTATCAACAAAAGGGGATTTTTTGTGACCAAAAGGACAATCTGTGGCTAAAAAGGCAACTGTTTTAACGAAACATCTTACAATGAATATTCTAATTAAACGTACACCTGGCTTCAAGCGACCCGGTTCGTGAACGAACAATAGGTAATTCGTTGTGCACGGACTCATCGAAGTTTATTTTACAGACAACATGGAGTACGTTAATACCGATTTTGCATTTGTCCTATTTCCTTCAAATTCTGAATATATACAACATCGTTCCAAATTTTCTCCCCTACCTATTTCATCGTACAGTTGGTAAATTAGCTTTGGAACAGATTGTAATCGCTTTCTGTTTTGCAAAGTACAATGTACCGTCCCGTTTTACCATTCTATGTTAAAGGAGATTTCACATGGGAAAAAGAAAAACATGGGGTATCGGTTTACTTACAGTTGGTCTGGTCGCATCGATGATCGGGCCTGTAACACCAGCTAAGGCAGCAGCCGAGCAGCTAACGGTTGATGTTTCGCAAAACACGGGGGATATTAAGCATGGCGCATCGGGTTTTCTGTACGGATTGGGTAGTCCTGGCGTGCCTAATCTGAACATGCTTGCACCGCTTAGTCCACAGGCAATCGCGCAAAAAGCACCGGATGGACTACAGCATCCAAACGGTGATGCATTAAAGGTAGCTCCCGAATTTGTTGAAGCAGGCGGCAAAGAAATCCAGATCTACATGCAGGACATTTACAAAAACTGGCCGTATGAGAATCTTGGGCTGGACGATTATTTAAATAAGATTGATCAAATGGTGCCAAAAGTAGTCGCTGATCCGAATCATTCCAAATACGTATACATTCCTTTCAATGAGCCAGATGGCATCTGGTATCAGGGCTTATTTCAAACGAACAGCGATGCACAGAAGAAATTTTTCGCCGATTGGAAAACGGTCTACCAGCGCATCCGTTCCCTTGATCCGAATGCTCAAATTGGCGGTCCGAACACAGCGGTATACAACGCTAAGTTTATGGAAGACTTCTTTGCCTTTGCCAAACAAAACAATGTAGTGCCCGATGTAGTGACCTGGCATGAGCTGAACAATGACTTCTTCACTGACTGGTACAATCACTACAACCATTACAGAGGCGTAGAGCAGCAAGTTGGCATTAGCAAGCTGCCGATTGCGATCAATGAATATGCACGTCCATCCGATCTGGCTATACCGGGCGAACTTGTACAATGGATGACACGTCTGGAAAATAGCAAGGTGGATGGTATGCTTGCGTACTGGTCAACAGCAGGTACATTAAACGATCTGGTCACGCAAAATAATAAACCGACTGGCGGCTGGTGGCTATACAAATGGTACGGTGAAATGACCGGACATACGGTAGCTACTACACCAACCGCAACCACGGGTTCTTTCCAGGGTCTGGCTACCGTCGATGACTCGAAAAAGCAAGTGCGTGTTCTGTTTGGCGGTTCTTACCCTGACAATACGTACACGACGAATATTAATGTCAAAGGTCTCTCCGCAAATACGTATGGACAGCGTGTTCATG
Organism: Paenibacillus wenxiniae; assembly: GCF_039822605.1. Lineage (NCBI taxonomy): Bacteria > Bacillati > Bacillota > Bacilli > Caryophanales > Paenibacillaceae > Paenibacillus > Paenibacillus wenxiniae. Next base: position 272,155 of record NZ_JBCGUH010000002.1, read on the forward strand.
CTACTGTCTGGGGTGTAGACAGTACCGGAACTTCGCCATCTAGCGGTCCGTATGTTGTACAGGAAGGCGACTACAATGTATCCAACGGGCAGATTAATGTACCGCTGAGCGATTTGAAAGCAAAGTCTGCGTATCAGCTTATCGTGACGCCAGATACCAGTCTGTCAACGGTAAACAATACCGGTCGCTATGAAGCGGAATATGCTAAAGTAGATGGCGCAGCCACTGTGGATTACGGTAACCGCACAGGTTATTCCGGTACCGGTTATGTCACATTGCCTGGAGCACAGCAAGCGTCCAGCCAATATATCGTACAGGTTCCTGCTGACGGTTATTACAATCTGGATCTGCGCTATGCTACGACTGAAAGCAATAAAGCCGATATTACGGTAAATGGAGAAGCATTAACGACGGTGTCGCTGGCGCCTACTAATTCGTGGAGTACAGAAAGCCTGACTGTCTACTTACAGGCAGGTATTAATCGGATCAACTACAATAATGCAAGTGGCAATTCAGTCTCCACTTTACTCGATTATTTGAATGTATCGCAAGGTACAGGGAATGTGGGCATCTATCAAGCAGAAGCAGGCGACAATACATTGTCTGGTGACGCTAAAGTAGAAAACTCTTCTAGCGCATCTGGTGGACAATATGTAGGCTGGATCGGTAATGGAGCGAATAATACACTGCAATTTAACAATATCAATGTACCGCAAGCAGGTACGTATCGAATGGTCGTTACGTTTGCCAATGCAGAGGTCGAAGGCAATCATGAATACAATACAAACATTGTAGATCGACTTGCCCATATTACCGTCAATGGAGATCAAACGCAATCGCGTTATTTCCACAACACTCGTAGCTGGAGCAGCTTCCAAACGACTACATTTGATGTAGAACTCAAAGCTGGAGCGAATACGATCAAGTTTGGCAATGCAGACGGCTATGTGCCGAACATTGATCTGATTCAAATCGCCGCTCCATTCGTAACACCGGTTCCGGTCGCTAGCAGTGTAACGGAAAATACGTATCAATCCCAGAGTGAATAAACTGTATAGTGCGTTAAACCGATATACACTATAGACAGCAAGCATAAATGAATAACACGGGATGGATGCACTGCGTATATGCGTGCATCCATTTCCCGTATGCATACTTACGGGTGTACAATTTGAACGAGCGGGTGAAGGGAAATGAAGACGAGAAGGATACGTACCAAAATCGCACTGGCTATGCTACTCACAACGATCTGTCCATTATTGCTCACATCGATCGTTATTTTATGGCAGGTATCGCAAAATATCGAACAAAATCGTCTGTTTGCACAAACCCGAATCTCGGAAGATTTAAACTTGCAAATTCAACAATATATGAACGAGATGCAGGAAACGTCGTATCAGATTTATTCCAACTATACGATGGTGCATAAGTTATATAAGAGTGTACAGGAACATCCCGGTAAAGCCCCTAATTATGATGTTACTTTTCAGCTAAAGGAATTTTATTTGAATACGTATAGCCGCCTGGAAGAAAAAGATGTCAAAGGCATGTACATTCTTGACTTTGAAGGCAATGTGTACGCCGACTTTTTCCCTTATTATTATTTGCGGCTCAGTCAGCAGTATAACAAGGAAACGATTTCTCCACTGCAAGCACCCTACCAAAAACCGACATTTACGATTCATCAGGATAGTATTTATGGACAGCCGATTTTGCGCTATTTGTATCCGATCAAAATGGTCGGTCGTCCATTTGCCGTGCTCGTCATCGATATGGATGAAAAGCCGTTTGCTGAACTGTTGGAACGATACAATATTTTTGAAAATGGACAAATTACGATCTGGAACGCTAATCATGACCTTATTTATCGTACATCGCAATCTAAGCCATCCACCGATTATTCAGAAATGATCCAGCTTCAGATTCCACCGGGAGATAATCAGTTACGATATGAATTTAATATTGCGCCGCAGCTCATCTTTTTCCGTAGCTTTGCGATTGGTATTATTGCGTTCTCCATGTTGCTTAGTATTATTTTGAGCGCGTGGTTAAGCCACAATATTACTAGACCGATCATCGAATTATGCAGCAAAATGAATGAAATTAGGCGTGGCAAATACAATGTGCGAGTCAGATTGTCTACGACAGATGAAATCGCTTTTCTCGGTAAGCAATTTAACGAGATGGCGCATCGGATTGAGCAGCATGTCGATCACGAGTTAAAGCTGCAATTGAAAAATCAGGAGTCTCAGATCAAGGCGCTACAATCGCAAATATCACCGCATTTTCTATTCAATACACTACAGTTAATGTCTAATATCGCGATCATGAATCAGGTGCCAGAAATGCGCTTCATCTGCCAGGCTTTAAGCAATATGTATCGTTATAATATCGATATTAATCGCGAATGGGTGCAGGTGAAAGACGAAATTTCTCATGTGCGAAATTACATGCTGATCATTAACAAACGTCTGCCAGACGGCATCAAAATTTCTATTCATCTGGAACCGTCGGTTCGCAATCTGTGGATTCCTAAATTGATTTTGCAGCCTGTTGTAGAAAATGCGGTTGAGCACGGTTTACTGCCATTAATGAAAGGCAAAAAGCTAATGCGCATTAGCGCCTCTGCCGATTGGGAGCAGCGCACGCTCACTTTTCATGTGCTGGATAATGGTGTCGGGATTCCAGAGGAAACGTTACAGAAGCTGCGCCATTCACTTAATCATGATGAAATTTTCTCGCAGGCATCAGGTGCTTCGATCGGTTTGTTAAATATTCAAACGAGAATCAAGCTAATTTGTGGTACGAGCTACGGGATCGAGATGAGTAGTAAGCCGAATACCGGCACATTACTGACATTCAGACTACCATTGAAGGAGGTTGATCAGGCATGAAAGTATTAATTGTCGATGATGAAGTGACGATACACAGACAGCTGGAGCAATGCCTTGATTGGGCGCAATATGGGTGGGAAATTGTAGGGCATGCCTACAATGGTGAGGAAGCATGTCAGATCGTAGAGCAGGAACAGCCGGATGTGATTTTAACCGATATTCGGATGCCCCATATGGATGGATTGCAGTTTTTGACATGGCTTAAACAATCGTCCAGTCATGCGAAAGTCGTTGTACTCAGCGGCTATGGAGATTACGAATATTCGCGGGCTGCCTTTTTGTTGCAGGTGACCGATTATTTACTCAAGCCGGTTAATGAAGCAGAACTGCTACATCTGCTTAGTCGGCTGGAGGTGGAGCTGCTTCAAGAATCACAGTCCCGCTATCAGCATCGTGAACAACAGGTAGCGTTATATCAAGGCTTACAACTGATGCAGGATGAATGGATTAGTCATCTGCTGAGCACTCATACCCGTAATGAAAATGAAATTATCGTAGAAGCAGAGCAGCTAAAAATCGCTGTGCCGGAAGAAGCGTATCATATCGTGATGATCAAGCTATTGGATGTGAAGTCCAGCATTGCCAGTCGATATGAAAGTGATAAAGGCTCATTTTATTTTGCCGTGCGTAATATTGTGAGGGAAAGTATGGCAATTTATGACGAGCAGACGGATATTTTTCGCAATTTAAATGGATATCATGAGTTTTTATTTTTCCAGCCTGCTGAGAAAGATCGTCTGACGTTACAGCATATGTTGAAAAAAATACAGACCGCGTTGTCTTCCTATTTGCGTGTGAGCGTCAAGCTAGGAATTAGCGCTCGCAAAAAGCGAATTATTGCGATGGAGAGTGCATATCAGGAAGCACGACATGCGGTCAAACAGCTACGCCTAACTGAGCGTGATACGATCGCTTTTTATGACGAACTGGATGGAGCTACAACATCATATAGCAATGCGGCGGCATGGGAGGATGTACATGAATGGCTGGGCGTTATGCTCACGACAGGAGCATTGCATAGTCAGATGCCACTGATGGATAAGCTGGAATATTTACTGGAAGGTAGCCAGCTGGAACAGATGAGTATGAATGAATTACAGACGAATATTACGCGCCTGCTGCAACGTTTGGAATCGGAGCAAAAAGATGAACATACGCTGATGCTACTAGCCCAAATTCGCTCCAGCATGCAGGAGCTTGATCTGGAACAGATGAAGCATCGTTTGTATGAGCTGATTACCTACCATATGAATCAGTCATCCGAGCAAAATAAATCTAAAACGGCACGCCAGTTAATTTCGCTTATTAAACGATATGCGAGTGAGCATTATTGTACGGTGACGCTGGAGGAGATTTCACGCCGCTTTTTCATTAATAAAAATTATTTCTGTACGTTGTTTAAAGAGGAGAATGACGAAAGTTTTCTGGAGTTTTTAACCCGAATCCGGATGGAACAGGCCAAAAAGCTACTGCTGAATACCGATCTGAAAACATACGAGGTTGCGTCACGTGTCGGCTATGCCGATGCTCGTTACTTTAGCCAGGTGTTCAAAAAAGCAACCGGTACACAGCCAAGCCAGTTCAAACAGGAGCACATCGGAAGTTAATCGATAAAGGGAATCGCCGGAGTGAGAAGATTATCGATAAAGTGTTGAATAATTTCAACTATAATCTGAATTTCACCTTATCGGCACATGGGCACGGCCTGCTTACAATAGAGCTAGGCCAACAAGCCCGATTAAGATGACGGCAATTAGAGAAAGGACGAAGACAATGAAATTAACTAAAGCGTGGAAGCTGACAATTGTTGCCGGGGTAGTGCTCAGCCTGCTGGCAGGCTGTAGCAGCGGAAGTAGTTCATCGAATGCAACGAACAGCTCCAGTAATGAGAGCGCTGTAACCACACTGAATTTCTGGGCGGCACTTGATCCAAGCACCGATCAGGGCAAAGAAATTCAGCAGCAAATTCAGCAGTTCAATAGTGAGCACAAAGATGTACAGGTAAATATGCAGGTCATCTCCTATGATGTAATGCATCAGAAACTGATTGCTGCGGTTACAGCAGGCGATGCACCGGATATGACATGGGGACTTGGTGAATGGTTTGGTGAGTTGAATCAGATGGATGCGCTTGCTGATCTCACCCCATATGTAGACAAATGGGCAGATAAAGACAAATTGTATCCGAATATCTTGCAAGGGCTTACAATTGACGGGAAAGTGAAAGCGCTTCCTAACTATATCGGTATCCGTGCACTGCTGTATCATGATAATTTGCTCAAGCAAGCCGGTTATAATGCACCGCCAAAAACGTGGGATGAACTATTAAAAATGGGTCCGGTGATTAAACAAAAAACAGGCAAATATGCCTTTGGTATTGCAGCAAGCGGCGTGCGTTCTTCACAAGAGCTGATGACCTATCTGGCGCAAAATGATGTACAGCTTGTGAAAGATGAAGGTGGCGGCAAATATAAAAACACATGGCAGGAAGACCCGAATGAGCTGAAAAAAGCAACACAGGTATTCCAATTTTACAAAGACCTGGTGAGCAGCAATACGATTGATCCGAATGCGAAAACATGGGGCTGGGAAGAGGAAGATCAGAACTTTGTGCTCGCACAGTATGCAATGGTCGTTAACGGAACATGGATCGAAGGTCGTACAAACGAAAATCCTGAAGGCATGAAAGATGTCAAAATTGCACCACCCCCTTATGGTAGCAAACCAGCTACATTCCTGGAAATTGCTCCATTATATCTGTACAAATCCGATCATCTCGATAAAACATGGGAATTTGCTTCTTTCCTGATGAGCAAAGATTATCAATCGAAAGTCAATCCATCGTCTGCACCACGCAGTGATGCGATCACCGGCGCATGGGGCAAGCAGTTTATGGAGTTGACTTCACAGGGTGTGAACTTCCCACCCATCTCCCTCGGCGGTGTAACACAGGCAATGCAAGATTCACTCGCACGCCTGATGCTGCAAAATGATTCGCCAGAAGCAGTAGCAACATGGCTCAGTGGAGCGATTAATGACAGCTTGAAAGCAAGCGGACAGTTAAGCGGTAGCTAAATATTTTGGTAGAGTCATGATGTGAGTAGACGTATTAAGCTCATAAAGTAGCAAGAGATAATAAAAAGTAGTATGAAGCAAGCAAAAATAGAAGCAAGCAAAAATAGAAGCAAGCACAAGTAGAATTAACAAGACTTCATTGTAAATAGTGAAATCGGTAACTCTAAATCAATAGAAATAGAGCGGATGAAGCAAACGGAGCTTGACCATACTCGTGTTAGCTGGAGAAACTGTCAGCTCCGTTTACTTCCATTACTCAGAAAAAGTGGTGAGTGGTTTGACTTTACGAGAGAAACGAATTCGCATGGTCGCTTATTATTTCGTCATTCCGGCGTTATTGTTTTTTATATTACTTAATGCGTATCCACTTTTGACAGTGGTATGGGACAGCTTTCAATTGATCAATATGCTGAATAAAGCATTATCTGGCTTTTCGGGTTTGTCCAACTATGTAGCCGTGCTACAAAATGAGAATTTTAAGGCTGCACTATTGCATACATTCATATGGACGATATTGTCTGTTGCCGGTGAATATGTGTTTGGATTGATAACCGCATTAGCACTCAATCAGAATATTCGCTGTCGGGCATTGTTCCGCGGCATCATTATTATTCCGTGGGTCGTACCGATCGTGATCGCCGGTATGACATGGACATGGATGCTTGATCCGAATTTTGGCATTATCAATTACTGGCTAGTGAAAATGGGCATCATTGCACAGCCGTACAATTGGCTCGGTCAGATGAATACCGCGCTCTATGCTGTCATTTTCGTTAATATCTGGCGCAGCTTTCCGTTTTATACGATCAGTTTGCTGGCAGGCTTGCAGTCGGTATCCAAAGATATACTGGAAGCAGCAGCAATCGATGGAGCCGGCGTAAGAGTACGGTTTTTCAACGTCGTATTGCCGCAATTAAAAAGTATATCGCTTACGATCATCTTTATTCACCTGATCTGGACAGCGATCAATTTTGACTTTATATGGGTGATGACGGAAGGTGGGCCATTATACGCGACCGAGACATTACCGATTCAAATTTTCCGCTATGCGATGCAAACGTATAATTTTGGCTATGCGTCTGCCTTAGCATCGATGATGCTTGGATTTATGATGACTGCATTCCTGTTGTATTATTTTATGTCTGTTCGCAAAACGAATCGTTAACACGGAGAGGGGAGAGAGCGGTATGCTCATGAGCAAACAAAAGCAATTGTTTTTTCAAATTCTGACCTATGCTATTTTACTCGGCTTTTCCTTTTATTGTTTGTTTCCTTTCCTGTGGATGGTCGTGACGGCGTTAAAGCCAACGGATCAGATTCGAACGGTTACGCCTACCTTTATCGTAGCTCATCCGACAATGGAGCATTTTATTAATGTTATTACGCAATCAAAGTTTTTGACGTATTTTCGCAACAGTATATTCGTCTCGGTGATCGTAACTGTGTTATCGCTCATGATCTCCATTTTTGCTGGCTATGCGCTTAGTCGCTTTATTCGCTTCCGTGGCATTAAATTGTTCAGTGTGGCGATGCTACTGTCGCAAATGATTCCCGGTGTGCTGTTGCTGATTCCGCTCTATTTAACGATGAAAGATCTGGGATTAATCAATACGTACACTTCGCTTATCTTAGCGTACACGACATTTACTGTACCGCTGTGTACGTTTATGATGAAGGGATTTTTCGATTCGATTCCGATGGATATGGAGGAGGCGGCAGAGATTGATGGCTGTTCGCGCGTGTCATTGATCTTCCGGATTTTATTACCTGTGTCGCTACCGAGTATGATTGCGGCGGGGATGTTTGCCTTTTTGAATTCGTGGAATGAGTTTATGTTTGGATTTGTATTTATTAACGATGATGAGCATCGGACACTAACGCCAGGCATTTACCTGTTTAAAGGGTTGTTTCAGACCGATTGGGGCAGCCTGATGGCTTCGTCCGTACTAAGTGTGTTACCGGTTGTACTGATGTTTGTATTTATGCAGCGATTCCTGGTTGAAGGAATGACTGCGGGGTCGGTAAAAGGATAATGGCTTGAAATGATCGTATGAAAATGAGCATATGAAATGGCAAAGAGCACAAACTGTGATTTGTGCTCTTTTGGTATTACGCTGTAATTTGTGGATCGATTATAAGATAAATCGCTTGTTTATGCGTAGAAGATTATTTAATATATAAGTAAGTGATTATATATTAAAAGAGTAGATGATCACATACAAACCGTCACGATTGTTTTCTTGACCAAAAGGGAGAGTATACACATGTGTAAAAAAACACTGTATTTTTTATGTACAGGTAATTCCTGCCGTAGTCAGATGGCAGAAGGCTGGGGGAAGACGTATTTGAGCGACGAATGGAATGTATATAGTGCAGGCATTGAAGCACATGGATTAAACCCCAATGCTATAAAGGCGATGAATGAAGTAGGCATGGATATTTCCAATCAGACGTCAGATGTGATCAACCTGGAAATATTGAACCGTGCGGATTTGATTGTAACTTTATGTGGCGATGCCGCAGATAAATGCCCTATTACGCCTGCACATGTACGTCGCGAGCACTGGGGCTTTGATGATCCGGCGAAAGCAGAAGGAACCGATGCAGAGAAATGGGCTTTTTTCCAGCGTGTACGGGATGAAATTGGAGAGCGGATCAAGTATTTTGCGAAAACAGGAAAATAACAAAAGGGAGCGGATATAATCTGCTCCCTTTTCTTGATGGTAAAAAATAGCATTGTACCGGATAAAAGATACGATAAACAGCATTCATTTAGTCCATTCAGGATGCTATATGAGGATTTGATTATGACATAGTGATCTACTTTGTGCTGATTATACTTGATGAGGTGTCGTACTTATTTCGTACAAGCGAGCGATCTTATTTTGCTTAAATTCGAAATGGATCGTATTACCATGTACATGATACGATGTGTTCTTATCTTCTGCTGGATTAGGGTACAGTTGGATAACGCTCTGAATCGATTTTGCTGGATCATGCACGCTAAAATGGTCATTTAAGCTTTCTGTGCGCCAGACAGCAAGGTACAGACGGTCAGGTGTTTCAATACCGAAGCTAAACCATTCATCATCAATAAGCGGAATGCCGGTTAGCCAGACCGGACGACCGGTTGGAATATGCTTACGGATATTTTTATACACGTCGATTGCTTGTTTGACAAGCAGCAACCGATCTTCGGTCAGCTCGCCCAGATGTCCACTCTGGTGAATGCGTAATAGCATCGTATTCACCATATTGAAAATGACTTCTTCATGGTCGCCTTCGCGCAGCGGATACGACCAGATCGCCGCTTGTTCTGGCGTGACATTGGCTGCGCAGGCGGCAGCGATTGCACCATTACGTATATATTCCGTCTGGTCGGTAATCGATTGGATGCTATGTCTGGCGAGCATCTGGTAGTCGTGGCGCATGCCGCCACTGCCACAATTCTCGATCACAAGCTGTGGATAGAGGGTGAACATACGATCCAGCCATTGTAAATACGCACGATTATGCTCCAGCAAACCATCACCCATACTGTCACTATGTTGATCCGTACCAATGCCGGTCGTGATATTGTAGTCCATTTTGATATAGCCGATGCCGTACTCTTGTACAAGTCGCTGTACGACTGAAGTCGCATAATCACGTACTTTCGGATTGCGAAAATCGAGATGGTAGCGGCTATGGTCGATGATACGTTTACCATGACGCATAAAAAACCAATCATCTGGTAAACTTGCCGCTAGTTTGCTATTAATGCCCATCACCTCAATTTCCAGCCATAGACCGGCAATCATACCTTTGGATTGGATATAATCAATAACCTCAATCAGTCCACCTGGAAAACGTTGCTGCGATGGTTGCCATTCGCCCACATTGTCCCACCAGTAGCCATCTGAATACCATCCACAATCGATGACAAAATATTCACAACCAGCGGCAGCTGCGGCATCAATAAGCGGAAGTTCTTTAGCAGTTGTCGGATCACCGGACAGGCAATTCATATAATCGTTAAAAATGATCGGCAGCTGCTGATTGTCTTCATTGGGACGACGGATTGCACGACGATAGCGAGTCAATTCCCAGATCGCTGCCTGCCAGCCGCCAGGGATCGCCCCGAATGCTACGGGAATGGTCGTAAATGAGGCACCAGGCAATACATTTTTCCACCATTGATTATGCAATTCGGTCGGACCGCTCAGCCGCAGTGCAAGCTCTTTGCCCAGTGCTGCATCGGTAAGCTCCCAGTGCCATGCGCCATTACTTTCCAGTTGCCAGAATGTAGCCATGCCGGTATGATCATTTTCGACAATACCGATCGGCGCGAATTGAGAGCAGGACCAGGAGGAATTATTAGAAACGGAAATGACCTTCGTAGAATCCTGCAATTTCTCTCCGTCCAATGCATAGAGCAGACCTAGCTCAGGCAGACTATATTTACGCCATTGATTTTCCCCTGTCCATGAATTATGGGGAAGATACACATGATTGGCAGTGTAGGGAAGCGAAGATCCATCGTTATTTAAACCAACAATATTCAGTGAGGATATATACTCAATCCCAAATGGTTCTGTGCCTGTATTCGTAATCTCATTCCATACTTTAACGACACGTATACTAGCAAAAAACTGCATATACGTTGTAACGGTCAGCGAGCAGGATTGTTCATACGTCTGTGTAATGATTAGCTGATTTTCCTGCTGCACGATTTGTTGGAACGTTAGCTCTGTACCGGGTAGGGTGTTCGATAGCCTTGTTCCTTTATGCCCCGGACTATTAAATCCGGTTAGTTGAAGCTCGACCAGTACACTCGCCTGCTTGCGCTGTTCGAGCATATTATCAGCGTTTGGTAAAGGGGCACTCGACAAATGCAACAATCGGATACGTTGCTGATCATTCCGTTCAAAGAGAGCGTTTACACCATAGATCTGATATTCATATAAGCGAGTCATTCCGTTCACTCCTCCTCAAGTCCAATCCAATACAGTCGCTTTGGCGATCCATAGTTAAGCTGCCAAAAGCCAGATAGCGCTTATCTTGATTGTATGCTTTTGCCGCCGTATTCCTATAACTGTATCAAACCAAAACTATACCATTTCCCATATGATGAACTGCCGATCGATATAAGAAAAAGCACCCTCTACCCGAAGTAGAAGATGCTTGCTGAGTCATAAAATTCCACAAAACAAAAAAGCATATAAACAAAAAGATAAATAAAATTAAAAAGTAACAAAATTAAACAGCAATGAAAATAAAGAAGGATGAAGGTAAAGAACGATGAAAGTAAAGAAGAACCTTCTACTATTCGGATCACCACCTAAAGTAATGACCAGTAGAGGCTATCGATTATACCGATGATCGTTTCTATAACAGTCTAGTCAGAATGGCGATGGCGCTTGCTATAAAAGCCTGGCGCCACACCAAATAAGCGTTTGAATGCTCGCGCAAACGACAGCGGATTTGTATAACCAACCGCATGAGCTACTTTTTCCACCGTGTAATCGGTATGTTCCAGCAGAAATTTACCGCGTACCATCCGATAATTCGTAAGATATTGCAGTGACGTTTGCTGTAATTCGGTACCTGTCAACTGTGTAAGATAAGTCGGATGGATGCCGATCTGTCTGGCAATACTGTTCACCGTCAACTCCGGATTTCCATACGATGTACGTACATGAGCGATAAATAGATCTACATAATGTTTGGGACTGCTAGGATTGTAAGCGATCTGGCGAATAGGCTGATCGATGCGAAAATAAGACAACATCCGAAAAAAGTCACCTTGCACCCGTAACATCGAATGCTGCCGCACCAGATTATCGGTAATGAGCGCATGAATATAACTCTCGGCTTCCGAGCGATCCTGTAACGTTCCCACCTGTGCACGATCATGAAAGCCAAGCTCTTTCACCACTGCTGCCGCACGTTCCCCTTGAAAACCAATCCATACATATTCCCACGGCTCCTGTGCATCCGCTTCGTACACCGCATACACATCATTCGGTGCAATCAAAAAGAAATTCCCTGCCTGCAAATGATACGTTGCATCCCGTGCCCGAAACTGCCCTTTGCCACTCAACACATAATGCAGCACATAATACTCCCGAATTTGCGGCCCAAAGCTATGTGAAGGCAAACACTTTTCATACCCTACATTCATCACATACAACTCATTCAAAAGCCGCTCTGTAAAGAAGATTTCTCGCCGCTCCTCACTCTCCATAAACATCACCGCATAACCTCACTTTATGTAATCTGCCGCTCCATTACTAGCAATATGAATGTACCAGATTAAGTAACCAGATTGAAGCATGAATCCGTAGCTTGTGAAAGCAGAGCAGGCAATACCAATAGCTACAACCAATTGCTGACTAGAAGTGGTATATGCCAACCCATCCTAAGAAACATCAACTAAGAAACATTAACTAACAAACACTAACTAATAGACACTATAATCTGCTATAACCTCCCTGCCTACTATGTTCCGCTAAAAACCGCATAAAAAAAGAACGAACCCCTCATAATGGAGTTCGCCCTTTCCCAATTTAGCCAACCAGTGCTTGCTCACGACAAGTATCCGAACAATAATGCTCATGTTCATCTTCGCAGCTATCGCAAACAACATGCTGCAAATTACACACCGGACAATTTACATAATGATCGGTTGTGTCTTCACAATGGAAACACTTGCCTACAACGATATCTTCATCGGTATGATTGATTTTAACCGAAATACGCTCATCGAACACATAACATTTGCCGTCAAACAGTCGTCCCTGTACTTCAGGGTCTTTACTGTACGTCACAATACCGCCATCTAATTGAGCGACATCGTTAAAGCCTTCATTCATCAGGAAGCCGGACAGTTTCTCACAACGTACACCACCTGTGCAGTACGTCAAAATCTTTTTATCTTTATATTGACTCAGATTTTCACGAATCCATTGCGGAAATTCACGAGACGATTCCACTTCCGGACGAATCGCACCGCGGAAATGACCGATATCGTACTCGTAGTCATTGCGACCGTCCAGTACGATCACATCATCGCGCTGCAATTGCTCATAAAATTCTTTAGGCGACAGATGCTGGCCTGTCGTTACGTTAGGATCAACATCCTGATCCAGACGGAAGGTTACTAATTCTTGTTTATGCCGTACAAAAATCTTTTTGAAAGCATGACCTTCGGACTCGTCGATTTTGAACACCACGTCAGCGAAGCGAGCATCCGCGCGCAAATCATTCATATACTGCTCGGTTTGCTCCCATGTGCCAGACAATGTGCCGTTAATACCTTCCGGCGAGATCAAAATGCGACCTTTAACGCCGAGGTCTTTGCAATATTGCAAATGCTCAGCCGTCAGCGTTTCCGAATCCTCCAACGCTACAAATTTATAAAACAATAAAATCCGGTATGGATGTGTGGACATTAATATCACCTTTAATCATATAATATAGAAAAGCTTCATCTTGCATACATTCTGTCATCCGTTAAACAATGAACGCAATTTAAAATTTTACGCCTGTTCACAAGCTTAGTCAACGGATATGTTGAAAAAGTTATGAAAATGATACGATGCATGCAGAGTAGACACCACTCTGGGAAGGAATAAGGGGACGGACTCCGGTCTCGCACAGGAATCTACGGAGTAGGAGAGAATGTAGATTCCCGTGCTCAAAGTAGTACGATATTTTGCTATGCAAAAATCCTTTTCTCATTGAACCCCGTGTTAGGAAATCGCTAACACTGTAAGTCGTCCTTTCCCCTTATTTCCTCCCCGCAGTGAAGTGCAATTTGCATATATGTATCGCCTCATAAAAAGTGATGAGTAGTCATGAAAAATGTCCAAGTAGTCCGTTTTTTGAAATATGAAAAGAATATTATATTTTTATGCTTTGGTTTTCAAGCGTGCATATCATATAATGGAAAAGATGCAGGTATAGGTGAATAGATTATTGTCCAGTAATCGTGTAAATGGATTGGAATGTATGCTGCTATGATCATGTTAAAGAGCATAGATAAAGTGCCTAATGCAGTGCTACAGACAATAAGCTATACGGGGCAATACGCTATACTGAACTGCGATGACCGTTTCATACGGGACGATCTATACTTATAAATATGAGAGCTTATACAAGGTAGAGCAGAGGGGTTACGATGAATTTGAATACGCTACAATTTGATGAATTATGCCAGTTAAATGCAAGTTTGGCGCCTTACTCAACCTATGAGATTGGTGGTAAAGCACGTCATCTCGGTCTTCCAGCAACAACGGAGGAACTGGCGGTGCTGCTCGAAGGGAGTAAGCATAAAGGGTTAGATGTGAAATGGTTTGGGATGGGTTCGAATATTCTGTTTCCAGATCAGCCGCAGGATGATACGCTCTTTCTGTCGCTCAAGCGTCATATCGAGCTGACATTTAACGAAGATCGTTTATTTGTATCGGCAGGCGTGCCGATGACATGGCTTGCGCTGATCGGTGTGATGACCGGTATAAAAGGAATGGAATTTACGTATTTGTTGCCGGGCACGATGGGTGCAGGCATTTATATGAATGCGAAGTATTTCAATTATGATATTAGCGGTCTGCTAGATCGCGTTTATTATATTGATGTAACACGTCCCCAGCAAGGTGTGCAGCATATCGGTGTTGACCAGTGCCAGTACGCATACAAGCAATCTATTTTCCAGCAAAATCCGTGGGTAATCGTAGGTGCAGATCTGCATGTAGGTGAATATGAATTGCCGCAAGCAGAAAGTTGGACAGAACTGATGAAGGAAATGCAAGTATCGAGTGCGGCTTCATCCGTATTGCCAGATTATTTCCGTTATTATCAGAACTGGATTGGTCGCCTGTCTGCTAAAGGGTATGTTGTACCGCAGGAATTTCATGATGTGATCGCAGATCGCGGAGGCAAGCATCATTTTGACCATGCCTGTTGTGGCTCGGTGTTCAAAAACAATTATGACTTCGGTCAGCCGACCGGTAAGCTCGTTGATGAATTAGGTTTACGTGGTACACAGCGCGGCTATGCACGTATTTCCCCTTATCACGGCAACTTTATTCAAAATGTCGGTGGTGCGACCGCTGAGGATGTATTGTATTTGATTCGACTAGTGCAGGATGGTGTGCATACACGCTTCGGTTTTGTACCGGAGCCGGAAGTTGTGATTTTGTAAGCAGTCGTTGTTGATATTGTAAGTAGTCATTGTTGAACTTGCGAGGTGTACGTGCCGCGGCGATGTTTTAATTTGCTGTAGGTAATAGAGGGTAAATCATAGTACGGTCAAGCTGTGTTAAACCGTTATAGGTGAAGCTATTCGATGCAAAACGGTGATATGAAAAGCTATGCTGTGTAAAGCGGTATATTGGAGAGCGATATATTCAAAATAGGCAAAACAGGTCCGATTATTCGGGCCTGTTTTTAGTATGACTTCATATATGGCATCTACACATATAACTTATGATCCAAGCTTGATTAAGCCACTCGATATACGTTGCGATATAGCAGCACAGCAGCAACGCCGATGAAAATCACACCCATCCATGCAGGGGCAGCGTAACCAAGCGATACATACAACTGTCCGCCAAGCAGTGGGCCAAACACACGTGCCAGCGATTGAATCGATTGACTGCCACCTTGCACACGTCCCTGTCGACTGGCATCCACAGACGTAGACAGCAATCCGTTAAACGATGGACCAAAGATCGAATCGCCAAATCCGAATACAAACATGCCTGCGAGAAATAATCCGTAGGAAGCAAAGGCGACCGAGGCAGCGATCAGAGCATATCCACATAGCTCTGCGACCATACCGAGGATAGCAATCGACACACCTTTCATCCTTGTTAGCAGACGAGGCATAATTAGACTTTGTGACAAAATATCCTGAATCCCGATAATGGAGAAAATGAGACCGATCCAGATCGGTTGCCAGTGAAACATATCGAGCGTAAATTGTGCGAGCACAGCTTGCATCGCACCATTGGGAAGCCACAGCAGAAACGCAGCCAATAGCAGTCTTTGTAACGATTTGACAGATAAAATGCTGGTTAATTGTAGCAGCGGGTTCAGGCGGTTGAGCGTAATACGTTCTGTACGCAGCTCTGGCGCCAGACTTTCCGGCATGTACAGCCAGCCATATAGCGCATTGAGCAGTGTAATGCCGGCACCGAAATATAGCGGCGCGGTATAACTAATGCCAGCAAGTAGACCGCCGAGTGAAGGGCCGATAATCGTACCTGCACCAGCCGCAGCTCCGATCCAGCCAAAATAACGTGTACGTTGTTCGGCAGACGTAATGTCGGCAAAATAAGCAAACATCGTTGCAATCGTACCGCCTGTAATCCCTTCAATGATGCGTCCGACAAATAAAATCCATAACGCACCGCCGATGCCAAATAATAGATAGCCAGCGACAGAACCAAGCAAGCAAAGTAGCAATACCGGACGCCGTCCGTACCGATCACTTAACGCACCAAGCCCCGGAGAAGCGATAAATACACAAATGGCATACACCGAAGTAAGCCAGGCGACGATGACAGCTTGTTGAGACGCATCGTGCACATAAGGCTGTACGAGAAAAGGCACGACCGGTATAACGATACCAAAGCCGATGGCACACAAAAACACAGATACAAATCCGAACAGTAAAGCTTTGCGATTCATGCTTGGATGGGATGGAGCAGGGGAAGAGGAAGAATGAATAGTCAATAGTAGTTCTCCTTTCAGAAGAAGGCGGATGGGTGAGTCTAGTCAAGCACAAACGCATGATCCATGATGCGAAGTAAAGCAGTCGCGAAGGAAAGAAGTTGCTAGGAAAAAAGTTCCTTTCTATTATTTGTATCGATCATTTGTATCGATCCGTGCTTTTTTGTTTTGCACCTATAGGCTCTTGCAGGATGGAGCAAAGCAAGATACAAGATATAGGTGTTTCTTTTTTTGTTTCCTAGTTGACAATAATATAAAGTTATTTTGTTTCCTTGTCAACAAAAATAAAAAAGACGCTTGCTCCCATCCGACATCGATTCGGAAGAGCAAGCGTCTGGCTATAGTGGATTGTACTAGGACGTATACGAGTTTGGGTATACCCCCTAGCTGTCGCTGTACATAGAGTACATAAACTGTGAATAGAGCAAATATACTGTACACAAAGACATAAACTGTGAATAGAGCAGATATACTGTACACAAAGACATAAACTGTGATTAGAGCAGATATACTGTACACAAAGACATAAACTGTGATTAGAGCAAATATATTAGGAATAGAGTACAGAGATTGCAAATAGAGTACATATATTGTGCATAAAGTACAGAGACTACGAAATAGAAATTTTTTATTTAACAAAGGATAGTCAGCGAAGCAAGGCAATAGATTCGTTCAGTATGACTGGCATCATCACAATTCATAGAGCAGCCTATATCGTATTGGTTATGCAACAAGTCATAATGGATTATTCATCGCGACCGATTTTTTTAATATGCTCATCCAGATGCTGGCTATAACTGTCGATAAATGTGAGCATGCGATCATACTGCTGATCGGTGATTGAAGCAAATACAGCTGCATCGCGCTCTTGAAACTCAAGGTGTAGCCGCTCATGAATATGTTCAATTTCTTTGCCCTGTTCTGTGAGCTGGAAGTAAATTTCTTTTTTATTGTCCGGCTTTTGATAACTTTTGATTAAGCCTTTTTCCAGCAACTTTTTCGTCATTTTACTAATCGCGCTTCGGGTCATGTAAAAGTGTTCTGCGAGTCGTGTTACATTGCAATCGGGATGCTTGCCGATATATTCGAGGCAGTGTACTTCAGACGGCTTATGATCTCGTAGTTGATCTTCCATTTTGATACGATTCAGCCATGCCATCTTCGTAAATAACTGTCTGAACTCCAGCATCACTTGCTCCTGTTTGTTCATCTACATGCTCCTTTACCGTGCGATTTGGATTGCTTTCAGTATAGATATATTTTGTGTCCTTTTCAACAATCGTGTCGATGGATAGTAACGTATGTATGTATAATGTGTCGATCTATAACTATTGATCTCTTTCTATAAAATATTCACCTCTATACATATCCGTACATATAAAACGATTGCTAACTGAAACGATCGCTAACGATACCCATGTATACGTATTAAAAAGGCTCCACCTATCCGCAACGACTGAATACCAGTCGAAAGGAAAGATGAAGCCTGGGAAGTAGCAATTTCCACCTGACGATTTCTATCCAACGATTAGCTTTGTCAGCTAATCAGCTATTACGTATTGCTGATCATTACCTACAACACTCTAAAGCAATCTAAAGCAATCTAAAGCAATCATTCCAACTGCATCCTTGCTTACCCAAACAAACGATTCAAACCCTATATATTCAACCGCTATATAAGTTTACAAAAATGACTCAAGCTCGATTTTTATTTTTGCTGTTGTTTTTACTCATCTTACTGATCACTTTCCATTTTTGCTTTTCCTGACGCTGAAGCTGGCTATTTTGTTTGCGCTCATTAAAGGCGATCTCGCGTTTGAGCTTTTGCCAGTTGATGTAATGCTTGCGAGACAATGTACCATTTTCCAGTGCTTCCTGTACCGCACAACCAGGCTCATCTTCATGCGTACAATCGCTGAAACGACAATGCTCACCTAGCTCATCGATATCGCTAAACGTTTCATCCAGGCCATCCGAAGCCGTACCTACGCCAAGTCCGCGCATCCCCGGTGTATCGATAACGATCACGCCATTAGGCAGCAGATGCAGTTCACGATGTGTGGTCGTATGTCGACCGCGTGCATCATCTTCACGGATGCCAGCGGTACGCATACGTTCTTCGCCTGCCAGTGCATTGACGAGCGATGATTTGCCCACACCGGACGAACCGAGTAGAACTATCGTCTGTCCCGGTTGAATGAGACTGCGCAGCTCAGCCAGACCGTTACCGCTGATGCTATCTACCGCATAAAAGGGGACGCCGAATCCGGCTGCTTCCAGTTCATTGCGATACATATCCAGTTGATCTGTCAGATCTGCCTTTGTGAGTACGATCACAGGCATAGCACCACTATTCCAGGCGACTGTCAAATAACGCTCCATCCGATTAATATTAAAATCATCATTCGCTGAGCTTACCAGAAAACAGTAGTCAAAATTAGCTGCAACAACCTGTTGACCGGCATTCGGATCCGGGTCATCCCGGACGAACAAGCTCGTCCGCTCCAGCACGGCATGAATAAGTGACGTATCGCCTGGATGACTTTCCAGTGCGACAAAGTCGCCAATTGCCGGACGCTCCATCCGATCGACATCGCGGAAGGAAGACGTTTTGGGACGGGCGAGACCTTCGCCATCCGCTGATACGACGCGAAGCACATGTTTGAATACAGCGGTAACGCGTGCAGGAATAAGATGTGGGGGCAGCTCCAATTCAGCAAAATGCCCTGCAAAATGATCATTATATCCGTATTTATTTAGTTCCAATGAAATTAGCTCCTTTTGTATACGGGAGCTGATGAATGTTTATCCGTTCATTACTCCCGATTTTGAAATGGTCACGAGTGTCAGACGGCTGCGAAAAAAAGTAATGGCTCTCATATTCATCATCCTTTCTTGTCGGGATTTCATGTACAGCATACCAGAAGCAGGAAAAAAAGTCATGAATAATTTGTCTCACACTGGAACGTAAACGCTATGTTAACCAAATGTGATCAAAAAGTACCAAATTTACCGCATATGCAAACTTAACCCTTTTCAGATAGCGAAAATAAGCTACAATTGATGTAATCATGTTCTCGTTTTGTAAAATAGATCAACGATAGGCAGCATCAAATGTAATGGTCTATGTTAACCTCACTTATGGATTCCATACCAATCGATCCCATTTTCAGCCTAAATCTGTACAACCCTATCAACATATGTGGATTTCGCAGCCTGTCTGTTCCTTTCAATGCAGAGTAGAAGGTCCGTAGAATGACGCAGTCCAAGTTGGATAGCATGTCATTGAAATTACGTTGTTACGTGTTCCATAATTCATAAGCATCGATATCGAAGGTTGCAGTCTAGGCGTATGCAGCATAGCCTATTTTGTGCTATGTGCTATGTGCTATGTGCTATGTGCTATGTGCTTTGCAACATAAAGGCAGTGTATGCTGTTCACTTAGGTCATCTACCGTGTACGTGTCGATTGGTGATGGAACTGCTATTTTGATTCCATTGACGATGACGATTATGTATGTATCGCTTACGACACATGATGTAATACGATATGACATATTATGTACAACTTACAGCCTGTTTGTTCTGCACAGCCACCGATCATCGTTATGCCTGAGGAGGAAGCGGATGATATTCAAGCGTACAGGTTCCAAGTTGCAGCGAAGCTATATGGTGTCGTATTTGTTGATTTTCCTCATTCCGTTGATCGTGATTACGATCTTTATTTATCAAAGTGCAGTGAAAAGTTTGCGTATGGAAATTGAGCAATCAAATGTGAATCAGCTCAATCAGGTGCGTATGACGATTGATGGACGGATGACGGAGTTACGTGATATTGCGATTCGTATGAGTTACGATAACAGCCTGACACGTTATATGGTCAAGCATCCGTATTACAGCAGCGAAGCGATTCGCAGGCTGGATCAGTATCGGGCGAATAGTGCCATTATTGACGATCTGTTGCTGTATTTTCATAATGATTCCGTCATTTATTCATCTGAAGGACTCAGTGGCTTGAACGTTGTGTTTGGTAAAACGTATACGTTTAATAGCTGGGATCAGCAGCAAATTAAGCGTGATCTGAATGAAATTAAGTATCCGTTTACAAGACCGGCAGATCAGGTGACTGTGAACTCGCGTCAATCCTCGATGCTAGTGCATATGGTGCCGATCAAGCCGACAGATGCGTATCCTTATGCCACCGTTGTGTATTTGATTAACGAGTCCAAATTGACCGGAATGATGGATTCTGTATTGAGTGATTTTAAAGGAAACAGTTATATTTTTGATAACAATGGGCATGTGCTCACCGCAAATAGTCATGATACGCCGCCTACACCGCTTGAGCTGGGAACATTATCGGAGCTAAAATCAGGTATTCACAGTATGGAGCTAGGCGGTAAACAACAATCGGTTGTGGCGGTAGAGTCTCAGGAAAATGGCTGGACGTATGTGACGGTGATGCCAAGCGATCAATTTTTTAGCCGCATCTTCCATATTCAAACATTAATTGTGCTGATTTTTGCACTGGTAGCGCTGGCAGGTATTCCGGTTGCATTGATGCTGGCGCGGCGTCAATATGGACCGCTGCGCGATCTGGTGGAGTTTGCACAGAGCCGCAATGCAGGAGTCGCAGCACAGGCTGAACGTCATTCAGCAGTCGGTCAGCCGCTCCATAACGAGTGGACATGGATTCGTGAGACACTGCTTCATTATCGGGATCAGGTAGGCTTGCAGCAGCCGTATGTGCGTCATCAATGTTTGCTGATGTTGATGAAGCATGGACAGCCAGACGACCCGGAAACCGCTCGCTTGATCGATGGACTTGGACTTCGTGGTCACGGATTGCAGTACTTTGTCATGATTGTATCGGGCGATACTTTGGTTCATCATGCTACAGATACAGTGACATCAAGTAATGTGGAACTGTTGGACGAGACGGTTAGTCCTTATCTGAGCTTGCCGGATGTGTTAAGCGAAGTGGCATTGCCGGAATTTGGGGCACAGCTGTATGGGGTAGAGTATTCGTCCAGCAATCGATTGGCCGTTGCTGTTTGCTGGCAGCTACAGCCAGGTCATGAGGCGGAGGAAAGCATGTCTGGCATTGTCGAGACCGTACGGAAGCTTGTGCATCAACATTATGGTACGGTTCCAACCGTTGGAGTGGGAACAAGCTATGCACAGCTGGAAATGATTAATCAATCCTTTATTGAGGCAGCTACGGCGATGGAATATCGCGTGATCGGAGAAACATCCAGTGTGACGTATTTCGATCAGCTGCATCAGGAGGAGCATCGTTCTGCTAGCAGTCAATTCTGGATTAGCAATGAATCGCTGCTCAAGCTGTCTCAAAGTCTCAAACAAGGGAATATTCAAGTAGCCAGTCATATGATTCATACGATTACAGCAGGCGTACATGCCCAGTCATTACCGCTACCACTTATGCGCTGTATTTTATTCGATCTGCTGAATACGGTACTGCGTGCGGCGTCAGATGCTGGACTGCTAGGCAGTTTGCGTGATATGCCGCAGGTGTCAGCCTTTGAGACCGCAGAAGAACTGGAAGGGCAATTGCAAATGCTCGCGATCCGCATTTGCGAATGTGCCGAGCACAAGCAAGAAACGGAACACGTATCGCTGCTGGATCAAATTGTCGCTTATGTAGAAGGGCAATATGCCGATTATGCTCTTAGCCTGGAAGGCATGGCCCAGCAATTTTCTATTTCCAGTTCGTACTTAAGCCGCACGTTCAAGGATAAAACCGGCTTAACCTTTTCTCAATACATCTGGCAATTAAGGCGAGATGAAGTGATTCGTCAGATTACGGAGTCCGATGAGCCGCTTAAAGATATTATCGTGCGGGTCGGTTATCTGGATACGGCTAATTTTATTCGTAAATTTAAAAAGGAAATGGGCTGTACACCAGGGCAATACCGCAAACTGCATCGTGGGGAAGAGCAGCAGGCAGCGCTGGAAGTTCGCGATTCGATCTCATAGCGTATAAAAAACCACCTTCAAGAGGTCAATACCAGCGGCGAATATGCTGGATGTTCTCGAAGGTGGTTTTTGTTAACTTTCTTTTCGCTTATACAATGTTACCTTATTTCAATTCCTTTATTTCAGCATTTCAATTCCTTTATTTCAGCGAGTAGGAGTTGGAAGCTTCCATAATATCTGCATAAGCCCAGTGGCTGGATGGTACATCTTTCCACGGTGTTGGACGAGCAGATAGTACCGCTGTTTTTTCCAAAATTTTATTAAGGATCGTGACTGCCTGTGCACGAGTTAACGGTGCATTCGGCTGGAAGCTGGATGGGCTAATACCTTGCATCAGACCTGCGGTGAGTACGAGCTTAATATCGCGCTCTGCCCAGTGTCCATTAATATCAGTTGCGAATGTCGTACCACCTTGACCGCTTAAA
Source organism: Paenibacillus wenxiniae (assembly GCF_039822605.1). Classification (NCBI taxonomy): domain Bacteria; kingdom Bacillati; phylum Bacillota; class Bacilli; order Caryophanales; family Paenibacillaceae; genus Paenibacillus; species Paenibacillus wenxiniae. The sequence goes on from NZ_JBCGUH010000002.1 coordinate 295,262, forward strand.
CCTTGCCAGCGGCTCAAAATGATCGCCATTTCCGCACGTGTGATCGGTTTGGACGGTGCAAATGTACCGTTTGGCAAACCGCTCATCAGTCCAGCAGACTGCATCGCTTGAATCGCTTGATTTGCCCAGAAGCTAGATGATACATCTTTAAAGCTTTTTACTGCGCCTGTATTGCTGCTTGTTGCTTGCAGACGATAAAGCAGGGAAGCGAGTTCTGCACGAGTCAGACTGTTGTTTGGACGGAATGTACCGTCTGGATAACCTTCAATATACGCTGGTTTGACGACACCGCCTGTATTGGCAGGGTTTGTGCCTGTTACAGGTGTTGTCCCTGCATTCGTCGTTGTTGCACCACTTACACTCATAACGGTAAATGTACTGAATTTAGTCGTTGGGAATGTTACGGTCGCCTGGCCATCGTCACCGATCGTGATTTTTGGCTGTTGAATCACTTCTTTGGTGCCATCGCTGTGTTCTACATAAACGATAAGCTTGTTCACCACGGATACCGATGATTCAATTGCCGTGTTAGGAACCAAAATCGACATATCCACAAGCTTATTTTGGAAGTTTGTTGTAATATCGATTGGATTACCTACTACAGAAAGGGAGCCATTACCTACGATTTTTTGAATCGCCAGTAGATTTTCTGCGTTGGCTTTTTGCTGTTGAACATCTATTTTCGACGTGATTTTGTTAATACTGAAGGTTACATATTGATTCACATTTTGCAGTGAAGAAGGTGGAATAATCATCTGAACATTATCGGTGTTCATTTGAAGATTCATATTGTTGCTGCTAATCAGATTCGATACGCTAGTTGGCAACGTAATATTTGTTTGGACGTTAGCATTGCTAATCGTCGGAATGTTCAGACGTACATTCGTTTCATTCAAGCTTTTCAGCAGGTTGATTGCGCCGGGCATTTTGTCGGTATCCAGCGTAATATTACGTTGGATTTTGCCGTCGAATTGAATCGTGCGGGACTCCGTTGCTGTAGAAGGCACATACATTTTACCTGCTCCGCCATCTACACCAAGCGTTGGTGCGTTGTCGGTTTTCTTTTTGTCCTCTTTTTCAACGATCACCACATCAGGTTTGGCTGTTACTGTCACGGTAGCTGTAGCCGAAATTTCAGGCTGGTCGCTCACATACACATTGATGATCGCGCTACCCGGTCCGACTGGAGTGACCAGACCATTTTGCACAGTGGCTACTTCTTCATTGCTACTTTTCCATACGAGCTGCTGGTTTGTAGCATTTTGTGGCGAAATAGCAGTGGATAATTGTTTAGCCGCATCGCCCTGTGTAAAGCTCAGTGTAGTCTGGCTCAGCATCATGCTTAAAGCAGACACCGAATCCAGGAAACTCAGCTTGTCTAATGTTCCTGTAGATTGTACAGAGCTAGTGTAGCCTGTGCGATCCGGCAGGAAAATGACACCATAGGCGGAATTGGTTTTGCCCAGTTGCTTAAAGTTTAACGGTGACATCGGCAAGTTTTCCAGCTGGTAAGGCTCTGCTTTAGCCATGATAAACTGACCTACATTCACATATAGATTGCCTAATGGACTAATCGTCAGACCGTACACACGAGTCGGGTACGTAGCTACCAGCTCAGGATTTGTTGCCGAATCGGCAGGGAAACGCAAGATTTTGGAAACTACTTGCAGTTCATTGTCCATTTGCAAACCTATATACAGACGGTCGTTCTGATCAAAAGCTAAACCAGTAATCGATGTCCAATACGAATTATTGGTTGTATCTTGCGGTGCTTCATAATAAACCGTACTCGATTTGATCAGATTGCTTTCCGAATAAGGTAAGAACTCCGAATCATTCAGATACGAATGATCTAATTTGTAAATTTTGCGCTGATCGCTAAATGAGTAAAATAGATCGCCATTTTTGTTCAGCGCCACTGCGACCATACTATAGTCATCGCTTTTGGAAATACGGGTGACTTTAAATGTTTTGGTCGAAATTTTGTAAATACCACGATCGTAATCTGCATAATAGACATCGCCATCATGATAAGCGAGTCCGAAAGGACGTTTAACCAAAACATCGCTCAATTGCGATGGTCCAGGTTTAACGATCACGTCACGTGTTACTTCTTTGGCCACATACTGTGATGAAATCGAAGCATTATAATGAATAGTGTACGTACCCGGTACACTTGTATCCACACCTGGAACCGGGGAACCATTCAATGTATACGTCGTGACGGTTTGAAGATTCGTGTATTGACTTGGCGTAACGGTTACACCTGGATCATAGAAGCTATCATTTTGATTAACTGTAGTCGGTGAAGACCCATTCAGCGTAATGACTGGAATCAACGTAGATTTTGGATTCTTTTCAAAATAGGAACCGATATACGATGTACCATCTGGGGTAAAGAACATGCCATAACCGCCATTGTAATCATCGCCGCTAATATTCACGACATTGTTAGCATTGATAGGTAACGATTGAAGCGTGCTGGAATCGACACGATATACTTTGCTATTATCACCACTCGTATACAAGTTGCCCAGCGGATCAATGGTGAAGCTGGTAAAGTAGGTCGAGAAACCGCTCAATACGACCTGTGGAGTAAGTGAATTGGCTGGCAACTTGAGAATACCTTTGGAACTGTAATCTGAGAAGTAGATATTGTCTTTGCTGTCAAAAGCTAAACCATAAAAGAAGTTGTATTGATTAGAAGAGAAATACGCACTCTTTTTAGCCGTAAAATCACTCTGGCTTAGAGGTAGATTGTTCAAATCATTGTGATTCAATTTGTAGATGGTTGAGTCGCTATCAATGGTATAAAAAAGATTACCGGACGAATCGAGCGCTACCGCCATAAACGATTGGCTGGAGCTAACAATCGTTTCGATTTTGCCACTGTACAGGTTGACGCGGGCTAATCCTGTGTCACGCTGTGCAACATACACATAATCTCCGTAATAAGCCATTCCGTAAGCATTAGGCACGTTAACACTGGACAGGTCGGTATAATCGCCAGCATTTACAATCGTTACGGTACGTGTAGCTTCATTAGCAACACGATTGTCTGATGTTGTCACATTATAATGAATAACATAGGTGCCTATTGCATTCGTGTCGATGGAATTAACCGGCTGGCTATTAAGTGTATACGTCACCTTTGCGGAGAGGTCATTATATACATCATCCTGTACCGTTGTGCCTGGATCAGCAAATGTTGTACCGATCTTCATGCGCACATTGCTGTCGCCGATCAGATTGATAACTGGTTTGTTCGTTGTAGAATTTGTGTTTACTGTACTACCGCCTCCGGAAGTCGAAGTATTCGTGTTGTCGGTGGACGTTGTAGAATTGTTTGTTGAGTACGTATCCGATGAAACGGTACTGTTGTTGCTAGTTGTATTACTGTTTGTCGTATTCGCCGTATTGTCATCGGCATAGACAGGTGTAGCCACTGCGCTCGGCAAAGCGATCATGATCGCCAAACACCAGATCATCCATTTTTTCATGTGCTGTCCCCTTTGCTGAATATTTAATCTTTTTCCCGCAAATCTATTATCGGTTGTTAAGTGAGTTTCAGTTAATGAATTAAACTATTTTTTTGCACTGTTCCATATTGGTATGTTGGGACGGCACATCGGATCGATTTTTTTATGTAAATAGAGTCATTGGATCATCGTCTGTCCATTGGTTAAAGCTTCTTTAAATAAGGCGTTAAGACAAGGCGATAAGCACAGCGAAAGGCAGTCCGATTACGGACTGCCTTTCGATGAATATGCCGATACATCATTGTACGTATCGTTGCTTCATGGGCACAATACGGAATCCATTGGATAATTTATTTGGCTTTTTTGCATGTTTATGCAAATCGATAGCTAGTATTAGGTAAGGCTAGTGAAGCTGTAATACAAAAATTAACTATTTTTCCAACGATCATAGGCGGTCTGGTAAATCTCAATCATGCGGTCGCTACCCATTTGCTTAACGGTGGCCAAATAATTATCCCAGCCGGTTAAAGGTTCCTGACCGGTGACGAATTTGGCTTCCATTTGTTGAATGTACGTATCCATATCGGCACGCAGGCTAGAGATTTCCGCCTGTTCTTCCTGTGTTAGATATAGGATGGGGAATGGCGGCTGCGGATCGTATGCGAGAATCTTTTCTTCATTTTGCTTGTCGACCCACAGGTCGAAATCTTCTTTCAAGCCCTTTTGCAAATCTGGACTGAGCAGTGTAGGAGCCGGTGTACCGTAGTTTGGCGTCAACGTACCACGATAATCTTCACGGCTGTTATACTGGCTCGGTAACGGTTTCCATTTTTTCGTATGATCTTCTTTGTTAACGGTTTCGTACATCAGGCCTTCAGGTCCTTTGTCAAACAACATGGCGCCATCATAACTGTACATATAATCGACCCAGCGCAGGGAAGCTTCCGGTGCCGGATTGCTTTCCGTAATCGCAAATGCGCCCGTCGATAACCCTGGATGCACAGCTACAGCAGGTTTGTCGACCGCATCGCTTTTCACCGGAACAAACATCGGATCTTTGGTCGTCGGTTTGCCACCGTGCGTAAAGTACGCATGCCAGTCCTGGAACAGACCGAGCTGATTGTTCGCACCTTTAGCTTTTTTCTGATCCGGTGTTTGCGAGAACGTTTCATGATCAAGCAAATTGTCCTTCCATAGACGGTTCATGTAGGTTAAAAATTCACGATAACCCTCTTCGGTACGGGCAAAATGAACGTTGCCGTTCGCATCATTGTAAATATCTTCCCCGTAGATGCCCCATGCACCGAGCAGCCATGAACGAATATCGTCCAGCTTGACGGAAGCGAGCGGAATTTCATCCTTTTTGCCATTGCCGTTCGGATCTTCGTCACGGAAACGGACAAGCAGATCGTACAGCTGTTCAGTCGTCTTCGGCAGATCGGTATCTTTCACTTTTAACGCTTCCAGGAAGTCACCGTTATACCACATCGGGCTGCGATACCAGATACTTTGCTGATTAATAACGGGCAGGGAGTAAATATGACCATCCGGTGTAGTGATCGATTTGCGAATTTCCGGGTGTTCATCAAGTAGCTTTTTCAAATTAGGCGCATAGCCATTATCGATTAGCTTCTCTAGCGGCAGCAAAATGCCCTGACTGCCGTAGTTGACTTCGTCTGCCTGTGTTAGCGAAGAAGCGTAGAAGATGTCGGGATATTCACCGCTAGCGAACACGAGATTCTTTTTCGTTTCAAAGCTGTCTAGCGGTGGGTTTTCAAACTTGAACGAAATATTGCTTAGCTTTTCCATTTCTTGAAAAGCAGGCATGTCTTTCCAGTTTTGCATGCCCACATCAGGACCCATCATACTAAGTGTGATCTTTTCTTTTACGATGGGGAAGCCTTCTTTGTTCACATTCGCTGCGGATTCAGCGCTGCCTACCTGCGGTTCTGTGGAGCCGGAAGAACAGCCAGCCAAAATCGATGTACCGAGCACAACAGATAACACGAGCGCGGCGGTACGGTGCGCCTTCAAACGACGTAAAAATGAAGTGGACGAGCCAGAACCGGTACGGAATGAACCTTTCATAGTAAGCCTCCTTCAAATTAGGAACTAACAAACCCCAACTAAGCCAGACTGTGACGTCTACGTACGGCGCGATATCTACATTGCCATTCGTAGCCTGCCCGATGACAGCTTAACCTTTTACTGAACCAATCATGACGCCCTGTACAAAATAGCGTTGCAGGAATGGATAGATCGCAATGATCGGCAATGTTGATACGATAATGACTGCGTATTTCAGTAGTGCTGCCGAATCGGCGCGTGCATTCATCGCCATTGCCGATTCACCGCTAGTAGCAGCGCCGATACCGCTACCCGTCATTTCTTGCAACACAAGAATTTGACGCAGTACCATTTGCAGCGGATACTTGGACTCATCATTCAAGTAGACCAATGCATTAAAATAGCTATTCCAATGTCCTACGCCGTAAAAGAGTGCCATCACAGCGATAATTGGAGCAGACAGTGGAATGACAATTTTCCAGAACAGACGCAAGTTTGTACAGCCATCAATATGCGCGGCTTCCTGCAATTCTTTTGGAATCGTCGATTGGAAAAAGGTACGAGCAACGATAATATTCCACACCGAGGCGGCACCCGGTAAAATCAAAGCCCACATCGTATTGACCAGACCGAGATTTTTCACAAGCAGATAAGTCGGAATCAGGCCTCCGCTGAAAAACATCGTGACCAGAAACATCGCCATAAAAAATCCGCGTCCGACAAAGTCTGAACGACTGAGCGCATAAGCAGCCGGAATCGTAACGAGCAAATTGACCAGCGTACCGACAACGGTGTACAAAATCGTATTTGCATACCCCTGCCAGATCGATTGATTTTCAAATACGCGCTGGTAGCCTTCAAATGTAATGCCTTTTGGCAGGAGCCACATTTCACCTGAGCTGACATAGGTAGGTGAACTGATCGAGGCGCTTACGATATACACAAGCGGATACAGTACGCAGATGAGCGCAATTGCCAGGTACACATAATTTAGCAGTAAAAAGATGCGGTCGGATCGACTTTCTTTGATTACAGCAGCCATTCATCCATCTCCTTTCTAAAGTTCATCCTATAACTCATGCGTCAAAATAAGATGGGTCAGATCATCTTTGCAGATAGGCACATCGTAAAGAAGAATCGGCGATAATGAAAGTGAAGTGACTATGATTGATCGATTATTGCATACACATATAGACATATTGCATCGGTAACGACTGTGTTCTCGATTGGAATCTGATTTTTGAAGGAGCCGACGTATTTTACGCTAGCGATATCGATGCTTTACCACAAACTATGCTCACTCGTCTTACGAGCAACCTGATTGACGGCGACGAGCAACGCGGCGTTCACAACCGAGTTGAACAACCCGACTGCGGTAGAGAAGCTATACTGTACATTGAGTAGACCGGTGCGATATACAAACGTGTCGATTACATCGGATGAACTCATATTGAGCGGATTTTGCAGCAACAAAATCTTTTCAAAGCCTACGCCCAGAATGCTGCCGACATTCAAAATGAGCAAAATCGTGATCGTTGGAATGATCGTTGGAATATTAATGCACCAAATACGTCGCCAGCGACTGGCACCGTCTACAATGGCAGCTTCATGTAGCTGTGGATCGACAGCTGACAGGGCGGCCAGATAAATAATCGTTCCCCAGCCTGTACTTTGCCAGACGCCGGATAATACATACATCGTTTTGAACCATGCGGGATCGGTCAAAAAGGCAGGTGAACTAAAGCCCATCCATTCAATCATTTTGACGATAATTCCGGTTGAGGGAGATAGGAACGTAACGATAATCCCTGCCATAACGACCACCGATATAAAATGCGGTGCATAGGTGACTGTCTGCACCGTGCGCTTGAACCAGCCGTTCCGAATTTCGTTAAAAGCAAGTGCGAGCAAAATCGGTAGTGGAAATCCGACAATCAGTTGATAAAGTGAGATCGTTAATGTGTTACGAATCAAATCCCAGAAATAATAAGAATTAAAAAAACGAATAAAGTGATCGAAGCCGACCCAGGGACTGTCGGTAATGCCGCGAGCAGGCAAAAAGTTTTTGAAAGCGATCTGGATGCCATACATCGGTCCATAATGAAAGATTAGAAAGTATAGGAAGGCGGGAGCAATGAGCAGATACAGTTCCCAGTTACGGGAGATTCGTTTCCAGAATGAATGTCGTTTGTCTCCGGCTGACACTTTGGACAGCCCTTCCACTTGCACTGAATCGGACATATTCTTTTGCATCCTATTCCTCCTTTAGTGCTTCTCATCCAAGCAGCTTGCATTAAGGCTTCAACGTTATTGTAGCGAGCGAGGATTGAGCTTTATTCGTTGTACACGTACAAGCGCTTATCGCTTTTCAAATGGTATAAAAAGGCGGATAGCTAGATTAGCTATAAGCAATAGCAGTAGCGCGATGTCTGTATTGTAAAAAGGTTCAACAGCTACGTAAATATGTAGAATGTGCTTTACCATTTGAAGGAGTAAAGCAGTGGCGAGGTAGACTTTTCAAGCTATAGCAATAGATGTGAGCTTAATGCTACAAAAAGAGTCGAAGATTGCCTGATCCGAACAGTAATATGTCAAATATGAGGTCATAATTGGCTTATTATGAACTATCCACAAAGCCGAATAACAACCACACTTAAAATGAAAACGCTATCATAAACAGCATATTTATCATGATGTTAGTTGTATGCGTTTACACATGTTAGGTCTACATCATAAATAACACAAATAAAAGATTAAAATGATGGACGTACAGTAAAACAAAAGTAGAAAATCGGTCGTTCCGTTTAAGCAAGCAGGCATTACGTCTAAGTATAGGTTATACACATGCACATTCGCATGAGCAGGTTCAACTACGATATTACAGCGAAAGTGAGTAGATCCTATGAACGATCCTTATAACAAAGTCATGGAAAAGATTATCGGTGTATTTGTAGATGAGAATCACGCGTTGCAAACGGTGCGTGATTTACGACAGGCTGGTTTTGAAGGTAGAGATATTTCGGTACTGGCAAAAAATCCAGGCGATGCCGCTGCGATCGAGCGCGAGACCGGTGTTGATATTGAGGCACAGCGACAGGCAGGCATGTCTGAAACAACCGTATTCGGCGGATTAGCCGGATTGTTGGCTGGATTTGCTACATTTGCTATTCCGGGTGTAGGTCCTATGTTAGCGATTGGTCCTATTGCCAGTATGTTCACAGGCGCTCTATTTGGAGCAGGAGCAGGCGGTCTAATTGGGGCGCTGATTGGCTACGGTTTATCGGAAGAAGAAGCTGGACATTATGAGGAGCAACTTGGACAGGGGAATATTCTTATTCTTGTCTCCGAAGCAACCGGACGAACAGAGGAAATTTACGATATTTTGCGCCGTAATGAGGCGGTTAATGTGAATAATCCGTGGAGCGAAGGTGCGGAAAGAAATCGTGAATAGTGTAGTATGCGAGTGCGGTATGATTTTGCAGGCAAAATTGATGTAGTAGACCACTGTTACACGGTCACACTAGTAGATGCAATTTTATTTCACATCAACGTATATCATTCGCAAGTATGGTTTTACGGTTAATTTTTCTAGGTAATTGTTACAATTCATATCGAGAAGCTTGTATTGCTTGTGTTAAAAGATGTTGTGTTACTTATGCTGAAAGATATAATGACTTTTTTGAGTTATCGATTGAGCTAAACAAATCGTTGTGTATGTTTTGAATTTACAACTAAGGTTAATAATGTAACAGGAAAGCGCAGAACATTACGTGATTATGCAAAGGAGGAAACAACATGTTGAACAACGGGCACAATCGCAATGAACTGGACAATGAGACACGTAAAATTGTAGGTGTATTTACAACGGAAGCGGAAGCGAGCAAGGCAATTCGCGATCTGAAGGATGCGGGATTTAGTTCCGATGATATTTCGATCGTTGGTAATAATAAAGCGGAAATGCGTCAACTTGGTGATGAGACAGGCACCAAAGCACCGGAAGGTGTAGCTACAGGTGCTACCACAGGCGGTGTCATCGGCGGTGTAGCTGGACTGCTCGCAGGACTGGGGATTGCAGCGATTCCTGTATTTGGACCGATTATGGCAGCTGGACCTATCGCTGTTACACTGGCTGGCGCAGCGGCAGGTGCTGGTGCAGGCGGACTGGTCGGCGGTCTGATCGGTATGGGCATACCGGAAGAAGAAGCAAAAGAATATGAAGCGAACGTCAATGAGGGTAATATTCTCGTTATGGTCGACAGCGCTGCGGGCAACCGTAGTCGGATCTACGATGTATTCCGTGCCAATGGAGCAACAAACAGTCGTTACTATGATGCCCCATTGAACACGAGTGTGAATAGGGATACACCACAGCAAGGCACTGATCGTGTGAACGGTGTATTCACAACGGAAGAATCACAACAACGTATGGTTGATCGGGAAGAGCGTATGGTAGCTGATGAAGATGCTGGTGCATTAGGCACTACTCGTACAGATGCGACATTACCTGAACGCGATGTACAGGCAGAGCAACAGCTAGGTGCTACGAGCGATGAACAACGGCTCGATCGCAGCGGTCAACCGACTGTAGGCGATGATTCTGTACAGCGTGCAAGTATGGGCACAACAGGTGCAATGGGTACCAATATGGCCAATACAGGTCCGCTTGATCCAATGGATCATAACCGCAAACGTACAGAGGATACACATGATGAATCATTGAAGGAAAAAGGTAAAGATCTGGTAGAGAAAGGACGCGAGCAGATTGATCGCATGCGTCGCTAACTGTACTTTTCATTCTAACCGAGTGAATTTCTAAATCACGAATGATAGTGGGTTAGTCCATTCGTTGCATAATAGAGCCGCAAAAAATTAGTATTTTTCCCATCAGCGTTTAAATGAGTATGGGCTGAATACAATCAAGTAAATAAAAAGACAAGTTACAGATGGAAGTATATGGATGTATTAATTAAATGGCAAGCCTGCATTGGAGCGATCCGTTGCAGGCTTGTTTTTATTTGATCATTTCACGTTCTATGGAACCTATGCCTTAGTTCATATTCCAATAGCATTGATAGGATATTTATGGAAATAGAAGTGGATTATCCCATTTTTTATTCATGCTGGGTAAGTTAATAACAGGTTGGGTAATAGCAGATTAGCAGTCAACAATGAGTCAGGGGGCGGACTATGATAACTTTTAATGGCGTGTCGAAGCAATATGAAGACGGCACCATTGCTGTACAACCGATGGATTTACATATTGAACAGGGCGAATTTTTTGTGCTGGTCGGACCGAGCGGATGTGGCAAAACAACGACATTAAAAATGATTAATCGTTTAATCGAGCCGAGCAGCGGCACGATTGAAGTGAATGATCATATTGTGCAGGATATGCAGCCCCATGAGCTACGCCGCGGGATCGGTTATGTGCTGCAACAGATTGCGTTGTTTCCGCATATGACGGTAGAGCAAAATATCGCGATCACGCCGGAATTGAGTGGATGGGATCGAGCGCGTATCGATAAACGCATTGATGAATTGCTGCATATGGTAGGACTGGATCCAGCTGTATTTCGCACACGCAAGCCATCCGAGCTATCCGGGGGGCAGCAGCAACGCATCGGTGTACTTCGTGCACTCGCAGCTGATCCACCAGTGATCTTAATGGATGAACCATTCAGTGCGCTTGATCCTATTGCACGGGAACGACTGCAAAATGATCTGCTGGAACTGCAAGCGACGATTCGCAAGACGATCGTTTTCGTGACGCATGATATTCAGGAGGCAATCAAGCTAGGTGATCGTATTGGCTTGATGCAGGATGGACGCATGCTTCAGGTAGATACACCGGATATGCTGATGAGTCGTCCAGCGAATGATTTTGTGCGCGAATTTTTTCAGGCGGCTGCGCCGACAATGAATCCGGCTGTAATGCCCCATTCCACTGCTAATATGTCAGAGCCTAACACAACGGCAGCCGATTCGTTTACCCACTCATCTGTGAACAACCCGTCTGCCCGTCAGCAGTCGGATGATGAAGGGAGACGAGGCGAGTGAATATGTGGAACAATGTAGTGGATGTGTGGGTACAGCGTCAGGATCAATGGGTAGAGGCGTTAACGCAGCATATTCTTATTTCCTTTATCGCATTATTATTTGCGCTAATTATCGCGATTCCGCTGGGCATTTATATTTCCAGACATCTGAAAATATCCGAAGGTATACTTGGCATTGCAGCAGTGTTACAAACGATTCCTTCTCTGGCGTTGCTTGGTTTGCTCATTCCGCTGCTCGGTATCGGCATTGTGCCTGCGATTGTAGCGATTGTCATCTATGCACTGCTGCCGATTTTGCGTAATACCTATACCGGTATTCGACGGGTTGATCCGTCTTTATTGGAGGCAGCCGATGCAATGGGAATGACACGTGGGCAGCGTTTGTTCAAAGTGGAACTACCGCTTGCTTTGCCTGTCATTATGGCGGGTATCCGGACAGCGATGGTGCTTATTATCGGAACGACTACACTGGCTGCACTGATCGGCGCCGGTGGACTCGGTGATATTATTTTGCTCGGGATCGACCGGAATGATACCGCATTGATCTTGCTGGGCGCGATTCCAGCAGCGCTGCTTGCGATTATATTTGATCTGCTGTTGCGTGTGATTGAGCGCGCCAGCTTTAAACGTGCGGTATGGATGCTTGCGCTTGCCGCAGTGGTTGTAGTGTCGGCCACAGTAATTCCGCTTGTCAATCAATCGCAAAAAGATCTGGTCATCGCAGGTAAGCTGGGAGCTGAACCGGAAATTCTCATTAATATGTATAAAGAGCTAATTGAGCAGGATACGAATTTGCATGTGTCGCTTAAACCAGGACTTGGTAAAACATCGTTCTTGTTCAATGCACTGCAAAATAACAGCATCGACATCTATCCTGAATTCACCGGTACTGCAATTGCAGAATTTCTGCGTACCGATGCGGTCAGTACCGATAGTGCTAAAGTATACGAGCAAGCTCGTGATGGCATGAAGCAAAAGTTCCAGATGGAGCTATTGCCACCGATGAAATATAACAATACGTATGCACTGGCGGTGCCTGAAGCTTATGCAGAGCAAAACGATCTGACCACGATCTCTGATTTGCAAAAAGTAGCTTCCAGCATCAAAGTTGGTTTTACGCGCGAATTCGCCGATCGTAATGATGGCTATCTCGGTATGCAAAAGCTGTACGGTTTACAGCTACCTAATTTAACGACGATGGAGCCAAAGCTACGTTACAGTGCGATCGAAGCAGGCGATATACAACTGATTGATGCCTATTCCACCGACAGTGAGTTAGCGCAGTATAAGCTGCGCGTACTCGAAGATGACCGCGGTCTGTTCCCACCGTATCAAGGTGCACCGCTTATGCGTGAGGAGACCTACAAAAAGTATCCTAAAGTGGTCAAAGCACTGAACAAGCTAGCCGGTCAAATTACAGACGATGAGATGCGCGAAATGAACTATCGCGTCAATGTCGGCGGCGAATCCGCAGCCGAAGTCGCACGCACCTTCCTACAACAAAAAGGATTGATTGATTCCTAGCGTTTGGCACCATAAACGCGAGGTTCAATGAAAAAGTCATTTTTGCGCAGCAAAATAGGTTACATTTCAGCGTTTGGCACCATAAACGCGAGGTTCAATAAAAAAGTCATTTTTGCGCAGCAAAATAGGTTACCTTCTAGCGTTTGGCAGTATAAACGCGAGGTTCAATAAAAAAGTCATTTTTGCGCAGCAAAATAGGTTACTTTACAGCGTTTGGCACTATATTTATTTTAAAATCTATTTCCCTACATGTACTCCATCCGTTATAATATAATGATGCCAATCGTACGAAGAGCAGGTCCGAGTTTAACGCTTGGGATACGATATTATTTAGCGGGTGGGGGAATTACAAGCTTGAGCACATATCCATTTACATTTGATCCGTCGCGTCCATTCGTACAGCAAGCTGGCGAATGGATTGCTGATGTGTTTTATGACATTTTACCTGAAGCCGGATTAGAGCTACGGGATGAGCAGATTTACATGGCGTTTCAGCTGGAAAAAGCATACGCCGAGAAGAAAACGATTTTTGCTGAAGCTGGTGTCGGAACGGGCAAAACACTCGTCTACCTGCTTTATGCAATCGCGTATGCGCGCTATACGCGTAAGCCTGCGATTATCGCCTGTGCAGACGAGTCGCTCATTGAGCAGCTCGTTAAGCCGGAAGGTGATATTCACAAGCTGGCACGTTATCTGGACTTGCAGGTTGATGCAAGGCTCGGGAAGTCGCCGGATCAATACATCTGTCTGAACAAGCTGGATGCAGTCCGCGCTGAGCCGCTGGAAGATGATCTGTATCGCGATATTTATACCGATTTGCCAGAATTTGTGCATTATTCGGATACACTGCAACGCTTTTATCCATATGGGAATCGTAAAGATTATCCAGAACTGAATGATGAGCAGTGGAACAAAATCGGCTGGGATGTATTTCAAGATTGTCTCGTTTGCTCCCAGCGTCATCGCTGTGGACAGACGCTATCGCGTGATCATTATCGCAAAGCGACCGATCTGATCATCTGCTCTCATGACTTTTATATGGAGCATGTATGGACGTATGAAGGACGTAAACGCGAAGGGCAGTTGCCGTTATTGCCAGAGCACAGTTCGGTAGTATTTGACGAAGGCCATTTGCTGGAAACGGCTGCGCAAAACGCTTTAACGTACAAGCTCAAACAAGCACTGTTTGAAAGTATCGTAACCCGTCTACTGGATGGAGAAGTGCGCGAAACGCTGGCGCTCGCTGTAGAAGAAGTGATCGTGCAAAGCGATATGCTGTTTGAGATGCTCGGTCGATCCAGCCATCCGGTGCCTGGTTCGAATCGCCGTGATATTGCTTGGAATGATGAGCTACTCCAGCAGATTGCAGATGTGAAACGGCATATTGACCTGATCGAGGAAGAGCTTGTATTTGAAAGCGGCTTATTCACGCTTGACGATTACCAGCTCAAAATCGTAGAGGAACATCTGGAAATGATTCAGCTTGCACTCGATTTATGCCGTCAGCAAGATCAACTGATCTCCTGGGTGGAAGGGGAAGGCACCGATCTGACACTTGTGATCATGCCGAAAAAGGTAAAAGAAGTGCTGGGTGAGATGGTATTTGATAAGCAGATGCCTGTTATATTCTCCTCCGCTACACTTTCGGTCGATGAATCGTTTGCTTACATTGCAGACAGTCTTGGCATTGAAAAGTATCTATCCTTCTCGGTCGCTTCTCCATACGATTACCAGCAGCAGATGCAGGCAGAACTTTTCCAAACGCCATTAACGATAGATGGAAAGGCGACTACAGCCATCGTAGGAACGCCAGCGTATCAGCGTGTGCAAACTGAACAAGTATTGTCGCTTGTACAGCAGAGCGGCGGACGTTCGCTTATTTTATTTTCTTCGATGCAGGAACTGACAGCATTCCGTCAAATAGCCGAGTCGATCATGGCACATACCGAGTCATGGCCATATCGGATGCTGTATGAAGGAACAGCAGAGATCAGCCATTTGATTTCTGCATTTCAGCAGGAAGAGACGAGCGTGCTTTGTGCAGTAACATTATGGGAAGGGCTGGATATACCGGGACCGTCATTGTCCCGAGTAATCGTCTGGTCATTACCATTTCCACCAAATGATCCTGTGTTTGCATCCCGTCGTGCCGAGTCGACCGATCCTTTCCATGAAGTGGATCTGCCGTATATGCTGCTTCGTTTGCGTCAGGGGATCGGTCGTCTGATTCGTTCGCGTGATGATGGGGGGCATGTATCCATTTTTGGACATGAACTGTCTCGTGATGAAGTACACCAAGCGGTTACGCATTTGCTGCCATAAGGGTACGGCATCATGATCATTTGCGAAATGAGCAGAATATATAACCGTAAGCATGAAGCAGAGCGATGCCGTCACAGTGGATATTGATTAGAGTCCCGTCCAATTCCGGTTTCCGATGATAGGGAGCCGGAATTTTTATATGCTTTTTTATATGCTTTTAATGAGACGAATCGTCTGAACTTGGTCTATCTGAACGGGTTGTAGTATAGTTGAAGCATAGCGTTTTCGCTTATTTTCAACTATTCTATAGGAGTATGTTACTCCAATTCATGCATAATCGAAAGGAATGAATAAACCTATGCGTTTAACTACAATGTTAACAAATGCTTGCCTGCTTGGTGCAGTTGTCACCGTTACATTATACGGACATACCGGTGCTGCATCAGCCCAGACGATCACACCTGTGCTGCTTCCGCCAGGTAAACCCGCTTCACAGATGACAACGCCAGCACCAGCTCAGAGCACTACGAATAATGCAGCTAATGCAGCGACTTCGTCCACACCGTCTACATCCACGGCACCTGCTGCAACGACGCAACCATCGGTTCCATCCGTTACGGTTACAGAGATGACAGGAGAATGGGGCGGTGTGACCAAGCTTAATAGCACGACCGCTATTCCGCTTATGGTCGAAGCGCAGAAGCGTTACGCCTATGTGATGGCTGGTGGGCAAGTCGAAGCGAATGCGGGCACATTCCAGCTCAAAGGGCAGACGTATCGTTATCTGTCTGACGATATCGGTACCAGCGTGAAGCTCAGAAACTATCTACAGCAGACATTTACCCGTCAGGCAAGTGACGCACTGATAGGTAAATATTTTATCCAGTATAATGGGCGCACAGCGCAACTGGACGCAGATGGTGGCAGCTTGCTAGAGTGGAATCGCTCTACAGCCAAAATGCTAAGCATGACCGATACAGCGCGTGTATATCGTCTGACCGTGCCTTATGCAGGCAACGCACAGCCAGTAGAACGGATCGTCGTCAAATTTAGTCTGGTAGATGGACTATGGAAAATAAACACCGCTCCGCATCTGATCTTTTAAAGATGAATCGCCGTTTCGAACAGCATCCTGTCGTTCGATGGATTGGCATGAATGCGATGAGGGTAAATTGTGGTAGAGACTATTTCGAGGAGGGGTCACCATCATGGCAATAACACTCAAAAAACTTAAGGACCAGGTTATCGTAATTACCGGTGCATCAAGCGGTATCGGTCTGGTGACAGCAAGAATGGCAGCAGCTAAAGGTGCGAAGGTCGTACTGGCTGCGCGTAATGAAGAGGCTATTATTCAACTGGCTGCTGAGCTTCGCGGCAAAGGTTATCCTGCAACATGGGTTACAGCCGATGTAGGTAAAGAAGAAGATGTGAAGCGTGTAGCCGAGACAGCCATTCGTACATTTGGCCGTTTTGATACATGGGTGAATAATGCAGGTGTATCGATCTTTGGCAAATCGACCGAAGTTAGCATTGATGATATGAAGCGTATGTTTGATACCGTATACTGGGGCGTTGTGTACGGCTCGCGCGTAGCGGCGCAGCATTTTATAGAGCGAGGTGTACCCGGTGCACTGATCAATGTAGGTAGCGTATTTGGCGATCGCGGTGTCGTGCTGCAATCGACATATTCTTCTGCCAAATATGCTGTACATGGCTGGACAGAAAATCTGCGTATGGAGCTGGAAAAGGACAAGGCGCCCGTATCGGTAACGCTTGTGCATCCAGGCCGGATCGATACACCATACAATGAGCATGCACATAGCTATCTCGACAAGCAGCCTGCCCATCGTGGTATGATCTATCCACCAGAATCGGTAGCACGTGCGATTTTGTATGCAGCAGAGCATCCAAAGCGTGATATGTTTGTCGGTTCACAGGCACGTCTTGGTGCGATGTTTGGCAATGCGGCACCGCGTCTGACAGATATTCTGTTCGAATCGCTCATGTTCCGCGGTCAGCAGTCGAAAGAACGTCCATCTATTCCGCAGGAAAAGAGCGCTTTGTACAACCCAGGCTATGGCCTGCATGAACGTGGCAGTCAGGAAGGACATGTTCGTAAAGGCAGCCTGTATGTCGAAGCTAATCGTCATCCGGTGATCACTACACTTGCTCTGGCAGGACTGGCAACACTCGTCTTTGCCTTTGCCAAAAATAAATGTGATCGCGACACAACAACAACGGTACGTCTGCCGCTGGAAACGATCGATCATGATGCACCGCAATAAGTGTAATCCAACACTATAGGTGCAAGCGATGCAAGCCATCTGACATACACAACTAGCCTATCGAAATGGTAACAGCAGCGTATATAGAAGCATAGCGTGTTGTTATTATAGTTGCCTATATGCCCATTAAGGATGTGCTCCCGTTTTTCCTTAGAGTCTTGGGGAGTAACGTTCTCTGATCATGTACGAGATGATCGTATTCATGTAGGATAAGATGATCGCATCAGGCACACAAAGAACAGCGCAACCGTATCATGACCATAGACATCATCAACACAAAATAGCCTCTTCATCTGCTTAACGGCAGGAGAAGGGGCTATTAATGTTAATGTCATCTAGTGTATGTTATTTTGATCCTTGCTACGGCAATATCCAATGTGCTCTCGTTTACACGTATGATAAGTATAGATTTTCTCAACAAGCATATTCATAGTTCTGTATACACCATACTAGCATCTCGATAACGGTAAAATTAAAGAACCCCCAAACCTCTACGACAACGCTGATTCTGCCGCTTCTTCCGTGACCTGCCTATGCTGAATACGGAAGCGAGAAGGGGTAATATGACAGCGTTCTTTAAATATACGATAAAAATATTTCATATCGTGCACGCCAACTTCTTCAGCAATTCGCTGCACATTCCAATCGGTCTCTAACAACAGTTCACAGCTTCGCAGCACACGGCAGTGTTGCAGCAATTGGATAAATGTAAATCCAGTTGCCTGCTTGAGCAGACGCTGTACGTGCCGCGGACTAATTGCGAGCCAGTCACATAGCTCTTCCAGCTTCACCGGCTGACGGTAGTGCATACGAATATAGCCTAATGTGAACTCGACCGGATTTTCGATATCCATTCGTGTGTGTGGGAATTGTACCTGATGCTGTACATATAGCGTATGCAGCAAATCGAGCAGTAAAATATATTGTTTATGACGATAGCCTGGCGGCTTATTCATTGTATTAATATGCATACCGTATAAAATGCGTGCCAGTTCCCCATTTTGCTGGCGATAACTGAGCCAGCTTTCAGTCTGTCGGAAAAATGCAGCCATATGCCCAAATTCCTCATCCCAGATTAAAGCATGGGTATCTATTTCTGGGCATA
The DNA here is from genome assembly GCF_039822605.1 of Paenibacillus wenxiniae. Taxonomy (NCBI): domain Bacteria; kingdom Bacillati; phylum Bacillota; class Bacilli; order Caryophanales; family Paenibacillaceae; genus Paenibacillus; species Paenibacillus wenxiniae. Next base: position 314,040 of record NZ_JBCGUH010000002.1, read on the forward strand.
ATACCTCGGATTTTAGCAAACAGTTCATCATTTGTAGTGGCTCTTGAGCATGCTCTGGCTTTTGCAGCATATGTGTAATTCCCGGTGGAATGAAAAATAGCTCGCCCTGGTGCACTTGAAAACATTGCTTTTCGATTAACAGCAGTCCGCTGCCTTCTGAAATATAAATAATTTCATAAAAATCATGGGCATGCTGCTGGTACGAATGATCGGCATCGATATCAATTATCATAAAGGCGAGCGGATTATTTTCTTCAAATGAATGTCTGGCTAATGGTGCAAGCGCAAACGGCGTAGGTGGAGTATATCGTGTCATCGTAAGTTCTGCCCCTTTATAAGCGTAACGTAAAGAAATAGCATGTAAATGAAATTGCAATTTAAAAATGACAGGACAATGTCGCAATTGCCCATAAAGCTGTCGTCTTTAACTATATTTCAAATTTTCACAGTTGGCTACAATAAATAAAGCAAGTGCATGGATATCGCATAAAAATGCGGTATTCAGGCGTTAGTAGCCTATTTCACTATTTGGAGGTTCAGGATGACTACACCATTAACTACCCATTTACCACATGAGAAAATGCCTTATTTGCTTCGCCGAGGTGAAGGAAAGCGATATTTGTTCGGTAATCAAGTGGCGACCATTATCGCAGATGCAGCTAGCACCGGACAGATGCTTTCAGCCGTCGTAATCGGTGGGGCAAAAGGAGAAAGCTTTCCACTACACACCCATACCGCTGCTTATGAATCGATCTATGTGCTGGAAGGAAGAGTACAATTCATTATCGGTTCAGAGAGCTATATGCTATTGCCGGGTGATTATGCACATATTGTACCTGGTACTGCCCACGCGTATCAGATGCTCGGTCACCGCAACCGCTTCATCTCCTATTCAATTGGTGCCGATCTGACAGCAATCTATCCTTTGCTTGGTGAAGTTCACGAACCGATCGAATATTTACCTTATTCATCGCATCGTGTTACCGACCAGCAACGTCAGCTCGTAGAACAACAGACCGATATTAGATTTGCGAAAGAAGATACGATATTTCCACAACAATATGAGCTTGTTAGCAATGCTGAACTACCTTCAGCGGCGATCAGCTATGTGCTGGAAAGTGGGGAAGGAGTACGTCTGTTGACCGGAGATCAGGTTCATCGACTGCTTGCTACACAGGCGACGACTGATGGCGAATATATCGTTGTTGCTAGCGATGGACCTAAAGGGGATGAAATCATCTCGCATTATCATGAGCATCATACGGAAACTTTCTTTTGTACACAAGGTCATATGACGATGTGGGCGAATGAACAGGAGATCAAGCTATTCCCAGGCGATTTCTTGCATGTGCCGGCAGGGACGGTACACTCCTATCGGTTGGAGGATCATTTTACAAAAGTGGTGGGTGTGCTTGCCAGCGGACTATTTGAACCATTTTTCCGTTTATTAGGTGATCCATATGAACATTATATGTTCCCAAGTGAACCTGGAGCCGCCCGAATTGATCGACTGATGGAACATATCGATCAGCTCGATTTGAAAATTGTTGGCCCGCCTAATGCTCATGCAAAATAAGCGTGATGAACACTGACGAAGTGAATTTGATGAGCACTGATAAAGTAAGTCTAACGAGCACTGACGAAGTGAATTTGATGAGCACTGATAAAGTAAGTCTAACGAGCACTGACGAAGTGAATTTGATGAATACTGATGAAGTAAGCCTAACGAGCACTGACGAAACGAATTTGATGAATACTGATGAAGTAAGCCTAACGAGCATTGACGAAACGAATTTGATGAGCACTCATGAAGTAAGTCCAATGAAAACTTACGAAGTAAATTTGATGAGCATCGACGAAGTGAGTCTAACCAGTAGTAACAAAGCAAAGCTAACAATTTTTAATATATCGGATGAGTATAGTCATATTAGAGCGTCATCTCGTCGTTGGACGTAGATGTGATGGTGCTGAACAGTAAGGTAGATGAATGATGAAAATTATTGTAATTCTGGCGTTTTCTATGGTTTTATCGGTTATGAACTCGACGATGTTTAATGTGGCATTACCTGCATTACGAGCAGAATTTGAACTGACTAGCTCGCAGGTAAGCTGGGTTGTGACCGGTTATATTATTATTTATGCGATCGGTTCTGTCACGTATGGCAAGCTTGCAGATCGATACCGCTTAAAAAATCTGCTTACATTTGGCTTGTTGTTGTTTGCGGTTGGTTCTGTGCTCGGTTTTACCGCTAGCAACTATGCGATGGTCGTAGCCGGGCGAATTTTGCAATCGGCTGGTGCATCGGTCATTCCAGCAGCATCGATGGTGATTCCGATTCGTTATGTCGATGCATCGCAGCGTGGTCGTGCGTTAGGCATTACGTCATCAGGCATGGCATTAGGTACCGCGCTGGGACCGATTGTGGGTGGGCTAGTAACGAGCTTCGCAGATTGGCGATATTTGTTTGCGATCAGCCTGTTGTCGCTCATTACCATTCCTTTTTTTCGAGCTTATTTGCAAAAAGACGAAGTGCGGAATGTGCGTATTGATTTGCCGGGCGGTGTATTGCTGGCGCTGGCGGTAACGCTCGTATTACTGGCAATCACAACATGGTCGTTCATACTCGCTGTGCTCGCCTTGTTTATGTTTGGTGTCTGTATCGTTTATATTCGACGAGCGCCGCAACCGTTTATCGATCCTGCTCTATTCAGCAATCGAGCGTATACAGTTACGATGCTCATTGCCTGTCTGCTGCTTGTGTTTAATCTTTGTGTGCCGTATTTGATCCCACAGTTATTAAGTACCGTGAATCGTTTAAGCTCGTCTACGATTGGGCTTGTCATGTTTCCGGGAGCTTTGATTGCGGCTATATTCGGAATCATCGGTGGACGTATCGCAGATCGACATGGCAATATGCGCTTACTCCGTATTGCTGCTACATTACAGCTGCTAACGTATGGATTGATTGCGCTATTCACCGGTGGCTCGTATATCGTCATCATGCTATTGCTCATTGTAGGCAATACAGGACTAACTTTTGCTCAGATTGGACTCGCTAATGCAGTCTCTCGTACATTGCATGGGACGCAGGTTGGAGTTGGCATGGGGATGTATATGATGCTTAGCTTTATTAGCGGAGCAATCGGTACGACGGTGCTTGGATTGCTGCTGGATCGAGGATATGATAGCTGGTCGCCTAATATGCTATTTTTTAGTGGGCAGGGCAACCTGTTCAGTATAATCTTCTTTGTATTTATGATCTGGATGGCGCTGGTGTGGCTATTCGGTTTTCGGCAATTACGCAGATCATGAGTTATTGATACGATAAGGCTGACATAAAAGCCAAACTGTAACTGTACAGCCTACGATACACCATTCGAAGAAATACTGAAACACAAGTACAGGTAGAAGCATAAGTAAAAGGAATACATGAAAGCACAGGTTACAATACAAGTACAATACAAGTACAATAAAAGTACAAGTATAAAAGAAGAAAAATTGAATACCTGGCGATAGAGGAGCAGAAGATTGTATTTCTGTTCCTCTATTTACATTTCGCATATAATCAAATTTATATTGCAAAATGCATATCAAAACATACATCCGATTTAAATTTGTATATATTTCAAATATAAACGGGCGTTAAAAGTTTATTTATTTTTGATTATGTCCGTTTATTATTGACATTACCCTGGTAAAGATTTAATCTAAAGATAGTATAAGAGATTAAACTAATGCTGTTTAATACAAGCTACCGTATCTCACTGCTATAACCTGACTTCATGCAATATAAGGCAACCATTTTTAAAGATATATGTGAAAAAAATAACAATGTAGCCATAAGATCATTTCCATTAAAGGGGCGAATACGATGAGTACATTGAATAACCATCACACAATAGCCTGGCATCATCCATTGGACATCCCGTTCATACACGAAATGGCGAAAATCACGTTATGTATGTGGCGTTCAGGCTGGGATGAGCGCAATGGAGGAAATATTAGCTGTATTTTGGATGAGCAAGAGGTGGCTCGTTATCTGGACATTACGCATGTAAAGCGAACGCTGGAGCCTGCATTTCCAGTGGCAGAGCTGGCAGGGAAGTATTTTATCGTTACCGGTTCGGGAAAGTATTTTAAAAATGTGATGGATGACCCGGAGAGCAATCTCGGTGTAATACGTGTATCGGCGGATGGACAGCAGCTTGAAGTGTTATGGGGATTGCATAATGGTGCTGTACCGACGAGTGAATTGCCTACTCATTTTATTACACATAGGGAACGATTGCACATCGATCCACAACATCGGGTCGTCATTCATAATCATGCGACCTATACGCTGGCAATGACGTTTGTGCATGAACTGGATGAGCGGCAATTGACCAGAACATTATGGAAAATGTGTACAGAATGCATCGTTGTCTTTCCCGATGGTGTTGGCATCGTGCCGTGGATGATTCCAGGTACGAGCGAAATCGGACGCGCCACAGCCGATAAGATGCAACATTATCGTGCTGTCATCTGGCCACAACACGGCATTTTCGGTACGGGCAATTCAATTGATGAAGCATTCGGCTTAATCGAAACGATCGAAAAAGCGGCACAAATCTATATGCTGATCGCGCATTTGCCCCGACGTCAGAACATTACGGATGGTGAGCTGGCTGCGCTGGCAGCAGCATTTGGCGTAACGCCGCGACCGGATATTTTGCAGCTATAACCCGGATAGGAATGAACGAAATGAATACAATTGAACTAGCATAGATAGCTACAACAAACCCACCAGATCACATGCGCACTATCATTTCCGGCGCATGTGATCTGGTGGGTTTATAATTTGCTTCTTTATGGCTATAAACGAAACGCCATATGATATGTGTTTAATATTTTAATAAAACTGTGCAAACTTACATAAGTATAAAACATACAGAACGAAGACCAGAAAATAAGAGCATAAGAAAATGAGTGCAAGATTACACGGGCAATCGCACGATAAACGTACTTCCTTGCCCTGGCGAACTGTACACCTGAATCGAACCTTGATGCGCTTCGGTAATCCAGCGTGCAATCGACAACCCCAATCCATAGCCTTCAACCTGACGCGTGCGCGATTTATCGACACGATAAAAACGATCAAACACATACGGCTGATCCTCTGCCGGTATGCCAATTCCAGTATCACTTACTTTGATCAGCACACCATATGGCTTTTCATATATCCATTCCAGTGTGAGCGACACGTGTCCACCTGGCGGTGTATATTTGACCGCATTATCGAGCAAAATAATAAACAGCTGACGTATACGCTCTGCATCACAGCGAATAACGAAGGCATCCGCTAGATCATAATGTAGTTCAATCCCTTTAGCTACGGCTAGCGGACGAATCGACTCGACCGTGCGTGCTGCTTCGGTCTCCAGATGATGCTCATCCAAGTGTAACTCGCTATGACCTGAATCCGAACGTGCCAGTGTAAGCAGACTGCCAGATAGCTGAATCATGCGCCGAATCTCTTCTTTCATATTGTGCACGACTTTAGCAGCAAACGGATTCTGTTCAACCGATTCTTCCATTTCCAGCGTATCAATCGAGGAGAGCAGCACGCTGAGCGGAGTACGCAGTTCGTGTGAAGCATCGGCGGTGAATTTGCGTTGCTGTTCATACGATGCAAAAATCGGCACCATCGCTTTCGCTGCCATCCGGTAACTAAAATATACAGCCAGCGCACAAAAGAGCAGAAATGCCGCCCCCAGCCACATCATTAAATTGAAAAATTGATGATACGAGCCGGTGACATCTTTACCTACATACAGTGTACCAATCGGCTTGCCTTTGCTGTACAGTGGTTCTCCAGTAATAATCATCCGAATGGGCTGTGGTTTTAAAGCATCATTGGAAAACGACTTTAGTTTGGGCGCATCGTTGTCCTCGTCCTGTCGCTGTTCTGGTAAGCGAATCGCACTGCCTGCAAGTAACACATGTTGATTGCGATTAACCGGAAGTTGCGTTCCATGTGCCCGTGCTTTTTGAATGAGTGTTTTGAGGCTAGCAGAGTAGATCGAAGTACCGGTTTTGATCTCACCGCTCGGTTCAATTAACACATTGCCCATCGCATACGTATCATACAGGGTGTAGTATTCGATATATTCATCGAGCGAATCGTCGCTATCATCCTGACGATCCTGCATCAATCCGTGTATTTTCTGTTCCATCGTTTCGCGAACATCAATCGTTGGACTGAAAATCAGCAAATAGTAGAGCAATCCATACAAAATAAGGACGAATAAGAGCAGGAAAGCGATCAGAATCATACTATATTTCCAGGTTAGATTACGCTGTGTTTTTTTGAAAATATTGTCGTTCGGACGGCGTCTGCGCAGCCATCTATTTGTCCACTTTATAACCGAGTCCTCGTGCACTCTGGATCAGCTCCTTGTTGTCCAACTCGGCAAGCTTACGTCGCAATAGCTTGATTGTAGCATCAATCGTTTTCGGTCCCACATCGCTTTCCATTCCCCATACCCGATCCAAAATAACCTCACGTGTTAGTACAACACCACGATTTTGTACAAGCAGATCGAATAGTTGAAATTCCCGCGGCGTGAGCTGTACCGAACGAGAATCGAGCGATACACTTTGTTCGGTGCGATTGAGCACAAGTTCACCGAATTTCATTTCCTCTGTCTGAATAGGTGCATAATTACGCCGGGATAATGCGCGTAATCGTGCCAACAATTCTCCGATCTCAAATGGCTTAACGAGATAATCATCCGCCCCCGCATCCAAACCATCAATCCGATCCTGTAGTGCATCGCGCGCGGTTAGCATCAGAATCGCGCCTGTATAACCTTCTTTACGAAGCCGTAAGCATAAGTTTAACCCGTCACCATCCGGCATCATCCAATCCAGAATCAAAATCGAATAAGAGCCATATTCTACATGGGCGTAAGCATCATTGCCCGTTGTAACCCAGTCTACCGTATAGCCTGCCTTTTTTTGTAACATGTGTACGATCAATTCGCCCAGACGCGTATCGTCTTCAGCCAGCAGAATATGCATCGCATTCCCTCATCTTTCTATCGTGTAGTCCATCCTAATTTCAGCATATCATGTTGGAGTGAAAATGGAATGAAATTCAGAAGCCTATCGTTTGTTAGCGGTGTCCGCCTGGTATTGATTTTTATCATAGTAGCTAAAAAAAAGATATCAACCGTCACAATTTCACCATAATTTCACCATTGCCGATTACACTCAGTACCATCAAGTAGCTGCAACGCGGCACGAAAAGCAGCGAACTACGAATTAAAGTCTTGCTTCCATGCACGAATTGAAGTTTTGCTTCCATGTATGAAAGTCTTCTTTCCATCCTACAATAAAGGAATGTGATCATGATGAAAAATCAAACATTAATTAAATGGGCTACCGGTGTATCAAGCGCACTTGTATTTACAGGCTTTGTCGGCTTTATCGGATATACAGGCAAAACAACCGCTTCCGCCGCAACTACGAATGATACGACTACAGGTACGACAACGGCAGCAGCAGCGACGGATCCAGACCAGCAGGTGTCCGCTTCACTCCAAAATCAGTGGAAACAGGAAACGAATAATCAAGCGAATCAGCAAAACGGCAGCTATGTAGACACGATGACAACCGCACCGACATTTACAGCGGCTAAGCATCATGATCAGATGGCACACCGCACAGCCCATTCGGATACGACGAGCCAAAAGTCAACCACATCAAAGCACAGTTCAACAGGTGCATCATCTACGAATAGCGGCTCTTCAAGCTCATCATCGAAACAGCATACAACCGTCGCACCTGAATCATCAGCTGCAACTTCTGCTTCTCAGGAAACAACGGTTCGTCCGCGTACACATGCTTCGTGATGGAGAACGGCGATATCGTCATGTGATAACTCATCTTTTTAAAGATACCGACATGATTTTCAAAGCTACCTAAAGGGAGTCATGTAAACAGTCGTTAGCACTATGAAGATGCTTTGATCGACATCAGCGGTCAAGACAGGAGGAAACGATATGCATCGTTTTCAAGCAATGAATTCGAGCTTTCATACAGCCGGTTTACGGGCGGGGCATGAGGTAGAAGCAGAGTCATGGTTTGCTTTTGTGGAGCGACATTTGAGTCGCTTCAAGCGGGATAGTGAATTGTCCCACTTAAATGCGCAGGCAGGCTATCCATTTTATGCTTCAGCATTAATGTATCAGGCGGCAAGAGAGGCACTGCATTTTTACGAGCAAACAGACGGTTTGTTCAATCCGTTTATGGGACAACGATTATGTCAGCTCGGTTATGACCGTATTATGGATTGGGAACGTTCTTCAGGGCATCAGTCCACACTTCAAATGATTGCTGATCCGCAACAACAGGAACAAAAGCAACAAAAAACACAAAACGTACAAAAAGCTCCATCAGCTATAAGTTTGATTTCGACTGGAACCTTCGGAAAAAGGCTATATACACTGGATCCGATTTTGCAAACGATTCATCTGCATCCAGACGTACAGCTGGATCTAGGCGGCATTGCCAAAGGCTGGAGCGCAGCCCAACTAGCGATGATGTTACAGGAGCAAGGGGAAAGTAGCGGTATGATTGATGCCGGTGGTGATCTCGTCATCTGGGGAAGCCAGCAGCGAGAATACCATGTAGAGATTGCTGATCCGTGGGAAAGTCATAGGACAGCAGCAACGATAGAGCTGAATCAAGATGCCGGTATCGCAACGAGCAGCACGCTGCGGCGTAGCTGGCAGGGCAGCGATCAGCGTTCGTATCATCATCTGCTTGATCCGCGTAGTGGAACATCGGCACAATCGGAATGGGTACAAATGACGGTGATCAGTCCATCGTTAACCCTTTCCGAAGTCTATGCCAAATGTGTACTCATTTTAGGAGCAGATGAAGGTCCAGGCTGGCTACGTCGACAATGTTCTGATGCAGCGATGATCGGTATTCGTAACGATGGCATATGTGTTATTGATGGGCCTATTGCTCACTATGGACAATTTTACAGGCAAGGAGAGTGGATCACTTATGAGCAACATATGGCATGAGATCGGACAATATGTAAGTGTATGGTATACATCGCGAGCAGCAGGATTAACAGCATATTTGCTGTTATTCGTAGCCGTCAGTGCAGGCTTACTGCAAGGCAGCAGCTTTGCCAAAGGCAAACGTAAAGCAATAGTCAGTCTCATTCACCAGTGGTGCGGCTGGTTCGGTCTATTGTTTGGTATGGTGCATGGACTGGTGCTTGTATTTGATGATTATATTCACTATTCAATCTGGAATATATTGATTCCGTTTACGGCTCCATACAAACCAATCTGGACCGGGCTTGGAACGATGACATTGTACCTGTTCCTGATCATTATGCTGAGTTCAGACATGATGAAAAAGGTAGGGAAAAAGGTCTGGCGTGCTATTCATTTTCTAGCATTGCCTACGTATAGTATGGCGCTCGTGCACGGTATGCTGCTAGGCACAGATGTAAAGTCTGCACCAATTTTCTGGATGTATGTGGTGACCGCTACCATTACGTTCATCCTGCTGTATGCACGTATCTTTTTGTTCAAAAAGCCAACAGCTCGTAAACTGGCGGCATCCAAGCCAACAGCTGCGGCATAAACGTCAACATAAAAGCTTCAATAGTAGCTCAAAATAAACAAGGTTTTGTTTAAATAATATAGACGCATAGAGGAATCCAGGACTGCATCAGCAGACCGGATACCGTCTGTGCGTTTTTGCGTCTGAGTATGGTATAATGCTGGCAATGTTAAATTAGTATTAGAACCTGGTACTAAGACGTGCTATACTATATAGAACACTCTGGACGATTGAAACCATTTGAACATATAAAGGAGTAATGAAATTGAATTATCAAGATTGGATCGCACCCGAACGGTATAATATCACCTCTGAAATGGAAAAACATCCGTCTGCACGCCTTGCTTTAAAATGGTTAGATGAAGCAGGCAACCATGAAGATATCACATATGGCGCACTACTGGAGCAGGCGAATCAATTGGCAAACGGCTTGAAGCAGCTTGGATTACAGCAGGGAGACAAGGTGCTGGTCATGGTACCAAGACAGATTATCGCTTATGTTATTTATCTGGCCTGTCTGAAAAGCGGCATTATTATTATTCCATCCTCTGAGATGCTACGTGCTAAGGATCTAGCGTATCGTCTACGTAACTCTGGTGCACGGGCCGTGATCGCCTGGTCCAGCGTAACATCAGAAGTGGATAGCATCGATGAGGAATTGCCAGATTGGGCATGGAAGATCGCTGTGTCTGCGGATCATGCAGAAGTATTAGAGGGCTGGCATGGACTGGATCAGCTCATGGAACAGCAACCGTCCAGCTTTACTGCTGCCGATACACATCGCGATGATATGGCAATTCTGGCGTACACGTCCGGTACAACCGGTAATCCGAAAGGCGTAGTGCACAGTCACGGCTGGGGCTATGCGCATCTGCGTATTACCCGTCCCTGGCTTGACATTCGTGAGCAGGATATCGTCTGGGCAACAGCAGCACCGGGCTGGCAAAAGTGGATTTGGAGTCCGTTCCTGTCTGTATTAGGCTGGGGCGTAACCGGGCTTGCATATAATGGTAGTTTCAAACCGCACCGTTATCTGGAGCTGCTGCAAGAGCATGAAGTGAATGTGCTTTGCTGTACGCCGACAGAATATCGTTTAATGGCAAAAACAGAAGGTTTGGAGCAATATGACCTGTCTCAGCTTCGCAGTGCTGTATCGGCAGGCGAGCCGCTCAATCAAGAAGTGATTCATACGTTTGAGCGTCATTTTAATATTACGATTCGAGATGGATACGGACAGACGGAAAGCACACTCATTATCGGTAATCTAAAAGATGCACCTATTCGTCTGGGCGCGATGGGACAATCGATCGCACCCGGACTTGTCGAAGTGATCGATGAAGATGGCAAGCCGCTTCCAGCCGGCGAAGTAGGGGATATCGCTGTACGTACAGATATGCCAGCCTTATTCCACGGTTATTATTTGGACCCTGCGCGTAAAGAGGCAAGCCTACGTGGCGATTACTTTGTCACCGGCGATCGTGCCAGCCGTGATGAAGAAGGGTATTTCTGGTTTGAAGGACGCGGAGATGATATTATTATTAGCTCAGGTTATACGATTGGCCCATTTGAAGTAGAGGAAGCACTGATGAAGCATGCTTCTGTCAAAGAATGTGCTGCCGTGGCAAGTCCGGATGAGATTCGCGGTAATGTAGTCAAAGCCTTTATCGTGCTGCGTGATGGTGTAGAAGAAAGTCCAGAACTTGTTAAACAATTGCAAAATCATGTCAAAAACTGGACAGCTCCATACAAATACCCACGCAAAATCGAATTTGTAGCCGATCTTCCTAAAACTAGTTCCGGTAAAATACGCCGGATCGAGCTACGCGAAGCGGAGAAGCGTGCGTTCCGCTCTGAGCAGGGTTAATTTGCCCGAATAGAGCGATCTCATATTCGTCCGTATTTCAGTCCTGGGTTCGCCATGCCGATTGCACAACGATTCCAACGACAAATAGACGAATACTGCAAATATTCAATATAAGAGCATCTTTTGTAGCGATAGATGGACTGGCTGCAAAAGATGCTTTTTTATGTTTAATCTGACAGTTTAAATCATGCTGTACATAAATTTGTGAATATAGCCGAAAAATGCAATAGATGAAAAATTTAAAATAGTTAAAATAAGTAGTCATCTCCTACATCATCCATATCCATCCATATTTGTACTTGCAAAATGAGCCTGTCACAAACGGCATAAAGAGTATCGAAAAAGAATTCATATAAGTAAGCAGATTAGATATTCATTTTAATGCGATTTTGTTCGATAACTATCTTAAGTCGTGTATGTTGTTGGAGGACAAGCTGATGTATATTTTCCTAAATGCCATATTATTATCTTTTATTCCATTTGTTCTGCTCGGTTTTCTGGCTGTTGAAATATTGTTACGCCAACCTGAACATCGTTTACATCAATTAACGATGTTGTTAATTAGCGGCTTATCGCTTATATTTCTATCTGATTTTTTAACGCAAGTATTAGATTATGACCTTGTGCGTATGTTTAATCCTGATGCTACGTATATATTTAGCTTTATCGCGATGAGCTTACTTATTTACTTTTTTGCGATGCTTAGTCGAATTAGCTTTCCAGCTCTATTGCTGCATATTTCTGCGGCACCTCCCTGGATTGCGATTGTATTGATGATAGTGAAACCGTCTACGTTTGCAATTACATTGAAGCAGGGAGAGTATTGGAGAGCGGAAGTTCACAATCCTAATTTTGATACGCTATTTCTCATTGTGGCTGGGTATTCATTGAGTTACTTATTGTTAGTCATGCTATTTGGGTATAGCAAGCTTAAGCGACAGAGAAAATATCAAAGTGAGCAACGGATGATGCTAACGATTATGCGTGGCAGCAGTCTCGCTTCCATGTGGCTGGTCGTTTCTTTTGTGATTAGTGGGTTGAATGAAGAAAGCTCCATCGTGCCACTCGACAGCTTGCCTACTTATGCTGGTCTCATTCTAGCGTGCACGTTGCGTATAGCGATGAAAAAGCATCAGTTTCTTGCGGTTTCAGAGCAGCGTTATAAACTGTTATTCACCTTATCCAGCAGTGGTATCGCGTTAGTTAATTCAGAAGGGATTACCGTAGAAACGAATCCAGCATTCAATCAGCTTGCCGGTATAACGAATCAGAAAGAAATGAATCTGATCGAAATTATTCCACCTGAGAATCATGCGCGCTATAACGACATTATGCGGCAGGCTTTTATGGACGGAAAAATGCAGCAAAATTTGCAGGTGCAAGTAGTCAATCTTCAAGGCATACCGTACACGGTGGAAGTGAGTAGTGACTTTTTGGAGATCGAAGGTGTATTACATTGTTATCTTCTCGTCCGAGATATTACGCAGCAACAGGAAAATGAAGCACGACTATTGGAACTAGCGTATACCGATTCATTGACCGGTCTGGCTAATCGTTATCAATTCAATTTACGTTTGCAGGAAGCATTGGAACGCTCCCTCAAATATCGCACTCGTGTTGTCGTGATGCAGATGGATCTGGATCATTTTAAATGGATTAATGATACGATGGGCCACTCGGCAGGCGATCTGTTGCTGATCGATGTGGCAAGATTGATTCGTTTACAGGCGCCCCCTAATAGTGTAGTTGCACGTATGGGCGGAGATGAGTTTGCATTACTGGCTGAGCTTGGACCGGGTCAGGGAGATACGGTAGCTGCCCATATTGCCAATCAGATTTTGCATGGCTTTGAGAAACAGATCGTACTGCGTGATAAGCATTATCATGTTTCCTGTAGTATAGGCATGTGTACGGCTCCAGAAGATGGTCAGGACCCGGAAACATTGCTGCGTAATGCCGACACAGCTATGTATGCGGCAAAGCGTATGGGGCGCAATCAATATCAACTATTTAATGAGACGTTAAAAAGCGCTGCCGAGCAGTATTTGCTTATGCAGCAAGGATTGGAAACTGCACTGGCACGAGAAGAATTTTCGCTCGTATACCAGCCACAAATCGATAGCCGTAGCGGTGCGGTAATCGGTGCGGAAGCATTGCTACGCTGGAACTCTGCCGAGCTGGGGTTTGTCTCTCCGCAGGATTTTATTCCGATCGCAGAACAAAATGGGATGATTCGGCAGATCGGAGAATGGGTGATGCTGGAGGCTGTAAGGCAAGCAGCAGCATGGATTAACCAGGGCGGCTACGATAAGATGCAGATTTCAGTCAACGTTTCCGCCAGTCAGCTCAGTGATCCAGCCTTTTCGTATAAGGTCGCTAGTGTGCTACGAAGCACTGGATTACCACCAAGACTGCTCTGTTTGGAGTTTACCGAAAGTGTAGCGATTCGCGATGAAGAGCATATTATCGCCATGTGTGATGAGCTGGTGAGTATGGGTGTTACACTTGCTGTGGACGACTTTGGATCAGGATTTTCCTCCATGCGTACCGTAACCGCGTTCCCATTCCAGTTTATCAAAATCGATCGCTCACTTATTTATGATATTGACCGTAATCCGCGCAATGAAGCTGTGGTGCGTTCAGTGCTTGAGCTTGCTGACCGGCTCAATATGTATGTGCTTGCCGAAGGCGTAGAGAAGCTGGAGCATGTAAATATGCTGCAACAGCTTGGCTGTTATTATATTCAAGGCTATTATTATGCACGCCCGATGGCGTTAGAAGTGTTTGAACAGTGGATGCAGAATCGTGAAATCAATATCAAGTACCCTTCCTGATGGGGAGTAATAAACATCTCCTTTTCAGGAAAGGTATTGGATATGGCGAGCAACTATTGGACATGAAGAGCAACGCCAACAACAAGATTGAATTTAGAACGTCAGCGGTGCAATGCTATTAAATGTAGGATTACTATAGCTAAAGCTCATAGGTATATAGTTAATAGCGATAAGACGGTAACAGTGGGCAGGAATAGATGCCAGTCAAAGAGAAAGAGATTTGAGTAATAAAAATTAGCAACGGATATAGAAACAGAAATAATGTATACCGTAAAAGGAACCGGTTTGTATGATGCCAGGCGGTTTCTTTTTGTGGTTTTTGGTGTTGTTTTACTGCTTAGAGGGCATAATACTTAAAATCGTAATGATGAAGGATGGTAATACATACTTAAGCATTACAATTTTAAGTACGGTAATATCTAAGGATGGTAATACACTAAGGATCGTAATGCCTTATGTTCGTTTTACATATAGCTGGCGGGTTTAGTAGTACAGGCTACCTTCATGCAAACTCACTGGTTGGAATCATATTTTGCAAGCAAAGGCTTGGATTGTATAGTCTATCTATGCTACGATAACTCCGTGTTACGATAGAATGAGTCTGCCCTGGACGTGAACGGGTAGGTCGCCAAGTCAAAGGGGGAACGGCATTGACACTGCAACAGCTCCGCTATGCGATTGAAATCGCGAATTGCGGCTCGATGAACGAAGCCGCCAAGCGGCTCTTTATTTCCCAGCCGAGTTTGTCCAATGCCATTAAGGAATTGGAAAATGAATTGGGAATCTCGATCTTCGACCGAACGAATCGGGGAATTAGCATTTCGGTAGAAGGGATGGAATTTCTCGGCTATGCGCGCCAAATTATCGAGCAGGCCGAACTGATCGAGAATCGCTATCATGGCAGTAAGCGCAATCTGATTCATTTCTCTGTATCGACACAGCATTATGCGTTTGTCGTCGATGCATTTGTGAAGCTGATGGAGCAGAGTGATATTAACGAATACAATTTGCATTTACGGGAAACGCAAACGTACAACATCATTGAAGATGTGAAAACACTACGTAGCGATATTGGCATTTTGTATATTAATGAGCGCAACTTTAAAGTCATGAACAAATTGTTCAGCGATGGCAACCTGATGTTTACACCATTATTTAATACGAGTCCGCATATTTTTGTGCGTTCCGGACATCCGCTGGCGCAAAAGGAATATGTGACCACGCAGGATGTGAGTGCGTATCCGTACATTACATTTGATCAGGGAGCGAACAATTCACTGCATTTTTCCGAGGAAATGGTCAGTTTCTCCAATGTAGTAAAAAGTATCAAAGTGAACGATCGCGCCACACTGGCGAATCTGTTGGCCGGTACGAATGGGTATACGATCGGGACAGGGATTCTTGTATCGCAGTTTAACTATGAACAGCTAATCGCTGTACCGCTACAGACGACAGAAGACTTCACCGTTGGCTGGATTGCACACAAAGATCGTAAGCCAAGCGATATCGCTTCCAAATATATCGATATCCTGAATGATCTCGTATCCAATAGCTATTTGAATATGAATCAATTTTTATTATAGGAGGAGCATATGTCCATTCCAATGACAGGCACACGCAGAATTCATCCTCCATTTCGTTGTGATATCGTGGGCAGCTATCTGCGTCCGGAGACACTGCGGGAGGCAAGATTTCAATTTGAAAGTGGCGAAATAAGCGCGGAACAGTTGAAAGTGGTGGAGGATGAAGAAATTACTCTGCTCGTCAACAAGCAAAAGGAGATGGGGCTACAAACGGTCACCGATGGCGAATTTCGTCGCGGCTGGTGGCATCTCGATTTCTTCTTTGGTGTGCAGGGCACAGAGAAAATTGGACTGCCTACGGCTGGTATCGATAACCGCAATCGGGCAGAGAGCTTTCGAGTCGTTGATAAAATCTCATTTGGCGATCATCCGATGCTGGATCATTTTCGCTTTTTGAAAACGCTGGCAGGCGATCGCGTAGCGAAAATGACGATTCCATCACCGGCACTGTTCCATTTTGTAGAGAGCTATAATGGCAATGAAGTGTACGATGATCCAGAGGAATTGTATCGCGATATTATCGCTGTCTACCGCGATGCCATTCAGGCGTTTTATGATGCAGGCTGTCGCTATTTGCAGCTCGATGATACAACATGGGGCACGCTATGCAGCAGCCGTCATCGGATGTTAATTCGCAATCGCGGACAGGACCCGGATCAACTCGCTCGTGATTATGTGCGCTTGATTAACGAGAGTATCGCTGAGCGTCCAGACGATATGACGATTGCGCTGCATGTGTGTCGTGGCAATTTCCGCTCTACCTGGTTTGCCGCTGGTGGGTATGAACCTGTGGCGGAAGAGCTGTTCAGCCATACGAAAGTAGACGCTTTTTTCCTGGAATACGACAACGAACGTGCTGGCGATTTCCATCCGCTACGTTATATTAAGGATCAGTTTGTCGTGTTGGGATTAGTCACGACCAAGCACGGAGGACTGGAAAGCAAAGATATGCTCAAAGAGCGCATCGCCGAAGCGACAGGCTTTGTTGATCTGGATAAGCTCTGTCTAAGCACACAATGCGGCTTTGCTTCGACCGAGGAAGGCAATATGCTAACTGAGGAAGAGCAATGGAATAAGATTCGCCTTGTACGTGAAACGGCGAATGAGGTGTGGAATAGCAACTCGGTATAATTGCTTACTAATTTTCAATCATATTTCTAAATAGGGATGACTAGATATGGGACATGAACTTAAAAATTGCATTGCAGTAATTTTGATAAAGTACAGTGATCCTATATAGTACTGCAACCCTGCATCTTTCTAGTGGAATCTCTCTACAGAATGTATGGAATGTAGTCTTCTCCTTATAAATGAGTTTAATAATGTAACTTCTCTAAACGCTTCTAATTGCAGAAGCGTTTTTATTTTTGACTGGGATGACAGACGCAATTGTAGCTTTGAATGTGATGAGCCAGTCCTCCATTTGAAGCGTCTTTTCGAAAAGGTTAAAATAATGAGCACAATCAACATTTTATGAAAATAACATACCAGCATAGTGGGTAATACAGCATATACAACGAATGGAGTGTGAACATCATGGCACTGGACCCAGAAGTACAAGAAATGGTAGACAATTTCAATCGTTTGCAGATTCCTCCGATTCATAAAATACATCCGAAAATGATTCGTATCATCGAAGCGAGAATGGCGCGCAAGCAGGTAACTCATCCCACACCATTGTATGATGTGAAAAAGGAGAAGATCAAGCTTCCTCATCGCAAACTCAAGCTGCGCATTTATACACCAATAGCGAATGAAAGTGGGATACCGCAACCGGCGATTGTATTTTATCATGGTGGTGGCTGGGTGATTGGTAGTCTCGATTCGCATGATGAGCTATGTCGCCGTTTAGCCATAGGATCAGGCTGCTGCGTGATCGCCGTCGATTATCGACTTGCCCCGGAGCACCCGTTTCCAGCAGCGATGCAGGATGCTTATGATGCGTTCAATTACATTACTGAACATGCTGAGCAATGGCAGCTCGACCGTTCACGTATTGCCGTTGCAGGGGATAGTGCAGGCGGTAATCTAGCCACGGTCGTCTGTTTAGCCGCCAAAGATAACGGCACAACAATGCCAGCTGCCCAGCTACTTTTTTACCCCTCAACAGGTAAAGGCGAAGGGACACTATCTTACCAAGAAAACGGCCAGGGCTATATTCTGACCGCGGATATGATGAGCTGGTTTGAAAAAAGCTATTTTACCGGCGCAGAAAATGCTAAAGAACCATACGCATCGCCACTACTTGCAAACGACCTAACAGGCATGCCGCCAGCAATTATTATTACCGCCCAGTACGATCCCCTGCGTGATCAAGGTGCCAACTATGCAGAACGTCTTAAAGAAAGTGGTAACGAAGTCCATTACGAATGCTACGATGGCATGATTCACGGTTTCGCTTCCCAACTTCAACTGCACCGCTCCGCCGAAGCCGTGCGCAAAGCTAGCCAACAGGTGGGGGAATGGTTGAGGATTTCAGAATAACGAGCTTGTCAATATGTAATCAAAATGAGGATTGAAATAGGAGAGCAGGCAAAGGGTCTACTATGATTGCTGTTAATGAAAAAGAATACCTTTGAAGCATAGGAATCTACACTTATCTCTAATCAGTAGGTTTTTATGCTTCAACCAGAGGTGTTTCCTTATTGCTTTTCGAAGTGATGGCACTCTGTATAATCATTATCTTATATAACTTTATGTAATAAGAATTAGACTCTACACATCTGCATACAAATTTAAATCCCCTACATACTTGAACTAACAAGTCTGTAGGGGTTTAATCATTAACAGCAATATTCAATTGTAAACGATCCTCCTATAGAACAATCCACATGCCTGACATGGTTACTTTCGCCGTCCATGCTGCCGATTGTCGTTGCTCTGCAGACGCAGACAACCGTTTAGCGATTGTTTTCATTGATGTCATAGCTTACTTTTCGGATGCCGATGCATCGCGAAGGCTATGCTTGCTTCACAGCCATTTTCTACAGGCGTGTGAGCGATCTATGCTATTCAATCCACTCGACTCGGATTGAAGCGTAATTTCGTCCGTACATTTCCATTACATCATCCATGTCTTTGCATATGGGATGATTTCCAGCATACCACGTCTTCACGAAAAACGTTGTCACATTCGTTTTTCTAGCGTGAACTACGCTCTAGTATGCATCGCTAACCTGTTTCATTGGAATCCTGCTCCCTTCCTAACAAGTAACTACATGCTTGCTCGAAAATAGCATTTTTCTCAGTTCACAGCCTTTCTTCATAATGGAAAACAGTTAATCGATCATTTCATTCCATACATCACTTAATCGTACTTCATGTTTACCGCAAATCCATTGTACCTGTACATTTTACTCGAGAATCCATAAATCATTCATTATTCAAAAACATCATTCACAAAATTGAATTTCGTTTTGCTTTACTTGTTTTACAAAAACGTACTTCAACGAGTTACTGGTTTCGCATGAGATGAGTTTCCCACATACCCACGAACTACGAAGAATGTTTTCACGGACATCCTTCTATATGCAGTCGATTACAGTATGCTTCGCTTTCGTTATTGCAATGGAATCCTGCTCCCTTCCTAGCAACCAGATGAGTTTGCTTGAAAACAGTTCATTCCTTACCTACTTTCCATTGGTTCAATTTCAGCAGTGCAATTTCTTCACCTTATGCGTTCCCGCATACTCCCATTTCACGAAAAACGCTGTCACTACGCTTTCCTTGCGTGAAATCGTGCCGGTATGCTTCGCTAACCTGTTTCAACGGAATCCTTCCCCTTTCGTGCAAGTCATTTCTTGCTTGTCTTGCTTGAAAAAGTGTGTCCCTTGTTTCGTCCAATGGTCTAAGTTGTGCGGTCAACCTATTCCTCAATCTGCGCATCGAGCGTTTTCACGGACGCCAATTTGTTCTGCAGTTGAGCGAATAAGGGGCAATAACTTACGCCACTAGACGATTCTCTCCTTTCCTAAAGCGTAGGAATTGATGGAGTGAATCACCTGCAACAATGCTTGGTGTCTTGCGTTAAAGCGTTGCTGTTTGGTGATGTCTACATCATATACCGTGTCATCGGAAAATGAAAGCGGTGTAAAGATCGTTAAATCAGTGTAAAATCCGATTTATGTAAAATAAATCCCGTTTGCGTGCAAATCCAGCTTTTTCCTTTTGTTTATGAAGATTTACGTGAAAATTGGTCATTCACTCGCTTGTAAATTCATCTGACGATAGAGAGGGAAGAGTAGCTAAACCGTTGGTGTATAAGGCTTTTTAAGTAAAAGTACCAACAGCAAATAAAAATAATGTTGACAAGAAAAATTTAAAAACTAACAAACAAGTATTTTGGAACATGTTCATTTGTAAGTTGAAATGAGCAAATGTGTAAAATAGTAGTGTTAACAATAATGAATGAAGATCTGTATTAGTTGAGCTTGAATCGCGTGCATAACATGTACATAAATAGTTGTATATTTTCCTGGCTACTAGCTATAGATCGTCAAAGCTACATATCTTTATCTCTAATCTTTATCTCTAAAAAATTGCCTAATCATTTCACATTTTCGCACTATGTGTGCGGTATACATCATACATTGCTCATGAGCCTAAAAACAGGCCGAAGTATTTGCGTCATACCCCGGTGATAATTGGGTAATACATGATGTACAGCTACGGAAAAACGTGAAGGATAACAACATAGAATGTAGCAGCACAATCAACATGGTAAAACACATAGCAGCATATCCAAGCGAATGGAGGAGATCCTGTGAGAAACCCGATCAAAGAATTAATGGGCATCAAGGACAGCATTAATGATGTAAAAGGCACGATGGATGAGATCAAAGCGATGCTTGACGATGTGAAAGGGGATGTAGACGAAGCTCAGCAGAAGCTGCAAGGTACGATGGAGCATGCCAAGTCTACTTCTGAAAAGGCGAAACTATCTGCGGATCAATTGAAGCAGGCGCTAGGTGAGGTGAGTGTCGGTCTTGGTGCATCCAAGCAGCATATGGAATCAACCAAAAAAGATATTCAACAAACCGCTTCGGTTATTAAAGGCTTGTTTGGCAACGTATCCTATAAATCTAACACTTCGCTGCCTACGGGAAAACAGGATATGGCTTCATCCGGCACGATGACAAATTCCAATACAGATAGCTGGCTACAGGATATAGAGGGAGCACAATTATTCAAAGAAGGCCCGGCTTATTTTGTAAAGCGTGGTGGACAAATCATCGGCGAAATTACGTATATCCCAGGTCCTGAAAACGATACATGGACGCTGAATCATACGTATGTTGATCCACAATTCCGTGGTGGCCGCATCGCTAAAGGGCTATTAGACACCGTTGTACATGCAGCACGGTTAGAAGGGAAAAAGATTTTCCCAACCTGCTCGTATGCGCTTGTACAGTTTAAGCGTGATCGTAGTTATCACGATGTATGGTTACGCACCTAATAATCAAAACAGTTAAAGCTGCACATACACGATAACTTCAGAACGTGTGAACCAGGATAAAAAAGATCAAGATATGATTGTATATATACTATTTTATTTCTATACGGAAGGTGAGCATAAATGAAAAAGACAATAGCAGATGCGGTAGTCGAGACACTTGTAAACGCTGGCGTAAAACGGATATTCGGCATTACCGGAGACTCGCTTAACGCGATCATTGATGCGGTGCGCCGCTCCGGTAAGATCGAATGGATTCATGTACGCCATGAGGAAGTGGCTGCATTTGCTGCTGGAGCGGAAGCAGAGCTAAGCGGAACGATTGCGGTATGTGCAGGTAGTAGCGGTCCGGGGAATTTACATTTAATTAACGGTCTGTATGATTGCTATCGTAATCGTGTACCTGTACTGGCGATTGCTGCTCATATTCCAAGTGATGAGATCGGCAGCGGATATTTTCAGTCGACCCATCCAGAACAGATTTTTCAGGAGTGCAGTGATTTTTGCGAAATGATTACGACGGAGAAGCAAATGCCACGCACGCTGACGATGGCGATTCAGACGGCGATCGGTAAATCTACCGTATCGGTCGTCATCTTGCCGGGTGATATTGCCAGTCTGGAAGAATCTACGCATCCGGTACCGCAACGTGTTGCCTATCCTGCCAAGCCGATTGTACATCCATCGGCTGATGATTTGCAATTGCTTGCAAACTATCTGAATGAAGGCAAAAAAATTACGTTACTTTGTGGCGCCGGTTGTAAAGGTGCCCATGCTGAATTGATGGATTTATGTGCACGATTGCAGTCACCGATGGTTGTCGCTTTGCGCGGGAAAGAGTATCTCGAATATGATAATCCTTATTTTGTTGGATTGACCGGTCTGATTGGCTATGCTTCAGGTTATCATGCAACGATGGATTGCGATGTGTTATTGATGCTCGGTACCGACTTCCCGTATCGTCAGTTTTATCCAGAAAAAGCAGCGATTTTGCAGGTGGATATTAATGCTGCAAATCTCGGACGCCGTGCTCCGCTCGCCCACGGCGTATGTGGAGATGTAAAAGATACGGTACGTCAGCTATTGCCATTGTTGCAAGATGAACGCAGCAGCACTCATTTGCAAAAATCCGTTGAGCGTTACCATAAAGTACGTGAAGAACTGGATGAGATGGCGGTGAAAGGCAATAGCGTAAAAAATGGTATGCATCCACAGTATTTGACGAAAGTCGTCAGTGATGCGGCTGCACCGAATGCTGTCTTTACGGCAGACGTGGGAACACCGACGGTCTGGGCTGCGCGTTATTTGCAAATGAATGAGCAACGTCGATTGATCGGCTCATTCAACCACGGTACGATGGCAAATGCATTACCACAGGCGATTGGTGTGCAGGCGACCGAGCGCGATCGTCAGGTCATTTCTTTTTCCGGCGATGGCGGTTTGAGTATGCTGTTAGGTGATCTGATCACGTTAAAACAGCATAATCTGCCCGTTAAAGTCGTTGTTTTCAATAACAGTGCCCTTAGCTTCGTAGAGCTGGAAATGAAAGCAGGCGGGTATCTTGAATCAGGTACGGATCTGCATGCGACTGATTTTGCAGCGGTTGCGAATGCGCTTGGCATTCAAGGAATTCGGGTAGAAGATCCGGAAGAGTTGGAGGATGCTGTCGCACGAGCGATGTCTCACGATGGTCCTGTATTGCTCGATGTACTTGTAAATCGTCAGGAGTTATCGATGCCGCCAACGATTACGATGCAGCAAGCTAAAGGCTTTTCCCTCTGGATGGCTAAAGCGATTATGAACGGACGCGGTGATGAACTGATCGATCTGGCGAAAAGTAATCTGTTCCGCTGATCGATATCGTTAGGCGGATCGCCATGTAAATACACGGTGATAGAAGCAAGAGACTACGGGTGAATCAGATTGCAGATGAGTCAGACCGCAGGTGAATAGTTGGAATGAACGATGTCCTACTGGTTATTTGATAAAGCGTATGCGAACTAGCTCATTCATGTGAGCCAAAGCATGTATACATGCCATTCAGACCGACCAGATCTATGAATTTTGATGTATATAATAAATTTTGATGTATATAATATATGAATTGCTATTTTCATCATCAATTATATGTATCATTAACGATCCTAAGTATTAATAAGTATTAAATGGTATACAGATTCGTCTCCGTACATGTAGAGTGGCTAAGTGGAGCACTATAAGTATGGGGCGAATCTGTTGCTATTTTAAGCTTGAATGTAGGCTGGTTCTATAAGAAATAGAGATATGAAAGCGAATGAAATGACCTATACACAAATACATAAAAAATAATTTAAAATTTCAGTTCATTTGTGAAAAAAATCACATTCTAATAAATTAGAATCGTTTATGATGAAGGTGTAGAAAATACAAGGAGATGATTAAGATGAGAACCAACGTCAACGAGAATTTTACTAAATATTACATGGATCTGTGTTACAACTGTCAGGAAGCAGCGAAATGTCAGGATGAAGAAACATGTCTCGCTTGCTGGGCGGAACAAGGAATGTTCGATGGTGAGAAGGATGATACACAGCAACTGCTCAATGCCTATTATGCTTAAGATGTATATAACACGTATTAGCATGAATGGCGAGTGTATACAGCAGTCTACTATATGTCTATCGACTATTAGGTCATTTCAAACGGAGAGAGAACGAATCATCGGTAGCTCTTAAACCGCTACACTTCATGAGATTGAGAAGTGTAGCGGTTTTTGTATATTCGCTTTAATTTAATTCAACGCAATATAATCCCCTTTCGCTCCATTTAGTGATGATCAATAAAAAGCTATTACAGGACAATGCCGCAAAAATGGATCGATACATATATAGCAATACATACAGTAACGTTTCGCAAGTGTAAAAGACGTTGAATAGTGCTTATAGAGCAAGCTATATCCATTCATGCAGAACTCGCTTTCCTATGCTTGAGCAGTTGTCTGCGCTAGAATGGATACTCATCATTGTATAGAGACATCAATAACAATACGTCGTCGACAAAAATCGAACAATGGAGGTAACAACATATGGACTACACATCAAGTACAGTAATTGTAACTGGAGCGGCACAGGGGATTGGGCGCGCAGTTGCTGAAGCATATGCTGAGGCTGGTGCGACGGTATTTCTGAGCGATATGGCAGAATCGGAAGGAGCAGCTGCGGCGGCGTCTATTCGGGAGCAGGGTGGACAGGCGTATTTTCTACCATGTGATGTGCAAAATGAGGAGCAGATCAAGCATCTTGTACAGGAGGTAATCGGCACAACGGGACAGATCGACGTGGTCATTAACAATGCAGGCATCGGACACTGGGTTTCCCCGTATGAATTAACGGTTGATGATTGGGATCGGGTGATGAATACGAATGTGCGTGGCTGTTTCCTGTTATCACGTGAAGCAGGCAAAGTCATGCGAGAAGGTGAGGGAGGCAGCATCGTTAATATTTCCTCTACACGTGCCCATATGTCGGAGCCTAATTCTGAAGCTTATGCAGCGTCCAAAGGCGGTATTACAGCGCTGACTCATGCACTGGCGATCTCGATGGGAGCAGACAACATTCGGGTCAATTGTATTAGCCCGGGTTGGATCGAGAATGGCGATTATACAGCTTTGAAGTCTGAAGATCACAAGCAGCATCCAGCAGGTCGTGTCGGTAAGCCGGATGATATTGCGCGCGCCTGCATGTTTCTCACTTCCAAAGACAATTCATTTATTACAGGAGCAGAGCTTGTTATCGATGGGGGAATGACTCGTAAAATGATCTATATCGAGTAGAAAAGTAGGCGGACGATTATACAATACAGCCACATACAAGCTAAACAAAGCAGATTCAAAATCATATAATCAACCAGGCAATAAATAACAAACAGCCCATCTGATTCTATTGGTCAGATGGGCTGTTTGCCTATATGCACATAAAGATTAAAATTATACATCATAATTGAAGGTGATACAGCTTCATTCGCTCTTTTGCATTACTATTATGATTGTGCTGTCGCTACCTGTTCCTGTTGAACAGCACGCCGATTCCATTTTTCCTTAAACAGAGGAAGTGTACTTTCGCCAAAAATGGCTGCTTCCTCCAGATGCGGATAACTTGATAAAATAAACGATGTCACACCTGCTTCGGCATATTCAAGCAAACGATCGGATACTTGATCAGGAGTGCCGACAAACATCAGTGCTCCACCTGAGCGCACATTGGACAGACCTGCCCATAAATTAGGTCCCACAACAAAGTCGTTCGCTGCGGCTGCATCACGAATCTGGTTTTGGCGGTTTTGTCCGGTTGCGCCTGTTTTGCTAAACGCAGCTTTGGCACGTTCAATCGTTGCTGGATCAATATCCTTGATCAGATTACGAGCAGCTTCCCATGCTTCTTCTTCTGTATCACGTACTAGTACCTGTGCACGCATGCCGACGCGCAGCGGACGAAGTGTTCCCGTACGTTCTGCATGTTGACGCTGGGATTCCTTCAATTCTTCGATTTGCTGCTTGATCATATCCAGCGGCTCTGACCACATTAGGAATACATCAGAATATTCTGCGCCTACGCTTTTTGCCATAGGAGAGCTACCGCCGAAGTAGATCGGTAAGCCAGGTTCTTGCACGGTAGCAGGGCGACTTTTACCACCATTAATCTCGTAATAATCGCCTTTATAATGCAACTTGTCATCCGTAATAGATGCTTCTGTACCGGCTCCAAATTCGGTCGAAGAAAGCCCGGAAGCCTGTCCCCATACCCCTTTAATAATGTCCAGATATTCGCGTGTACGTGCATATTTCTCATCATGTGCACGGGCGAGCGGATCGCCAAGCTCTTCCAGATCATCAGGAGAGCTACCGGTTACGATATTAATGCGAGCGCGTCCACCAGAGAGCTGATCAAGTGCAGCTGCCATACGCGCAGTCAGAACAGGTGCAATCAGACCGGGTCGAACTGCCACGAGCGGCTTCAATGTTGTCGTTGCGCCAATGATAGCAGAGCCAACGACCCATGAATCGATACATGCGCCGCCTGTTGGAATCAACACAAATTCAAAGCCCGACTTCTCAGCTGTCTGCGCAACATCGGTCAAATAAGATAAAGTGGGCTTGCGCTCAGAATCACGCCCGAGACTGGTGCCATCACCCATCGTAGGCATAAACCAGCCAAACTCAACTTGATCACGATAAATGGAATCAGAAGACATAATGATAGCTCCTTTATATAGAGAGAAGTAATAGTACATGAATGAAAAACAGACTTTGCGGTCATAGTTTCTCATAGGAAAATTGTTAGAAGATTCTTGTATGAGATTCTTGCATGAAATTCTTGTGTGAAATTCTCAAAAAATTTTATGCAAATATACGGAAATTCAGCGCAAAAAAGTGGTGAATAGGTCACGAACTAATCCGACAAACATACTTGGTATAAAAATACTAGCATGTTCCTTCTAGTGTGTCAACGCTCTAAACCGAGTAAGTCAGTGTGCAATGATATGCAATGTAAATGTTCAACATAGAATATAAAAATAATATAAAAACGATATAGAAACGAAACGAAACGAAACGAAACGTATATGTATTTGGAAACAAGCTTTCTATGTTGTAAAATGGTGCAAACGACGAGCTTCCGGTAAGATAAGACTGACCAGCTAAAAATACTTCTTGCTCCGTCATAAGAACGAGATTTGCAGCACAAGTGACGATCTTTTCTCCACGTATTCGTTTAAACGGATATTCATGTACAGGGAAATCCAAACTATGTATGTAATCAAACTGCATATGCAATCAAACATAGACATTAAAGCTAACACTACAAAGTATATCCAAAAAATGCATCTAAAAAGTCGAACAAAAAGCCCGACAAAAAATAAACTCAAAAAGGAGAACAAACCTATGAGCGATTCATCTTCTGTTGCTTCGCAACAAAAACAACGATCATCGACGTCAGTAGCATCCTCTCAACCATCTAATAAGCAACAGTCAGCGATAAGCGATGAGACGCAACCATCGACAACAAAGCAGCAATTACAGCCAACATCAGCCCAACTATCGATTGGAGAAGTAGCGGATCGACTTGGACTTAGCGTGCATTCTTTACGCTTTTATGAGCGCGAAGGATTAATGCTGACGTTAAAAGTATCGCGCGATGGAGGAGGCAGACGCCGTTATAGTGAAGTTGATGTAGAGTGGCTGCGCATCTGTATCTGCCTGCGAGCTTCTGGTATGCCAATCGCGCAGATTCGACGCTTTGCTGATCTGGTACGCCTCGGACCAGGCAACGAGCATGAACGACTCGCTATTTTAAAAGAGCACCAGCAACGTGTGGTCGATCAGATGCAGCATCTGAACGAATGCTTGGATGTGATTACAAATAAAGCGAATGTATACGAAAACTATATCTCCAGCTCGCTGCGTGATTCATAATTAATGCGTAATGCGTAATGCGTAATGCGTAATGCGTAATGCGTAATGCGTAATGCGTAATGCGTAATGCGTAATGCAGAACAAATAAATTGAAATGGAGTGCTTGACCTAGAGTGAACTCTAGGTTGTAAAGTAAATGTGTAATCCATTTCCAATATGCAGGATGAGAGGAGAATACACGTTATGACACAAACATATCAACAAACACCACAGGGCAACATCAATTCAGGTTTTGGCTATCGCAGCACAGCAGATGAGGTACTGTCCGGGATTGATCTGTCCGGTAAGCTTGCCCTCGTTACTGGTGGCTATTCCGGTCTTGGTCTGGAAACGACACGTGCACTTGTAAAAGCAGGCGCACAAGTTGTTGTACCTGCACGTCGTCCGGATACCGCCAAAGAAGCATTGGCAGGCATCGAGAATGTAGAGGTGGATGAACTGGATCTGTCTGATCTGGATAGTGTGCGTGCTTTTGCACAGCGTTTTCTGGATAGTGGACGCAGCATTGATCTGGCGATTCTGAATGCTGGTATTATGGCTTGCCCAGAGACACGCGTTGGCCCAGGCTGGGAGCTGCAATTTGCTACCAATCATCTAGGACATTACACGCTGATCAATCTGCTCTGGCCGGCATTGAAAGCAAACGGTGGTGCACGCGTGGTGGCTACCTCTTCCACAGGTCACCATCTCTCGCCAATTCGTTGGGATAACCTGAACTTTGAAGGAAACTACCATAAATTCGAAGCCTACGGTCAATCGAAAACGGCGAATGCCCTGTTTGCCGTAGAGCTGGATCGACTCGGTGCCGAGCATGGTGTGCGTGCATTTGCTGTTCATCCAGGCGGAATTTTGACTCCATTGCAACGTCATATGCCAAAAGAAGAGATGATTGCACTCAAATGGATAAGTGAAGACGGTGAAACGGTCAATGAAGCGTTTAAAACACCAGAACAGGGCGCAGCAACTCAAGTCTGGGCGGCAACTTCGCCACAGCTAGAAGGCAAAGGGGGCGCTTATTGCGAAGATTGCAATATCGCTGAACCTTTCGATCCAGACAAACGCTCGGTTGGCGTTAAAGATTATGCTATCGACCCAGAGCAAGCACAGCGTCTATGGAAGCTGTCTGCCGAGTTAACAGGTGCAGATTTGTCCAAGTTATAATCGGTAGATCAAATTCATAGACAGACGGCAAAATCATACATTGGTAGCACGTCGAGATTGGGTGATTCTGGTATACTAAGCTTATGCACATCAGATGGAGCAAATAAACGAGGACAGCGATTGGATGGTTTATTTTCTAAATAATGGAAAATTTCGATTCAATCGAGATACGCAAGGGTACATTAAAAGATGTGATATACTTTCATTTACGGGAGGAATGTAGTCATGTTAACCCAACCTTATCGTCCAGTTGCTTATCGCAATGAGCACGGGCATGCCCGTATGGATCAGACACTGACTGAGCCGCGTTCGGGTCAGATGATGAACCCGTCCGTAAAAGATTCAGTTGTCCATTCCGGCGGAAGCCAGGATCACCTTACCACTCGTGAAAAGCTACAGGAGAAAATGGGACTGGATGGATTGTTTCATATGTTACCAGGACGTGAATCGAAAAATAGTGTGTATCGTGGCAGATTGGAAGCAACAGGCGAGGATCATTTTGTGATTCGTCATTCGCATAATGGCCAGCGCGAAGTATTGTCATTGTTAGAGCTAGATCACGCTGTATTTTCAGAATCGACTTCGGCGTATACGAACATTTCCGGACATGCTGCACCAGCAAGACAAAATACGCCTCCACAATAACGTAGCCTGACAATTCCTTTATAGGGCATAGCATATATGAATAAATAAAACGCCGATCATGCGGAAACTTTCCGTATGATCGGCGTTTTGAGTTGGGAGAAATAGGCGTATCGGCGAATAGGAGTGTAACGCTTGCTAGTATGCGCAATCGTCTTTCGCTTAGCGCTTATTATCGGCTTATCACTCCGTATTCATCGTTCGATATTCATAGCCTGTCATCAAAAGCCTTTGATTGCATGCTCGCTTACTGTGTTACCGAATCATTATAATCTTGCAGTTTTTGGGTGATTTGAGCGGCTGCATCGTCGAGTGCTTGTTGTGGTGTCTTTTTGCCAGTCAATGCTTCTTCAATCGCAGTTTCTGTCAGCTGACGTGCTTCTGGGAAAATACCCATAACAGCACCCTGTGTAGCCGGGTCGATCTTCGTATGGTGCAATTGATCAACGGCAGTCTGGAATTGCGGATGCTCTTTCAGGTTTTGTTTCATACTATCGACGTCATAAGCTTTTTTCGTAATGGGGAAGTATCCACTGTGTACAGACCAGTAAGCTTGATTGTCCGGTTCAGCCAGAAACTTAATAAATTTCCATGCTGCTTGTTGTTCGGCTGCTGGTTTGTTATTCGTAATCCACAAACTTGCACCACCGACAACCACGCCACCTTTATCCTTGTAAGCTGCGGACGGTTTCGTAAGTGGAGCTGTCCCCAGTTCAAATTTGCCTTTGGAGCCTTCTAACAGCTTAGTTAATGCGCCTGTACTGTTCATCGTGATGGCGGTTTGTCCTGCCAGAAACGCTTTGTCCGTATCGTCTGTTTTACGACCGAGGTTGAGCATTGCTTTTTCATCGACCATCTTTTTCCACCATGTTAGTGTGTCGACTGCGGCTTTGGAATTGATTGTCGATGCTGTTGCCGGTGCACTGCGGCCATTATCATTATTCAAAATCTGTACGTCCTGGTTCGCCATCAACTGCTCGAACAGCCAGCCATAGATCGGGAAGGAAGCTGGTGTACCTTTGGCAGCAAGCTTTTTGGCAGCATCTTCAAAGTCAGCAAACGTTGTTGGCGGATTCGCCGGGTCCAAACCAGCCGCTTTAAACAGGTCTTTGTTGTAATAGATTAATGGGTTAGATGTGTTAAATGGCATCGAGTATTGTTCACCATTGAATGTGTAATAGCTCAGTATATTTTGCTCAAAGCTGGACAGATCGAATTTATCGGCATTAATAAACTGCTGCATCGGTGTGATCGCTTTGGAGTCGATCATATAGCGGCTACCTACATCGTACACTTGAATGAGTGTAGGGGCATCGTTCGTACCGACGACCGTTTTAAACTTGCTCAAAGATGTATCGTAGTCGCCCTGAAATACTGCTTCTACCTGCACCTCTTTTTGAGAATCATTGAATTTTTTCACAAGATCGTTGACGACATTTTCCAGATTACCGCCCATAGAGTGCCAGAATACAACTTTAACCGGACCCGAGCTAGTCGTTGTTGCTTCACGATCGGCAGCGGCTGCTGGCTGAGAGCCTTGCGAAGCTCCGCCACCGCTACATGCCCCTAGAAACAGAAACAGACTTAATGCAAGCAGACTCCATTGACGCGTGAAAAACGATTTGAATGTCATGAGTAAATTTGCCCCTTTAACCTAAGTTGGTAGTTGTCATCAAACCATGATGCAGAATGAATGCATCGTTCAAAACATGCATTGCCTACTTTTACAACATGCTTGTGATATTGTCATCTTTTATTCCGTGCGTATTGATCGTTAGCTAGATAGACCGTATTCGTGATAATCTGTGCGTATCATATATGCAGATTATCTGCATGTAACGATGGCGCTGTGCCATCCGATACAACTGATTGTCGAAGTGTATCTCGTTTAGCATCTCGCAAGTGCAAGGAAGTTCAAAAGGAAATTCAAAAGAAAGTTCAACAAGTTAGCCTTTTAATGATCCGGCAGTCAGACCGCCGACCAGTCTGCCCAGTCCAACAGCAAGTAAAATGAGTGAAGGCAGCAATACGATCACAATACCCGCCATAACGACATTCCATGCAGTCACTTCGGCGAATTGCAGCATGCTAATTCCAATCTGCACAGTTCGCATACTTTCCGAGTTTGTAATCAGTAGTGGCCACAGATACATATTCCAATGTGTTAAAAATGAATACACACCGAGTGTGGCAAGCCCTGGGATCGACAGCGGAATGACGAGTGAAGCAAAGATGCGCAGATGACCACATCCATCGATACGCGCCGCTTCCATTAGTTCTTTGGGGAGTTGCATAAAAAATTGGCGCATTAAAAAGGTTCCGAATGCGGTAGCAAGGAAGGGCACCGTTAATCCGGCATAGGAATCAAGCCAGTTCCAGCTACGCACGGTCAAATAGTTCGGAATAATGGTCACTTCCCACGGAATCATCATCGTCGCCAGAAAAAGCGAGAATAGCAACTTGCGTCCCGGAAAGCGTAAAAAAGCAAATGCATAAGCTGCCATACAGGAAGTCAGCAGCTGACCGATTGTAATGATCGTGCTCGTCATCAGACTGTTCATCATAAAGCGAATGATCGGAATCGTATTGAGTACGTTCAGAAAGTTTTGCACGTCCCAGTGAGAGGGGATGAGCTTCGGCGGATATGTAGCCGAATCAGCCTCGGTCATGAACGAATTGGATAGCGCCGTCCAGAACGGAAACAGAATCAGAATCGAAGCAATGATAAGTACGGTATAAGCAGAGCCAAGTCGAAGCAAATTAGGTTTCACTGGTAATGCACCTTCTTTTCACCGAATTTGAACTGGATGATCGTCAGGATTAAGATGAGAACAAACAATACAAGTGCCTGAGCGCTACCTGAACCAAAACGGAAGTTCACAAAAGCATCCTGATACAGATTGAATACAAGCACATTCGTGCTATTAACCGGCCCCCCTTTAGTTAGTATGTTAATTTGACCGAAAGATTGAAATGCGCTAATAATCGATGTAACGCTGGCAAAAAACAGCGTGGGCGAGATCAATGGCAAGGTCAAACGGAAAAATGTACGCAGCGGCCCAGCGCCATCCATACGTGCACTTTCATAAATTTCCTCCGACACGCCTTCCATACCACCAAGTAGCAAAATAAATAAAAAGCCGACATTCATCCATACCGTCATAATCGAAATAGAGATCAGTGCCCAGTCTGGACTCGTCAACCATTGAATGCCGGGCAAGCCGACAAGTTGCAACAGATAGTTAGGCATACCAAGTGTAGGGTGGAACAACATCATCCAGATGACAGAGCCTGTACCTACCGAAATCGCAATCGGCAGCGAGAAAATAAATCGAAACAGTTTGCTGCCGCGCAGATGAGTACGGCAGATCGCCGCCAGGATCAATGCGAGTAGAATCGACGTAGGCACAGTAAACAGCATAAATTGCACAGTCACCCACAAACTGTTCAAAAATCCACTCGCTTCAAACAGACGTTCAAAGTTACGTAGTCCGATATACTTGGCCACATCGCCACGTGGTGTCGTGGAATGCAGACTCAGGTAGAGTGATTGCACGAGCGGATAAAATAGAAAAATACTAAACAGGGCAACTGATGGTGCTAAAAACAGTGCAGCCAGTGAATACTCCTGTAACCGACCTGTACGACGGGGAATACGTGTACGGGAACGATCGCGATCAGTAGTTTGCTTGAGCGCGCGCCGCGAAGGCACGACAGACGATTTGTCCAAAACAATCAACCTCACTTTTGTATAATTTCAATGCCATTCGCATCCATCGGCACTATGCTGTTCACCTGCTAAAGTATAAAGAGAACATGTTAAGAGAACTGTTTAGAAATGTAAAAGTTATGTTGTCTAGACGACTTGCTAGCACGTCCCGTCCATTTGACTGTTTTTATTTTCGCGCTATAATATAATTAGGCAACGTCTATACTTACATATGAAATGAGGTGAAACTATTGGGAAATTGACTGTACACGTAAAATGGCGGAAAATTCAAAAATCTACGATTCGAAGGAGGTGAACCCGTAGCTGTATCGATATCCGATGAACGGATGACAGCGCGGGAGACACACTTGACTGACCCCTTACCCAGTTTAATGAACATTTTGCTGGTCTTTGTACTGGTATTATTGAACGGTTTTTTTGTAGCAGCGGAATTTGCGATGGTCAAAATTCGCAGCAGTCGATTGGAGACACTGGTCGATGAAGGTAACAAACGGGCGCGCTTTGCGCAGTCCATCGTTAACAATCTGGATGCTTATTTGTCTGCATGTCAGCTTGGTATTACACTGGCATCGTTAGGACTTGGCTGGATTGGTGAACCGGCAATTGCGGAACTGATCCGACCCCTATTTGCAGCGATAGGCTTGAACAACGAAGTGGTCATCCACAGTGTATCGATAGCAATCGCCTTTATCGTCATTACGATTTTACACATCGTACTCGGCGAGCTGGCACCCAAATCACTTGCTATCCGCAAAGCGGAAGTGGTGACACTCTGGACAGCTGCACCGATGCTATTGTTCCACAAAATTATGTATCCTTTTATCTGGATGTTGAACGGCATGGCGAATGCCTTACTTAAACTGTTCGGCATTGCTCCGGCATCCGAGCTTGAGTCTGCTCATACCGAAGAAGAGATACGCATACTAATGAAAGAAAGCAACAAGAGCGGGCTGATCGATAATACCGAACTGGCGCTGGTTGATAATATATTTGAGTTTGCCGATACAACCGCCCACGAAATTATGATTCCACGTACCGAGATGATCTGCCTCAGTCTGCATGCTTCCCGTGAAGAAAATTTACAGATTGCATTGGACGGTATGCGTACACGATATCCAGTATGTGACGGCGACAAAGACCATATTGTCGGCTTCCTGCACATTAAAGATCTGATGCGCTACCAGATTGCAGACTCGGTCAAGCTGATTCGCCCGATTATTGCTGTACCGGAATCGATCAAGATCAGTGAGCTGATGAAGCTCATGCAACGTGGCAAGACTCAAATTGCCATTTTGATCGATGAATATGGTGGTACGGCAGGTCTGGTTACTCTGGAAGATATTATGGAAGAGATTGTTGGCGAAATTCAGGATGAGTTTGACCATGAACGTCCTGTCATTGAGCCGATCAATGAAATGATGTATTCCATCGATGGATTGATGCTAATTGAGGAATTCAATACACGTTTTTCGCTTGATCTGGACATGTCCGAGTATGATACGATCGGCGGCTGGTTGTATTCCCGTGTTGAATCTCTACCTCCCCAGGTAGGACAGAGTGTGGCGCATGACGGGCATTTGCTCGTGGTTGAAGAAGTCGAGAACAAACGCATTTCACGCATTAAGCTGGTCATTACACAATTTGCCGTAACGACCAATCAGGCAGGAGCCTGAGTCGAGCGATGAGCTATCGTTTACTGGCATTATGCAAATAAATCGATAGCTTAAACGCAAACAAAAGGAACGGGGAGTGTATCCCGTTCCTTTTCTTTTTTTACATAATCTAAACATTCAAGAGTATAAAGATATCCAATTTAGGATGATAAATACACAAGCCGTATAATCATCATCATCACATAAGCAGTAGCGCGATACTAATTATATCAGCATTCGTATACAGCCATGCTGCTTATTAATGTAATGGCGCTATAGTGATTCAGGTAGAGATGAATTAGCTGCTAATTGAAAGGGATACAGCAATCTTTGAACGCATGCAAGCATCATGTAGGAGGGTATGTTATATTGACCAGAATGCACAAAAAGAACGGGTCAGCTATTCAATCCGTTCTTTTTGTGCATTCTGCATATGCTTGTTATAGCATGATACATTGTATATTATTCGTATTTTGATATTATTGCTGCTTGTATATTATCAATCCCATGCGGATATGAGGGCGAAGCGTCTCGCTTTGAAATCGCCTTACGTTTCGTATCATTAACGACGACGATCGGCTTCTTCTACTTCAGCGTCCACCTGCTCGTCAGCTTCATCGGTTTGAAGCTCGGTGTCGCCTTCGCCGCGATCTTCGTAAGTGCGAGAAGCAGGACCTTCTTCGACATGACGATCATTGCCTTCAATATCAGTCGCTGCAAACGATTCTACACTTTCCGTGAAATTCTGGTCATCAGCGGAGCCTTCTGCCAGCTCATTGTAGCTATGCACTTCACGTTGTGCGCTCATCGCTGGAGAGTCAGCTACACCATAATCTTCAACAGCTTGCCAGGCACCGGCATCATCGAAACGACCGGTATTGTGCTGGCGATTCTCGCCTGAACCTTTCGCCGCAGGGGTGATCAAATCTTCCTCTACGGGACGATAATCATTCACATTGTCCTGCTGTGGACTCTCATCGACAAGATAAGTCGTATACGGTAATGCTTGCAGACGTTCAAATGGAATTTCTTTGCCGCTAACTTCACTAACGCCATACGTACCTTCTTCAATACGCTGTAAAGCGGCATTCACTTGATCCAGCGTATCGCTCATTTGATCGTCGATAGCAAGATCACGTCCACGCTCAAATGTTTCTGTACCGAGATCGGCAGGATGATTGTCTACGGAAGATAACTCACCTGTAGACATACGCTCCGATTCAATTTGTCCATCCATTTTATCTTTATCGACATCGAAATGTCGTTCTAATTCTTGTTTTTCCTCAAGCAGGCTATTTTTAAGTTCCTCAATTTGGGGTTTCGTCAAATGTTTCATCGTTATGGCTCCCTTCGGTGTTAAACTGCAATATGGCCGCAATTATACTGGACTGCGGCGGGGTATGCATTTCATTACCCTGTCGGCAGGCGAGCTAATCTTTTGGCAAAAGTAGACGAAGAGGCGCTTAATCGTAATCGGTACTGTTTCTATGACTTATGTTAAACGGCCAAATGGAATGGTTAATACAACAGAGACCATTGTGCATCATTTTAGTTCATTTTCTATTATTTGGATGTGTGTATGGCAATGATTAAACGACTAGATTAAATGATTAATTGTAGCGGTTACATGTTCACTGATGGCTAGATGATGCAATGTCTTTGGATGTAATATCTCTGAATGATAGCTAATGATGCAATATTTTTGTTACGTAGTTTTAGTCGTACTCTGTGTTTTAGTCGTACTCCGTTTTAATTGTTACTGTATATATTTTGGCGAACATTACTGTTATCGAATTAGGCACATAATGATTTTGTTTATACCTCCACTGACCGAAAGGGGAATTCATCATGAAAGCACTCACGTATCAAGGTAAACAAAAGGTTAGCGTTAAAAATGTAGACGATGCACGGATTCAAAAAGACGATGATATCGTCATTCGTGTCACTTCGACGGCAATCTGTGGTTCGGATTTGCACATTTTTAATGGTGCATTACCGGTCGTGCATGATAATTATGTAATTGGTCATGAACCGATGGGCATTGTAGAGGAAGTCGGACCAGGTGTAACGCGTGTGAAAAAGGGTGATCGCGTCGTCGTTCCATTTAACGTATCCTGTGGTGAATGCTTCTTCTGTAAAAATCAGATGGAAAGTCAATGCGACAATTCCAATGAAATGGAAGCGAAAAATACAGGTGCATATTTTGGCTTTGACATCTACGGTGGATATCCAGGTGGTCAGGCAGAGCTGATGCGTGTCCCTTATGCGAACTTCCTGCCTTTTGTCGTTCCAGAATCGGCTGAAGTAACAGATGAACAGGTACTGTTCCTGTCTGATATTATTCCAACCGCGTACTGGAGCGTAGAAAGTGGTGGGGTGAAAGCGGGAGATACCGTTATTATTCTCGGTTGCGGTCCTGTCGGTCTGCTGGCACAGAAGTTCGCATGGCAAAAAGGTGCTAAACGTGTGATCGCTGTTGATCATCTGCCATATCGACTCGCTCATGCCAAACGGACAAACAATGTCGAAGTGATTAACTTTAAAGAAATCGATGAAGTGGATCAGCATCTGCTGGAAATGACCAGCGGCGGTGCAGATGTCGTCATCGACTGTGTTGGATTGGACGCGGAGAAAAATGTAGGCGAGCGTGTGCAGACTGCGCTGAAATTGCAGGGCGGTAGTCTGAGTGCGTTTAATATTGCGGCTAACGTTGTCCGCAAATTCGGTACAATTCAAGTGACCGGTGTGTATGGCGAGACGTATAATGGTTTCCCATTAGGTCATTTGTTTGAGCGTAATGTGAAGCTGGCAATGGGGCAGGCGCCTGTTGTGCACTATATGCCAGAGCTGTTCAAGCAAATTGTAGATGGTAAGTTTGATGCGACCGATATTATTACACACCATATTCCACTACAGGATGCAGAGCGTGCGTATGATATTTTCAATGATAAGCAGGATGACTGTATTAAGGTTATTTTGAAGCCGTAATATGGATGCAAATTTCGGTTGCGAGCTAGTCACTATTCAAACAAGAAATAAGAGATAGATTCCCGTCTCACATAGGATCGTAAAGTTTAGAGGGAGTGTAGATTGCGAATTTTGTACTTTAAATGCGTATACCCACTTTACGAAACAATCAGAACGAATTAGGGGAAATGTTATGGGTTTTACTAGCCTGCGCCTGATATATAGGGTGCAGGCTTTGTTTTGTGTGTCGCAAAATAGACTGGCTAGCATTAGCGATTGTACTCATGCAACAAGCTTCATTTTTCAGCTATGATGATTAGTTTATGATCATCCATCGTAAAAGTAGAAATAGAGAATGGTCGAAACAAATTATGCCTTACGAGCAGCGCGATCAATCGCTTTTTGCATCGATCGAATCGGTTCGGTAATCATGGAGCCATGTCCAACAGCAAGCAAGGAGGGGTTGAGATCCAGTAAGCGTTGAGCGCTTTGAAGCGAAATCGCTTTGGACCATGTAGCAAGTGCAGGGAAAGGAAAGATCCAGCGCAGTGAACCGGAAACGGCGATACCTCCACGTGTCTGAAATGCATCTCCTGCAATGAGGGCATGACTACGTGTATCCAGTAATGAGATAGAGCCTGGGGTATGGCCAGGTGTCGTAATGACTTGAAGCGAACCGATGCGATCGCCATCTTCAAGCAGCAGGCTTGCACGGGTACGGAGCTTTTTCGGTATACCACCGCGAATTGGTGTTTGTGGCTCGCCGGGGTCTAGTGATCGATCACCACTCATCAGACGTGCATCGCGAGTAGATACACCGATTACCGCTTCTGGATAAAGTTTTGCCAGTGCATCCAGTGCTCCGATATGATCGCTATGGATATGGGTTAACACGATATGAGTGAGCGGTTTACCATTTTGCTGTATAAATTTCTGAATGCCTTTTTCACTACCGGGTAGAGCGGCATCGATCAATGTTAGACTATGATCTTCTTCGATCACATAACAGTTTACAGGTAATATGGTTGGAAAGAACGTCAGTTGATGCAAATTGTTTTTACTAATCACTCTCATAGTAACCCCCCCTTTTTGAATATAATAACTAATAGTATTAGTTTTAGCAAGAGTGACGTTAATTAAAGGGTTATCATGTGACAGATTGTACAGATGTCCATTATGCTAAATGTATTCCTGGTCGATCTTTGCGTGCGAATGTTCTGTGTAGATGTCCTATTTGAATGTATTGTTTACTAGGTTCATTTTATAGTTATCGTTTTCATCGTTTATATTCTTGTTCATTGTTGTATATTCAAACCTTAACAGGAATAGTCTGGCATGCCATCACTTTGAAATGTTATCAAGTTTTAAAGTTGAGGAAGTGTATCCAGAACTATTCCTGCTATTTATGCGCCTGTTGTTGTACCCATCGCTTTCAAGCCCTGCACATACACATTCAAAATCCACTCAAAACTTTCGTCTACATCTTCTTTTAGTGCAAAGCCATTGCTTCGTTCCAGAGAGCTAAAACCATGAAGCACGCTACGTAATCCACGGGTGGCATGGATCAGCTGCTCATCTGTGAGATGGTATGCACTCAGTACCTGAATGACCAGATCCAAAATATTTTGATGGAGCTGTTCCAGTTGCTCGTCAGGTTGCTCAGGCACATATAGAGTCGCTTCATACAAGCCGGGATGTTTTCGTACAAAATTCAAATACGCACGAAAAATTTCACGAATTGCCATATCGCCTGCACGCCCGACAGCTGCAATC
Organism: Paenibacillus wenxiniae; assembly: GCF_039822605.1. Taxonomy (NCBI): domain Bacteria; kingdom Bacillati; phylum Bacillota; class Bacilli; order Caryophanales; family Paenibacillaceae; genus Paenibacillus; species Paenibacillus wenxiniae. The sequence goes on from NZ_JBCGUH010000002.1 coordinate 353,774, forward strand.
ATCACGGTTTCTTTCAGTTGATGCAGGCCAGCAAGCGCCATTTCTCGTCGTAAACCCGGTAATCCATCGATGTGATTGTATAGAGAAGGGGAGCGCACCTTTAACTGCTGTGCCAATACAGCTAGTGTAACCGCCTGTACACCGTGCTCGTCGGCAATCGCAATCGCTGTCTGCACAATCATTTGTAAATTCAAACCAATTCGTGGGGACATGATAAATACTCCTTTCCATCTTTGTTAAGTATAAATTCTGAAGTGAAATTGTTCGGTAAAGTATAAATTGATACTTGCTAATAGGAATTTATGAGAAGATTACAAATATAAACTAATACCATTCATTTATATGCTATGTTAGTTCATCGTATAAAAATTATTTTACGCTATCCCACACGATTTGAATAGTTCAATCAAACAAAAGCAGACATCGTCATGGATGCCTGCTTTTAAATAATAGAATATACATAAATCCAGAAGAAAAATAAATCAAAAGATAAATAAATTAAAAGATAAATAAATCAGAAAATAAAGCGATTAAAATGCCCAGCCGCCTTGTTTGAAAATTGGCTCCTGTTGGCCGTCAGCTGTAATGCCATAAATGTCCATCTCACCGGAACCAATCATAAAGTCGACATGAGTCAGACTGTTATTCAAACCGCGTGCAGTCAGTTCTTCACGGGACATTTGTTTACCGCCCTTGAGGTTGAAGGCATAGGCACTACCGATCGCGAGGTGATTGGACGCATTCTCGTCAAACAGTGTATTGTAGTACAAAATGTTAGACTCGGAAATAGGAGAACGGTGGGGTACAAGCGCAACCTCGCCCAAATAATGAGCGCCTTCATCCATCTCAATCAGATGCTCCAGTGTATCCTGACCTTTTTCCGCTTCGACGCCGACGATGCGGCCGTCTTTGAACGTCAGTTTGAAGTTATCGATAATTGTACCGCCATAGCTCAGTGGTTTGGTGCTGCTCACATAACCGTTCACATCGGTTTTAAGTGGAGCGGTGAACACTTCTTCTGTTGGCATATTGGCGATAAAGGCATCACCACGCTCACTGACGCTATCTGCTGCTGCCCACAGATGACCTTCTGGCAAACCGATTGTCAGATCTGTACCTGGTGCAACATAATGCAGCTGTTTGTACGATTTGTCATTCAAATAAGCCGCTTTTTCGTTCAACAGAGATACATGCTTTTGCCAGGCGGCAATCGTATCGCCTTCGCCTACACGAACCGCTTTGAAAATGTATTCCCACATGCTGTTCACCTGTTCTTCGGCAGGCAAGTCAGGGAATACTTTAGCCGCCCATGCTGCCGATGGTACAGCTACAATCGACCAGCTCATTTTGTCGGATTGTACATACTCACGGTATTTGGACAATACAGTGCTGGATACTTTTTGCGAAGCAGCGATGCGTTTTGGATCGATGCCTTTCAGCAGATCCGGATCGTCGGAAACGACATGCAATACCGCACCTTGATTTTCAGCAAGTTCTTCCATCTCGGCTGCATACCATTTAGGTCCAATATCAAATGATTCATCCGGTGCCAGCTCGTAACGCATACGAGTCACTTGATCGTCACCCCAGTTGACTTTAACGAGCAAAGCTCCCGCTTCATAAGCTTTACGAGTGATCAGACGAACGAAGTCGGCTGCATGAATAGGAGCGTTGATGATCAATTTCTGGCCAGCCTGTACGTTAACACCGACGCGTACAGCAAGCTCTGCATATTGCTCAAGTTTAGTTTGAAAATCTGGCATGAATAGTTCCTCCGTTTCAACTGTCTGTATGTGTATCGTGAATGCGCACTGCATAACAGCGGCATTACGAGATAACTGGGATCTTGATTGCAGATAACCCGTCCTACCTATTTTACAGGATGTGCTCGTTAATGAAAACCTTTACCGAATATCAAATTCATAAAATGAGTGCATAAAATTACATATAGTGATCATAACATTGGAAATGTGGGTAAATTCCTATACAATACGATGTACATCTCACTGTTATCCGCAGAGCCGAGATCGCTTCCCAAGCACAGGTATGCAGATCAAAACGGTGCAGGAGAGAGGGGAACAAGCATGAACGAAGATTGGAAACAAGCACAGGAAGCATTACGTCAGATTACAGTGACGGGCAGTGAGAATAATGAACCCGTGGTCATATCCGGTTATGCGGAAGGGGTTCGGTGCGTCGGTATAGGAACCGATGCTGCGGTATTTACGTATGATCAGACGCCTGGTTATGCATTTAAAGTGTTCACGGAACAGTCGATTGCTAAAATTCCGGTAGAATTATCGGTTTATGAACGCTTGAAAGGGTCGACCTTTTTCCCGATTTGTTACGGACATGATGCGAATTATTTGGTGCTCAGCTATGAAGCAGGGCCAACCTTGCAGGACTGTCTGCTGCAAGGCATTGAAGTGCCCAAACAGGTAATTACCGATGTAGAAGCGGCACGCAAATATGTGCGTGGTGTCGGTTTGAATCCTCGTGATATTCATTTGAAAAATGTCATCATGCAGGATGGACGTGCCAAAGTTATCGATGTATCTGAATATGTACATGAAGGCGATGATCGACGCTGGGATCATCTCGTATGGGCATATGAGCAATTTTACGATCGGCTTTCGGGTAAAACAATCCCATCCTGGGTGCTGGATACGATTAAAAATTGGTATGCGCGCATCGGTACGATGAACAATACATTAAATGTAGAAGAACTGGCGAAAAAGGCAGGCGATCTATTTTCTAAATATATGAAGTAGGATTAGACGTACACGTTCACATGCTACTGCAAAGGCGATATGAATCGTAAAGGCATATATAGCAACATAGTTAGCTAACAAAATAGTTTACTATTCAAGCGAAAGCCCCCTGCATCGTGTACGTTTCGGTGGTGTTACCGAATCCGCACAATGTAGGGGGCTTTTATTTATTGATATTCAGGTTATTTTATCGATTTACAGCTTGCAGAAAGAAATCATTTGTTGCAATTCTTCTGCCATTGTAGACAGGTGGCGAGCAGAGGAAGCGACATCTTCCATCGTGGACAATTGTTCTTCGCTGGCAGCATTCATTTCTTGAATACCAGCCGAGCCTTCTTCACATATCGCGCTCAAATGTTCCATAGCTTCAGCAATCTGGCGCGATTTACTGTTCGTGTTATCAATTAACGAACCGGTCATATCAATACGTTCAGCCGTGCTATCAACCGATTGACGAATAGTTTCGAATGCAGTCATCACCCGTTGACTTCCTTCTACACCTGCCTGCACACTGCTAACTGATTCTTCGGCTTGCTGAACAGCGCTTTGACTTTCTCTTTGCACATCCAGTACAAGACCGGTGATAAGCGTAGAAGATTCGGCTGCACTTTCAGCCAGCTTACGAATTTCTTCTGCAACGACGGCAAAGCCACGGCCTGCTTCACCAGCACGTGCTGCTTCAATCGAAGCATTGAGTGCGAGCAGATTCGTTTGCTTAGCAATTTGCTGAATCGCAGAGGAGGCATAGCCGATTTGCTCGGACTTTTGATTCAATGTGGTCAGTACGTTCAGTGTAGAATAAATGTCGGTCGCAAGATGCTGAATACGGCTCGTAATATCTCGTACTTCACCAAGACCCTGGTCGGCATTTTGTTTCATATGCTCCGTCAATTGATTGATTTCTTTACTGGTGTTCGATACTTGCTCCATCTGGTTAGCCATTTCGTTTACAGAGTCAGTCACTTCAATAACAGTTGTCGTTTGCGAAGTAATGCCTGTTGCCAGTTCACCTGATGAAGAAGCGATATGAGCAGAAGCACGAGCGGTCTGGTCTGCACTTGCAGTTAATTCCTCCGAAGAAGCGGATAATGTCATCGCACTATCGTCTACACTTTTAATGATTTTGCGCATGCTTTCGATCAGTTTGTTAAAACCAGCCGAGACACGACCGATTTCATCACGAGCTTCATAATCGGAAAGTACAGTCAAATCCCCATCAGCTGCTTGCTGCATCAAGTGTTGGACGCGGTTTAATGGTTTGGAGATCAATGTTGTGATCCAGATTCCAACGAGCAGCGCAATGATAATACCAGCGGCGATCACAATAATCGTAATGAGTGTGGATGTGAAATACATTTGATCGGCATTTTCTTTACTTTGTGTAGCTTCTTTGATCATATTGGCACGCAGAGCATTAACGTTTTCGTTTAATGTAGTGCGATAATTTTCCAGTTCTGTATACGCAGTCTTGGCAGCGGTTATATTATCGGCACTTAGAGCATCAAGGAAGGATTGACGAGTTTGAGCAAATTGATCTGATATTTTAGTCAAATTGTTAAACAGTGTTTGATTCGCATCACTCAGTTGCATTTTTTGCAGCTCGGCATATTGTTGTTTCGTATCGGTAGCCGTTGTTTGAATATCGTCGATTAAAGCCTTTTGCTGATTCGTGTCAGTCGTATTCATCAAACGCATCAGTTTCACTGCATTGGAGCTATAGTTAATCGGAATTTGATCCATAATCATAAGCGGTTGCAGATTGTTTTGATAAATGCTGGTAGAGATATCAGACATCGTCCGAGTTGAATTCGTGCCGGTCAGTCCAACGATCGCAAGCAGCAGCAGGTTAATCATCATCAAAACAATAATTTTTGTACGAACACGGATATTTTTCATGGAGATCAGTCCTTTTCAAATAAAATTAAATTCCATTTGTTGTAATCAGTTCCTATAACAGCGATTGCATGATAGCTGAGAGCCATACATGGTAAGCAAAGAAATGGGTCAGATGAGCGCTAAAGGTTTGCATATAGAACGTATTTTTTTTTTTAGTGTCTGATCATCATCATTGATCTGTAAGGACTCTGCGCATAGTTCTTTAGGACTCTAAAAAAAGGTGATCCGTAGCTTAAGGGGAATCTTTGTAACTAATTAAATTAAGTATAAGGGCTAAATGGCTTGCAAAAAATAGGAAAATACTCTTATTTTGTCGAAAGTAATCGAAAAAAGGTATATTTAGGGAGGTAAGTTCGACATGTATTTGTCGTTGGATTAAGCTAGTCGTTGGATTAAGCTAAAGGTAGTTTGGTTAAAGCTACGGTAGGTTACGTTTATTCATGGATGAGCCATAGCTAGTAACTTAAATATGTAAATTTATGTATAAAAAAGCACGTTGCTTTGCACTAAAATAATCGATTTGGATTGAAAATTGTGTTAAAAGATTATCGATGAACGTGTTAATAGGAAAGGGATGAGTAAAAAATGACATATACATCGCATGAAATTTCTAAAAAGCATTTATATATAGGAGGAAAGTGGGAGGAAGCAGCTTCTTATGAACCGCTGTATTCTCCATACCATGAAACACGAATTGCCGATGTCGCTAACGCAAGTGTGGAAGAAACAAAACAGGCGATTGCAGCTGCCACAGAAGCGGCAAAAGTAATGAGAGAATTGCCTGCACATCAACGAGCAGGTATTTTGGAACAACTTGTGCGATTGCTGGAGGAACGGAAAGAAGAAGCGGCTCTGCTGATTGCACTGGAAGGATCGAAGCCGCTTAAAGCTGCCCGCGCCGAAGTTGCCCGTACAATTGAGACGTATAAGTTTTCAGCGGAGGAAGCAAAGCGTATTCATGGTGAAACCGTGCCTTTGGATGCGGCGGCAACGGGTGAAGGCAAGTTTGGCTATACGATCAAAGAACCTGTGGGCGTCGTTGGAGCGATCACTCCATTTAATTTTCCGATGAATCTAGTTGCTCATAAGGTAGGGCCGGCACTTGCAGCTGGCAATACCGTAGTATTGAAGCCAGCTGAACAGACACCGTTATCTTCGTTCTTATTGGCAGAGCTATTAGAACAAGCGGGTTTGCCAGCGGGCGCATTAAATGTAGTAACAGGTGACGGCAAGACGGTTGGCGATACGATTGTGACTGATGATCGCGTGAAGGCACTCTCTTTTACAGGTAGTCCTGCCGTTGGCATATCGATTCGTTCACGAGCAGGTTTGAAAAAAGTAACGCTGGAACTCGGTTCGAACTCTGGACTCATTATTGATAAGGACACGGATATACCGGCAATGATCGATCGCGCGGTAGGCGGTGCTTTTGGTAATCAGGGACAGGTCTGTATATCGGTACAGCGTATTTATGTGCATGAGGAGATTTTTGACTCGTTTGTAGAGCAATTTGTTGCTGCTACCGCAAAGTTAAAACTTGGTGATCCATTAGAGGAAGATACCGATGTAGCGGCAATGATCTCTGAAAAGGAGCAAAAGCGCGCGTTAGAATGGATTGCGGAAGCAGTGGAACAGGGAGCAGAAGTCGCGTATGGTCATGAACTGGCAGATGGCTGCTTAAAGCCGACCGTGCTGCTGCAAGTGTCGCCGCAAGCTCGCGTTGCCTGTCGCGAAGTATTTGCGCCGGTCGTGATGATTAATCGGGTACACGATATGGAGGAAGCGGTACAGGCGGTTAACGATTCGGATTATGGATTGCAAGCTGGTATTTATACGACACAGCTGGATACAGCGTTCCGAGCGATTCGTCAGTTGGAGGTCGGCGGCGTCATTGTGAATGATATTCCATCCTTCCGGGTAGACCAGATGCCGTATGGAGGCGTAAAGCAAAGTGGGATAGGTCGTGAAGGGGTGAAGTATGCGATGGAAGATATGCTGGAGACCAAATTTGTCGTATTCAATCAACCGCGATTGTAACTGACTTCCATTTTTTACAATACAGTAGCTTAAAGAAGCAATAAAACGGCAGCAAACGTCCTGATTTATTCGCGATTCCTATATAAAATAACAAATTCGCTTAAACAGTATGTAAGATAAGACTTATAGTTACGTGGGTGCGTATCTATAAGTCTTATTTGCGTTATAAAAAGCGATTTTATTTGACCATTTGTTAATTAAATGCACCTTTCATGTTAGTTATTGAGCTAATTTGAATAATTTTTCATTTTTTTAGTTAAAAGGGTATTTATTTTTTTTAGGAATCGTGATACGCTTTCTCCCGACACCAATTGTGTTCCATTAATTGCCAATTCGGCTGATGCGAGGTGAGGAAGCGCTAATAGTGAGATCGTACTTAGCAAGGGCAGGCCGCTATACATAGCTGGCAGTGCATGTGGCAAAAGCAATACGTATGTTTGGCTTCAGGATCTTTCCAGTAGTGAAGAAAGTTCCACCATTTGCATTACAAAAAAACCAAGTGAACAGGGGAGAATACTTTGAAAAAAACAGTTGGTCTTTTACTTGCAGGTAGTTTACTCGTTGGTGCTACAACGTCCGCTTTCGCAGCAGAAGCAAATGATCTGGCTCCACTCGGCGATTACACGCCAAAATTGATTACGCAAACAACAGGCATCACTGGCGCAAGCGGTGACGCTAAAGTATGGAAGTTCCTGGAGAAGCAAAAGCGTACGATCGTAAGCGATAATTCTGCTTCGGCTGATGTAAAAGATCTGTTTGAGATCACCAAACGTCAATCTGATTCTCAAACCGGTACAGAGCACTATCGTCTAAACCAGACATTCCAGGGCATTCCAGTATACGGTGCAGAGCAAACATTGCACTTTGACAAAGCGGGCAATGTATCCCTGTACATGGGTCAGGTCGTTGAAGATGTATCCACTAAGCTGGAAGCTTCCGACTCCAAACAAGCCGTAACCGAAGATGTATATGCAGCAGATACGAAAAATGATCTGGTTAAACCAGACATTAGCGCTTCCGAAGCCATCTCCATTGCTGAAAAAGATGCTGCTGCCAAAATCGGCTCTCTCGGCGAAGCACAAAAAACACCAGAAGCGAAGCTGTACATCTATGCACCTGAAGATCAAGCAGCCCGCCTGGCCTATGTAACGGAAGTCAACGTACTGGAGCCTTCTCCACTGCGTACTCGTTATTTTATCGATGCAAAGACAGGTTCGATTTTGTTCCAATATGATCTGATTGAGCATGCAACAGGTACAGGTAAAGGCGTACTGGGCGATACAAAAACATTTACTGTAGGCACATCCGGTTCTTCTTATGTACTGACAGATAGCACACGTGGCAAAGGCATCCAAACGTACACGGCTTCCAACCGTACATCGTTGCCAGGCAGCACAGTAACGAGCAGCAGCAGCACATTTAACGATCCAGCCTCTGTTGATGCGCATGCGTATGCACAAAAAGTATACGATTTCTACAAATCTAACTTCAATCGCAACAGCATCGACGGAAATGGTCTGGCGATTCGCTCCACGACACATTACTCTACACGTTATAACAACGCGTTCTGGAATGGTTCCCAGATGGTATACGGTGATGGCGACGGTTCACAATTCATTGCCTTCTCTGGCGATCTGGATGTAGTCGGCCACGAGTTGACGCACGGTGTTACCGAGTATACAGCTAATCTGGAATATTACGGTCAATCCGGCGCACTGAACGAGTCCATTTCGGATATTTTCGGTAATACAATCGAAGGTAAGAACTGGATGGTTGGTGACGCGATCTACACACCTGGCGTATCCGGCGATGCGCTTCGCTACATGGATGATCCAACAAAAGGTGGACAACCAGCACGTATGGCAGACTATAACAACACAAGCGCTGACAATGGCGGTGTGCATACAAACAGTGGTATCCCGAACAAAGCATACTACTTGCTGGCACAGGGTGGCACATTTGGCGGTGTAAATGTAACGGGTATCGGTCGCTCCCAGGCGATCCAGATCGTTTATCGTGCACTGACATACTATCTGACATCGACATCTAACTTCTCGAACTATCGTTCGGCACTTGTTCAGGCTTCTACAGATCTGTACGGTGCAAACTCTACACAAACAACAGCTGTGAAAAACTCGCTGAGCGCAGTAGGCATTAACTAATATTGATTCCTTCTTCCTGCTAAATAGCGGAGCAGTCGACGTGCATATTATGCATGCCGGCTGCTCCGCTATATTCATATAGAAAGTAGCATTATAGCGATAATTGAACAGGTGTCAATACATAGCATCCATTTTTGACCAATTGTTGAATAATGTAACGCTAAATGTTATCTGTAATCCAAAAAATATAAAAAATTGCTTTGATTTATCTAAAAAAGGGTTTATTTTCTTTAGGAATCATGATAATATTCTTCCAACACATACTAAGGTGTTACATTATTTACAACACAATGGAATAAAAGGAAGGTGAGGCATACACAGTTATAGACTGGCGGATATCTCGTACATAATCGTTGCTCTGAATCGAAACCGTGGTGTGGACGGGCTAACCAAACGATACAGACAACAGCAGCAATCGTTCTCTCAGGTACAGCTTTACCATTTCACATGAATAGGGGATAATTCTATGAAAAAAACAGCAAGTTTTTTACTCGCAGGTACATTGTTACTCAGTGCTAACACTTCCATTTTTGCAGCAGGTGCAAGTGAGCTGGCACCACTCGGCGATTACACTCCGAAAATGATCATCCAAACGAATATTAGTGGTTCTTCGAACGATGATAAAGTATGGAAGTTCCTAGAAAAACAAAAGCGTTCGCTCGTTCCTAACAGTGCATCATCTGAAAATGTAAAAGAACTGTTCGAGATCACCAAGCGTGCCCCGGATTCCCAAACAGGTACAGATCATTATCGTCTGGCTCAAACGTACAAAGGGGTTCCCATCTATGGGGCAGAACAGACACTACACTTTGACAAAGCCGGCAATGTTTCTCTCTATATGGGTAAAGTGGTAGAGGATGTGTACGGTAAGCTGAACACTGGTGAAACTAAAGTAGAAGCTCAAGTGACAGACGATGTGTACGGTACACCAAACGATACAAAAGCGATCGATGATCTGGTAACACCGAACATTAGCGCTTCACAGGCTATTCAAATTGCTGAGAAAGATGCAGCTTCCAAAATCGGCACACTCGGTGAAGAGATGAGTCCAGAGCAAGCGAAACTGTACATCTATGCACCTGAAGATCAAGATGCACGTCTCGTTTATGTGACCGAAGTGAATGTACTTGATCCAGAGCCGCTACGTACTCGCTACTTCGTAGATGCCAAATCCGGTTCGATCCTGTTCCAATATGATCTGCTGGAGCATGCAACAGGCACAGGTAAAGGCGTACTGGGCGATACGAAATCGCTATCTGTGACTCAGTCTGGCACACGTTATCTGCTGCGTGATACGACCCGTGGGGGCGGCATCGAAACGTACACGATCAATAATCGTACATCCGGCTCGCTGTCGACCGTTTCCAGCACAAGCTCGGTATTCAATGATCCAGCAGCAGTAGACGCACATGCGTATGCGGCGAAAGTATATGATTTCTACAAAAATACGTTCAACCGTAACAGTATCGATGGTGCAGGCATGAGCATTCGCTCGGTAACACACTATAGCACTAACTATAACAACGCCTTCTGGAATGGTTCGTATATGGTCTATGGTGATGGAGATGGTAAAGTGTTCACTGCCCTGTCCGGTGCGCTTGATGTGGTTGGTCACGAAATGACACACGGTGTAGTCGAGCATACAGCGAACCTTGAATATATGAATCAATCCGGTGCATTAAATGAAGCGATTGCTGATATGTTTGGTAGCGTGATTCAAGGTAAAAATGACTGGTTGATTGGCGAAGATGTGTACACACCGGGCAAATCCGGCGATGCGCTTCGCTCTATGGCTGATCCAACGCTGTATGGTGATCCAGCACATATGGACGATTATAAAAACTTGCCTAATACGGAGGCAGGCGACTATGGTGGCGTGCACACGAACAGCGGTATTCCAAACAAAGCGTTTTACCTGCTGTCCAGTGGTGGTACATTTGAAGGCGTGAACGTTAAAGGTATCGGTAACAGTCAGGCAATCGCGATCGTGTACCGTGCGCTGACACTGTATTTAACTTCAACTTCTGATTTTGCAGATTTCCGTGCAGCGATGACGCAAGCATCAACTGATCTGTATGGTGCGAGTGCAAGTCAGACTACTTCTGTGAAAAACGCATTTGATGCTGTAGGTATTTTCTAAGCCAACAGCTCGCGTTATTCATGATAACCGCTTGAGGAAAGCAGCTTTGCTCCTGTAGGCTGCGGTATAGTGGTATATGTCTCAGATCGTACAGAGAGCTGGATAAAGGATGCGTGACTTCAAGCAATCAGCACCATGTTTGTACTAAACTGTAGTAGCCACATGATGGTTTGTATAATACTCATGTTGAGTAAAAATGTTGGAAACGGACATGTAATGTTGGTTTTGGTTATCATTATATACGGACGACTGATCAATCCCCCGATCAGTCGTCTTTTTATTGTGTATATTTATGTAAATTGTTTTCAATTTGCAAATTGAGTCTTAGCAACTATTTTAGTAGGAATATATTGTTTTAAAGTTACATCGGTTGTAAAAGAAATGATAAAAAAACAGAAAACAACTATAAAAAAGGACTATATTCCCAAAAATAAATGTTGTTTTATGTCGTGAAAAATGAGCTAATTTACATATAATTTTAACTTATCAACATTATAAAATTGTTTTACAAGAAAATTTTCAAAAAAATCAACAAAAATACAAACAAAGATGCTATTATAAGCAACATAACAAAATCATTTCTCTTTGAAAACCCACAAAAAGGAGTGGAAGGCATGGAACGCGAATTAGCATTGGAAATTGTAAGAGTAACGGAAGTAGCGGCGTTGGCTTCGGCTCCCTGGATGGGACGCGGTGACAAAAACAGCGCAGATGAAGCGGCAACGCTCGCTATGAGAGCGATGTTCGACTCCGTATCCATTAATGGTACTGTCGTCATCGGTGAAGGGGAAATGGACGAAGCTCCAATGCTTTATATTGGAGAAAAGGTAGGCAGTACGCAGGCGCCTGAAGTGGATGTAGCTGTTGATCCACTGGAAGGAACGGCTATCGTAGCAAAGGGGCTGAATAATGCGTTGTCCGTTATCGCTGTGGCGGATAAAGGGAATCTGCTGCATGCGCCAGATATGTATATGGAAAAGCTGGCGGTAGGCCCTGCGCTTGTAGGCAAGCTGAGTATTGAAGACCCGGTTGATGTGACGCTGCGTAAGGCAGCAAAGGCACTCGGCAAAAAGATGGCTGATCTGACCGTTATGATTCTGGATCGTGATCGTCATGAAAGCATTATTAAAGTGCTTCGCAAAACAGGCGTGCGTATCAAATTCCTGAGTGATGGAGATGTTGCTGGCGCGATGGCACCTGCTTTTCCTGAAGCCGGCATTGATCTGTACATCGGTTCAGGTGGAGCACCTGAAGGTGTGCTTGCAGCCGCAGCTTTATCTTGCCTCGGTGGTGAAATTCAGGGCCGATTGATGCCCGCGAATGCAGATGAATTTGCACGCTGCAAAGCGATGGGCATTGAGGACCCTTATCGTGTACTGACGATGGAGGATATGATTGGTACAGATGATGTAATCTTTGCAGCAACGGGTGTAACACCGGGCGAGATTCTGGGCGGTGTTCGTTATTTGGCAGATGAGCGTGCGGAAACGCATTCGATCGTTATGCGTGCCAAAACGAAAACGATTCGTTACATTAAATCGCTCCATTACTTGCCTAATAAGGAAGTCGTGCACAAAGTGCAGAAGATCCAAGCATCCGGTTCACCGGAAGAACGCCGTTCCGCTGCGATCGACTCGGTACAGGCAAAGTCGAAGCCAGTCGCTGTAAAACAAGCATGAGTGTTTTGAGATAGGCAGCCACTTGATTTTACGAGTAGCCCTGTGACTGCTTGAAATATAAACTAAATGATTGATGCTACAGATGCTTCATGATTGATGCTACAGATGCTTCATAACGATTAATTATTCATGACCATTAATTAGTGATCATGATAGTGATCATGAGTGTGCATATAGCACTTCACTACGGGACAGAAATAAGGGGAAAGCACGACTTTTGAGCACGAAAATCTATAAATATTTTCCATTCCGTAGATTCCTATGCGATACGGAATTCCTGAAGCAGCGCTGAATGCTCCAGCTAAGCTGTCTCCAGCGATTTCCTATACAATATGGAAGTTCTGAAGCCCTCCCCCTTATTCTTTGCCGAAGTAGTGTTTGTCCCAGTAAAAACCGTTTACGCCTACGTTCTATAGGCAATGATCTAAATTTTGAACAACTACTAATGAATAATATCATCCCTCGTAGTGATTGATCGGTGTTCTCTCCATTCTACCGTGATCGGGTCTCCCCCCTATCGTAGTAGCCGACAAGGGAGCATCGCCTTATGCTTGATGGAGAGCACTGTTAATCTATATTGTATGACCTCCGCATTGGACAGTCCGTTAAGGGCTGTCTCTTTTTTTATAAATGAATAGCGATAGTTTGAACTGCATTGCAAAATGGGCTACGATAGGGAGACATCGCTTTATAGGAAAATGTAGATAACGATAAGCTTCTGTATGGATATGATGCCTAATACTATATTATGAATAGGCAGCAAACGAGCCGAAGGAGGAACTTATGATCATTGGAGTCGTATCAGATACCCATTTACTCAGTCATCGGTTAGCCCTTCCGAAGACATTGATCGAGGGACTGGCGGATGCTGAACTTATTATTCATGCAGGTGATTTTTGTGATTGGGGTGTGCATGAACGGCTAGAGCAACTGGCGCCTGTTGAAGCGGTAGCAGGCAACAATGATCCGAGCGACATTGTGAAGCGATTGGGACAGCGCAAGCTCATTACAGCTGGCGGCAAGCGAATTGGGATCGTTCATGGTGATGGAGGATTTCGAGGAAGTACGCCAGACCGGGCTTTTCAATCTTTTGAACCGGATGAAGTGGATGTGATTGTATTTGGTCATTCCCATGTTCCTTTTGCAGAGGAGCGTCAGGGCGTATTACTATTCAATCCTGGCTCGCCTACAGACAAACGAATGCAGCCACGCTATTCCTATGGCAAGTTGTTTATTGAAGCAGATCAGATTCGTTACGAACACTACTTTTTTGATAAAGAACGTAGCAACGGCTAATTAATGAATAAGAAATAAAAACGGTATAAGATCATAATGATGATCCATACGATTGTTGTCGGTATACTATAAAGTAAGCCACTATAAATCGCTATGAAGTAAGCTACTATGAATCAGTCTATAGACTGGGCAAGTACCGTCTGTGAACTGGAGAAGCAACTCCATACAGGAATTGTATGATAAATGGAAATGAGCATAGGTCAGTATGGAATTCGCAAACTGGCGTTAGAGTACCAGCAGGGATTGTTTTTTCAACCAATTATAGGAAGATATCGATATTATTGGTTTGAGGAAAAGGATCATCTATCGCGGGTACTCTATTTTTTATGAATTTTTAAGATTGTTATGGGCTATTCTTAATGTTGTTCATACAAAATACATATACATCTTATTTAATAGAGCCATCAGATCTGTAATCTGTAGGTTATCGTTATTACGATCTGAACACCGCTAACCGGTTATGGCGGATAGGCTCTATTCTACATAGCCGATCACGTACAGGATGCGTCAGATCATCCAATTATGATTTGGGAGGAAGTTCAATGGAATCCAACACCACTACTGTATCTCGTTCAAGGGTAGATATTCCCTTAATCCTCATTTTGCTGCTTTCTGCCTTTTTGAATATATGGCACATATGGCATAATGGTAACGCTAATTCCTACTATACGGCTGCCGTGACGAGTATGCTTCAAAGCTTTCACAATTTTTTCTATGCTTCATTTGATCCTGCGGGCTTTGTTACGATTGATAAGCCGCCTGTAGCTTTCTGGTTGCAAACATGGTTTGCGGCTATATTTGGTGTGCACGGCTGGAGCGTCACTTTACCTGCTGCACTGGCAGGTGTAGGCTCGGTTGGCTTGATCTATCTCATTATGAAGCCCACTTTTGGCATCCAGACGGCAAGGGTTGCCGCACTTTTTATGGCACTCACACCGGTTGCTGTAGCTGTACAACGCTCGAACAATGTGGATGGCTTACTCGTATTCACATTGCTGCTCGCAACATGGATGCTGCTCAAAGGCATTCGTTTACACAAAATCGGCTGGATCTTGGGCGCCTTTGCGATGATTGGCGTCGCCTTTAATGAAAAGATGCTACAGGCGTATATGATTTTGCCAGCGATGTATGTGTTTTATCTGATTGCCTTTAAAGTGAATTGGAAAAAGAAGTTGTCTGTACTAGTACTGAGTACGGTCATACTGGCAGGTGTATCGTTATCCTGGCCTGTGATCGTGGACAGCGTTCCAGCCAGTCAGCGCCCTTATATTGGTAGTAGCCAGACGAATTCTGTGCTGGAGCTGGCATTTGGTTACAACGGTTTAAGCCGTTTGACTGGAGAAACGCAAACAGGCGGCATGGGCGGTGGTGGCGGTATGCCACCAGGTATGAACAATGCTCCAGCGAATACAAGCACTACATCTGCCAGCAACACATCCGCAGGAAGTGCGGTAGCGAATCCGATTAGCGCAGGGATGATGCAGGGAGGCTTATTACAACCTTCAGATAACGGTGGCGATGTACAACGTCGTACCGGCGGGATGTTCAATACCGGTAATGCAGGGCCATTGCGTCTGTTCCAAAAAGCATTGTCTGGACAAGCAAGTCTGTTGTTGCCGTTTGCGATTATATCGTTGATTGCGCTGTTTGCTCGTTTGCGTAGAGGGAACTGGCGCGAACGGAAGTATACGGAAATCGTATTCTGGCTGTTATGGCTCATTCCGGTCGGTACATTTTTTAGTATCGCCAACTTTTTCCATCAATATTATTTAATTATGCTTGCGCCGCCAGTCGCTGCGATTGCTGCTGCTGGGCTACTTGCACAATGGCGATATTACCGGCAGGGTAAAGGCTGGCTAGTCTGGTTGTTGCCTGTGAATGTGGCTGCGACAACGGCATTCCAACTGTATGTGATCTATCCGTATCGTCATGAAATTGCTTCATTCTGGTTTTATTTGATCGCAGGGCTGGGTGCATTGATTACAGTCGGACTGTTGATTGGCACTCGGGTACAGACGATGAGTCGTGGCAAGGCTTATATCGTATCGGCAGCTGTGGGCGCATTGCTACTGACACCACTCTACTGGTCATCGTTCCCATTGGTGAATCCATCCAGCAATATTGCCCTACCGTATGGAGGACCGATTACGGAAATGGGCTTTGGCGGAGGTGCAAGGCCGGGTGATCGAGATGCGCAGTTAACGGCAACGCATCGTGATACGTCTGCGAATCCGGGGACGGGGAATGCTAGTGGAGGAACAGGAACGTCTGCGCAGGGAGCAGCCGATGATGCGATGAACGGCAATGCACCATCAGCAGGCGGCCAGACATCAGGCACCTCACGCACGCGTTCAAAAGGCGGCATGGGATTAGCTGATTCAGTCAATGAGAAGCTACTTCAGTATGTAACAGCAAACAATCATGGCGAGAAATACCTGTTTGCTGTAAGCAATGCGAACTCGGCTTCCGCTTATATTATCCGAACAGGCAAAGCGGTAATGGCGATGGGCGGATACAATGGCAATGATCCGATCTTAACTGTAGATAAGCTAAAAACACTCATCCGCAATGGAGAGGTAAAATATTTCCTATTAAATAATATCGGACGCGGCGGTTCCACGGAAGTGACACAATGGATTAAAGAGCATGGAAAAGAGGTGCCTTCTTCTGAATGGCAAGAAAGCTCAAGCTCTGCTATTCAAAATGCCCTAACAACCGACGCGCAGGGCGCAACGTCTACAGATTCAAAGACGAAAGATCGTAGCGGTATGATGAATTCGTCCCGAGATGAAGCTGGATTTGGTGGTCTAGGTATGATGACCAGCACATTGTACGAAATTACACCTGACGATATTACGGAGTAATATGTCCAACAATCATCTTATATTTTCCCGATTATTCATTAAATAAATATCGAATACATCTGATCCTGTCATTGTTTAAAAATGGCAGGATTTTGTTTATAAACGAGCATTTCAAGCAGAATACAGGGAGAAACAAAGCAGTTCCCGTTTCAATGAGAGCCACTAGTTTACATATTAACGTATAAGCATCATTATGCGGGATGCTCATATGAATCTAGCCAGAGGGGGCTATACGATGATTGATAGCAATACGTATTACGATTGTATTATTGTAGGTGGAGGCATTGCCGGACTTCAGGCAGCGCTCCAGCTTGGACGATATTCAGCACATCGTGTGCTGGTCATTGATGCAGGTGTAGGACGCTCAACGCTATGTCAAAACTATGGCAATCTGCTTGGTTTTCCAGACGGGGTGTCTGGTGAGGAACTACGGGAGATGGGCAGACAGCAATCCGAGCCACTTGGAATCGAGTTTCACGAGGATCGTATCCTGGAAGCACAGCAGAAGGATGATCATTTTTTGTTAAAAGGCGCCGAGGGAGAGAGTTATCGCGCACGTACCCTGCTATTAGCAACTGGCTTGATTGATCGCTTCCCCAGATTGCCGGGACTGCGTGAGACGCTCGGATTCAGTGTATATGTATGCCCGGATTGTGACGGATACGAGATTTAAGGCCGTCGCACGGTCGTGATTGGCGCAGGTGAAGCAGGCGCGCAGATGGCACTCATTTTGACACCGCGTACCGATCAGCTGCTGTACATTAATCATGAAGGTAAACCGTTCAAGTCGGAAACGATGCAGAAACTACAGGAACATGGAATTGAATATATCGATTCTCCTGTTCGCAGTGTAAGTCATGGCAGCGGTGGCATGCTGGAAGCTGTTCAATTGGAAAATGGTCGATCGATTGCTGCTGAACGCGGTTTTATTGCATTCGGCGGCAATCATGTGAACTCCGAGCTGGCTGAGCAGTTAGGCGTGGAAACCCTACACAATCATCATATTGAAACCAATCCACGTTCCAAAATGACCAATATTGAAAATGTGTGGGTGGCGGGTGATCTAGCAGCCCATTCGGAACAGGCGAATATTGCGATGGGCGAGGGAGCACAGGCAGCGATCTGGATTCATAAAACGCTCTCCAAGCTGAAAAGTCCGGCAGCCGTGCGCTCCGGAAATTAAGTTGTATCCATAAGCTGAAGTTCATACGAAAGGATAGCTGGAGTGCACGTAAAAAAGCAGCTATTCTGCTTTGTTTTGGTACAGTGCTTATGGTATGATGTTGACGATATACTAATTTGTTGCCAGGTGGGATGCAATTGAGTTTCCATCCTAAAAAGGGGTTTAAACTTGTAACTATTGTTAGCTTTATTATTGTTGTATCCATTGTACTCACGATGCTGATTTCTATTCATTCTTCGTATAGTGTCAGCAGGCAATCCCTGGTCGATAACTATCTGAGCGGCAATTATGATCGCGCTATGGATCTATCTTCAGCTACGGGTGATTTGCTCGTTCGTATTCAGAATAGCGTCAATTCGATGGCGTCAATCTGGCAGCGTAATGAAACTATGGACCCAGCGCTTTTAAATGATCTGTATGCAACACATCATGAATATTTTGAGTCTATCAGTATTGTTCGGAAGGATCATACACTGATCGAAATCGCCCCATCCAATAAGAAAGCATTACAGGTGGGGACGAATGTGGATAGTCTGATTGTACGCTCGGTGATGAAGCTGAGAGAGCCGGTTATAACGGACCCTTTTATCGGTAAGACGGGCAATTTGCTCATTTTGGTGACAAGTCCGCTGTTTGATAAAAACAATAACTATTACGGTTATATCGGTGGAACGATTTATTTACACAACTCGAATATTTTACAGCTTATCTTACAGCAAAAATACGAGTCAAATGGCTCGTATATATTTGCAGTGGATGCCAAAGGCAATGTTATTTTCCATCCCGATGCGACGATGATTGGGAAAAATATCGCTTCTAACGATGCCGTATGGAAAGTGATTGCAGGTTTGAACGGTTCGATTGAATATACAGACAATAATGGAAAACAGTTTTATGCAGGTTACGCATACAATATGAGTTCGGGTTGGGGCATCGTGTCTCAGACACCGGCAGATATTGTGAATGAGCCGCTTAACAATTTATTGGAGAGTAGCATTTTACAGTCGCTACCGTTGTTGTTTATTACACTAGCAGCCGGGTGGATATTAACTTATCTAGTCGTTCGACCGCTCCATATGCTCGCTGAGTATTCTAACCGTATGCTCAAAGAGTGGAGTATGGATGATATGCCTCCGATTCGCTCGGCCACGTATGAGATCAAGTTGCTGTATTCCAGTCTGCGAATGACAGCCAGACAGATGCAAAAATATATTCGCAAGCTGCATACAGAGACGGCATTGGATGGTTTAACCGGACTTGCTAATCGCCGTAATTTCGATGCTACGCTGGAAGCCTGGTGTCTGGAGGAAGAACCATTTTCGATGATTATGCTGGATATTGACCATTTTAAGCTCGTTAATGATACGTATGGTCATCCGATGGGCGATCAGGTCATTCAATTTCTAGCAGCAACGATGCGTAATGTATCGCGTGAAGGCGATTTATGTTTTCGCTATGGAGGAGAAGAACTTGGCATCCTGCTGCGTGGTGCGAATAAGGAGCGAGCTTATCGCGTGGCAGAGCGTTTGCGTCATATTGTGAGCAATACGCCAAGCCCATCGGGAGAGCGGATCACGATCTCGCTCGGTATTATTGGCTTTCCAGAGCAAGGCACGATGCCTGAAGAGTTGATCGCTAAGGCGGATGAAGCGCTCTATACTTCCAAGCGAGAAGGACGTAATCGCACGACTGTCTATGCAGAGCGTGTACTGGCAGCCGATTGATCGGAACAACAATAACTATCATGTTAGAAGGTAGGACAAGCTGTATTGGAACGATGTGCATCGTATGCCATCATTCCGATACGGCTTTTTCGATCGTTTAAAGGATATGGATTATAGGGCAATGTAGGATTGAGAACGTTATCATATGGTGAATGGGAGTATACAACGAATCATCTGCTATACGCTGAGATTGGCACTGTTGAACTAGCTATATCCGTGTACTTTGTGACATAAGTTGGAAATTTTTGAAATGATTTTGGTAAAAGTAGTTAGTATAGACGGAAGGCTGGGTAAATAATATCTGGGAACGTCGATATACAATTTGAAAGTTAAGCTGGGAGCGTAAGTGTGCTGGGCTACATAGTTGTGGCATTGCCGCTTCACGATCTTCGGTCTGACGGAGCCGAAATGGATATCATTGTCCGCTGCATGGGTAGTTTTGCCCGGTCACAGGGACGCATACCAGAACGGCAAGCTTGCGTGAACTCATCCTTATATGGATAAACAATCAATATAGCAAAATAAGGAGAGTAGATGGCAATTACTGTGCTTTTTAATTATACAGTAAACGCAAATTGTTATGTAAACCTCGTTTTAGTGTATATCGATCTCTCATAACAACAAATAAACAACATCATTGGAGGGAATATGTATGACGAAAAAATCGACTTTTAAAAAACCAGTTTGTGTACTTGCTTCTATGACATTTGCGGCATCGCTTTTGCTTCCTGGCGCAGCGTTTGCTGAGGAAAATACAGATACAACCGGCAGCTTTACGTTGAACAGCAACACCTATCTGGCGAATACAGGTTGGGCGGGTAGCACAGGCAGTATGACGTCTTCCGATCAAAGCATGACAAACGGACAATCGATTTTTTATGATAATGCGAACTCCTTTGGATATAAATGGGCTTACCCAGCTGATGCAACAGGACTTCAATCCTCACCGGCAATCTCGTATGGCTGGCATTGGACAAATGGATATGAAGGAGCAGGCAATATGCCAGTCGATGTGTTCCGTGATAACTCACGCAGCAATACATCCAGCCGCAGCACGCAAATGAAAAACATTGATACTTCAGTTGCGTATTCTACAGCGGATGTAACTGGTGATTATGCTACAGGCTATACGCTCTATATTCATAATACGCAGAAAGCAGGCATGGAAACATCACCAAAAGCAACGATTAAAGTGATCACATCCACTTCGGCGAATCCAGCAATGACCGAAGATACCGACATGATGGATGCTTCGGATATGTCGAATCGTACTGAAACAAGTACAGGCACCAATGTATTTAGCGGTAACGCAGGGATGGCTTCTAGTGATACTAGCATTATGATGGATAGCGATATGGGTGCATGGGGACAATGGATCGATATGGTAAGTATCGGTGGCTCGAACTGGAACGTATATCGTAGCACAAGTAATAGCGATAACACCGTAACCTCTTCCAATATGAACGATAACGTAACCTATACTTTTGTAAGAACAGCGAATACCGATATGATCTCACTGAATCTGACTGATTTTGTGAAAAACTTGCTGGATCGCAATGAGCTGATGACGACAGGCGATTATATTAGCGGTGTAACATTCGGTACAGACGTGATGAGCGGCAGTGGTAAGCTGACGGTTACCAACTGGAATATCAACGTACAATAACGATTCGCGTTACATTGTGTTCATACGCTAACGATTAACGATACAGGAAAACTCAACAAGACAAAAAAGCTGCCGCCACAAGATGCGAGTAGCTTTTTTGTTGTATTTCTAGGAGCTTGACCCTGTTCTCTATGTGTATATAGCATGCTCGTCACCGTTATATGATCGAGCTGATCGTCAGACTAGGCAGGAAAGAGATGATCCAGATCCGGCAAATTGCCAGCTGGCATCGGATAGCTAAACCAGTATCCTTGAAATTCGGTATATCCTAGTTCTACCAGTCGATCCCATTGCTCTTGATCTTCAATTCCTTCTGCTACTACTTGTAAATTCAGCGCTTCAGCCATCGTGATCAACGCTTTGAGCACAGGCGGGTTCATCTGAGTTACAAATGACCGATCAATTTTAATTTTGTCGATCGGTAGCCTGGTGAGCATGCTTAGTGAAGAATAGCCGGTACCAAAATC
Source organism: Paenibacillus wenxiniae (assembly GCF_039822605.1). NCBI lineage: Bacteria > Bacillati > Bacillota > Bacilli > Caryophanales > Paenibacillaceae > Paenibacillus > Paenibacillus wenxiniae. The sequence goes on from NZ_JBCGUH010000002.1 coordinate 375,659, forward strand.
GTCCAGTGAAATGGTATAGCCTTGCTCGCGTAATTTGAGCAGGGAAGATTGTTCTTCAACGGCATTACTTGTCGCTACGCTCTCGGTAATTTCCAGATCAATATAGCTAGCATCCACCTGTTCTTCCAGCAATATTTGATTTAAGCGGTAAATGAAATCTGGATCATCCAGCTGAATTCTGGAAATATTGACTGCAATGCGAATTCCATTGCCATATTTACGTTGAAGTAATGGCAGATCACGGCATACTTGACGAATCACCCAGTCGCCGATCGGGATGATCAAACCTGTTTCTTCCGCTACAGGTATAAATTCAGCAGGCGATACAAGCTGCTCATGATTTTTGTACCAGCGCAGCAATGCTTCAACAACAACGACCCGATGCTTCTGTGTGCTATAAATAGGCTGGTATAACAGCTGTAGTTCATTTCTTTCCACACAATGGTTAAGCGCCAGTTCATGATGAAATCGTACAATTTGTTCATAACGAAGCGAAGTATCAAAGATATGATAGCGACTGCGTCCTTGTCCTTTGGCATAATGAAGTGCAATGTCGGCGTGACGTAGCGCGGTCTGAGTGTTCATTCCCTGTGTTAATGGAGCGATACCGATACTGGCTGTAATTTTGACTTCGCGATCCTTTAGGGTAAATGTACCACCAAGTGCTCGTAGCATCATTTGAGCCGTCTGGTAGGCGGATCGATCACTTTTCTGACAGACCATAAGAAATTCATCACTGCCCAGCCGGCAAATGATTTCTCCATCGTTGAACTGCTGTTTAATTCGCGCAGCAGCTTGAATGAGCAGTGCATCTCCGCTTTCGTGTCCCATCATATCATTGATACTTTTGAAATTATCGATATTCAGCAAAAACAATGTCCCTTTGTTAATCGCATACTCATACAGGAAACGCCGATTAAACAAATGCGTTAATTCGTCATAGTATGCGTAAAATTTCAGTTTCTCTTCGTACCGGCTCCGTTCGGTATAATCCCGCGTAACACAGATCAGATGCGTAATGCGCTGATCAGGTCCACGCAGGGGTGAAATAATGCTTTCTCCGCTCAAATTCCCGTTGGGCAGCACGTTCCCGTCCTCAAAGCGTGTGCTTTGCCCGGCGGATAAAGCTTTCATATACTTATTGTGCAAATAATGTGCCATTTCCGGTTCATTTGCAAAGCATTCAAAAAATGTTTTTCCCAAATCTTCTGCGCTTACACCACTGAATTTTGCAGCCGAACGATTCACATAACTGTAATAAAATTGCTCATTATGCACTCGCATAATGTACACAAAATCTTCGATCGCATCCAGAGCCAGAGCAAGAAGCGGAGGTATTTCATTCATATCATTATCCATGCATTCCACTCCCTCAACCATGCTTTCACACTAGTGTTTATGTTTTGATTTAAAAAAATTTAAACTATATATTATAATTCGGTCAGTTGCCTGTATATTCTTAGCAATAATTGTATACACAGTACAAAAGGTAGTTATAAAGCATTCGCAGTCATAGATTATAACAAGATTCGACTTTATTTTACATCGTAGATGTGACAAAAGCGCAAACACGTTGCAATTTAGTTGCAAACGTAAGAACGATACCGGATAATACCAGAGAAATAAGGATAGCATAGGAGGTTCAGTTTGCATATGAAGCCCATTAGCGAAATTGCAAAGCAGATAGGAATTGACACTCATTACATAGAATCGTATGGCAAATATAAAGCCAAGCTAGAGCCTGAACTGATGGAACAATGGCAGCATAAGCCAGATGGGAAGCTGGTACTTGTTACAGCGATAAACCCAACACCGTCTGGCGAAGGAAAAACTTTAACATCGATCGGTCTCGCCCAATCGCTGCATGCACTTGGTACACGCGCGATTGCAGCGCTGCGTGAACCTTCACTTGGGCCTTGCTTTGGGATGAAAGGTGGAGCGACAGGAAGCGGTCAAGCTCAAATTGTGCCAGCTGATGATATTAACTTGCATTTTACAGGTGATATTCATGCGATATCCAGTGCGCATAATCTGCTCGCTGCGATGATCGATAATCATATGTATCATGGCAATGAGCTGCGTATTGATCCGAAACGGATGACGTGGAAGCGGACCGTCGATATGAACGATCGTAGCTTGCGAAATATCGTAACCGGTCTGGGCAGTGGAAATGGCGATGTGAGAGAAAGTGGTTATTTGATCACATCCGCTTCTGAAGTGATGGCTATTCTCTGCCTGAGCGAACATATGACCGATCTGAAAGAACGTCTGGCGCGGATCATGATCGGTTATTCGTATGACGGAACACCGGTCACTGCCAGTGAGCTGAAGGCGGTAGAAGGCATGGCTATTTTGCTGCGTGATGCGATTAAACCGAATCTAGTGCAGACGCTAGAGGGAACACCGGTCATTTTGCATGGAGGACCATTTGCGAATATTGCGCATGGTTGCAGTAGTGTGATCGGTACGAAGACAGCGCTCAAACTGGCGGACGTGGTCGTGACAGAGGCTGGATTTGGTGCAGAGCTGGGAGCGGAGAAGTTTTTCGATATTAAATGTAGACAGTCTGGATTAACACCTTCTGCTGCTGTGCTGGTGGTGACGGTGAAGGCGCTCAAGTACAATGGACAACATGCGGAAACGGGACAGCCTACCGATCCGACCGAGGTAGACGCTATGGCTACGCTGCGTCAGGGGATGGCGAATCTACACCGCCATATTCGTAATTTGCAGTCGTTTGGGGTCCCAGTTATGGTAGCGATCAATCATTTTACCGGAGATACGGAGCAAGAGCTGGAGCTGATCCAAGCGGAATGCAGTCATCTGGGCGTTCCAGCCGCAATATCTCGTGTTTGGGCAGAGGGTAGTGCGGGTGGAGAAGCGATGGCGCGCCAGCTACTCGATCTATTGGAGACAGCACCACAAGCATTTACGCCATTATATGAAAATGAATGTTCACTGACGAATAAAATAGAGCGGATTATCACCTCGATCTATGGTGGAGAGGGAGCGGTCTACTCACCCGCTGCTTTGCGTACATTAGAGCAACTCGAAGCAGAAGGCTTTGGTCATCTGCCGGTATGTATGGCGAAGACACCGTATTCGTTTACCGACCAGCCTCGATTGCTTGGTGCACCTACCGGATTCACGATTCAAGTATCTCGTGTATCGTTATCGGCAGGAGCAGGCTTTGTCGTGGTGGAAACAGGCAATACGATGACGATGCCAGGACTGCCACGTGTGCCAGCGGCAGAGCGAATGCAGATCGATGCCAATGGACATATTGATGGGTTATTTTAATAGTTAGGGTTAGCTAGAGCGTGTACGCAAACTGTTTTGCTAGACTCTGACAAGGTAAGGGGACAGACTTCAGTAGCGTACAGGAATCTGCCGAGTAGAAGTACAATGTAGATTCCTGTGCTTGGAAATAGTAAGATAGTTTGCGTTGCAAAAATCCCTTTTCATTGAACCGCGTGTTAGGAAATCGCTAACACTAGAAGTCGTTCTTTCCCTTTATTTCCTTTGCTCTGTTCCGTCCTAACTACATCTATATGAGTTTATGTTAAATAGTAACGTGATCCTATGTAGCTATACTTATAAGTTAGGATATGAAGCTCTGGCTAGCATGGTTGGAAGTGAAAATAAACAGAGTACACAAGGCAGCTGTTAATTGAATGAAGAAAAATGAGTCTAAATGGATGGGACTGTCAGCCTGATTTGTTCGGGTATGCGTTTAGGTAGAGTGTGAGAACATAAGGTTACACATAATAACAAGCCACTCCCTAAAAGAGTGGCTTGTTTTCCATCAATTCTACAATCCTATTGATGCAGATTGTATTTGATATACATCCTATGCTGTGTACACGATACGAATCCAAGTTAATACACCTGCACGCTGGAACCTAATACAGACTTATTCTGTACCGAATTGCCTGTCAAATATACTCGCTCTAGTTTGGGCAGCTTGCTCAAAGTCTCGATGTTAGAAATCGCATTGTTCTCAAGATGAAGCTCTTCAATCGCTTTCCAGTTGCTCATAAATGCTAAAGCAGATAGATTGCTGTCTTGCAAAGTGAACGAACGCAGCGCAGTCATATTCGCAAAATAAGGCATCACCTCGTCAATGGCAGTGACGGAATCACCATTTACATCAAAGTAAGGCTTCTCCAGCGTTAACTGTTGCAATGTAGTATTATTCGGAGCAGCCGTTTGTTGAATATTCAGCCTACATTCGCTGCACACCAGCGATTTCACCTGTTTTAAGCGAAATAAAGCATCGGTCTCACTGTATAGTGCAGAATCATAAATGGTCAACGTCTGAAAATGGGACAACTGGTCGAGCGCGTTAAGCTGAGTCAGATCGCTGACCTTCCATAGGGACAACTGTGTTAAGTTTGGAAATTTACTGATTGTAGCCAGACTTAATTCTCCGCTTGTATCGTAAAGTGTTAAACTGGTTGCCGCAGGCGCTTTCAGTTCGTTAAGAAAAGAAGCCGGGATTTCTACTTTCGTTGCGTTAGGTAAGCGTAACGGTTCTGTATTTTTGTAGTAACCGGACAGCGATAATTCACGCAGAGATGACAACGTATTGATCGTCTTGACTGAACTAAGCTGGTTTAACGATACCAGACGGAGTGACGTAATGGACGTTTTATCTTTCAAGCGCTCCAAACTGGAAAAGTTTACACTTTCCAGATCCAGTGTTTGTAAAGCAGGCATGTTTTGCACAAAATCGATCGATTTTACATTCGTTAAATAGGAGAGCCGCAGATGTTGCAACTGGGTCAAAGCAAATAATGGTTGCATATCTGTAGTGTCACTATGTTCTATCGATAAGGAGGTTAGCCCGTTCATGGACGATAACCAGCCTAAGTCATCAACGGCTGCAAGCGATAAAGACTTGAGCGGTAACTTGTTCAATAAGTGAAAATCAGTGACGGATTCGTCTACATACGTAAGCGACAACGAGCTTAAATGTGGAAATTCCAATAGTAGTGCCAATTCCTGATTGCTGCGAATTTGGACGGAAAGCTCAGTTATCTTCGCTTTATTACCAAAATAACGAGAAAATTGCGTAAACGATTCATTAAAAGCACCACCATAGCTTTTAAGTCCAGCCATATGGGCAAATGTCGTTTGATCCGTCTGAGAAATTTCGTATGTTCCTGTTAGGTCGAGTGATGTCAGCCCCGTGAACGCCTCAAAATCACGCTGGTCAATGCGCTGACTGTTTAGCTTCTTGTCCTGCGTAACATAAATGACCTTCTCAGCTTTCTCATCGCTGAAAGGATCGGAGAAGCTATATGTAAATTGCCATTGGTCATTCTCATTATGGGTGACGGACAAATAACGAATACGCGCCAGTTCCGCTTCAGTGGGCAGGGCAGATCCTTTATGGAAAATATCCCGCACAAAAGAGAGCAGTACTTCGCTTTCCGGCATCGTGCGCACAGGTACATTGGCTTCTGTGTCTGTGTACGTAGAGTTGGAGCTTATGCTGGTGTATACATACGCTCCGACCCCACCGACGATGAGCACCATCACGATCAGCAACAGCCGGATCGGAACAGTTAATGTCGGTGCCGGTTTAGATGGAGGCGGTGTGCCATGATAATGATTAATCGTTTGATCGACATAGTAGACCTGATTTTGTTTTAATAATAGCTCGGTGCCACAGTAAGGGCACTTTAATACTTTTCCTTCTTTATACTCGATTTTTCCGTTGCAATTCGGGCAGTTTAACGGAATTAAGTCCACAGACTTGTCCTCCTTCATGATGCATAATAAAGAACTAAGCAATCGATGTGATGGGATGCTTAACGTGAGCAGGGTAGAGTGTATCGCCAACTGTTTTTACAAATAAGCCTTCATTCGTCATAGTGCTATTTAGTTCTAAACCTTGACCATCAGGTGTAAAATGAAACGTGATTTGCTTCGTATATTCGTCTGTAATTTGATCCGAAATATCTTTTATATTTATTTCGTTTGTACTAATGATGTCGAATAGTTCGATATGATCGTCTTTTTGTTGATAAATAACAATGACGTTTTGATCTTCCAAGTAATAAATATTTTCGTTAAAAACGTTCAAACAATAAAACATTAAGACACTCGCAGTATGATCGGTGGCAAAACGTTGCGAAACAGGTAGTCTATTCGATGCAAAATTGTTGAGAAGGTGTAAATCAGCTGCAAGATTGATATCGAGTTTTCGAATGATTGTAGATTTTGATGAGATAGATGTGTACTTCGTTGAAAATAGACATTCTTCCACATTCTTAAATCCAAATTTCGGATAAAAGTCAAGCACAGATTCATTGGCAAAAAGGTACATAAGATCAACAGTGTGCTCGTACTCCTGTAAAATCTGATTCATTAGATGAGTGGATAGTCCTTTACCGCGATAGTTTGGATCGGTCATGACCGTACCGATTTGTATCGCCTTTGTTCTTTGGCCGTGGATGATCAGTTCAAGTGTATTAACGGAAGCATTGGCAACTACCTGATCTCCGTCAACAAAAGAAAAAGGAATATACTGTTCTCCCCAACCGCCTTGCCGATACCAGCGTTCGAAATTAATATCAAACGTATCGGCAGCAAGTTTAAAAAAACTTGTCCGAAGCTTGTCATTATTTTTATATTTTGTTGTAAACTTCAAGTTCTGCATAGCATGTTCTCCTTAGTTTTTTATCTGCTCCATTCCTATTATATTATAAATTTCATTATGGCATGTGATTGCAGCATAAAGGTTATAAATTAATGTGATAAATCAATCAGATAAGAGTAATTTATTCTTGTTTATTATTAATGTATATGATATTAATTAACAATAATATAAATGATCATCCTTTATTTTTGAAAGCGTTATCTTTTTGCTGAGGAATATTGTCAAATACCCTAAACTCACTTTCAGAAGGAGCCGATTCATAATGAAATCAATCCAACATTCCGTACATACACTCAGTCCGAAGCAAGTACATATTAACGATCACTTCTGGTCGCAATATCAGCAACTGGTGAAAGATGTGGTCATTCCGTATCAATATGATGCTCTGCATGATCGTGTACCTGATGCGGAACCGAGTCGGGCTATTCGTAATTTTGAAATTGCTGCTGGGCGACAGGATGGGGAGTTTCATGGATTTGTATTTCAGGATACCGATGTAGCCAAATGGATTGAGGCAGTTGGATATGCATTAATGTTATCGCCTGACCCACAACTGGAGCAAATGACCGATGATGTGATCGCATTGATTGCCGAAGCGCAAGGTGAAGATGGCTATCTGAATACATATTTTACGATTAAAGAACCGGATCAGCGCTGGACGAATCTGGTGGATTGTCATGAGCTATATACCGCAGGTCATATGATCGAGGCAGGTGTGGCTTATTATGAAGCGACAGGCAAGCGGCAACTGCTTGATGTCGTCTGTCGGCTAGCCGATTACATTGATGAGCAATTTGGACCGGAGCCAGGCCAAATGCGTGGTTATGATGGACATCAGGAGATCGAATTAGCACTGGTGAAGCTGTATCGATTAACAAAAGAAGAACGGTATTTGAAGCTGAGTCAATTTTTCATTGATGAACGTGGACAGGCACCGAATTATTTAGAGCAGGAATGGGAAAAACGCGGGCGTTATAGCTTTTATGGCGGCAAGCCGCAGGAACGCATAAATTTGGAATATTGTCAGGCCCATCAGCCTGTACGAGAGCAAAAGGTCGCCACCGGACATGCGGTTCGGGCAGTATATATGTACACTGCGATGGCAGATCTGGCACGTCTGACAGAGGATGAGCGTCTGCATGAAGCTTGCCGTACCCTATGGCGTAATATTGTAGATCGGCAAATGTATATTACAGGTGGAATCGGATCGACTCGTCATGGCGAGGCATTCACTTTTGACTATGATCTGCCTAACGATACGATCTATTCGGAAACGTGTGCGGCGGTAGGCATGGTATTTTTCGCCCATCGCATGCTGCAATTAGAACCACGCGCGGAGTATGGCGATATGATGGAGCGAGCGCTATACAACAATGTGATCGGTGGGATGTCGCAGGACGGTAAGCATTATTTCTATGTTAATCCACTTGAAGTATGGCCAGCGGCAAGTCATCATAATCCAGACCGTGAGCATGTGAAGCCGGTTCGGCAAAAGTGGTTTGGCTGTTCCTGCTGTCCACCAAACGTAGCCAGACTGATCGCTTCGTTAGGTCAGTATGTGTATACGAGTGATGAGGAGACGATCTATACTCATTTGTTTATTGGAAGTGAGTCGACGCTATCTGTAAAGGGAGCGGACGTTACCGTTCAGCAAACGACAAACTATCCGTGGGATGGCAACACTAGTTTTAGCTTTCAGATGGAGCAATCGCTTTCATTCACACTGGCGTTACGCTTACCTGGCTGGTGCCAAAAGGGACAGTTGCTTGTAAATGGACAGATCGTCGATTATGCTGCTATGCTTCGTGATGGATATGTGTATATTCAACGTGAATGGTCAGCTACTGATACGGTGGAATGGAGGCTACAGATGGACGTACAGGTTTTGTATGCACATCCTGAGCTTCGTGCTAATGCTGGACGAGTAGCGATACAACGAGGACCACTGGTGTATTGTGTAGAGCAAGCCGATCATGGAGATCAGCTAGCTTCGCTGGCTGTGATGACGGAAGCATCACTTGAAGCATATTACGATTCCAGTCTGCTGGGTGGCTGCACCGTTATTAAAGGTCAGGCGATACGCGAACAAAATGTGGATGCGGAACATGCATTGTACCGCTTGCAGCCGCCTAAGCGTGTTGAGCAAGCCTTTATAGCAGTCCCTTACTTCCTATGGGGAAATCGTGGAGAGGGAGAAATGTCAGTCTGGTTGCGTAAAGCTTAAGACGCTCTTATTCATATATATAGTCGTATTCATAGATGAAGGATCGGTTCGGAGAAAAAATGTAGTTGGGATTTGCATGCAGATGCTATGCGATAATGAATAAGGAACAATCGATTTTAAATAAAGAAAGCATGCTCCTGATATCGTGAGGAGCGTGCTTTTACGTATTCATTTTTATTATAGTTTGGGCTAGTTCGAGTTTGCGAGTGAACGGCAGCAGATGCAAGATGAAATGGATAAACAGTAAAGTCATATCTTATGTATCATTTTACTAACTAATAATGAAAACGCTTGCATTTTACATAAATTGGAGTTAATTTAGTAGTAAGCATATTTATTTTAATACTCGTTTCGTTGAAGAAGCGCTTTATCGTTAGCATGATGATTGTAATTCCATTTTAAAGGAGGAATATATGATGGCGATCTCGCATGTTCTTGTCCCCTATGATGGTTCATTGCATTCCCAGCGTGCGCTTGAACGCGCAGCTGCGCTGGCTGAAAGTCTGCAAGCGGAGCTTGAAATTCTGTATGTTGATTCTGCAACGGTAGATGAATTGCGCCAGCCGCTTATTATGACATCGAGTGAACTGGAAGCTTATTTCGATCATAAAGAAGATGCGGTGCGTCGCAATCTGCGCGAAATGATCTCCAAAATTCCAAATGCCAAAACAGTCATCATTTGTGGCAGTGCTGCCAAAGGCATTGTCAATTATTCGCTGCAATCCAAGCCTGATCTGATCATTATGGGCAGTCGCGGCTTGAATACGATTGATGAATTTATGAAAGGCAGTGTCAGTCGCTATGTAACACAGCGTGCTTCCGCTCCCGTTATGATTGTAAAGTGAAGAGTGAAGCTGGTTTCTGCTAGGTCTGCTATGTATGTAGCGGTGCCATTGTCTTTTAGTAACGTTACCTCACTAAAGCATAAATATAATATCGATCGATAACAACCGCCCGTATGCTGTACATCATACTGGGCGGTTTTTGAGTTATTGGTTGGCTGCGATGACTTACTTTGAACAAGTTATTTAATAAGCTAATTAACAAATCGCTTAACAAGCTGCTTAATAAGCTGGACTTGTTAAGCAGATTAATAACCCCATTAATACTCCACTTTACAAGTCTAGCTACGATCTTGTTTACGTTTGATAACAATATCCTTCATACCTTATTTGCTAATCTGTTTGCTAAGCTAATTACATCATTCATCAGGAAAAATGAGCTTAACTGGCAACGTACAGCCAGCAAAGCAGCAATTATACAAACATTCGGAACATTTGTTCTTATTTTTTGTCGCAAACTATTGTAACCGATCGAATGAAACGTTAAAATGAAAAGGAGAACATATTAGGGAGGTCTTACATTGGCTAAAGCAAAAGTGGCCAAGCGTCCAACACGCGATGAATTTGTTCTGGAAGAGCTAGGCAATCAGCTGACAGAATCTTTTCATGAGAAATCGATTATTGTGTTAACCGTCTGGGGCTGGGAAGAAACCGTGCGCGGTGAAATTGTGAAAATGGATTCTCGTACAGGCAGAGTTCATGTACAGACAGTAGAAGGTCTGTACAAAGTTCCATTTATGGATATTATGGACATTAACTATCCGCGTGATTGAGATACAGGTTAGACAACAAAGCGTGCACACATTTTATATACACCGTAAATACTAGCATCGTCGATCATCGGCGGTGCTAGTATTTTTTATAGAGGCAGTGCAGGAGTAAGTCATATTGCTATCCTATGATGTTTGGAATGTATCATTATATCTAAGTACGTTGACCAGCTTACATCGAAAGCCTAGTTGTATTTTATAAAATATGTAACTGTATCACGTCATAACCTGATCCCTGCTGGGTACTACCCACATTCATATTTAATGTCGTCAGGATAGCAGGTTAGCATAGTCATTCAGCAGTTATCCGTAATGTTATACGTAGTATTTCCAAATTTTAATAAAGTATACGGTTTCTAAACAAGGTAACTTCCTGTATAGGAGCGAAATAATAATACAAGATTTGAATACGCTTACATTAATAGGAGGGATTAGATGAATAGTAAAAGTAAACCGTTCGTCAGGTCGCAAGCACATGATATGAATGAGGAAAGCGTCGTCGCTCTACATAGTCGTAATACAAGCAGCTCCCATCAAAGTCCAACAAGCTATCAAAGTCGCACAGGTTTTTGGAAAAAAGCTATGTTAACAGCAGTCAGTGCGGCTATGTTAGCTGCATTATACACCGTGACACCGACATCGTCGGCAGTGGCAGCGACAGGATATAAGTTTGATTTTGGTAATGGGGCAGTACAATCTGGCTATATGGGTGTTCGTGCAGAGGATGCATACAGCGCAGCGCGTGGTTATGGATTTAATACACCTGCTAGTATGCGTAATGTATCTGCATCCGGTTCAGGTGTAGGCAGTGATGCTGTACAATTTGTTACCTATGGCACGAAGAGCACCAATACATTTAATGTCGATCTGCCAAATGGTCTATACAATGTAAAGGTGATGCTCGGCAATACATCTCGTTCCAGTGTGGCGGCCGAAGGCGTGTATCAGATCATAAATATGACCGGCAATAATGCGGTGGATGAGTTTCAAATTCCCGTGACAGATGGACAGCTTAATTTGCTCGTTACCGAGGGAAAAGCAGGCGCAGCTTTCACATTGAGCGCCCTCGAAATTACGCAGCTATCCTCCAATCCAACGACACATCCTACGATCTATATTGGCGGCGATTCCACAGTAGCTAACTACTATCCGCTCGATAGCAGTGTTCAGGGCGGCTGGGGACAGATGTTACAGCAATACGTCAGTCCATCCAATTTCCTTGTGCGTAATCTGGCATCGGGCGGACAGATTGCGCGCGGATTCCGTAATGACGGGCAAATGGAAGCCATTTTGAAATATATTAAGCCTGGTGATCTGTTCATCGTACAACTCGGCATCAACGATACCAATCCTAAAAATACAACGACTGAAGCGGAATTTAAAGAATATATGCGTGATATGGTTCGTCAGGCGAAAGCCAAAGGCGCAATTGCTGTCCTGTCCACACCGCAAGGACGTGCGACTGACTTTAACAGCGCAGGCGTGCATAACGCACAGGGCAGATGGTACCGAGCAGCCACCGTCGCACTCGCATCCGAGGAAAATGTACCTCTCATCGACCTGAACGTAATCAGCTCCACCTATTTTACATCGATCGGCCCAGCAGCAACATTGCAACTTTATATGGAAGGAGACTCGTTGCATCCAAACCGCGCCGGTGCTATCCAGCTAGCCAGACTCGTATCCGAAGAACTCAAACGTCAGGGTTTAACGCCATAAATGATCCATTCATAGGTGGCTGTCGCTGGACGGTTTATGCTTCACAATTTAATGTTCAACGCCATAAATGATGTATTCATAGTAGATGGCTCTCAGCAAAAATATCTGAATCATAACGATGGATATCGAATTACATGATTTGGAATCAAGTTTCAGGATAGTTAGGATCGCAAATTTTATAAGTGTACAAATGTTATACGTAGAAATGAATAGCGCCTATTGTTGTCTCAAAACGTAAATAGTATACAATGCTGTGAATTACAGCGATATCGAAAGCTGCATTCCATATGCCAAATCATATTGTGAGCGGTGGGAATCTTTATGTATTCCTAATCTAAAAGCTTCCCGCCGCTCCATTGGAGTCTGTTCTCTTATTGCTTACTAGAGAGGTTGATGAGCATCCATATGATCTTCGCATAATTTCCTTTATTTTTGATTGTGAGCATCATCTTATAGCAATAGCAATAGCAATAGCAATAGCAATAGCAATAGCAATAGCAATAGCAATAGCAATCGATCCATTCCATACGCAATCTATGATTACATATTAAATCTTTGCTATCCTATTTTACCATCGTATTTTTAACGATCGCATAGTCAGTAACTTCTCTAAAACTCTCTAACATCCACATCATCAAACACAGAACTTATGCCATTTTATTCTTCCCCTTATACATACGAAAAATAATGTAGTATAATATGATAAGCATTTTTGCGAGGATATGGAGGAAGATAGAGATGACAATGCAGCTCATTGATCCAGTACTGATCCAGCGTCGTTTAAACGACCTTCAGGATCAGGATTTGTATATTCACCTGGAAATGACGACTGGCGCGTATGCGTCCCATATGGACAGCAGCAAGCACCCGTCGGCGACATTTATCAGTAATGCACGTATACGTTATAGCACAGGCTCGATTTCAGAGAAAGCGCCCTTTTTCCGTGTCGGTCTAAAAACAGAAACCGGCTGGGTCTATTCCGAAGGATTAACCCACTATGAAGACACCGAGCAGGAGCGTTTAATTCTGGCAGGACATGATGCTCAGGGCAAGCTTGTTGTTGCCTTGCAGCTCAGTAAGGAGCCGTTCTGATGAGTGAGGAGATGAACCCGATGAAACTGACGATACCCGACCAATCTCGTGTACTGGTCGTACTGCCTCATCCAGATGATGAGTGCTACAGCCTGTCCGGTACATTGTCCAAACATATCGCCGCTGGCGGACAAGTCACTTACGCTTGCCTCACACTCGGTGAAATGGGACGTAATATGGGCACACCGCCATTTACAAACCGTGTGAATTTGCCAACGATTCGTCGCGCAGAATTGAAAAAGTCTGTAGAAGCGATTGGCATTCAAGATTTGCGTATGATGGGCTTCCATGATAAAACGATTGAGTTTGAAGATCGTACCGTGCTGGATGGCACGATTTTGGAGCTGTTACAGGAACTTAAGCCATCGGCTGTATTTACGTTTTATCCAGGCTACAGCGTCCATCCTGACCATGATGCGACAGGCGCTGCCGTTGTACGCGCGATGAGCCGCTTGCCAGAAGCGGAGCGTCCACCGCTGTATGCGATGGCATTTTCCCATAACTGCACCGATGAGATCGGTTATCCTGATGTGGAAAATGATGTGGGCGACTTCGTCGAGAATAAGCTAAATTCGATCCATGCGCACCGTTCTCAGTTCCCATCACCCGGTGAGCTGGGCAAAAGCAAAAAGATGGACCGCGAACTACGCGAACGTTTTAGCCGCGAGCGCTTTTGGACGTATACGGCTTATCCACAGTCTTAATTGATATTTTAAATGCAAGCCACCTTGTCGTTAGGACAGGGTGGCTTTTTGCTAGGCATAGCGGATAATTCCTTTTGATTTTACAAAAGATAACGCTTACAATATAGAGGTTCATTTGTCTATTTATGGTGTGCAAGCAAACTCGTGTACTTTGTAAGACGCACAGAGCTGCGGGAAGAAAATAAGGGGTGAGGACGACTTCTAGTGTTAGTGATTTCCTAACACGTGGTTCAATGAAAAGTGATTTTTGCAAAGCAAAATATCTTACATTTTCCAAGCATAGGAATCTACATTGTACTTCTACTCTGTAGATTCCTGTGCGAAATCGGAGTCCGTCCCCTTATTCTTTACCGGAGTGGTGTCTGCAACAACACAAACCGTTTGCGTACATGTCCATTATCTACTATCAAAGGAGTGTATAATGATGGAGCGAGTATCATTTGTGCTACATATACGGCCTGAGGATCGTGACGAATATATCCGTAGACATGAAGCCGTTTATCCGGAATTATTGCAAGCGTTTGGAGAAGTCGGGATTCGTACATATAGTATTTTTTTACATGGTGGTGTGTTATTTGCCTATATGGAGGTGGACAACTATCGCGAGGCGATGGATGCGCTCGCTGTTCATCCGGCGAACGGGAAGTGGCAGGCGTATATGTCTGATTTACTTTTGCTTAACGAGGCAGGCACAACATCAGAGGATATACCTGAAGTGTTCCATTATGAGTACCGCGGATAAGAAATAGATTCGGACAAGCTGAGCAGCATGATGGAAAAGGGAAATACCTGCGCTCTAATAGCCGTAAAGTTGTATCGTTGCCTCCAACATGTCATCATAAGTGTTGGAGGTGTATTTGTGATGAAATATGTACATTACGAATCGAACGGTCAATCTCAGCTTGGTATTCGTCTGGAAGAAGGCATTTTGCCCTTTACAGTGCTGGAGCAACAGTCTGCTGGTACGCTGCAATTACCACAAACGGTAGAGCAATTACTTCATCATCCAGAGCTACATATTCATATCGAACAATGGCTACAGAACAATCGTCCAACGAGTTCTCTACTACAGGAGCAGCTCGTTCAGGAGACGGATATCCGCTGGCTTCCTTGCGTGCCAGCGCCAGGCAAAGTGCTGTGCATCGGACTAAATTATCGCAAGCATGCTGCTGAAACAGGAATGGCGGAGCCGCAAACGCCGATCGTTTTTAGCAAATTTTCCGATACGGTGGCAGCACATCTGGATACGGTGCCGTTACCATTACTCAGTCAACAGGTCGATTATGAGGCCGAGCTGTGTATTGTAATTGGTAAAAAAGCAGACCGTGTCAGTAAGGAGACCGCTTTAGAGTATGTGTTTGGTTACTGTGCATCCAATGATGTATCGGCGCGCGATTTGCAGATGTTAACGAGTCAATGGTTACTGGGCAAAACCTGTGATCGTTTTGCACCGATTGGGCCTTATCTGGTCACCGCCGATGAAGTAGGTAATCCGAATGAGCTTGGCATTCGTGCCTATGTGAATGAGCAGAACGTACAGGATTCAAACACATCGGATATGATCTTTCATTGTGATGAAATTGTGCACTATGTATCGCAATATATGACGCTGTTGCCCGGTGATATTATTTTGACCGGAACGCCGGAAGGTGTCATTTTAGGAAAGCCTGAGAACGAGCGGGTATGGCTCAAGGATGGCGATCAGGTAACGATCGAAATTGATAGGCTGGGACGTTTAACGAATACATTCAAAGCCGCTTCGATATCGAGATAAGGATAGCGGTGACAGCAGACCGCAAACACGTTATTATGAAAGAAGTGGATATAAATAGAGAAGGGGTCTGTGGATGAAGTTTAGGGAATGGATTAACCATGAAGGGATACGACGGATCATTGTACTGGCAATATTGATCCTGATTATCTATTCCATGACGAGCATGATGAATATTATACTGATGACACTGCTGTTAACGATTCTAATCGGCAGTTTGTATAAAGGCGTCATGAAGATTTTTCAAAAAGTAGTTCCTAATGTATCTCCGTTTTTTGTTATTCCGCTCGTCTATGTTGTATTGCTCGGCATCATTGGCTGGGGGATTTACCGTATGGTGCCAACCGTAAGTATGCAGGTAGTGCAGATTTACGATATGATTCAAGATGTGTATGCGAATCCGCATGCGAACAAATGGAATCATTACGTGGTTGAGCTAATGCGAACACTCAATATTGAGCAGGTACTCGAAAATGTAGGGAAGTTTGTTGGGCCGGGCTTTACGGTACTGTTGAAAATCAGTCAAATTGGCTCACAGCTATTTATTGCTATATTGCTGAGTTTGTTCTTTTTGTTGGATCGCTCGCATATTGTACGTTTTACAAGTTCGTTTCAAGATAGCAAGCTAAGCTGGTTTTTCAAAGAAGTTGGCTATTTTGGCGGCATGTTCCTGAATACGTTTGGCAAAGTGATTGAGGCGCAATTGCTCATTTCCTTTATTAATACGATTTTGACGATTACAGCGCTCTGGATTATGGGCTTCCCGAATTTGATGGGACTTGCTGTTATCGTGTTCGTACTCGGACTTGTACCAGTCGCCGGTGTCTTTATCTCGCTGATTCCGCTTGGACTAACGGCGCTGAGCGTAGGTGGAATCAAGTATGTCGTCTATCTGTTCATTTTGATTCTGATCATTCATGCGATTGAGGCGTACTTGCTCAATCCGAAGCTGATGTCGAGCAAAACGAATTTACCGGTATTTTATACATTTGTAATTTTGATTTTCTCCGAGCACTTTATCGGCCCGTGGGGATTGATTATCGGTATTCCGTTGTTCGTGTTCTTCCTTGACCTGATCGGAGTAAATCGCGGCAAATCATCGAAACCGCCTTATGACTCCGATACGCGTAACAACAAAGTAGCTTCACCCCCTTCTCCACCAGATCAGCTTAGTTAATGTAATCTAAAAGTATCAATTTGTACTCACCATATCTATCAAAGCGTATAAGTTCAAGCCACTTTCACATATGTATCCAGTTTGCCTGTTATCCGGTCAAACTTGGTGCAACGGGAAAGTGGCTTTTTGTATACATCGTGTATAGGTATAAGCTGCTGTGTCTGTTGATAGGACGTACAGGTAGCAAGTGAATCAAATAAAGTCAACAAAACCAATAAAGCCACTAAAGCCACTAAAGCCACTAAAGCCACTACAGCATCATTTTACAAAATGATAATAAATATGTGAGCTTAATTCACTTGTAAATTACTATAAACGTCATATGAAGCTGGAAATAAAGATTTGTGTATTGAATTTGTATATAACTATGAGGCTTCTGTTCAATTTTATATGTTAAATTGATTGTTTTTTTACAAAAAGAATTACTTTTGTATATATTTCCATGCTAAAATGGTAACGTTATTCCAAATTCATCATACATAGGGGGAGACATATGCTTACATGGAGTGAATGGCGGCCAAAGCTGGCAAAAACATTGCTAGCGTTTACATTGATGATGCCGCTGCCAGCAGCACTGATGACTGGAGGTGTTGCACATGCCGAAACTGCAAGTGATCCAGCTCCATTTATTAAGGCAAAAATCGTTAATGCCAATGCAGGGAAAAAGGTATTGTTCGACAACGCTCATGCACAGACGGCTGGTGCAGCAGATTGGGTCATTGATGGAGGGTTTTCGGATTTTGCCAATGCACTGGCGAACGATGGCTATGATGTGCAGGAGTTGCGCAAGTCCGGCGCGATTACATATGCAGATTTGAGCGTATATAACGTGTTTGTTATTGCTGAACCGAATGTACCGTTCAAAACAAGCGAACAGGCTGCAATGAAGCAGTATGTAGAAAATGGCGGTAGTATTTTCTTTATCGGAGATCATTACAACGCCGATCGGAATAAGAACCGCTGGGATGGTTCCGAAGTGATCAACGGGTATCGTCGAGGAGCATGGGAAGACCCAGCCAAAGGCATGTCCACAGAGGAACGTAATTCCGCAGCGATGAAGGATGTAGTTAGCTCGGATTGGCTGTCCGATAACTTTGGGGTACGTTTCCGCTACAATGCACTCGGAGATATTAACGCGAATAACGTTGTCGCACCCGATCAAGCGTTTGGCATTACGCAGGGTGTGAGTAGTGTCGCGATGCATGCTGGCTCTACACTGGCGATTACCGATCCAAGTAAGGCAAAAGGGATCGTGTACCTGCCACAAACAAAAGATGCATGGCCCAACGCTGTTGACCAGGGTGTGTACAATGGTGGCGGTGTAGCGGAAGGACCGTATGTAGCCGTATCCAAGGTAGGCGCAGGTAAAGCGGCATTTATTGGCGATTCGTCTCCAGTAGAGGATGCAACGCCCAAATATTTACGCGAAGAAACAGGTGCCAAAAAGACGACCTATGACGGATTCAAAGAAGTAGATGATGGCAAGCTGCTCGTAAATGCGGTAAACTGGCTGTCTACGAAAGAAAGCTATACGAATCTGTCTCAAGTAGATGGATTGAAACTGGATCAGCCGACAACGCTGCTGCCGATCGAGACACCGCAAACATCGACAGAGCCACAGGCAGAACCGTGGGCAGCCCCTGCTGCTGGCTATAAATGGTGGGATTCATCGACCTTCAAGCCAGGTTCTTATGGCAGTTCGGTAAAAGCATCCAATCCATCGTACAGTCTGGTCTACCAGTCCCAGCTTCCCAATGCAGAGCCGTTCCAGATCCGTGTCGTTGCCGATGATCTGGCACCGAACAGCACGGTATCCGGCTTTAGTGCAGGCATCTATGTTGCAGGCGGCAATCAGGTAGCTCAGATTCAAAACGCGGATGGTACATGGCCGACTTCGTATGGCTATAGTTCCACTTACAGTCTAACCGCGGATAGCAAAGGTCATGCGATCAAAGATCTGACGGTGCGGATCAAGCCAGAAACGACAGGCGCTGCAAGCCTGCGTCTGCGTCAAAATGGTAGCAACTTGCTGACGCAAGCGGTAACGATTGCCAATGTACCGGCTGAACCACTACCGGTAGATAACGGTGGCGTGCAAATTCCGGAATTGAGTAGCATTGCTTCCGCACGTAGTCAGAGCGCCGGTACGCTTGTCACGATAGAAGGTGTTGTAACGACAGCACCGGGGGCATTTGGCGGTCAGGCGTTCTATGTGCAGGATCAAACAGGTGGCATCTATGTGTATCAAAATCAGAGCGGCTTTGCACAGGGCGATGTGGTGCGCATTACAGCATCCACCACATTGTACAACTCTGAACTGGAGCTGACTGACCCGGTAGCGATTGAGAAAAAGGGCACATCCGCATTGCCGGAACCTCGCAGTTCGGTAACGGTAGATGCGTATAATCAAGGACAAATTGTACAACTGAAACAAGTACAGATTAGCAATATCGTTAGCGCAACGCCAACAGGTTCGTTTGAGTTTGATGTCACAGGTGATGTGTATAGCGATACGTCCGCTAAAACGCATGTGCGTGTGGATGCACGTACAGGCTTAACACAGGATAAATTTACGTATAAGGAAGGCGATTGGGTAGATGCCAGCGGGGTAGCTGCTATTTTCAAAGACAGCTATCAACTCAAGCCGCGCAGTCTGGATGACATTCAATTAGCCGATGCGCCAGTAACACCAGAGCCGCCAACCGAAGAGCCTAATGCTACCGATGCGCCAGGAATGCCCGTACTGTCCGATAATAATGGACATGATACCGGATTGCTCGATGGTAGCTATCAGGTCACCATGAATATGTGGTGGGGCAATAATGGCTCGACGTACAAATTGTATGAAAATGATACGCTGATCGCTGGGGGCAAGCTGGCTGACCAGTCACCAGCAGCACAACAAGTGACGACAGCCATTACAGGCAAAGCGAATGGTACGTATACGTATGTGCTGGAATTGACGAATCCATTCGGTACAACAAAAAGTGCTCCGCTAACCGTTAAAGTAACCGATGCCAATCCAGGCAAGCCGGTACTGGCAAGCGACAACTGGGATGGCGATGGCAGCTATATCATCAGTATGAATATGTGGTGGGGTACGAATGCGACACAATACCGTCTATATGAAGATGGTAAACTGATCGATACACAGGAATTGAAAGCAAGTACGCCACAGGCGCAACGTGCGTTTACAAACGTATCCGGTCAAACACAGGGTGAGCATGTGTATACCGCTGAATTGGTGAATGATTCCGGCACAACGGTAAGTGAACCGATTACCGTTCAAGTAACAAAATAACATAGTAGATGTATAACAAAGATGTATAACAAAAAATGAATGCATAACAAAACCCCGAATAACCCATGCAGGCTGGACTCCAGCGTAACCGGTTATTGGGGTTTTGTTAATTGATCTTGATTATAACAAACGTCAAATTACATAGATGCCGGAATGCTAACACGAAGCAATTCTGGCAAAGCGTCTATTAGCAGCTGCCGCGTCCATGCATCATCAAAGTTCCAATGATCATGCAGCCAATGTACACGTACAGTATGACGATGCCATTCCTCCTGCTGTAACACTAGACGAACAGGAGAAGCTTCAGCATGATAGTCATCTGGATGGAACATCAGTACAAATCGATCTGCTGCATAATCGCTTACTTCGTCCAATGTAATACGGCGAAAACCGACTCCGGCTTCAATCATGCGAGCGATTTTGGGACATGGCACAAAGCCGCCTGAGCGATACAATGTCGCAGCAATGCCCTGTCCTGCCATCACATAAATATCACGATCAATCAGCACAAAAGCCGCCGCCGTTTCGCCACTCTGGATACCGATCGTATTCCACATCTGTTGCAGTGCCTGTTCATGCGCAGCGATCCAGTTAGCAGCTTCATCAGCCCGATTCGTTAGCGAACCGATGCCAGTCAGTCGTTCATCCGGCGGAATGAAGTTCTCAAAGCAGACGGCTGTGCAAAGCTCGCCAAGCTGCACCAACCATTGATCACCTTCTGTATCAAAAATAGCAAGATCAGGTTGCAGTCCGCTGCATAGCGTCCAATCAGGCATGATTCCCAGATCAACAATACCGTTCAATTCATCTGTAAAACAGACCTGATTGCGAACAATAGCAAGGGGGGCTGCCAGTGGCCGAATGCCCAGTCGAAGCAGATCGCCTACTGTGCCGCTAGAAGCTATAATACGGCATGGAGCTTCTGGAACAGGTGGTCCTGCGAAGCGAATGCGTTCGCTATGGCGACGGTTCAACTGCCGATATTCTTTCGGTGATACACCCATAAATCGTGTAAACCGACGGCTAAAATAATATTCGTCACGGAAACCGACACCGCGCGCAATTTCACGCAATGGATCATCTGTTTGTGATAATAGTTTGCGTGCATGTTCCAATCGAATAGCGTTCACATATTCAAGCGGCGACAATCCGGTAAAGCGGCGGAATAACGTACTATATTGCCAGCGTCCTACTCCTGCTCGGCGCATTAATTCTCCAACGGTTATCGGTTCGCGGAAATGACGATGCAAATCGTTGATCGTACTGCGAACCGCCGCTTCGGCTCCAGCTTCCGTTATATCGACTATGTTAGCATCCATCAATGCCAGCAACAACTGCTGTGCAGCGATCTGTCGTCTCCATACTTCTGCTGTAGTTGTCACAGATGCAGAACGGAGCTGTGCCATTAACGGTGCCGCGATCTGTGCAGCTAGCTGAATGGGCGCTTCGTAAGTCAGATTCGCAATCGGTGTGGTCACAGGCTCCATTGTAGATGCTGCATACACGACAAAAGCGAACTGCTCACCAGACCGCTCTATCGGCACAGCATATGGTCGCATGACCTGGTCGGGCGCATGCAGCACAAACTGATATTGCTTCCCGCCGATCACATCCAGCGTGTGGGCATGCGTAATGGCGACATCTGTCTTATCGGAAGCACGCCCTAACCAGCGGATCAAAAATTCGCTGTTGTGCCCAGCGCATCGGTCATCCGTCATGTATTCGCTCCTGTTCATTTAAGATCAATGGGTTTTATTTTAACATAAAAAACCTGTTCGACTGATAGCCGAACAGGGATAAATACGATCATAACATGCAGGCTATCCGTTGGTTTTGTTAACGATTCTGACCAGTTCATCTAGCAATCGTTCGCTTGTGATCGGATCGTCAAAATTCCATTTACTATCCAATACGTATACCTTGCCTTGCTTAACAGCAGGAATCATTTTCCACACCGGACTACTAAGCAATGTGCTCTGTGTGGCGATCGTTTCCGAATCGGTGCTAGTTAGCAGGAACAGATCGGTTCCGACATAATCGGAAACAAGCTCGTTCGATACGCTAATAAAGCGTTCATTTTTATTGATTAGCTTTTTGACATTTGCGTTCGGTTTTAAATTCAATTGTTCATATAGTGTCTGATTTAAGCCCTGATTCCCCATAATGTACATCGTATTGCCAAATAGCAATAGGGAAGAGACGGTAGCGTTATCCGATAGCTTTAAGGAAGCTCTAGTCGTTTGGACTTTTTGTTTGTACGTAGCCATCCATTTGTCCACGGCACTAGTTTGGTTCAAAACGGTTCCGATTGCGTGCAGTCGATCCATCATATCGACAGGATGATCGTTACCGATAATAACGGTAGGTGCTATTTTCTCAAGCATTTCAAATTGATCCATCGACCAGTCATCAAATAGAATCAGATCTGGATTCAGCGCAGCGATTTTTTCGAGCGAGTAGGGATAACCGACATCTTCAATTCCTGTCAGCAGGTCAGGATAGGCGACCTGAGAAGCGATAACAGAGAGCGAGGCACCAAGCGGCTGAACGCCGATAGCAAGCAGATCGCCAGGTGAGCTACCGATATAAACGATTCGCTGCGGGGCAGCCGGAACTTCAACGTTACGTCCTGTCTTATCGGTATATTGTCGCGTTGCCGACGCTTGAGTGTTAGCATCGGAAGCCGCCTTATTTTTCTGTGATGCAGCTATTTGTGAGGATGCTTGCGAATCCTTGGTCGCAGATGAAGAGATGCTACCACAAGCAGATAATAGCAATACTGACATCATGAGCAGTAATAATAGCTGGAAAGGTTTAAACCATTTGAACATGTAGGAATCCCCTTTTGTCTGAAATTGAGATAATGATAATCATTATCAATTAAATGTATCATAAGCGCTGTATGCTTCATGTACAATAGACAAAATGCAGGATTACATTTGGACAAAATGCTGTTTTTGCAAATATAGGCGTATTCAGCGAGTGTAGCAGTCAGTAACATAAGCGATTCGGCTTTCATTATAAAAATCCGCTGCAAGTGCCTGCGCGACACCTACAGCGGATCTGATCGATCAATAAATTAATAAATTGCTTTACCCTTGAAAAACAGCTACAGCCAGCAGTACCCAGCCTGCCAGAAATAGCAGACCGCCCAGAGGCGTAATCGCGCCCAGCTTGCGAATGCCGCTCAAGCTGAGTGCATACAAACTGCCGGAAAACAAAATAATGCCACCGAGCAGACACCAGCCTGCCGCACTGGCGAGCGTATGTCCGTTCGTCAATTGATTGCCAACTATTCCCGCAGCGAGAATACCGATCCCGTGCACGAGATGATACTGGACACCGGTTTCGTAAATTTTAAGCATATCGGCTGTTAAACGTGGTTTTAGCGCATGTGCACCGAAGGCACCAATCGCAACAGCGAGAAACATAATTAGGCTACCAATAACAAGCATAGTTTGCATAGATAAGCTCCTTTTATAACGATAATAAATAGGGTTGTGCGCATAAACTCATATGAATGGGAGCCTGTCTGTAGGGATGGAAGCCGCCTATCCTATGTTTGCGCACACACTAAAAGAAAGAGGAAATAAACGGTGTTACGAAGCGACGATACTTATCATAATGGTCACAACCTGGTCGCACCGCTCATACTATCATTTACAGCTTACGCAAAAAAATATTTTGGATGCTATGATCCGCTTCTTTCTTCATAATCAGTTGCGCGCGTTCACGTGTAGGCAAAATATTTTCATGCAAATTGCGTGCATTGATCGTTTTCCATGTATGTTTGGCTGCTGCATCCGCTTCTTCCTCAGATAGATTTGAAAAGCGTCCATGAAAATATGAATCCGGGTTCTGGAATGCCGTCTGTCGCAGTAGCTGGAAGCGTTCGATATACCAGCGAGCGATATCCTGCTCATTTGCATCAATAAAAATCGAAAAATCGAAAAAGTCGCTCACAAAGAGCGGCGTTTCCTTTTTGACCTGTAGTACGTTAATGCCTTCCACAATCAAAATATCTGGCGTCTGAATAATGCTCTCCTGATCTGGAAGCACATCATAGGTCAGATGGGAATATTGCGGAGCGCGAACTTCAGGCTTGCCTGATTTGATATCACCCATAAAACGAATCAGACGCTTAATATCATAGCTCTCTGGAAAGCCTTTGCGATTCATAATATTACGCTTTTCCAATATCGCATTTGGATATAGGAAGCCATCTGTCGTAACCAGATCGACTTTGCGGTGGGTATGCCAGCGCGATAATAGCGTTTGCAATAAGCGAGCAGTCGTGCTTTTGCCTACAGCGACGCTGCCGGCGATGCCGATAATAAATGGTGTTTTGGGAGCCTGAATATGCAGGAAGCTACCGGTCAGCTGATGAAGTTGCTGGGAAGCACCTACATACAGATGAATTAAATGGGTAAGTGGCAAGTATATTTCCTGCACTTCCTGTAGAGATACATGCTCATTTAACCCTTTCAGCTGCTCCAGCTCCTGCTCGGTTAGAGGTAGTGGAGTGTGACTATCGCTCAGAGAAGCCCAGTTCTGGCGATTGAATTCGATGTATGGCGAATAACGTTTCATGTGCTCTCACTTTCTGCATGTTTATTTATTTTACAGTGTATCAAATTTGGCGCATAAAAACCTCATACGGACGCAGAAAAGTTAGAATTGCCCTGCTAAGTGCCAAATTGAAAAAAATGTTTGCTTAATGTAAAGGAAAAGTGCAAAAAAGACTTATCATCCATAACTCATTAAGCTATAGTTAGTAATATATTTATAAAGATCGACATAAGTAGCAACTTTACATCCATTTCCCGTGTTTAATAGTAAATCAAGGATGTTTAATATTCAACATATTACATAATTAGCATTTTATATAGACACTTATTCATAATTTCTTAATAAACTCTGCTTATTTCTTGCAAGAAAGAAATAGAGGGTCCCATTATGGCAGAGCCATATGATTAAACCGGCATTGCGTATGTGAAGAAGGAGGAAGCTACATGTCTAATTCAATTAATAAGCATTCGATCCCGATCCGTAAGGATGATCAACCGGATACCGAAGAGGCCGGCGTGTCACACAGCGATCATCTTATGTATCATCCAACAGAAGCCTTCTCCAAAATGCTGGATACACTCGAATTGTTACCTTACCGTAATGTGAATGCTTCTGTATCGGCTACCCAGCGTGCACTTCAGGTTGCGCAGCAATCGGGAGACGAAGCGCTTATTATCCGTACTCGGCTCATTCAAGCCGATATCATGGCGCGTCAGGGCAAAGTCGCTGAAGCAGGACGTATTATTCGTCAGGCTAATGAATGGGCGGAAACCCATCAACATAAACATCTTCTTGCTCGTAGTCATCGGCTACTGGCAAGCTTTTTTCGTCGTTTGGGCGATAATGAGAGCGCGCTACAGCATGCTGTAATCAGCTTGCAATTGCTGCCTGATTACGCAATTCCACCGCTTCGTGCAGATCATCTGATGATGCTTGCGCTAACATTGGATGAAGTAGGGGCTTATGATGATTCGACCAAGCATTTTGATGAAGTGCTGCATATAGCTAGAGCAACGGATGATACGCTGCTCAGTTTGTTCGCACTGAACAATATGGCGTATACGCGCTTTGAGATGGGAGATGGCGAAGCAGCTTATCGGCTTGCTAATGAATTGCGTGATATCGCTGCTGGAGCCAATATGCAGCTAAGCGCTTCACATCTCGATACGATTGCTTCTATCGAAATTCTGCTTGGACATCCGGCAAAAGCAGAGGCGACACTCGCACCGCTGCTACGTGATCCGCTTAGCCGTAAGCTTGGTGATCTGAATGTATTGCCGGAATGCTTGCTGACAACTGCCGAAGCCCAGCGGTTACAGGGCAAGCTAAAGCAAGCGCAGAAGACGCTTAATGAAGCACGTCATATGTGCCGTGAGCAGGGATTGACCGGCCTGATGGTACGGGTACGCTTACAGCAATCCGAAATGTATGCGGCAGCTGGCGATTATCGCAGAGCGTATGAAGAACATAAGCTGTATCATCAGGAAAATGAAGCGAAGCGCTCAGCAGAACGTGAAGCACGCGCACGTATTTTGCAAATGACTTTTGATGCGGAGGAAGCGCGTAAAGATAGTGAATATTTTAAAGAAATGGCACTACGTGATCCGCTAACTGGTTTGCATAATCGTCGTTTTATGGACCCTTATCTGGATGATTTGCTTGCCCAATCGCTAATTAGCGGACAACCGGTGACAGCGGTGCTGATCGATCTGGATCATTTTAAAGAAATCAATGATACCCTTTCTCATCAGGTGGGTGATACGGTTCTCGTCAATGTTGCTAAAATCATGTCGCTTACTGCGCCTTCCTCATCGGCACTGGCACGAATCGGTGGCGAGGAATTTCTCGCGGTATTTAAGGATACGGATGCCGAATGCGGAATGATGCATGCGACTCGTCTATGTCAGGCGATCTGTTCGGCAGATTGGAGTCCCATTACCGGCAAGCTGTCGGTCACGGCCAGTCTTGGTGTAGGTACAACCACAGGTGGGAATCTCAATCGGATGGATCTGATCGCGATTGCGGATCGCCATTTATATGAAGCGAAACGTGCAGGGCGTAATCGTGTGGTGGGCTAAGTTATAGAACGAGTCATAATTCGTTCTGATGTTTCGTAAAGGCTGGCTTTTCTGATTCAACAGGCGGATAATAGGATAGGTAACCTTTACAGTTGCTTGAATAAAGGAGGACGATCCATGTCTGCACCCCATGCATCTTTTGTTCCGGGAAATCCCGGTTATATACCACTTTCTGTGCTGGATTTAGCGCCTGTCTTGTCAGGATCGACACCAGCACAATCATTCCGTAACAGTCTGGAGCTTGCCCGTCATGCGGAGCAGCTCGGTTATCATCGTTACTGGCTAGCTGAGCATCACAATATGCCAGGAGTAGCCAGCTCAGCCACTTCGGTTGTGATCGGCTATATTGCCGCTGGAACGAGTCGCATTCGCGTCGGCTCAGGCGGCATTATGTTACCTAACCATGCGCCACTTGTGATTGCGGAGCAGTTTGGGACGCTGGAGTCCATGTATCCAGGACGTATCGATCTTGGACTTGGTCGTGCGCCCGGCAGCGATCGTCGAACGACGCTGGCATTGCGACGAGATATCAATAGTGGGGAAGACTTCCCTGAATTATTGGAGGAATTACAGACATTTTTCGATGCGTCAGCGACTTCGTACCATGCCCCTGTACGTGCTGTACCAGGTGAAGGGTTGAATATTCCAATCTGGCTGCTCGGTTCCAGTGATTTTAGTGCCCGATTAGCCGCGCAAAAAGGACTGCCGTTTGCTTTTGCCGGACATTTCTCACCAGATTATACGCAGCGTGCGCTACGGATTTATCGCGAATATTTCCAGCCATCTGTGTTGCTTAAAGAGCCGTATGCCATTCTTGGTGTCAATGCGATTGCAGCAGATACGGATGAAGAAGCCGAATGGCTGTCTACGACGATGCAGCAGCAATTTCTAAACATTATCCGTGGACGTACAGGCCAGATTCAGCCACCCGCATCGATGGAAGGGAAATGGACCGATTACGAGCAAGCGGCGGTAGAGAAGCAACTCAGCTCCACGATCAAAGGCGGACCGGAGCGCATTCGGCAAGGGTTAGAGCGTTATATACAGGAAACCGGTGTTAACGAGTTGATTATGACAAGCATGATTTATGACCAGCAAGCGAGAATGCGTTCATATGAGCTGATTGCGCAAGCAGCAGGGCTACCGCAAGTGAAGCAAGGTCAAACGTCGAGGTAACGGTTACTGTAAAGTGAACAGTTTGAATTGGCTGTAGTATACCGAGCCAAGAGTTATAACATGATGAACACAGCAGTGTATAATCGGATGAAAGATAAGGTAATGGCTTCACAATTCGACCTCATCGTGTACATTCAATGTGTACATTCAATAGCTAGGTTTCATTGCTGCGCATATGGCTAATACGTATGTACAATAAGTGCGCCAAATAAGCCAAGTACGCCAAGTACGCCAAGTACACCAAGTACGCCAAGTACACCAAGTACACCAAGTACACCAAGTACACCTATATTTGATAAGGAAGGGACTGCATATGACTGCGGTCCCTTTTTCGTGTGACGATCGATGGAGATGAACCATGAAGAGTCTCCCTTAAACGCATTTTATTTCATCATTAATACATTGTTATATGAAATTAATTTTATAAATTGTGACCAATGAGCTAGACTGTGGCAACATTGAATCTGTAAAATGCGGATTGGTATAATGGGGTTCATGCTCAGCGGAGACGGGTATTAGAGCGCAGGCGGTATGTATACACTGATTCACGGTACATTCACTATGTTGCTCGTAGCCTGCCATGAAGGGAGTGTAGTACGCATGACAAGAGATGCCTATTTTGACAATTTAAAATTTCTGCTCATTGCTCTCGTCGTTGTTGGGCATATGATTGAGCCTCTCTATGACGATCCGTGGCTACGGCCTGTATATGTGTTGATCTACACGTTTCACATTCCATTGTTCGTCCTGATCTCCGGTTATTTTGCCAAAAATATCGGCACTGGTGACTATTTCACCAAGGTGATTAGTAAGCTGATCATTCCGTATTTGATCTTTGAGACGCTGTATTCGCTGTTTGACTACTGGCTGTATGACAGATCCCAGCTTATTTTTTCGTATTTTACACCGTACTGGTTAATGTGGTTTTTCTTTAGTATGATTTTGTGGAAAACGGCAATGCCGTATATGATTCGGATCAAATATGCATTGCCGCTGTCCATTGTACTCGCTATTCTGGCTGGTTATGCAAATGATGCAGAATACTATGCTAGTGTGTCACGTACAATCGTCTTTTTCCCATTTTTCCTAGCTGGATATACTATGGATCGTACATGGATTACGCGACTTCAATTACCTATCGTGAAAACAATATCGGCTTTGTTGCTCATAATAGCTACTATATTGATTGCAGTCTATGCGCCACTTATTGTAAAAGAATGGCTGTATGGCAGTTTCTCTTATGAGTCGCTTGGTCATAATGAATGGTCTGCTGGTTTATATCGGATCGGTGTGTATGCGCTCGCGATTGTTATCGGTGGGGCTGTCATGAGTTTAACCCCGGCACGTCCGCTCGGTATGATCTCGGATATGGGTAGCAATACACTGTACACGTATCTGCTGCACGGTTTTATCGTGATGGCGATTACGGCAAGCGATATGTACAGTTGGCTTGGAACGGAGACAACAAGATGGCTTGTCATACCGATGAGTTTATTGTTAACGGTATTGTTATCACTTGGTAGCGTGCGCGTTGCTTCTGCCTGGCTCGTAGAACCCGGTGTAAAACGGATATTTAAACGCCACAACAGCCGTACAGATATGGGATAACAGAACAATAAACGTACAATCTGTAAAATGCTTCAACCGAATCTGTAAATTGTACAGTTCCATGATTGGGAAAAATTGCGTTATACTAAAGCATGTACGCAAACGTGTGTAGATGTAAGAGACACTTCACTACGGGAAGGAAATGAGGGGAAAGGACGACTTCTAGTGTTAGCGATCTCCTAACACGAGGTTCAATGAAAGAGTGATTTTTGCTTCAGCAAAATATCTTTCCTCTTCTAGTGTTAGCGATCTCCTAACACGAGGTTTAATGAAAGAGTGATTTTTGCTTCAGCAAAATATCTTTCCTCTTCTAGTGTTAGCGATCTCCTAACACGAGGTTCAATGAAAGAGTGATTTTTGCTTCAGCAAAATATCTTTCCTCTTCTAGTGTTAGCGATCTCCTAACACGAGGTTCAATGAAAGAGTGATTTTTGCTTCAGCAAAATATCTTTCCTCTTCTAGTGTTAGCGATCTCCTAACACGAGGTTTAATGAAAAAGTGATTTTTGCTTCAGCAAAATATCTTTCCTCTAAGCCGAGGAATCTACTATATAATCCTACTTCATAGATTCCTGGGCGAGACGGGAGTCTGTCCCTTATTCCTTACCAGACTGGTGTATGTCTCAAAATCTAAGTTTGCTAAATACGCGGTTATCCATTCACATCAGCCATTAACGAAGGAGGAATTATTGATGCTTCATTTGCAATCGACAACAACGCTGTCCAACGGTGTAGAGATGCCGTGGTTTGGTCTTGGTGTGTATAAGGTAGAAGAGGGCGAGCAGGTCGTGAACTCGGTAAAATGGGCGATCGAAGCGGGCTATCGCAGTATCGATACGGCAGCGCTGTATCAAAACGAAGAAGGTGTCGGTCAAGCGATTAAGGAATCCGGGGTAGCGCGTGAAGAACTGTTCATTACAACGAAAGTATGGAACTCTGATCAAGGCTATGATACGACACTGCAAGCTTTTGAGCAGAGCCTAAGCAAGCTCGGTCTGGACTATATTGATCTGTATCTGGTGCACTGGCCCGTTAAAGGCAAATATAAAGAAACGTGGAGAGCATTGGAGCAGCTGCATGCCGATGGAAAAGTACGCGCGATCGGGGTATCCAATTTTCAAATTCATCATCTGGAAGACGTACTTGCAGATGCTAAAGTTCGTCCTGTCGTCAATCAGGTCGAGCTGCATCCGCTATTAAGTCAGGTAGAACTTCGCCATTACTGCAAGGAACAGGGCATTCAGATCGAAGCTTGGGCGCCGCTGGCACAGGGAAGATTGCTGGATAATCCGGCATTGCAGACGATCGCGGATCAGCATGGCAAGTCCATTGCGCAGGTGCTGCTACGCTGGGATATCCAGAGCGGCATTGTAACGATTCCTAAATCGATTAATAAAGAACGCATTGTGCAAAATGCAGACATTTACGATTTTGAGCTGTCTGATGCGGAAATGAAGCAGATCGATGATCTGAACGAAAATCGTCGTTTTGGCGCTGACCCGGACAACTTTGACTTTTAAATAGAATGGATCATCAGCAAGGCGATACGACATAAACGCATACAGTCAACATACAAACAGTAACATACAAAAAGAAGCGATCTGCCGTTGAATGGCGTCGCTTCTTTTATATTTGTCGATGGTATGGTCGGTGTACATTGTGTGATGCTGGTATGTGATGCTATAGGATACCTGTAGCGGGATCGCTCACGTTTCAGGCAGCTGTGAAATAGAATCGTATCGGGCTGTTACACCGTAGAATATTGGTTTTGTTTGCAAATGACCCATACGCTGTTTTTAAATTTTGAACTGATCAACGACTTGCTGTAAGGAAGTCGACATTTGCTTAAGCTGGGAGGTTGTTGACACCATTTCAGCTAACGAAGCTGTTTGTTCTTCGGTCATCGCGGATACTTCCTGGGTGAAAGCAGCCATATCCTCGGTAATCCCGTTGATCTCCTGTAACGAAGCACCGACCGATTGATTGCCTTTTGACATTTCAGCTACCGAGTCAGCGACTTCGCTAATTTGTACATTGAGCTGTCCAATCTGACCCATAATCCGATCAAATGTTTCGCCCGCTTCGCCAAGCATAACGACACCGTCATCGACCTGGCTTGTCGTAGCGGTTACCAGCTCGACAATGCTTTGAATCGCCGTCGTCATCGATTGAATAATCCCGGTAATTTCCTGCGTGGAGTTAGATGACTGGTCAGCCAGCTTACGAATTTCTTCAGCGACAACGCTAAAGCCGCGTCCATGTTCACCTGCGCGAGCTGCTTCAATTGCTGCATTCAGTGCGAGCAGATTCGTTTGCGTGGACGTTTGCGAGATATAACTTGTAATGGATAAAATTTGCTGAGAGCGCTGAGATAGCTCGGTTACACTGGACTCAATGGCACGGAATGCTGTCGCCATGCTCTGTACGCTTTGAACGCTATTTTGAATCTTTTCTCCGCCGACCGTGGCGAGTTGCTTAGTTTGTTTGGCCATACTGGCTACAGCTTCACTGGTGTCTGCAACCATTCCCAGTCCTGCAATCGATTGTTCGACTACTGAAGAAATATCTTCTGTACGTGATACCTGACGTTCGGAGCCTAAAGCAATTTTTTGAATCGACTGGGCAATCTCATCGGAAGCACGTGAATTTTCATGCGCCCCTTTTTCAAGCTGTTCGCTGGCGCTAGCGAGCTGTAAGGTGCTCGATTGAATATCTTTAATTATGCGTTGCAGACTAACGAGCAGCGCATTGGTCGCCTGTCCCAGGTCTTTGACTTCGTCATTCGTGTTCACTTCGATCCGTCGTGTTAGATCACCGCCGGATGATGCGATATCATTAATCGTATGGGTAACGAGACGCATATTGCGTGTAATGCGGTACGCTATAATCGAACCGACGAGCATCGAAAGTATAATGACAATACCGAGGATAACATACAGCAATATTTTCAAATGGACGTTACTATCGTGGAGTGCAGCGACACGTTGATCGGTGAGCTGGTTCTCTGTTTCTAAAAACGTAGTCATATTAGCACGGAAGCTGTCCATATTCGTTTTACCTGGATCATCGACGAAAAATTGTTGGAGCGCGGCGGTGTTATTTTGCTGACGTAATGTAATGACCGGATCACCTGCGGTGCTAATCCAGCTCTCGATATTCGTTTTAATTTGATTTAACTTTTGCTGTTGAGCAGGGTTATCTGCTAACAGTGTATACAAATCGTTATAATTAGATTGCCACTGAGACTTACCGGTGTTATACGGATCAAGATAATTCTCATTCCCTGTAATCACAAACCCGCGTTGCCCGGTTTCCATATCGACAATGTTCAGGCGAATATCGTTTGCCAGCTTGTGCACATCCATATCGTGGCCGGCAATATAAACGATACTTTGCTCTAATTCGTTCATTTTCGTATGCATGATGACAACAGCCACGGCAAAGCAGCACATAATAAACAAATAACCTGCCAAAATTTTACTTGCAATGTTCAATCTAATATTCATAGGTCACCTCATGGAATAGTAGTAAGAAAGTATGGTTTGGAAAAGCTAGTAGGCAGAAAAAGGAAATAAGAACTAGGCTTAAAGTAGTGGTATCTGTCTGTTTTTAAGTTAACCTCATTTTGTAATGTTTAATCGACTACAGCCTATTTTCTTTTTCTTGATCTTCTCGTACAGATATGATTAACTTCTTCATATCCCGAAACGATAACGGATTATAAAATACATCATTCAGGGCAGTCAAAGGAGTGGTCGAGCTGGACAAGCTACAGATTAAACGGATAACGACAGAGGATAAGGAACGTTATGAACAGACATTAGAGCTACGTGATATCGTGTTACGACGTCCGCTCGGTAGGAGCATCCAGCAAGATCGTCTGGACGGCGAGGATCAGGCTATTCATCTATGTGCACTGTATGCGGACAAAGTGGTCGGTGTGCTGTTGCTCAAACATGTAGATGACCAAACTGTGCAGATGAAGCAGGTAGCGGTAGACGAAGCATTGCGTGGTCAGCAGGTGGGACGTCGACTGGTACAATATGCTGAACAGGTGGCTGTGAACGAGGGGTATGGATATATGATGCTGCATGCAAGACAGGTTGCGATTCCCTTTTATGAAAAACTGGCGTATGAGAGCTATGGGGAATCCTTTACCGAAGTAGGCATTCCACATCGCGCGATGCGTAAACGATTAGTAGATCGAGAGGTAACGGAAGGAGGCACAGAAGGATGAGTGAGCTTTATTTTGATTCTTCTTATTTGACAAGCTGGACGACAGTGTTAGAGGATAAATTTATACAGGATGGACAGTATTATGTGGTGCTGAAAGAGACGGCGTTTTATCCGCATGGAGGTGGTCAGCCCTGTGATGGAGGAACGATCGACGGCATTCCTGTACTGGATGTGTCTCGTGTAGAAGGACGAATCTGGCATCAGCTGCCGAGTTTACCGGAGCAGGAAACGGGTGCAGAGCTGTATTGTGAGATCGATTGGCAGCGCCGATTCGATCATATGCAGCAGCATAGTGGACAGCATCTATTATCAGCCACCTGTCTGGAGGTGCTGAACGCACCTACGCTGAGCTTTCATCTGGGCGAACAGGAGTGCACGATTGATATTGAGATGGCTGAGCTGGAGCCAGCCAGATTACAGGCGGTCGAGCGACAGGTGAATACATACATTTATCGCAATCTGCTCGTAAGCAGTTATACGGTGGACGAGGCAGAGCTGGCTAACATGACGTTGGTCAAATCACCGAGTGTATCCGGACGTATACGCATCGTTGAAATTGAAGGCATCGAGTATAATGCGTGTGGTGGTACGCATGTATCGCGTACAGGTGAACTCGGTATGATCAAGCTGTATAAGGCGGAGAAAAATAAAGGCCATGTACGGATTTATTTTCGCTGTGGCTGGAGAGTGTTAGACGATTATACCGACAGTCTGGCGGTGAATGACGCCATCGCCGCGAGATTCAATACCGGACGCAAAGATATTATAGGACGTTTTGAAAAATGGGACGAAGAGCAGCGACAGCAACGAGACGAGCTGGAACGTCTGCGACGGGAAAATGATCAGTTTGTACTAAATCAGCTACTCGGTCAGGTGCAGTCTGATGGTGCCTATCCGCTGGTGCAATATGAATGGGATTCACGCTCGCTTCAAGATTTGCAGCGGATTGCGAATATGTTGCTGGAGCAAGGCGAATGGATCATACTGCTATCCTCAGCAGACGAGCGTAAAATGGTGCTCGCTCAGCAGGGGCATCCCCATCTGAAATGTGGTGCTTTTTTCAAACAGCATCTGGCTCACTTCAGCGGTAAGGGTGGCGGTAATGATCGCATGGCTCAAGCGGGATTTGAGTCGATAGAGCAGTTGCGGGAATTTGTACATTTTGCGCAGGAGCAGTTATATGGGGACGATAAGGTGTGAATGAGGGGATTTGATCTTGAGTAAGGTGTAAGCGTACTTCTTGGATGTTCTTTTAAAAAGAACAAATTCGTAGGCTATACTATACGATTATTACTACATTATAAAAGCTTTTTCCCAGCATATTAGCGTATTCTTCGTTTAACATGCCTGTGGAAAAAGCTTTTATTTAGCTATTTTCTAACACAGGATTCAATGAAAAGTGATTTTTGTAAAAGCACAATAGGTAATCATATCCGAGCACGGGAATCTACCTTCAATTTTAATCTGTAAATTCCTATGCGAAACGGGAGTCTGTCCCCTTATTCCTTCTCGAAGTAGTGCCTGTCCCACAATCTACATGTGCATCCTAATCGTTCATCAGAAGAACTAATAGAACCTATAAGGCATTCTAATTGACCGTTTACGTGCACTATGATACCTTCAAATAAGCAGAATAAATCTGAGCACTATACTAGGAATTAGCATATTGTCGGAGATGACAAATGCTAGATGATGGGGTGGATATCGTTGGAATTTCAAGCAACTAACAGTCCTTTTACAGCGGAGCAGGCCGAGCTTCTAAATCGTTTATTACCTGGATTAACGGAAACACAGCGCATCTGGCTGAGCGGATATTTGGCAGCTTCTTTGCAGGCTGGTACAGTGGTAGCTTCCGCCGGAGCAGCATCGTCCACAGCCGTAGCCGCGCCAGTTGTGCCAGTAGCTGACGTACCGAAAGATGTAACCGTATTGTTCGGTTCACAAACAGGTAACGCACACGGGCTTGCGAAAAAGCTGGCACAACAGCTGACGACACAAGGTTTTGACGTTACACTATCGTCGATGGGCGATTACAAAACGAACAATTTGAAAAAGGTCCGCAATTTGTTCATTCTCGCCAGTACACAGGGTGAAGGTGATCCGCCGGATAACGCGATTCCATTTTATGAATTTTTACACAGTAAGCGTGCCCCACAGCTGGCAGAAACGAAATTTGCCGTGCTGGGGCTTGGTGATACATCGTATGAATTTTTCTGTCAAACAGGTAAAGACTTCGACAAGCGTCTCGAAGAACTAGGTGCCGAGCGCATCGTGCCACGTGCTGATTGTGATGTCGATTTTGAAGAGCAAGCAGGCGAGTGGATGGCACAGGTGTTGACTGCACTTGGTGAAGCCAGTGCTGCTTCCGCAGTCGCTGTAGCGCCACAAGCGACAGCAAGCGTAACGGAAGGGGCTTCCTCTTACTCCCGCACCCATCCATTTCCAGCCGAAGTGTTGGAAAATCTGAACTTAAACGGACGTGGTTCGGATCAGGAGACCCGTCATGTAGAGCTATCGCTGGAAGGCTCAGGCTTACAATATGAACCAGGAGATAGTCTCGGTGTATATCCGCAAAATCATCCACAACTAGTAGAGGACATTTTGCAGACTACCGGTTGGAATGGCGATGAAACGATCACATTAAACAAAAATGGTGATACCGCAACGGTTCGCGATGCGTTGCTACATCATTATGAGATTACCGTTCTAACTAAGCCGTTATTGGAAAAAGTAGCTGGATTGGCAGACAACGAGCAATTGGATGCACTATTGGAGGAAGGTCGCGAACAGGATTTGCGCGCCTACTTGCAAGGGCGCGATCTGCTTGATCTGATTCAAGATTACGGACTGGGCAGCATTCCAGCAGATGAACTGTTATCGCTGCTGCGCAAAATTCCGGCACGATTGTACTCGATTTCTAGCAGCTTTAAAGCTTCGCCAGATGAAGTACATCTGACCGTGCGCAAAGTGGAGTATGAGCAGCATGGTCGCCAGCGGTATGGCGTATGCTCTGTGCATCTGGCTGAGCGTCTGGAAGCAGGCGATACACTACCTGTCTATATTCAGCACAATGACAATTTCAAATTACCACATGATGCATCCACACCGATTATTATGATCGGACCAGGCACAGGTGTTGCGCCTTTCCGTTCATTTATCGCTGAACGTGAAGAAACCGGTGCAGAAGGCAAAAGCTGGCTGTTTTTCGGAGATCGCCGTTTTGCCACCGATTTTCTATATCAAACCGAATGGCAACGCTGGCTCAAAGATGGCGTGCTGACACGGATGGATGTCGCATTTTCCCGTGATAGTGATCAAAAAGTGTATGTACAGCATCGTATGCTGGAACGCAGTCGCGAACTGTATGAATGGCTTCAAGAAGGCGCTGTACTGTACGTGTGCGGCGATGAGAAGAATATGGCGAACGATGTGCATCTGACATTGGAGCAGATTCTAATTCAAGAAGGCAACATGAGTCAGGAAGCAGCCGCGGAATATTTAAGTACAATGTTGCAGCAAAAACGTTATCAGCGCGACGTATATTAAGCTTACGCTTGATGGGGAATGTCCGCGATTACGAGAGGAGAACTAACCAATGGTCCAGTATGAAAAATATCCACCGCATGATCGTCCTCATAGCGATGTTGAGGATATTAAGCGGAATAGTAAATACCTGCGCGGCAGTCTGGAAGAGACGCTGCGCGATCCAATAACAGGTTCCATCCCTGAGGATGATAACCGATTAATGAAGCACCACGGTAGCTATATGCAGGATGATCGCGATCTTCGTAACGAACGGAAAAAGCAAAAGCTGGAGCCGGCGTACCAGTTCATGCTGCGTGTACGTGCATCCGGTGGTGTCGTGACTCCTGCACAATGGCTCATGATGGACGATATCGCGCATAAATATGGCAATGGCACGATCCGCCTGACTACCCGTCAATCGTTCCAATTGCATGGTGTACTGAAATGGAACCTGAAAAATACGATTCGTGAAGTGAACGATGCACTGCTGAGCACACTCGCTGCATGTGGCGATGTGAACCGTAACGTGATGTGTAATACGAATCCAGATCAATCGGCTGTTCATGCACAGGTGTATGATTGGGCTTGCAAAGTAAGTACACATCTCGATCCGCGTACCCGTGCCTACCATGAAATCTGGCTGGATGAGGAAAAGATCATCGATAGCCGCGAGCTAGAAGCCGAGCAGGAACCGATCTATGGTGCGGTCTACTTGCCGCGTAAATTCAAGATCGGTATCGCGGTTCCACCATCCAATGATGTGGATGTATTTTCTCAGGATCTCGGCTTTATCGCTATTGTTGAAAATGGTACGCTTGTCGGCTTTAACGTAGCAGTCGGCGGCGGTATGGGCATGACGCATGGCGATACGGCAACATATCCGCAGGTGTCTAAAGTGATTGGTTTTATCACACCGGAGCAGATGATCGATGTAGCCGAGAAAGTGGTCACGATTCAACGTGATTATGGCGATCGTGCAGTACGTAAGCATGCTCGTTTCAAATATACGATCGATGATCGTGGTTTAGACTGGCTTGTTGCTGAGCTGCATGAGCGTCTGGGCTGGCAGTTACAAACAGCGCGTCCGTACCATTTTGACCATAATGGCGACCGATATGGTTGGGTAAAAGGTAAGGATGGTAAATGGATGTTCACACTGTTCATCCAAAACGGTCGTATTGTCGATCTGGACGATTACAAGCTGATGACGGGCTTACGCGAAATTGCCAATGTGCATACTGGCGATTTCCGTCTAACACCGAATCAGAATCTGGTGATCGGCAATGTGAGCAGCCAGAAGAAGAAAAAGATCGAATCATTAATTGCCCAATATGGTCTGACTGATGGTGCACACTACTCGGCGCTGCGCCGTAACTCGATGGCCTGTGTATCGTTGCCAACCTGTGGCATGGCGATGGCAGAAGCGGAACGTTACCTGCCAACGTTAATCGACAAGCTGGAGCTTGAGCTGGATCAGGCAGGTTTGCGCAATGAAGATATCGTTATCCGTATGACCGGTTGCCCGAACGGGTGCGCACGCCCGATGCTGGCGGAGCTGTCGTTTATCGGCAAAGGGCCAGGTAAGTACAATATGTATCTGGGCGGCGGGTTTGATGGTAGTCGTTTGAACAAGCTGTACCGCGAAAATATCGGTGAGGAAGAAATTCTGTCCTCACTCAAGCCGATTTTCCAGCGTTATGCGACAGAGCGCGAGCAGGGTGAGCATTTTGGTGATTTTGTCATTCGTGCAGGGTATGTGGAAGCGGTGTATGATGGCCGTCAGTTTCATGCTTGAGTGAGCAAATAAAGAAGGCTAAAGGATTTGAGCTAGAACTGTTATTGAGTAAAAACTAAATAAATAGTCAATGGTCTCAACAGATGGACAAGATCGGATCGTAACATATTAATGCTATCGTTTACGTCCGACAGGAACGTAAAGAAACCGTGAGAACAGGCGAATCGTCTGGATCTCGCGGTTTTTTGATTTTTGTATTTGGCAGCGATAGAAGTGGACATAGAGGGTTTAGATAAATGATTTTAATTGCATTTGTTGATGCGGTATAGCTAGGTTTTTTTGAATATTTTATAAAAAATCAACATATGAAAAATTCATAAATTCATAATAGAAAACAATAAAAAATTAATAATAGAAAATAAAAAAGTAACTTACAAACGAATAAATCTCTAAATGTCATTCTGCGTCCCCTACCATTTTAATAAGGTTTAAATTCGATTATTTCATTAGCACTATTAATTAATTAACGACATGAAACTCAACTTATTTTATAATTAACATAGATTACATAGAAAGCGCATATACATCAATTCAGAATGGAGCGAAATGCACATATGGAAATGGAGTATCCAGCGCATAAATCGTCATCACCGAAAATAGACACCAAAACAGAGCAAATATCATCTGCACATCCGCTATCTCAGACAGTAACGCCTTCCGGCAGCAGCCATGTTGTCGTTCCAGGGATCGATCGAATGCCACCCTCAAACTCGTCCAGCTTACTGTTAATGCAGCGCCAGCTGGGTAATCAAGCAGTCAAGCAGTTCATGACCCAACATCTACAATCTAGTTCTCTACAACCTTCACAACCTTTGCCATCATTAGAGACAAATCAGGCTTCATTAGCACTTGATAAAAATGAGTATTCAGAGCGATCGGAACATTTCCATGATAGCATCGGTGATGCAATATTCGATTCAATGCCGCACTCGGAAATGTCCAATACCCCAATCATGCAGGCACAATTTATTTATACAAATACAGTTCGCTTACGTCGAACAGATGGAGTGGATGTTAAAAGTGACGTTAATAATTACAGAGTGAACCGAATCAAATTACCAGCTTCTTATCGACCACCGACCCAGTTTGATCAAAAACAGATGGCGCATTCTATTTCATGGACCTTATTGAAAAAAGCTTATGAATCCGTCAATCAGATGGGAGCAAAAGACTTTATTGAGAATTACTTAAAAAAAGATTGGGAAGCTTTAAATCAGCAAGCTACTTTGGCAATAAACCAAGCAAGTGAGAAACAAAGAACGCTGTCTGATAATTTTCCGTCATTTGTGAATTATGTCAATCATTACAATAGCAGCTATTTTGATCAATTGCTTCAAAGTAAACACACTTCATCCGAATGGGTTAAAAAGATCCAAGAGGCAATTTCTAATTATTTTGTAGCCTTGCAGCTTGCGCCATTGACTACGCATACAGGTTTTACTGAAAAGAAAGATGAAGAAGGGATTAATGAAACAAGACCTTCTAGTCACGGAGAGCCTGCTGCCAATCAAGTATTAACGAAATTGCAAGCAGAAAAACCGATGGTTAGAAATGATGCGGATCTCAAACGTGTTACTCATGCAGCCGCAATGTATTGGGACCCAGGTACAGATTCTGTAAACGGAATCAAAGATGACCAGGAGCTAAATTTGTTGCGAAAAGAGTACGCCACTGCATTTTCTCGCGCATATCCAGACCTATGGAAGCTTTATGAACATGATATTAAACAACAGGTACTTCAGTCTGAATTCGATCGGGATATAAAATCTAAATTTGCTACAGAGATCATAAAGTTAGCTGAAACAGAGGATGACGCGGCGTTAGATGAGGATATCGCACAATTAGACGAAGAAAAGGATACAAACACTACCGAAGAAACCATTCAAAACAATAATGAAGAATCAAGTAATAGTCCACTTACTCGTTCTGACTTTCAGTCACTAATTGAATTAGAAGAAGATGGAGAAGAAAATAAAGCAACCGCTCATTCTTTCAACATAGATCAATTATTATTATCTAACGATCGGCCGCTAACTAAATACGGCCCAATCGGCCAAAAATCACATACCGTTTCCTGGTCACTTACACTGCAAGCATTAAGACAAATAGGTGAAAAAAAGCCATTAACTCAAATGTTGGCGCACATGTATGAAAAATGGACGATTTTAGAAAGTCAGGATTGGGCTAAAATGATTAATTCTCCACAGTTTTCTGCTGAAGATTTTGTGAAAAATAGGAAGAGAAATATATCACCGCAAACTTATAATCAGCACGTAGAACGCAATAAAACGAGATTAACAGAAGCCCAAAAATTAATTGAGATTAATCTTGAAAAAATAAAAAAAGCTTTGTCTAATGAGAAATTAAGCGAATTAGGCTGGCAAAATTTTGTGCAAACGATGATTTCTGATTATGTTGTGGCTTATCAGTCTGCTCCTCTTACTTCCGTTAAAGATGGTGCTGCAAGTGGCAAGGGTGAAGGTGATGCTAATTCTTACTTAGGTCTTTTGGAAGGAAATTTGGAAGGAAATATTGTTAGCAATGAGAACACTAGTGATGGTGTTTCATCATCAATTGACATGAATAATACAGTAATCTCTAATACGATTTCTGCAAAATATGATCAAGAATTGCACAAAAAATTCAATAAAGAATTTACTCCAGAAAAGTTGAGAAAATGGGATTCACAAACACAAAAGAAAATTAAAGAACTAAAAAAATTAGACGAACCTAATCGGCAACAGTGGAATAAGATGATGAACCTGTTAGGCAAACAAGAGTCATTAAAGCATTTAGATGTGAACTGGAAAATGTTTAGTAATATCAAAGATTCTACTAATGCTAAGAAACGCGAGCATATGGCAATTATATTATATGAGTGGGAACAAGGAATTATAAATGCTTATCCTAACATTGGGCGATTTATGGGTCAAGATTTGAAAAAACTTTCTGATGCAAAGTTAATCAGTAAAGGCATACAAGGGTCTGAAGAAGATCTACAGGAATCAAAAAACGAAGAAATGGAAGAAACAGAAGATATACAAGAACTACATGACGAAAATATAATACTAGATCAAACGACGATGATTAAAGAGATGCAAGCTATTCGCAATAAATATGCTCAACAGTATGAGGAAATGCAAAAGTTGATTTTTCAAAATAGTATATTGTTACAACCGAAGATCGTTCAAGAGAGTAACACAGATCACTTTATTAAAACAGATGAAGCACATGAAGCAAATGAAGTTGGGGATCCATTCCATTCTTCATTACTGATGGTAGGTCCAAGTGACGACTCTGAAGAGATTGCCGATGAATTAACTATTTATGATAAACAAACAGATGAGCAAAGTATGAATGATATAGAAGCAAACGAAAAGGTTGAATCGACTAATCAGTCTAATTTTTCATTACAAATGCCACTTCCAATTGGGAATATCAACCTGTTTTCAAATGAATTACTCGTCAATTCTATGATGGTAAACAATAATCCATCTTCAGTCACCTCTTCATTGGGAAGACAAAAATCAGCGTCTCCTAGCTCTCATAATAATAAGAGCAAACTCCCAAAACACTCACTCTTAAAACAAAAGTCACTAAAAAATAAACACAAAAACCAAAATACCATTGGAGGAGAACAACAGAATAGTGAAGAAATAGAAGAGATGTTTAAAAGACGAAAAATAAATAATTCGACCTACCAATCTGTATCTTCGCCTTCAATGATAAATTCTGAGATGACTCCAGATCAGAATGAAGCATTATTTGCAAGTCAATCTCCAATAGAGGATATTGAACTGCAAAATCAGCTGTTATCAAATTTGCCACCGGTATCTACATCTTTGATCAATATGGATCCGCTACAATTTTTAAATAGTCCCCCTAATTTAAATGGTAATCCTATTGTGCCTAGCAATGAATCGATGTCAGATTTGCAGCCTAATGGAAATTCTGAACAACAGGCTAACATAATGCAAGACGAAAATGAAATGAAAGAATAAATGGAGTATTAAGCTTACAGTTATAAATGATATGTGAATACAGATGCTATATTATGATCCTTTTGACGCGATCCATAGACATCTCCCGATCAAAATGGAGATCAAATATGGCGCTAAAAAGGATCTTTTATATTTAGATTAGCTACCCTAATTTATCATCTCGAATTGAAGCGATTTAAAGCATAATTGAAGTTTGTTTAATACAATGAATTGAAAATGAGGAGAAAGTGATTGTATTTTTCAGCATATCTGTACGACCTCATAATGTAAAAATATAACTTTCAACCTTTAAAATTAAAATTTCATTATATGAAAAATTCACAATAATAAAACCTAAAAACCACGTTTCAACGACCACTAAACAACCCAGCCCGATCCAATTCGAAACAATTCTCATTGCTAGGATCACACAAAAACCGTACACTTTTAATAAAGTAATCCCGATCTTATAAAACGGAAAAATAATCAAAACCAAACCACATCCCACGGGAGGAACCTATGACCAAACAAGCGCTCATCATCATCGATATGCAGGAAATCTTTTTCAATAGCGAGGAAAATGCTTTATACGAACGTAATTCTCTTATCAAGCAGACCAACACGCTCATTGAGAAAGCAAGAGCGGAGCAAGTGCCTGTTGTATTCATTCAGCATTGCGAGGAGCACCCGGACGAC
Source organism: Paenibacillus wenxiniae (assembly GCF_039822605.1). Lineage (NCBI taxonomy): Bacteria > Bacillati > Bacillota > Bacilli > Caryophanales > Paenibacillaceae > Paenibacillus > Paenibacillus wenxiniae. The sequence goes on from NZ_JBCGUH010000002.1 coordinate 419,588, forward strand.
GAGTTTTATCCAGGTAAGCCCGATTGGGAAATATGTCATCAATTGAAGCGATTACCTGAAGATGTGGTATTCCGCAAAACACGCTGGGACTCTTTTTATCGAACCGGTTTGCTCGATTGGCTGCGCCGAAATGAGATTGAGCAGATCGTATTTGCCGGTGCGCAGACCGAATTTTGTCTGGATACGACATTGCGTAATGCGTATAGTATCGGTTACCAGCAAAACATCCTGGCGAAGGATGCCCACAGCACGCTGGATAGCGAGGTTTTATCAGCAGAACAGATTATTCGGCATCATGAATATGTATGGAACGGACGATTTGCTAACGTACAACCCGTTGAGCAGATTACATTTGGAAGGTAAGTACAATCAACACACCGATCAAACAGATCATCCATATACACGACTGCTAATACGCAAGATTGGCAGCATAATACATTTCTTTATTAATATTTCAAAATCCAATATGAACATTATTTTCAATAAAATGGTTATAAAATTGTGATAACAGCCGATGTATATGATATCCTCTATAAGAAGGCATTCATCTTGAGAGGTCAAGTGATGATAGCTAGTTCCCATCGTAAGTGTAGTCAATATGCAAAAGTAATTAGACAAAGTAAAAATTACAGTGATGTGATAAAGCAATTTTATCAAAGGTACATTTTAATCCATGTTCTAACTAATATATTGTACGTTTCCGTCTCAACATACCGAACAGAACAGCAAACGATAGGTTGATCCATTTAGCAGCTCCATTTTCGCTATGGACTGAGTAATGAATGCCTGTGCGAATGCTGTTCTGTTTTTGCTCGTCTGAGATTTTTGATTGTCTGATGTCGCGGAGAAGAATGTTTTCACAACATCACGGGGTATTAGCATCTTTCTCAGAACCACCACCAGCCCAACATTCATCAAAAAATGTTCCTTTTCTATCTTCAAGCTTTAGGGTCGCAGGTGCTATAATACAGTATCGTGACTGAAAAGAGGGGTATTTCATTTGCACAAAAAAGTAAGCGTTTTACTGGCGGCGGTCTGTCTGACCCTTTTAGCTTTTACTCTGTCTGCGGCGGTTCGGTTCGTCGAATCTGCACATGAACTACCACAGTCAGGTCATCCGCAACATGCCAAATACCGCCTTGTTCTGATCACCTCTGATATGGGTACTCCGTTCTGGCAAAAGCTAGGAACCAGTGCAGAACTAGAAGCGCAAAGTCTGGATGCGACACTGGAAATCTGGGGAAGCTATGGCGAGGATCGAGAAAGCTTTTTGAAGCAGTTGGAAATTGCAATTGATTCGCGTGTGGATGGCATCATTGTACAGGGCATCGATACGACTGAATTTAATAATCTAACGAAGGTGAAAGCGGCCTTTTACGGTATCCCGATTATTACAGTAGCTAGCGACGTACCTGTCGAGGAAAGTTTGCGTAAAACGTATGTCGGTTCCAGCCCTGTAGCCGCCGGACAGATGCTGGCACGTCAGCTTGTGCATAATCTAGGTGAGCAAGGCACCGTCGTACTCATGGGCGATAATCGCAATGAGTATGATCAGCGTCAGCGTCTGGCTGGAATCGAGCACGTACTGGATCAGTATCCGAAGATCCATTCGCTGTATGTACAGACACCGGAAATTCGCGAAAATATTATCGCTGCTACACAGGATGCGATGAACAAGCTACCTAATGTAAGCGCTTTTATATCAATTGATTCCAACCTTACAGAAGCGATGGTGCAGGAGATTAGTCAGCGCGCACGGGTAGAATCGTTTAAAATCTATTCGTTTGACGATAATCCGGATGTGCTTCCGTTATTGCGGAGCGGCAAAATCGACGGTATTTTGGAGCAGTCGCCTGAAATGATGGGAAAAGTGAGCGTGCAAATGATGATCAAATGGCTCAAAGGAAGCCCGCTCCCGATACAGAGCGAAGGCTATTTAACAGATATTCATATGCGAACGGCGGCGGATGAACAATGATCGGAATTCAACGGAAAATATGGACACTGACAGCGATGATTATGTTTATCATGCTTATGATCTGGATTACGCTGATGTACTACAACCAGAAGACCGAGAACCAGTACAATGAAATTTTACAACGATATTTACGCCTCAATGAAGTGACCACTTCCAGCCAGCAGGTCGTAACGTCGCTCAATAGTTATTTGATCACACCGGCAGAAGGCAATCTAAGCAGTCTTCGCCGTAAAGAAGAGATGCTTCGTAGTGCACAGCTGGATATTACGAATCTGCGTAATAGCGAAAATGATTTTGCTTTAACCGGCTATATTAATTTGATCGATAGCCTGATTGAAACGTCTGAACGGGCGGTCATGTTCCATTCGGAAAAGGAAAGCGAAGACTCGGCAGATGCGTTTGCCGAAGCGACACGCATATCAAAGTATATTTCCGATATGACGCTCACGCTGCTGGATAAGGAATTGAGCACCTACGAGCAATTTTATCGCGGTATTATTCAACAATCAGCTGAATTGAAAAAACTGGGCATTTGGATTCTCGTGACGATGACATTTTGGCTACTATTATTTACGTACTGGTTTTCGCTTAGCATTACACGTCCGATTCAGCAACTGACCCAGGCTGCACAGGAATTGGCGAAAGGACGCTTTGATTTGCAAGTACGGGTTCATTCCTCCGATGAGATTTCCTTTCTGGCCAAAATGTTCGAGCATATGCGTATTAGCATCAATGGATTGATCTCCGAAATTCAGCAAAAGGCACAGCTTGAAAATGAATTACAGCGTAATAAGCTGCTGCTACAGGAAAGTCAGCTTCGCAGTCTGCAAAGTCAGATTAATCCCCATTTCCTATTTAATATTCTGGATACATTATCGAAAAAAGCGTTTCTGGAAGGTGCCGAGGAAACGAGTGATCTGCTTGTCAGCGTGGCAGGACTGCTGCGCTACAATCTCAAGCGGATGGATCGTTCGGTGACACTATATGAAGAAGTGCGTGTAATGAAGCAGTATATGGAAATTCAGAAAGCACGCTTTACCGATCGATTGCGTTTATATACCGATATCGATGAGGAATGTCTATCGATCCAGATGCCAGGTCTTACGCTGCAACCGATTATTGAAAATGCGATTAATCATGCGGTCGAGCCGGATGAGCATGGGGGGACGATTGAAATGATCGTGCAGGATCAAGGAGAACATGTGATTATTGAAATCGCTGATGATGGACCAGGCATGAGTAGCGATAAAATCGAACAAATTTTAAATGAACAGCCGATCGAAAACGAAGGGCATTCGACAGGGATCGGTTTTACGAATGTAGTACAGCGGCTACGACTATTTTATGGTGTACATGATGTGATTGATATTCACAGTACCGAGGGCGCCGGTGTAAGAGTGCGACTAACTATACCGAAAACGAGGAGAATCGACGCTTATGATGAAGCTGCTTATCGTTGATGACGAGCAGGTAGGACGCGAAGGACTACAGGCTATTTTACACCGGGGCTTTCCTGACCTGACGATCGAGCAGGCGAAAAATGGCAAGATTGCAGTAGAGCTTGCCGAACAATTTCAGCCGGATCTCATATTGATGGATATTAAAATGCCCGGCATGGATGGACTGGAAGCAACCGAAATCATCGGGTCACGCTTTCCTGATATGAAGTTCATTATGATTACGGCTTACGATACGTTTGACTATGCACGCCGTGCACTCAAGCTGGGTGTGAAAGATTATTTGCTCAAACCGAGTAAAGCGGGGGAAATTATCTCTACTGTGAAACGAGTGCTCAATCAGATCAGTGAAGAGCGTGTTCATCGCGAGCACAATTTACAGCGTGATCATACGTTACAACGACTGCTGCCTGTGATCGAAACAGATATGGTAACACAGCTGTTATTTGATCATGTACATGAAGTACATCTGGACGAGATGGTAGGTTGGCTGCATGTGAACCCTGATTGCGAGAAGTTCGCCATGGCGGTCATTATTCCCGAAGAAGGAGAGCATCTGTATTTAGCGATACGAGATAAGGTGAGCCGAACCGGTAGCGGATTAGTCGGTGCACTCAATGGACGACAAATCCCGATTATCGCCTTCCGTCGTACCGGACAATCGTTACGTGCGCAGGCATCGGAGTTGGCACAGGAATTGCTGGCTGCCGCTGGACCGAAGCTACGCAGTCAATGCTTTATCGGGATCGGTAATGCATACGGTGTGCATGCACAGCTGCGTCAATCGTATCAAGAAGCATTGATTGCGACAAGTAATCCGAATCTGCCGGTAAAATACCGCTTTTATATGGATCATGCTGCTACGTATACTCCGGATAATAGCCATCGTGAAGCAAGGCTGGCGGAACAGCGTTTGTTTGATCAGGTGCGTGTGGGCGATTGGGAACATGTGCGTGAAGATACGATGCAATTTATTCGCTTTTATGAAGAACAAGGATTGGATCGTCTTCATGCGCAGCAGCTTATTTTGCAGCGGTTATGGATTGCATCAAGAATGCTAACCGAGATGGGGGTAGAGCTGGAAGCACCGGTATATTCGTCCAGTGTACAGGATTATCGCCAGCTGCGGTATGAGACAGCGCTCATACTGGAGCAAATGCGCAGTCAATCGGATGAATACAGTCAGAAGATCAAGCCGGATACGATTCGTCAGATTAAGCAATATATTATGGAGCATTCCAGTCAGGATATATCATTAGAAGGAATAGGTGATCAATTCGGACTGAGTCCTTTTTATATTAGTAAACTGTTCAAAGAGCAGCTGGGCGTGAACTATATCGACTTTCTAACAGAATGCCGGATTACGCGCGCGAAGAAGCTCATGTCTGATCCAAACTTAAGCCTGAAAGAAATTACGTATGAAGTCGGATATCGCGATCCGAACTATTTTAGCAAAGTATTTAAAAAGATGGCTGACGTATCGCCAACCGAATATCGTAAAACATTACTTGGTGCACGCGAATGAGCAGACAGCAACGACAATTAAGATCAGGTTGCTCGGATAAACGTTATGTTCAAGGTGACAGATTATGGATAGACACATTGCTTATTCTGCTTGTACTGCTGCTTGGTATGCTACTTACCTCTTGCTCCAGCAAGGAAGCCACATCCGGTGTGAGCACACAGGATTCGGTAATGACCAACAACACAGAACGTACAGATACGAAGCATCAATACAAGCCAGATACACAAACCGATACAGCCACGTCCAAGCAAGCGATAACTGCTTCCGATTCAAAGCCAATCCGAATTGGTTTTGCGATGGATACACTGGTGGAAGAGCGCTGGAAGAAAGATCGAGACTTTTTTGTACAGGCGGCAAAGCAAATGGGCGCAGACGTCGTTGTCACTTCTGCGAATAGTGACGATGCCAAACAAATCGAACAGGCAGAGCAAATGATCGCTGATGGTATCGATGTGCTTGTGCTTGTTCCACATAACGCGGATGCGACAGCAGCCATTGTGAATCGTGCCCATAAAGCAGGAGTAAAAGTGTTATCGTATGATCGACTGGTAAAAAATGCGGATGTCGATCTGTACGTATCTTTTGATAACGAGCAGGTAGGACGATTACAGGCTGATGCGATTACCGCGCTTGTACCTGAAGGCAAGTACGTCTACATTGGTGGTGCCGATACAGACAACAATGCCCATATGTTCAAGCAGGGCGTATTTGATATATTACAACCCAAAATCGATGCTGGCCAAATCCGCGTCGTTTATGATCAGTGGTCAAAAGATTGGAAGCCAGCTTCCGCACTTCAACATATGCGTGAAGCATTAAAAGCAAGTCATAATGACATCGATGCAGTGATCGTAGCGAACGATGGAACCGCAGGTGGTGTCGTGCGTGCTCTACAAGAGCAAGGATTAGCCGGCCAAATTCCAGTCGCTGGTCAGGATGGCGATCTGGCAGCAGCTCGCCGTATTGTACAAGGAACGCAGACTATGACTGTCTATAAGCCAATTGGTAAACTCGCACAGGTAACCGCTGAACTGGCAATCAAACTAGCCAAAAACGAAAAGATTGCAACCGATCGTCAGGTCAACAACGGCAAAATCGAAGTCCCTTCCGTCCTTTTAGCACCCATCGCCGTCGATATTTCCAATATCGACAACACCCTTATCGCCGATGGCTTCCATACTAAAGCAGACATATACGGCAAAGATAAATGACCGCAACCATTAAGGTGAAAATGAGATCCAACTCACCCAACTACATCAAACGTAACACACGAGCCAGACCGAACTATTAGCTGTAGTAGCTGGTCCAATTCTAGTTATCGGCTAAAATAAAAATCTAATAGCTGCTCAGCCTAGTGTCTACTATGCAAGGAACACAAACGATGGCCGTCTATAAGCGGATTGGTAAACTATCATAACTACAAATTAGTCAACTAGCATAAGTAACCAATAAACAGCGCTCCAGCTAGCAAAAAACGAAAATCGAAAATAACCTCAACAACTCTCCAATCCATAATCCATAAAATCAATTTAGTAAAATACTTTTTCAATTTCTAATCCTATTTCTATTCAAATACGCACTGCTTCTTTCAACCTGAAGTCCCTATACACAGCAAAAAAGTTCCTGTACACAGCGAAATAAGCTGTATACAGGAACTTTTTTTTCCACTGCTACCCCCTCCTCAGAAACTCTTATGTGTACTCCCCATGATGCGTAAGCACAGAACGGAGGGAAGGAAATAAGGGGAAAGGACGACTTTGGAGGGGCGGGAATCTTCATTTACTCCTCATCCCAAAGATTCCCGCGGCTCCACCCGAGTCCGTCCCCTTATTCCTTCCCGCAGTGATTGTTGCAACACCCATCATAAAGAGCACACATAAGCTTCCCCCCCACTATGATAAAAAAATACAGACAGTAACAAAAGAGTGCTATATTTAAGCGCTTTCATAAACGACTATCGATGCTATGATGAACTCGTAAGCAAAACAGACAAGCATCGAAAGGGGTAATACCATTGAAAAAACACGTTAAAGGTATTTCGCTGCTAATCATCATCTTGATGTTTTCCATCGTGATGTCCGCATGTAACAAAGGCGGGGGAGCAAGCAGTGGTAGCGGCGGAGACGGCGCAATCAGCGTAGGGATCGTACTGCCGACGAAGGATGAGCCAAGATGGGTACAGGATGAGCAACGCTTCAAAGAAGCACTCTCTGGAACGAAATATTCGACAGAGATTTTGTTCAGTCAAGGTTCTTCTGCTAAAGAAAAAGAAAACGTGGAAACACTGATTAATAAAGGGATCAAAGTGCTGATCATCTGTCCTCAAGACGGTGCAGCGGCAGCAGCAGCTGTAGAATCGGCGAAAAAAGAAGGCATTACCGTGATCTCGTATGACCGTCTGATCACAGACACCGATGCAGTAGATTACTACGTAACATTTGATAGCCTTGCAGTAGGTGCAGCACAAGCGAAATATCTGGTTGACCATGCAAAAGGTAAAGGCGAGCCACTGTACCTGTATGCTGGAGCATCATCGGATAACAACGCATTCCTGTTCTTCCAGGGAGCATGGGAAGTATTGCAACCTAAAATTGCGGATGGCACATTCAAAATTGCTAACTCCACACAAGCAGATGCAATGAAAGATACAAAAGAACTAACTCGTGACCAACTCGGCTCCATTATCGGTCAAGTAACGACGAACTGGGATCCAAACGAAGCGAAAAACAAAGCCCAAACTCACCTGACTGCGGCAGCAGCTGACATGAAAGGCGATGTAGCGATTCTGGCACCAAACGATGGTACAGCTCGTTCGATCGCTGACGTATTCGGCGCTGACTCGGCGATTAAGAGCTATGTGATCACAGGTCAGGATGCGGAGCAAGCTTCGATCCAGTACATCATTGATGGCAAACAATCTATGACAGTATTCAAAGATGTGCGCACACTCGTTAAAGATGCAATGGGTATGGCAGTTGAAGTGCTGGATGGCAAAACACCAGAAACAACAGGTTCTTACAATAACGGCACGGTAGACGTAAAAGCAAAACAAACGAACGTTATCGTTGTAGACAAAGACAATGTGAAAAAAGAGCTGATCGATTCCGGTTACTATAAAGCTTCTGATTTCACCGGACTGTAAGCGCAGCAGCGTTATAGCTACATGGCAAAACAGGGACGGGAGGCTGTTCCTGTTTTGCAATTCATCTGCATCATAGCTGACGGTCTGCAATCATTTTATCTGCTATTTAATTCGCTTCGGCGCCCCGGCGAGGGAGGAGTATTCCATGGACGGCAATATTCTGGAGATGCGTGGCATTTCCAAAAGCTTTACAGGTGTAAAAGCGCTATCTGACGTTAACTTCAAAGTAGCCAAAGGCGAAATCCATTGTCTGATCGGCGAAAATGGTGCGGGTAAATCGACACTAATGAAAGTACTCAGCGGAGTATATCCATATGGCACCTATGAAGGCGATATTATTTTTGAAGGTAATGTGCAAAGTTTTAATAAAATCAGCGATAGCGTCAAAGCAGGCGTTGCGATCATTTATCAGGAACTGGCTTTATTCCCTGACTTGAGCGTATACGAAAATATTTTTGCAGGGAATGAAGTGAAAAAGGGGGGCTTGATCGACTGGAATGAGACGATCATTGAAGCTCGCCAAATGCTGCAAAAGGTGAAGCTCAATGTGAATCCAGAAACATTAATCCGCGATCTAGGTGTTGGTAAGCAGCAGCTAGTAGAGATCGCCAAAGCACTTAGCAAAAACGTTAAGCTGCTCATCCTGGACGAGCCGACCGCTGCCCTGAATGAAAATGATAGCGAAAACTTACTTGAGCTGCTACGAGATTTGAAGGAACAAGGAATTACGAGCATTATGATCTCGCATAAGCTCAAAGAAGTCATTTCGATTGCAGATAAAGCGACCGTTCTACGCGATGGTAAAACGATCTGTACACTGGATGCGTCTCATGGCGAATTAACCGAAGCCGTTATTATCAAAAACATGGTTGGCCGCGATATCGAGGACATCTATCCTAAACGTCCAGATAAGAAAATCGGCGCCCCGATCCTGGAAGTGAAAAACTGGAGTGCTTATGATCAGGAGCTTGGTCGTCATGTTGTCAAAAATGTAGACCTACAGGTGAAAAAAGGCGAGATTGTCGGAATTGCCGGACTGATGGGTTCGGGACGTACCGAGCTGGCACTGAGTATATTCGGTAATCCAAAGCATTATAAATTAGAAGGGCAGTTATTCGTCGATGGACAGCCTAAAACGTTCCGTCATACGAGTGAAGCGATTCGTTCCGGTATTGCATATGTGACCGAAGATCGTAAGGGCGACGGATTGTTCCTCATTCAAGATATTAAAAACAATGTCACTGCGGCTAATCTGAAAGGCGTATCCTCCGGTGGGCTGATCAATGAGAACGAGGAGGTTCAGGTGGCTACCGGCTACAAAAGCTCAATGTACATCAAAGCATCCTCTATTGAGCAGGTGGTCGGCAATCTGAGTGGTGGCAATCAGCAAAAAGTATCGCTTGGTAAATGGCTGTTCGTTGGCCCGAAGCTGCTCATTCTGGACGAGCCGACACGGGGGATTGATGTAGGAGCCAAGTTTGAAATTTATACGATTATGAACAAGCTGATCAATGAAGGCATGAGCATTATTATGATCTCATCTGAACTGGGAGAAGTGCTTGGTATGAGTGATCGCATCTATGTTATGGCAGAAGGGCGAATCAAAGGCGAATTGCCAATTGAAGAAGCCGATCAAGAAAAAATTATGAAATTTGCAACTCAATAGGGGGATTCGCTGTGAACTTCTTAACTGAAGCCAAATCGTTGCTCAAAGTGAATATTCGCGATTACGGGATGTACATTGCGTTATTCGTTATTATGCTTACTTTCTCCATTTTGACAGATGGTTTGTTTATGTCTTCACGGAATATTAGTAATCTGCTCGATGCGACAGGGTATATCGCTGTGCTCGCAGTCGGCATGACGCTTGTTATCGTTATTCGCCATATCGACTTGTCGGTCGGTTTTGCAGCTGGTTTTATGGGCGCGATTGCAGCCATTATGTTATCCCAGCTCGGCATGCCGGTCTACTTTACGATTCCAATCATTCTCGTACTTGGTATCGTGATCGGGATGTTCAATGGTGTACTCGTGGCATCGGTAGGTATTCCATCGTTCGTGTCCTCACTCGCGGCGATGCTGATTTTCCGTGGTGCGCTCTTACAAGTCACCGAAAATACCGGAACGATCATCGTTAAGGATAAAACGTTCAATGCGATCGGTAATGACTATTTGCCAGCGATTTCGAATGTGGGCGGCTTGAACCTACTGTCACTCATTATCGGTGCGCTGATCATCCTGTTCTTCATTTACTCCGAATTTAGCAAGCGTCACCAGAAGTTGAAATACAAGTTCGACGTTGTATCCAAACCGATCTTTATGGTGAAAATCGTATTCGTATCGGCGATTATCGCTTATGTGACATGGATTCTTGCGGGTTACAATGGTTTCTCCTGGACGGTCGTGATTACGTTGATCGTTGTCGTGATCTACCATTTCTTAACAACTCGTACTGTGCTGGGTCGTCATATTTATGCAGTCGGTAGTAACCCGGAAGCGGCACACTTGAGCGGTATTAACGTGAAGAAGATTACGTATATCGTATTCGGCTCCATGGGTATGCTGTCCGCATTGTCCGGTATTATGTATACGGCACGTTTGCAATCGGCAACAACAACAGCAGGTACATTGTTCGAGTTAGATGCGATCGCTGCTGCTTATGTCGGTGGTGTATCCGCAGCCGGCGGTGTTGGTAAAATTACTGGTTCGATCATCGGTGCGGTTGTTATGGCCTCCCTGTCCAGCGGTATGAACTTGCTCGGTGTAGGGATCTCGTACCAATATATGATTCGCGGTGCGGTACTGGCACTTGCGGTTATCTTCGATGTGATGACTCGTAAAAAAAGAGGCTAAGCGGAAATTTGAGAGAGTTTGATAGTAATGCAAATAGGAGCTGCGGAGTTAATATGCGCAGCTCCTATTGATGCGTTTATAGTAGTATAATGGGTGATGACAGCGATCGATTACATGGAAGCCTTCTGTATGATAAAATACAGAAGGCTTTTGTTATACATTCAAACGAATACAGTAGACCCCCTATGAAATGATAAAATGAAATGAAAGGAGCCAGACTATACCTATGAAATTAACCCCTTATGTGAGTGTAGATGCCTACGTATTTGGCAGCAAACAAACACAAATCAACAAATCTGTCGGCAAAGCATCTGTAGTCGAGAAAGATACCATTATGGAGGAAATCCGTGAGATCCGAGATTTGATCACCTGTACATATATTGAAAAGAAGCTAACCGATGTGATTATCCGCAAAGGTGGGCAGTTACAAGTAGACGATATCGACATTTTTACCGCTGAGGATGTTGTGCAAAAGCTAGAACAGACGTATACGGTGACACGCAATAGCAAAGGAAGTTATGTGTTATTTGCTGAGCTAGGTTTATGTCTGGGTGGCTTTACCGGTAAAAAAGTGCCGGAAGGACAAATTGCGATCTGTTTTGCTCAGGAGCGATTGGACTTTTATGAGATTTATTTGGAAATGTGATCGCATTCATTCTACTTCATACTGAAAAACCTGTGCAATTGCTCAACTTTCCATTGAGTTGTCTCTTATATATCTCTATAATAGGACAAGATGAGCCTGCCTTTATTGATCCGCAATCCACGCAGACTCAAGTCCACTAGAAAAGGTGTAATGCATGAGTATATTAAATGTAGAAAAGCTAAGCCACGGTTTTGGCGACCGGGCTATTTTTAAAGATGTATCGTTCCGTTTGCTCAAAGGTGAGCATATCGGACTGATTGGCGCAAACGGTGAAGGTAAGTCGACGTTTATGAATATCATCACAGGCAAGCTGCAACCAGACGAAGGTAAAGTCGAATGGTCGAAGCGTATGCGCGTTGGTTATCTGGATCAGCACGCTGTGCTGGAAAAAGGCATGACGATCCGTGATGTGCTCAAAAGCGCGTTCCAATACCTGCTCGATATGGAGCAGGAAATGAACGATATGTACGGCAAAATGGGTGATGTTACACCTGAAGAATTGGAAGACCTGCTGGAGCAAGTCGGTACGATTCAAGATACGTTGACGGCACAGGACTTTTACCTGATCGATGCGAAGATCGATGAGACGGCACGTGGTCTTGGTCTGACTGATATCGGTCTGGACAAAGATGTGAACGATCTGTCCGGTGGACAGCGTACCAAAGTATTGTTGACCAAGCTACTGCTGGAAAAGCCAGACATTTTGCTGCTTGATGAGCCGACCAACTATTTGGATGAAGTGCACATTACGTGGCTGACTCGTTATTTGCAAGAATACGAAAATGCGTTTATCTTGATCTCTCACGATATTCCATTCCTGAACAGCGTAATTAACATTATTTATCATATGGAAAACCAGGAACTGAATCGCTATGTTGGCGATTACGACTATTTCCTGGAAGTGTATGAAATGAAAAAGCAACAGCTGGAATCTGCGTTTAAACGTCAACAGCAGGAAATTTCCCAGCTTAAAGACTTCGTTGCTCGTAACAAAGCGAGCGTAGCAACACGTAATATGGCGATGTCCCGTCAGAAAAAACTCGATAAGATGGAAGTGATCGAGCTGGCACAGGAGCGTCCGAAGCCGCAGTTTAACTTCAAGGTAGGACGCACAGCCGGTAAGCTTATTTTTGAAACGAAAAATCTAGTGATCGGTTATAATGATCCGCTGTCTCGTCCGCTGGATTTGCGTATGGAGCGCGGTCAAAAGATTGCACTCGTCGGTGCCAACGGTATCGGTAAAACGACGCTGCTGCGCAGCATTCTAGGCGAAATTCCGGCAATCTCCGGTACAGTCGAGCGTGGTGAGCACCAACAAATCGGTTACTTTGAGCAAGAAAGTAAATCCGATAACTACAATTCCTGTATCGAAGAGATCTGGAATGAGTTCCCAGGCTATTCCCAATTCGAAGTACGTGCGGCACTGGCGAAGTGCGGTTTGACGACAAAGCATATCGAGAGTAAAATCGCTGTCCTGAGCGGTGGCGAAAAAGCGAAAGTTCGTCTATGCAAGCTGATCAACCGCGAAACGAACATTCTCGTACTTGATGAGCCGACGAACCACCTTGACGTGGATGCGAAGGATGAGCTGAAACGTGCACTGCAAGCGTACAAAGGTACGATTCTAATGATCTCGCACGAACCGGAATTTTACCGTGATATCGTGACCGAGACGTGGAATTGTGAATCGTGGACGACGAAAGTATTTTAAGTCGCTGTGCTAATTCGCTTTACTAATTCGTTGTACTATTGACTGTCATGCTAGTATTTGCAGGGTTTGACTTGACCGCTTGCCAGATCGTTTGATGATTCACAGGATAGTCGAATAGAGATATACGTTGTTCCTCGAGATCGATAAGGCAGAGCACATGTAAGCTCAAGCGTGCAGTATGATCACAAATTTATATGTACTACGCAAAATACATGAAATCCTGTTTGAGTGCTGACTTGAACAGGATTTTGCTTTTACTAGTTCGTTGCAGGATCGAAGAAATACGCAAAATATTTTGATTACGCTGCAAAACACGTTATAATAAATAGCGTATAAATTCACAAGCAGAAAGAGAGCGGATAGTATGGGCCGTAAGTGGAATAATATCAAGGAAAAAAAAGCGAATAAAGACGCTAACACTAGCCGAATTTACGCTAAATTTGGTGTAGAAATCTATGTAGCGGCGAAAAAGGGTGAACCTGATCCCGTTTCCAACAGTGCTCTGAAAGTCGTACTTGAGCGTGCGAAAACATATAATGTACCGAAAGCGATCATCGATCGCGCGCTGGATAAAGCTAAAGGCAGTGGAGATGAACAATATTCCGAGCTGCGTTACGAAGGTTTCGGTCCAAACGGATCGATGATCATCGTCGATGCGCTGACAAACAACGTTAATCGCACGGCACCGGAAGTGCGTTCGGCGTTTAACAAAAATGGCGGCAACATGGGTGTAGCCGGTTCCGTAGCGTACATGTTCGATTCAACAGCCGTGATCGGTGTGAGCGGTAAAAGCGAAGAGGAAGTATTGGAACTACTGATGGAAGCTGATGTGGATGCGCGCGATATCGCAGAAGAAGACGAGTCCGTTATCGTGTACGCAGCGCCCGATCAATTCCATGCGATCCAGGAAGCATTCAAACAGGCAGGTATTGAAGAGTTTACCGTTGCCGAGCTGACCATGCTGCCACAAACATACGTTACATTGCCAGATGCGGATGCAGAAGCTCAATTCGAGAAGCTGATCGATGCGCTGGAAGACCTCGAAGACGTCCAACAGGTATATCATAACGTGGAATTTGCTGAGTAACCTTTATTCCAGTGTACCTTATTGAATTAATGAAAATAGTGCCTTGACCTTGTTACTTATTACCTTTGTTTATGTGCTGACATTATTATCATTCAGAATTTGAATCAGCTCCAAAGGTGAAATTCATGTCGGTCATCGCTCTAGCCTACCCTTTCGCAAGCTATATGGAGTAGCACTCACTTTTTGTGTAGATATTTCTGTACAAAAAGTGAGTTTTTTTATTTTAAAATATAATCGATTTTATATTAAAATAGGACATGAACAACCTGTGCAGTGCGAATCTATCTTCAAAGGAGACATCATGGTTAAACGACTTGTTAGACTTGCGGAGCATGTATACCGCCTGGCACTACCTTATGGAGACGGTACGGTGAACAGTTATCTGTTTGAAGGTGAACGGGGTTACACCGTCATGGATACAGGAGTTCATGATGAATTAACTCAGCGCGAATGGCTTCAGCTGCTTGAAGGCGGACTTCAAATTGAAAAGGTCATTATTACCCATATGCATCCCGACCATATTGGACTGGCTCCCTGGTTTCAACAGGAGCTTGGCATACGTGTCATTTGTTCTCAACATACCGTTGACTTAATGAAGCGATATGACACGTATACAAAGCAGGAATTGGCAGATGCCCATGCGCCTTATCTATTCAATCGTAAATATGACGGCCCGGAGCTGTCGGAGCGACAATTTTATCGCTTTATGGGCAGTATTCAGCTTGAACCGGATGAAGTGTATCAACATCATGATCATATTTTGCTGGGAGATGAAGAATACGAAGCATTGTGGACACCGGGACATGCCCCTGATCATTACTGCTTCTGGCATCGTCCAACCGGTTTACTCATCGCCGCAGATATGATGTTTGCCGATACAGCGCCGGTCGTGCCATTTTGGATGGAGGAAGATGGGAATCCGCTTTGCGATTACTTCCGTTCGCTTGACCTAATCGAATCCTATCCGGCACTACTCGTCTTACCTGGTCATGATCATGTAATCCACGACCTCGGTCAACGAGCGCGTGACATCCGTAACGGGCACCATTTTCGCATGCAACAAATTCTCGGCCACCTCGTTCATGGTCCAAGAACCGCCGGTCAACTGTGTGCGGACATCTACGGTAATGACCGTCCTGTAACACAAGAATTGCTCGAATTTTACACCTCACTCGCCAGACTCATGTATTTGCAAGAAGAGGGCTTTGTAGACATGATCGAGCAAGAGGGGAAAGTTTATTTTCAGCGGAAGTGACGTGGCTAATTCACCAATGTTATAGAAAAGAAATATTAAAAGATATCAATAACTTTCAACTATGCGTAACACGAACCCAAACCATACCCGAATTGGACAGATCCCCCCGTATCGGGTTAAGATGTTGAAGGGTCATGCTGACAACGACTAAGCTTAACATACAGGAGGAATAAACATGTCCAACACATTTATTTTTGATTGGCTGGCAAGAAATCGCCAAAATATGCTGAAGCATCTGGATCGTATTCCGACCGAGCAATTGAAGGTCATTCCAGAGGATTTTAACAATAATATTTACTGGCAATTCGGTCATATCGTTATGGTTGCCGATAGCATCATCTATGGTTTTTCCGGCCAAACCCGTAAATTGCCGCAAACCTATGCAACGTTCTTTGCACCCAACACACGTCCTTCCGAATGGCATGGTGAACCACCTGCATGGGAAGAAGTATTAAGCGTGTTTAATTCACAAATCGACGAGCTGCGTGCAGCTTTTGAAGGTAAGCTGAATGATCCGGTGGCGGTAGCAGATAACTTTGCTGGTGCCAAAACGATTCATGATCTGCTGGAGCTGAATCTGGCGCATGAAGCTTCTCATTCGGGCATGATTAACGCGATGACTCGCCTGCTCAAACGCGCAACTGTATAATATTGGTCAACATAGCGTAATCATAGGCGAACTACAAGCGAACTACAAGCATCCCCTTGATCGACAGGCAACACAGCCTCATCTCCAAGTAGAGAGCGGCAGCTGGTCGATGGAGGGGATGTTGTTATGTATACATAGAGTTAGATAAGGTATACACCTGCATATTACGCGACGCTGTTACACAATTGTCGAATATAAGCCCTGCCTTGCTTTTGTATCCATTTCAAATTGCGATTATAATAAGGGGAATAGGGGACTTACCCTCATATCAGTCGAAACACGAAATGGAGAAATGATATGTACAATAGCCTGGAACAATGTCTGCTGGATCTGGAGAAAAACGGTCATCTGATTCGTGTCAAAGAAGAGGTTGATCCGCATCTGGAGATGGCTGCTATACATTTACGTGTGTATGAAGCTGGAGGACCGGCTTTATTGTTTGAAAATGTAAAAGGAACCCGTTTTCGCGCGGCTTCCAATATTTTTGGTACGATGGATCGGAGCCGCTTTATTTTCCGACATACATGGGATTCAACGCGCAATCTGATTGCGCTGCGTAATGATCCGATCCAGGCGCTCAAGCGTCCATTTCATAATGTGAAAAATGGGCTAGCTGCGTATAAGGCGCTACCGAACCAGCATGGTAACAGCTTACCTGTGGCTGCCGAACAGATTCAAATTTCTGATTTGCCGCTGATCCAGCACTGGCCGATGGATGGTGGTGCTTTTGTCACACTACCACTTGTGTACAGCGAAGACCCGGACAAGCCGGGCATTATGAATGCAAATCTGGGGATGTATCGGATTCAACTGTCGGGGAATGATTATGAACTGAATCGTGAGATCGGTCTGCATTATCAGATCCATCGTGGCATCGGCGTGCATCAATCGAAGGCAAATCGTGATGGCAAGCCGCTTAAAGTGAGTGTTTTTGTTGGTGGGCCGCCTGCCCATACGCTGGCAGCAGTGATGCCTTTGCCGGAGGGTTTGAGTGAGATGACATTTGCTGGACTGCTGGCGGGTAGACGGTTTAACTATAGTTATCTGGATGGACACGCGATAAGCAATGATGCTGATTTTGTCATTACAGGTGAGATTTTTGGAGATGAGACGAAACGAGAAGGACCATTTGGTGATCATCTCGGTTATTACAGTCTGGCGCATCCGTTTCCTGTGCTGAAAGTGCATGGCGTGTACGCGCGTCCACGTGCGATCTGGCCGTTTACCGTGGTCGGACGTCCACCGCAGGAGGATACCGTATTTGGTGAACTGATTCACGAGCTAACAGGCGATGCGGTGAAGCAGGAAATTCCGGGTGTGAAGGAAGTGCATGCTGTCGATGCGGCTGGTGTGCATCCATTGCTATTTGCGATTGGTAGCGAGCGTTATACACCGTATCAGAAAGTAAAGCAGCCTGCGGAAATTTTAACGATTGCGAATCGGATTCTCGGTACGGGACAGGTAAGTCTTGCCAAATATTTATTCATTACGGCAGAAGACGGTCAACCGCTTGATACGCATAAGGAAGTCGAATTTATCGGCCATATTTTGGAACGTATGGATTTACGCCGAGACATTCATTTTCAAACGAACACAACGATCGATACGCTCGATTATTCCGGTACCGGTCTGAACACAGGGAGTAAAGTGATTTTGGCTGCGTATGGAGAGAAGCGGCGCGAGCTGTGTCGCGAAGTTCCGGAAGCGCTGAAAGGATTGCGCACGCTCCATGAACCGCATCTGGTTATGCCGGGTGTCGTAGCGGTGCAAAGCAGTACATTTACCGATTATACAGCTGCAAGGCAAGAACTGGCGGATCTATGTGCAAGTTTAGAGTCGCGCGCAGGATTAGGATTAGAGACGGTACCGCTCATTATTTTATGTGATGATAGCGCGATGGTGAGCGAGAACTTGAGCAATTTCCTGTGGGTGACCTTTACGCGCAGTAATCCGTCTCATGATATGTATGGCACGAATAGTAGCTATGAGTTCAAGCATTGGGGTTGCGACAATATGATTATCGATGCACGGATCAAGCCGCATCAGGCTCCAGCGCTCATACCGGATGCTGATGTAGAGCGTCGCGTCGATCGCTTGTTTGCAAGTGGTGGTAGCCTGAGTAGTATAAAGCGAAGTTAACTGATCGGACGAATAGGTGAAATGAGCTGAAATGAGCATTCCGATGTGTGAAACGGTCACTCCGAGTAGCTTGCAATGATCCACCCAGATTATGACGTGTTCAGTTCCTCTTTTAAATAATAAATTTTAAATAACAAATAGCTACTCCCTAGTTACTCTATCCAGCATAAATAGCTGCCGCATCATCCGGCGGCTATTCGTGTTGTTTCCAGCTGCCGATAATAAATAAAGCAAGTATGTACAAATTCATTTATAATATGGGATATATTGCTACATAAGAAAGAAAATAATATACATAGACTATAAGAGGCGAAACGGAGTACAGCTGTCATACTAGCCTATTCTGGCTTTCGCTATGGAAAGTGAGCGCAGAACCAATGGATCAACTGAGCAAAGTTTGTCAAATTAATCAATTAGTCGAACAGGTCAACAAGCATTTATTATCAGAACTCGTTTTGGAGGG
The DNA here is from genome assembly GCF_039822605.1 of Paenibacillus wenxiniae. Classification (NCBI taxonomy): domain Bacteria; kingdom Bacillati; phylum Bacillota; class Bacilli; order Caryophanales; family Paenibacillaceae; genus Paenibacillus; species Paenibacillus wenxiniae. The sequence goes on from NZ_JBCGUH010000002.1 coordinate 438,493, forward strand.
CAAAGATCCACTGGAGCCGATCCAAGTTGTTCATTATCCTGAGCCGTGGACGCTGCTGGGTGCTGGCAACTATGCAGCTGTGCTGTCCCATCCGGATTATCCGGGTTACGCGGTTAAAGTGTATGCAGCTGGTAAACCAGGTCTTGAGGCAGAGCGTGAAGTGTATCGTTTACTCGGCGATCATCCATCATATTCGACCTGTTATTATGCGGATGGACCCTTTCTCGTGCTAAAACAGTTAATGGGAACGACCATCTATGATTGCTTTAAACGTGGCATTTTCATTCCAGAGCAGGCGGTATGCGATATTGAGCAAGCGATGCAATATGCACGATCAGTTGGTCTGCGCCCCCATGATGTGCATGCCAAAAATGTAATGCTCTATCAGGGACGCGGTCTCGTTGTGGATGTGTCCGATTTTCTGAAACAGGAGCCTTGCCGCATGTGGGATGATTTTAAAAAGGCATATGATCGACTGTATTATCCGATCGCCTCACGTATATTATTTCCGATTCCGTCATTTCTGCTAGAAGGAGTACGCAAAGGCTATCAGCTCTACCGTAGACGGCGGCGTAAAACCAAACAACTTCCGCCGCATGTGCCACAGGCGTAATGAGAACAATCGTAATGAGAATTGTAGAGTCGATTGAACTTTCAATGGAGTCGATCAGACGTTCAATTGAAGCGGGTCACGGTAAAAGACATATGTCCTGGTGATCCTCCTATCGGTGTTGTGTATAATGAACAGGACTGAAATGGAGGGGACAGCATGAATGGTGTGATTTTTGCAATATTGGCAGGCGTGTTTCTGGGTTTACAGGGCATCGTCAATTCTCATACCGGTGCGATTGTGGGCACATGGCATGCAGTCATGATGAATCAGCTGGGCGGATTTGTGCTAGCTGGAGTGATCTGGATGGCTACAGGTGGCGGAGGTTGGCGTCAATTCCGGGAAGTGAAGAAGCTGTACCGTTTGGGTGGTGCCTTTGCAGCCATTATTGTGTTTAGCAATATTACGGCGATGCATCATATTGGTGCTACATTGACGATTGCGGTGCTGCTGATTTCACAGCTATGTATGACTTTTGTCATCGATGCACGCGGCTGGTTTGATACGATCAAGCAGCGGATCGGTCGCGCACAATGGCTCGGCATCACGTTGATGATTACGGGGGTTTTTTTATTACGATTTTATTGAGTAGGGATGATCTTATACGCAATAATCTACTGTAAAATAATCTACTGTAATATGTAACAAACGAACTAATTTCATCCGTGCTCTGTATGATGCGAAGCATAAGTTAGTAGTGATCGATAAAACATCTAATCCAAACGTTAAGGCTATACCATAATAAATTTTCACACGATGGATACAGATATCGTTTTGCAAACACCAAACGTTAAGGCTATAGCATAGCAAAGCCACCGATTGAGCAATCTTGTTAATCCGGTGGCTTTGTTGCATGTTAGATCATAGTAAGTCCAGATGGATGTCCAAAGTTATGCTCTGGTATTATGTGGGGGGTATCTGTTTATGATTTTCCTTTGCGTGAACGAGTCGACGTCTTATTTTTAAGCTTGCGAAAAGATCGCTCATGAAAATCGGTAATTTGCTCAAAAATCTGTTGTCCATCATCTGTCACTTGGAAATCCGGCTGTAACGGCAATACAAGTGCCCGATACGTTTCCGGAATCCAAATGTAATGATGTACATACGAAGTAGGCTGAAAACCACATTTTTCCCAGAAAACAATCCGCTCCCGATTCTCCTGCGTGTCTTCTGCTTCAGCTTCAATAATGATGGCATTGATACGATGATGAGCGATCCCCCAATTACGTAACAATTCAAAAAATAAACGTCCTTCGCCCCGTCCGCGCCGATCATGACGAAGCGCCATGTAGTCGATAATCATCGTCTGCTGTGCGTCATTTTTACCGAGACCGGTCAATGCCATCGCGACCAGCTCATCGCCTTCATAACCTCCATGCAGAAAAGCGATTTGGCGATCAAGCATCTGGCGAATAATCTTCTCCGGCTTAGCGCCGTGGATAAAAGCTTCTTCATAAATGGGTTTGATTTGCTGCCAGATTTCATCATCCCAGCTATCCCATGTGCGTAGTGTAAGTGTCATCGATTCGACCTCCTGTCACTCTATCTTAGTTCATACCCTTGATCAGAACAACTGATACGTATGGACAGTTAAGGACATATGTCCTAGTCTCATCCCTATGGAGTTTCGGTATAATAAGACAGGCAACATCATGATCAAAATAGCCGTATGATGAAGTTCGTGATGCTTAAGGAACGAACGGATTGAGTATTTGAACAAATTAACATTTTCAACACAGAGAGCGGTGTCATCATGCAAGAAATTCGCGATCCAGCGCAGTTACAGGCATATTTGCAACAATATCGAATTGAAGACGTATTCCACGAACCTTTATTGCCTCATCTCGGTCTGTATCGATTTGAACCCGGCGAAGTGCTCTGTGCACAGGGTGAACGTTCAGAGGTGTTATATGTACTTGTCAAAGGCACAACCAAAACATCACTTACGTCGCCTGAGGGCAAAACACTTGTGTTATCGTTCAAAACGCCGCCGGAAATGATTGGAGATATCGAATACGTTGAGCAGGTGGAGCTGATGAATACGGTTGAAGCAGTGACACCGGTAGAAGTACTCGGTATTCGCTATCAATGGCTGTACCAATATGGACAGGATCATGCTCCATTTCTGCGTTTTTTGCTGCATATTATTACGTACAAATTTCGCGTTAAATCCGATTCGATGAGCTTTAATCTGATGTATCCAGTGGAAATACGACTGGCAAGTTATCTGTTATCTGTAACGACGGCACAGCATAACATCGTCATGACCGGCGATCCGGCAGATTATAGTTTGACTGACATTGCGAATTTGATCGGAACAAGCTATCGTCATCTTAATCGAGTAATCAGCCAGTTTAGCGAGGACGGATTCATTCAGCGCAGCCGTGGGAAGCTAGTTATTTTGGATCGAGCTGGTCTAGAGAAGTTGACAGGTGCTAGAGAAGTGACGTTTTAAAATTTTGAGACTTTGAGATTTCAGGGCTTCGAGAATGAAAGCTTTAAAACTTAAAGGCTTAAATAGTTGAAGATTTTAAGATTTTAAATTTTTGGAGTTTCTGTCATAGGGTGAGTGGAGATGTTGATAAAATGTTCTCGATGACTGGACGTAAACGTGAGCTTGTAAGGTATGAATAAGGAGAGCTATAGAATGAAGTGAATATGTTTAACGATATGATTAAAAAAATGAATACGAGTATGATAAATATTTTATGTACACGAGTTACACGCACTATTTTAAAATGAACAATCTGTGGTGCCATGACGGATAGCTTAGTTACGAAATTTTATAAAAATCAGCTAATCATCTAGCTAAAATCATCGCAAAATAAATTGATTACAAGCATGAGCGAAGGGAGCTTTTTATATGTCAACTATCATCGATAAAATAGCCTGGATTTCTCTTAATGAACGTAAGCTATTATGCGTCCGTTCAAAAGGCAAAGAGCTGTATTATATTCCAGGCGGTAAAAGAGATCCGGGTGAGGAAGATCAACAGACGTTGATTCGAGAAGTGCAGGAAGAACTCGGCGTGACGCTAGAACAAGAAACAATTATGCATGTAGGGACATTTGAAGCAGAAGCAGATAGCAAAGCGACCGGGACGATTGTCCGTTTAACATGTTATACGGCAGACTATGAAGGTACACTACAGCCAGATAGCGAGATCGAAGAGATGGCCTGGCTAAGTTATGACGATCAAGATCGAGTATCGGTAGCAAGTCGTCTCGTATTTGAGCAACTGAAACAACAGGAATTGCTGGATTGATATTGATCCAGTACTATACATACGAAGATATATAACAATACGTAATAGCAAACAAAATAATAATTTAACTACTAATAATTTAACTAGCAATGATGGAGCAACCTCGTATACGCTAGCAATAAAATAACAATGCGAATATAGTGTCAATGGCTCGACATCGCGTTGACGATTACGGGTGTCGTTTTATTACGATTTTATTGAGTATGGATGGTCTTATACGAAATAACTCACTGTAATAAGTAACAAACGAATTAGTTTCATTCGTGCTCTGGATGTGCTCTGTATGATACGAACTACAAGCTAGTAGAGATCGCCAAAATATGTAGTCCAAACTAACAAAGCCACCGAAGGTTGTTGAACGCACGATATAAGTACACACTCCATCTGTCTGTTGCCCTAGTAGTTGACATGATTGTACATCAGCTATATTATAGACCCATAAAGTCTGTAATATCCGTAATAAAGGTGGCGTTAGTCCATGAAGTTTTCTAAAGCAACCGATTATGCGCTACACACGATGCTCCATCTGGCTGTCGCTTCACCCCATCGTCTGATTGGCGTTCAGCAGCTAGCTGAGTTTCAAAAGGTATCACCGACATATCTGTCCAAAATTTTGACCAAGTTAGCGAAGGCAGGTATGGTGGAATCTTCACCTGGCGCACATGGTGGCTATCGATTGAAGCGTAACTGGGAGCAGCTGTCCTTTCTGGATATCATTCATGCGATTGAAGGTACAGCATCGCTATTTGAATGCACACTCGATCATGGGCCTGAATGTATGGTTCAACAGGTGATGCTTCAAGCGGAAGGTACGATGGAGCATTATTTACAACAGCAGAAGCTGGTTGATCTCGTTGCACGTATGCCAGTCACTGACGAGTCGATTTAACTCGCAGTGACGGCATACATGTAACTGGAGGAATGGCATAATAATATTCATATGAGCATAGTTAATAGATGTATGCAAACTAATACATTGACCATGCTACATGTTACCTTTGATATTATGCTGATAGAGCTATCTTTCAGGAACTGAAACAGACGTAAAGGTAAAATCAATCTCGATCAACATACTAACGCTTACTCTACTCTAATTACGGATATTAAGAGTCTTTAATGTATCTAATACGATTTTCGGTTATCTGATTATAATCATATCCCTAAAGGAGGAAAAGAAATGGTATTGGATTGTGTTATTATTGGCGGTGGCCCTGCGGGTCTGAACGCTGCACTTGTGCTGGGGCGTGCACGGCGTAAAGTTGTGATAGTAGACGATGGACAACCACGTAATCGCGTTACACATGAGTCACACGGTTACTTAACACGCGATCGCATCAAGCCAGCAGAGTTCCGCAAAATCGCTTATGAAGAGGTGCTTCGTTACCCTTCAGTTCAGCACATCGTTGCACTCGCTAACAAGGTGGAGCGACTGGACAATGGACATTTTCGGATTGAACTTCAAGATGGACATCAACTGATTGCGCGCAAACTGCTCATCACCGCCGGCATTAAGGAAGTGTTATCTTCTATTCAAGGGGTTACAGACTGTTATGGTAAAAGCTTATTTAACTGTCCTTTCTGTGATGGTTGGGAGCTGCGCGATCAGCCACTTGCCGTTATTGGCGCTGATAGCCGGATTATGCATCTGAGCAAAATGGTACACACCTGGAGTGAGGATGTCATCATATTCACAAATGGCGCTTCGGTACTTGAACCGGAACAACAGTCAGAGCTTCAGGACAAAGGAATTGAGGTTATCACCACGCCCATTGCAAAGCTACAGCACGATGAAGGTAAACTGCAACAAGTTGTGCTGTTGGATGGCCGTAGTATAGAGCGTAGTGGCGGCTTTGTAGTGCCACAATTTGTGCCTAAAGCTACTTTTCACGATACGCTCGGCTATGATTTGAATGAACACGGTTATATTCAGGTGGATTCGATGGGACGCACAAGTGTGGATGGTCTGTATAGTGCTGGAGATTCCGCATTCAATGGTCCATCCCAGCTCATTAGAGCAGCTGCGGAAGGAAGTTTAAGTGGTGCGATGATTCATGGAGCACTGATGGAGGAAGATTGGAGCCGTCACCCCACAGCGCAGTGATATAATCGATCTCTAAAGTAACAACAAGAGAACAAGAGAACAAGAGAACAAGAGAACAAGAGTAGTATAAATTGAATATGAATGATGGAACAATAGTATAAAAATAGTATTTTCGTAGCTTCCATGTACAATAAAAACCGTATGAAGTTGGCTTCCATGCAGGATGCTAAACTAATACGGTCTAATTAAAGTATCATTTTGATTCATATTACAATGTAAACGTTTGGCTAGAAAGCCGCTATTCCCGCCTGACTTGTGCTGTTTATGCTGGTGGGAATATCCGGTTTTTGCATACCTCTATAGTTTAGTTCCTCTATGAATACATATCGATTCATAATGAATATTGACACACACGAACAGGGGTTCTAAGATGGAATTGCACTGTATTATCGTGCGATGTGTACAATCAGGTGTAACTTAGTTCAGGTAGCCTGGCCGGAATGGAGATGTAGACGATGAACCCGACAATCAAGCTATACAATTATCATGTGTGGGCAAATAAGCTCGTATTTGAGCATTTGCGCACCATTCCTGAAGAAGCTTGGAGCCGTGAAGTGAAAAGCGTATTTCCTTCGATTCGACAATTGTTGTCGCATATGTATGCGATGGATACGATGTGGTTGAGTGTGATGTGTGAACGTCCATTTGATGAGTCCAGACAATTGATTATGAAATTGATGGATGAAACGAAGCTTGCTACTGCCCGGGAAATGGAGCAGCGCTTTGCTGAGACGGAAAGTGCATATCGTAGCTTTTTTGACGGACATGATCTGGAAGGCACGGTTACGGTTACGCATCCTGTATACGGAACAACCGATACACCGCTAAGTGAATTGGTTCAGCATGTCGTTAATCACGGTACGTACCATCGCGGCAATTTGACAGCGATGCTGCATCAGCTAGGATACCGTGGTATTCCGACCGATTACGCATTTTATATGTATACACCTTCTTAAACCACAATTGTCTTATATCAAAATGTATACGCTAACAATACCGTCTTGTACTAAGGCGGTATATTTTTTTGTGGAAATACTGGAACAATCATTCCGAAAAGAGTATACTATGTATAAAGATGATAGAAGGAAGGCGACAGAATGGGCAGAAATAAGGAGTTTGACCATGAACAAGTCCTTCATGCAGCAACGCTCGTTTTCTGGCAAAAGGGCTATGAAGCAACCAGCATGGCAGAATTGCTACAGGCGATGAACATTAGCCGCTCCAGCATGTATGAGACCTTTATCGATAAGGAGCATCTGTACTTGCAATCGATTGAGCATTACAAACGGCTTGGCGAAGATAAGCGCAGTCGACTTACGAATGCAAGCTCTGCAAAAGAAGGCATTCGAGCCTATTTTCAAAAGCACATCGATGGAGCATTTAATCCATCTTCTCCACGAGGCTGTCTGATTACGAATGCGATTGCTGCATTGGATGCACCGGACGAGCAGATTCGGGAGATTGTACAGAAGCGGTTTGAGGATCTGGGAGAAGCATTTTACCAATTGCTGCAAAAGGGACAGAAGAGCGGTGAAATTGCTGCGGATCGAGATCTTCGCACATTATCGTATTTGCTGTTGAATTTGAATCATGGTATTAATATCGCAGCTAAAGTGGATACGGATCGCACGCATGCTGAGCAGATGGTTGAATCAGTCATTGTTATGCTGTAAACGAACGTACATTGCAGCGTTCATTTCCGCATAGATTGAATCTGTTTATGTATGAAATGGATTGAACTCATATCGAAGTCGCACACATAGCATAAGCTTATCGTCTAATACGAATCGATTGGGTCTAACACATACATTTGGACGAACACATACGTTACTTGCATCATAGCATCATCAAAGACCATCATATCCAGAACAAGATATGATTTTATTTTTCAAATTTCTGGAACGAATGTTCCGAATATAACAGAGGATAGGATGTGTTCATTATGAATACCGAGCAACCACCTGCAACTCGCAAGGCAGAGCACCATACCGAGCAAACGATGCCTAACTGGTTAATGATCTTTCTCGCGATCGCCTGCGGCGTAATTGTTGCTAATCTATATTATGCACAACCGTTAGTTGGTTTAATTCGTGCTGATATCGGTTTATCAGCAGAAGCAGCCGGACTGATTGTCACGCTGGCGCAGATTGGATATGCGGTAGGATTATTATTTATCGTTCCACTTGGTGATATTATAGAAAATCGCCGGCTTGTATTTGTATCGCTCCTATTTACCGTGCTTGCCTTACTGATGGCAGCATGGGCAGGTCAAGCAACGATATTTTTAGTTGCTTCGATGCTGATCGGGCTTGGATCAGTAGCTGCGCAGATTCTTGTACCTTATGCCTCGCATCTCGCACCTGAACAATCTCGCGGGCGCGTCGTTGGTAATATTATGAGTGGGTTGTTACTTGGCATTATGCTGGCTCGCCCTGTATCGAGCCTGATTGCCGATCATCTCGGCTGGCGTGCCGTATTCCTGATCTCAGCCGTTCTCGTTACCGTTCTTGCGCTGGTGCTTATCAGAGCGTTGCCTTCCAATCGCCCGGCTTCCCGTCATTCGTATCCTCATCTGATCGCTTCGATGGCACAGCTTGTTCGTCATACCCCTGTGCTGCGCCGCCGTGCCCTATATCATGCTGCGATCTTTAGTACCTTTAGTCTGTTTTGGACGACTGTACCGTTGTTGCTGGCAGGGCCGGTATTTCATTTTTCGCAGACCGGGATTGCAATCTTTGCGCTTGTTGGCGTAGCTGGAGCTGCCGCTGCGCCAATTGCTGGACGTATGGCAGATCGTGGCTGGATTCGTCCGGGGACTGCGATTGCTTTTGCGATCGTGATCGTCTCGATGTTGTTGCCTCTGCTGGCGCGTGATGGCTCGATCGGAAGCGTTTTGTTGCTTGTGTTGTCTGCGATTTTACTCGATCTTGGTGTATCTGCGAACCTGGTGCTAGGACAGCGTGCGATCTTCTCACTGGGATCGGAAGTACGCAGTCGTCTGAATGGACTGTATATGGCGACTTTTTTCCTCGGTGGAGCGATTGGTTCATCTGCCGGCACATGGGCATTTGAAGCGGGGGGGTGGACAGCAGCTATTGCGCTTGGTATGGCATTGCCACTACTCGCGTTTGTATACTTTATGACGGAGTTTCGCCGCAGTCCGGTGCAATCTTCGGCAAAGTAAGATGCAATAAAAGGTTGCAGGTGAAATTCTTGCTTGTATATCGCCAATAAAGGATGAAAATAAGATAAACCAATGTATGAAATTAACGTTCAAAAGAGCAGGCGATGATCGCCCGCTCTTTTTTGCTACATCTTTTTTTGCTACATCTTTTGTGCTGCATCGTTTGATATCGTGCTACATATTATGTACATATCTAATATGATTCCAGTTAAGTATGTAGCTACATATCATCCTACTTATATGACAGTGAACAATATCTACAGGTTGACATGTAACCCGTTCCAACGGCTACAGTTAGGTAGACAGCTCATATCCAGTATCTTGACCAGATTAAATATGAGATTGTATCATGCGCGGAAATGTGTATCGTTCAAGATTAGAATAGGGTGTAAAGGGAAGCGAGGTCAAGCTACTCATATCTTGATCAACTTCAATTGAACATCTGATCTACAGCCTTTTATAAAAAATACAATTTTCTTACATTATGCGCTCCTCTCTGATGTAAAACATCAACATCTCTATATTAGACAGTTAAAAGACTGGTGCGTATACATCAACACCAACAATTCCATATAAGGAGTGTGATCCCATGCAACAAGCCCAAGATATACCTACGCCTAAAGTAACCCCTATCAACACTCAGCAAGTACCGAATACAGACGATCAATTTTCACGTAAAATTGTTTTTATCGATATCGACGGTACGCTGGTGAACGATGATGGAAGTGTGCCGCAATCTGCTCAATTAGCCTGTCAGCAGGCACGAGCGAATGGACATTTGTTATTCCTATGTACAGGACGCTCTAAAGCTGAGATTTATGATTCGATCTGGGAGATTGGCTTTGATGGATTGATCGGTGCAGGCGGAGGATATGTGGAGCTTGGCGAGCACGTATTATATCACAAAAAGGTACAGGCTCAGGATGTGCGACATATGGTTGACTTTTTCAACGAGCATGGCGTTCATTTTTATCTGGAAGCGAACTCCGCATTGTATGCAAGTAGCGGACTTCGCTTCCAGTTAGAGCGATTAATCTATGGCGATGTTGAAAATGATCCGGTAGCGAAGCAGCGAATGGAACATTCGCCGCATCCTTTTATCGAAGGGCTAACTTATGATGAGGCGGATCTGTATAAAGACGATGTGAACAAAGTCTGTTTTCTGGAAAGCAAACTGCCCTTTGAAGTCATTCAGCAGGAATTTCAGGGGAAGTTTGAAGTCATTCAGTGTACGGTGCCGATCTTTGGCAAAGATAGTGGTGAGCTAATGATTCCCGGTATCCATAAAGCGATTGCGATCGCCGATGTACTGGAGCATCTAAAGGCGTCACAGGCGGATACGCTGGCGATTGGCGATGGCATGAACGATGCAGAAATGCTCCAATATTGTGCGATTGGTATCGCGATGGGCAATGCGAAGCCCGGTCTACAAGCGATTGCGGATGATATTACCGATACAGTCGAACAAGATGGACTGTACAAAAGCTTTCTCAAATACGGTCTGATTAAAGTATAAATGTAGCTTATATCGTTTTGATCGCTTTATTTTGTTCACATTGCATTCAAAGCCTGATCAACGCCTGTAATTGGCGCTGTAATCAGGCTTTTTGCATGTTAAAAAATAGACTAATTTGCAGCAAATGAAAGATTGGCAAGAAGGAAAAAGACATTTTTATCGCTGTCCATTATTGCAATCTGGTGAAATTGGGTAATGGTAAAACAGAATGGCAAAATTTTTTGATAGTAAGAATAATCATGCACAATCAATTGTGAATAAAATGGAACCCAACCAAACGGAGGAGGAATTATAATGACAGCATTTGATATTCTATTTATTGGTAGCGGACAGGGCGCATGGAATGCTGCTTTACCGCTAAGTATGAGTGGCAAGAAAGTAGCTATTATTGAACGTGACAAAATCCTCGGTGTATGTACGAACTATGGATGTAATCCAAAGATTATTCTGGATGGCCCGATCAAGCTCATGGAAGATGCAGAGCTATTGGAAACAGCAGGCTTGCAAAGTGAGTTTAAGCTGGATTGGGGTAAATTGATGGATCATAAAAATAAAATTTTGGACGAGTTGCCAAAAACAATGGAAGCCAATCTGAAAAAAGCAGGGGTCGAGATCATTCGCGGTGAAGCACGCTTTACCGATGCACATACGGTAGAGGTTGATGGAGCTAGCTATACAGCAGAAACGATTGTTATTGCTACAGGACAGCGTCCAGCCGAGCTTCATATTCCAGGCGAAGAATGGCTTAAGACGAGTAATGAATTCCTATACCTGCCCGAATTGCCAGCAGAAATTGTATTGATCGGCGCAGGCTATGTCGCGATGGAGCTGGCATCGATCGCTGCACGCGCGGGTTGTCGCGTGCATATCGTTCAAGTTTCCGATCGCGTACTCAATGGTTTCCACCAGCCTTATGCACGTCAATTAACAGAGAAAATGAAACAAGACGGCATCCAATTCCATTTTAACGAAAAAGTAACCGCAGTGCAGCAAGCAGGCAATGAACTGCAATTGCAAACGGAAAGCGGTCTGACATTACAGGCAGGTCTAATCGTGAATGCAACCGGACGTATTCCGAATGTCGAACCGCTACAGCTGGAAACAGCCGGTGTGACGTATAACAAAAAAGGCATTGAAGTAAATGAGTATCTGCAAACATCACAGCCTCATATTTATGCGACAGGTGATATTATCGATAAAACACAGCCTAGACTTACACCAACTGCGGTATTCGAAGCTAAATATGTGGCAGGCAGGTTGCTTGGCAAAACGAGTGAGCCGATTCAATATCCACCGATCGCTACGATCGCTTTCACTTCACCACGCATTGCACAGGTCGGCGTGACAGCAGAGGAAGCCGAACAGCATAGCGATCAGTATAGTGTAAAGCCGATTGAGCTGGGCAAGCAATGGGACTTTGCCGGACGTGGTGAAACGAGTGCGCACCTGACCCTAATTTATGATAAGGATAAAAAGCTAGTAGGTGCGGCCGGTTACAGCCAGGAAGCATTGGAAATCATTAACAGCCTGACTCCATTTATTACGCTGGGACTGACAGCTGCCGATGCAGAGAAGCTGATCTATGCCTTCCCATCTTTCGAAACGATGATTCCACGTTATTTCCAATCTTGATCGGTTGAAAATACTGAACATACGTCGTTGAGCTAGTTCTCTTCTTCTCTAGCTCGTTCTGTTCTAACTACATCTTTTTCCAGCTAGATCTTTTCTAGCTATACAAGAAGGATCGCATCAAAGAAGGATGACAATTACACCCCAATCTTTATCTTAGAACAGTTCTATTCTCGCTATAGAGCAACTAAATAAAGGCAAATACCTTACAAAAGCCGCACACTTCTGAGATCATGAGATACCATGATGAACGAACCTCTCAGAAGTAGGCGGCTTTTGTGTATCGTAGTTTAGACCATCGATCGCTTATTCTCTATGCGGCACAAACGTATACGTATGCTAAAATAAAACAGTGCTTTATTAAAAAGCCGTTATACATACGAATCCAGGTCAAAGGAGCTATGACTGCATGTGTCTTATTTTATTCGCTTATGGCATTCATCCACAGTATCCACTCATTGTAGCAGCGAATCGCGATGAATTTTATGATCGCCCATCCGCATCTGTGCATCGCTGGTCAGATGCTCCACATGTCATTGCTGGCCGTGATTTATTGAAGCACGGTACATGGCTCGGTGTATCGGATCAAGGACGATTTGCTGGCTTGACGAATTATCGTGATCCACTGGAGCAACGGGAAGGGAAGCGTTCACGGGGAGAACTGGTCGCTAACTTTTTAACCGGAAATGCTGCGCCACATACGTACATGAAGCATATTCATGCACAGGCTCACGACTACCCCGGCTATAATCTGCTTGCTGGCGATCATCAGGAGTTGTATTACTACTCCAATATTAATCAGCAGCCACAGCGATTGGAGCGAGGAATTTACGGTATTAGTAACCATTTGCTGAATACCGACTGGCCGAAGGTAGAGCAAGGAAAAGCAGGCTTGCAACAGCTACTCCAGCTGCCACTGGCATTGGATACCGAGCAGCTTGGTGATGCATTGTTCACATTGCTACAACTTGCTGACCGTCCGGCAGATGAACGATTACCCGCAACTGGTGTTTCGCTACAATGGGAACGCATATTGTCTTCGATTTTTATTCAGAGTGAGGAATCGCGATATGGTACACGCTCTTCCACGGTAGTCATGATGAACGAGCAGGAAATTCGTCTGCGTGAACGTACCTATACGCCACAACTGGCAGAGGAGCAACATCTGGTGATCCCTTTACCGTCCTAGTGGTTATGAGTAAGTATACGTGTGTGAAGGTTAAAGTATAGATTCATATTCTGCCCTATAGAGAGGAGTTTTACCATGTCCGTATCTCCAATGTTTTTCCGTACAAGGATATGTAGTGTGCTTGGCATCCTATTACTATGGCTAGCGATCCCGTTCACAGCTTCTGCTCATACGAGTCTGGAAAGTGCCACTCCAGCGAAGGATGCCAAAGTTCAAAGAGCTGTAACCGAAATTCAGATGAATTTTAACACACCGATTGCAGAACTAAGCTCATTTACCGTTACGTCTTCGGGTGGTCAGTCTGTCACTGTACAAGATATTAAAGTAGATGGTTCTTCCATGTCTGGCCAGCCAGCTACACCGTTAACATCCGGCATGTATCGTGTGCAATGGAAAATAGTTGGCGAAGATAGTCATCCTATCGAAGGCAGTTATGCCTTTAGCGTAGATGTACCAGACAGTGAAGCTACCAACAATGCCACGGGTAATGCTACGGGTTCAACTGAAAATGGAAGTGAGCCGGCGGGAAGTACCGACGACTCGTCATCCAATGCTATAGCGTCAACAGAGAGCAACACTGAGGCAACAAGTAGTTCAACGGCTAACAGCGATTCAGAAGTAGCCAATCCAGCACCCGCAACGCCTGTAGAAACGGAGACCACACCGGCAGATGATGCGACAACCGATCAAAAGCCAACGTCGAGCAGCTCTACATCGACAGCTGATGATGAACAAGATGATGAACATGTATCTCCGGCCACTTGGATCATTACCATTGCCGTTATTCTAATCGCGATGATTGCAGCAGTAACCACGATCAGTAAGCGGAGGAAGAAATAGTGACCTATGGATGGATACTCGCTGATGGGCTTTTATACGTCTGTTTATCACTTGTGCTCGGTACATTCTTACTTGGAATGATTCATCCAGCTTATCAGCCCGGTATCCATATGCCCAAAAAAGCATTAACCGGCATGATTATCGGCATTATGCTGCTATCTGCGATGCCGATGCTTCAAGTGATTATGTTCTTCGTGACAGCGTTTGATTACACATTCGGATTTGTGCTCTCTTATGTGCTGGGTAGCTACAATGCCGGACATGGCTGGTTAGCGACAATCATTTGCGGTCTGTTGCTTATTATTGTGTTATATCAGCGAGTATGGAATGATCGTCCACGCCTCATGTCAGCGATCGGTCTGATGCTGGCGATCGGTATGGTTGCAGGGATTGGTTATACGAGTCATTCCTCAAGCTTATATGGGCTGACTGGCTTCTTAACCCATTCGGTGCATTTGCTCAGTGTGATGCTCTGGCTAGGCGTATTGTTTGTCGTCGCATGGTTTACAAAACAATCCGACCGATCCGAAAACTCAGAACGGTTAGGACACGGACAATCTGACAATTGGAAGGCGTGGCTCAGCTGGATGTCTCCATTTGCGATGATCTGTTATATCGCAGCCATTGCGTCCGGTTTGCTGATGATGCTATCGTTTACCGACAATTATGCAGGTAGTCTCGCCGTTCCATTTGGGCAGGCGCTCTTGATCAAGCATGCATTACTATTGCCATTGACTGCACTGGCTGCCACGAATAGCTTTTTGTTAAAAGGATATCTGGCACGCCAGCCTGATTGGAGTCCGGTACGCTGGTTGCGCGTGGAGACGGTGTTTGCTCTGCTCGTGCTGTTAGGTACGGCATATCTTTCCAACCAGTCGCCACCGCATGATCTGGTAGCAGCAGTGGACAGTCAGGCGATTGCGTTGTCTCCGTTATGGACGTTATTTTATGAACCGTTTGGCCAGGCAACGCTGTATGGCGTCTTGCAGCTGGGCTGGTCGTTGACAGCAATCGCAGTAGCGCTACTGGCACTCGTACTCGTCATCGCAGGGGTATGGATGCTTGTTCGTTTCCGCAGTACATGGACATCGCTCGGCTTGCTCATATGCTCAGCGATTTCGCTCTATACGGCTGTGATGTTGAGTGTGCATCCATAGCATATTAATCCAGCCAGTAAATCTAGTAAGCAAATGGATACAATTTAAAGGAGAAGGACGTATTTCGCGCTTAAATCAGGTTGAAGAATACCAAACGGTGTTTGATCTCATCGGTATCCAGACAAGATATTTAAAGTTACTGGAGGAGCTGGAATATTACGATTCACAACGAGCAAAGATGCTTGCATTGTATGCGAGATACAAAGAAGATAAGCAAGCTGGTATACAGCAGCCGTACTTACAGCGTCAAGCAGATATCGTGAACCATTTATCCTTTAATGTGATCGAAAAGTCGATTCAACACTCTGCGCCGATTCAGGAGTTTATCGACTATGTGGCCGAGCTGCATGACCAGATGTATGAATAAGCGTGTTACACACGATGCAGTCCGTCTTCCGTATAAGAAGATAGACTGCATTTTTGCAGCATAGCTCATATACAAGATGACGTTTAAGCGCATCAATGTTCTGTATATCGAAATCCATATTATTCAACTTGCCATAGTGGATATAGTTATAAACGACCTAAAATACGCGTTGTGAAAGCGTTCTCTTAGCAATAAGTAGCTGAAAATGCGCATCCTTTTAATGATGTTGAGATATAAAATAGACCATGCTATGATTTTCTCAAATCATTAATAACCATTATTTTGAATTCAATTACATCATTATGCTTATTGTGATGAAGCGTAAAACAGTGCAAATACGTTCCTTGTTGGGCACTCTTCTTTTACAGAATGCTTTTATACATCTCTTATGTAAGCGTTAACAAAATTCGAAATGGAGGTTAGTTCATGTTCAGGATACGCAAATGTTTCATTGTACTCATGTCTTTTATTGTATTGATGGGGACGTTCTCCGCATTACGTGCAGACGCAGCTACTCCATCACTCGCCAAGTTGCCCGGTAATTCGAATCCACTGATGGATCACAAGCTTGGAGCTGATCCGTATGTGCTTGTTTACAATGGCAGAGTGTATGTATACATGTCGAGCGATACATACGTATACAATAGCAACGGCACCGTGAAGGAAAACGACTTTAGTGCGCTTGATCGTGTACAGGTCATTTCTTCCTCCGATATGGTCAATTGGACCGATCATGGAACGGTCCCTGTCGCAGGAGCAAATAACAAAAACAACGGTAAAGGGATTGCCAAATGGGCTGGTAATTCATGGGCTCCCGCAGTAGCTCATAAGAAAATCAACGGCAAAGATAAATTTTTCTTGTACTTTGCCAATGGTGGTGCAGGCATCGGTGTCCTGACCGCTGATTCGCCAATCGGTCCGTGGTCAGATCCACTGGGTAAAGCGTTATTGACTCAAAATACACCAGGCATGTCTGGCGTAAAATGGTTGTTTGATCCAGCTGTCCTTGTTAACGATGACGGTACAGGCTATCTGTACAGTGGCGGCGGCATTCCAAACGAATCCGATCCAGCTTCGATCGCTAATCCGAAAACCGCACGTGTGATCAAGCTTGGAGCGGATATGATCAGCGTGAGTGGCAGTGCAAGCACGATCGATGCACCATATTTGTTTGAAGACTCTGGTATTCACAAATACAATGGCAAATACTACTACTCGTATTGCATCAACTTTGCCGGTAGTCACCCATCCCAATATCCGGCTGGTGAAATTGGCTATATGGTGAGTGACAACCCAATGGGACCATTTACGTACAAAGGTCATTTCTTGAAAAACCCGTACTCCTTCTTCGGAGTAGGCGGTAACAATCACCATGCTGTATTTAATTTTAATAACCAGTGGTATGTCGTATACCATGCGCAGACGGTGAGTAAAGCACAGATCGGTGACGGTAAAGGGTATCGTTCTCCGCATATTAACAAGCTGACGCACAATGGAGACGGCAGCATCGCTGAAGTGCAGGCCAATATGGCAGGTGTTCCGCAGCTGTTTAACCTGAATCCGTATACACGGGTCGAAGCGGAGACGATTGGCTGGCAAGCAGGAATTAACACCGAGGCAAGTCAGGCAAGCGGACCGGTTAACAATCAGAACGTAACAAATATTAATAATGGCGACTGGATCGCTGTTGGTAGAGCAGACTTTGGCTCCGCAGGTGCGCGTGCCTTCAAAGCGATTGTAGCTTCTACGGTAGGCGGTAAAATCGAAGTGCGCTTGGATAGCGTAAGCGGACCACTTGTAGGTACGCTGCAAGTCCCTTCTACAGGCGGCGTGCAAAACTGGAAAGAGGTTCAGACGAATATTAGCAACGCTACAGGTATTCACAATGTGTATCTCGTATTTACCGGTGGCGGTGGTAACCTGTTCAATCTGGATGCATGGCAATTCGTATCCAATGCAGGATTGGCAGCTGTTCCAGCTGAGACACAAAGTGCAGTTACCGAAGCACAGTCGACGCTTGCCGTTACAAGTCCAGCTGAAGCCGAGATAAGCGAAACGACTGGAAAAGAGCAGCCATCTGCTACAACGCCAGCAGCATCGGAATCCGTAGCATCCAGTTCTAGCGAAGCTGCTGGAAGTCAGCCTGCTACAGATAGCATGCAGACGAATGAAGTGTCTGCAAGTGAGTAATTGTACAAGTAGTATAGTGGCAGACGGAAAACCGAAGTTAAGCTGATGCGTTAAATCATGTCAACATGACCTGTTTATTACGAATCCGATCGTACGATTCGTTACCGCGATCGGATGTATAACGATGGTTATCCTTTACATTTACTATATTCAGATGGAGGTTTTGTATGAAAAGAAAATCCTGGTTGACCCTATTGACTGCTGTTGTCCTGTCTCTTGGTTTCTCAGCAAATACATTCGCAGCGACGGTGTTCTGGGAACCATTAACTTACTTTAACCCAAGCACATGGCAAAAAGCAGACGGCTACTCCAACGGCAGTATGTTTAATTGCACATGGCGTGGCAATAACGTCAGCTTTACAAGCGATGGTAAAATGAAACTCGGCCTGACCAGCTCTGCACCGAACAAATTCGATTGTGGCGAGTATCGCACAACCAATAAATACGGCTATGGTAAATACGAAGTGAGTATGAAGCCTGCGAAAAATACAGGTATCGTATCCTCCTTCTTTACGTACACTGGCCCAGCCAACGGTACACAGTGGGATGAGATCGATATCGAATTCCTGGGCAAAGACACAACTAAAGTACAGTTCAATTACTACACGAATGGCGTCGGTAACCACGAGAAAATCATCAATCTGGGCTTTGACGCTTCTCAAGGCTTCCACACTTACGCATTCGACTGGCAGCCAGGCTCGATTAAATGGTATGTCGACGGCGTACTGAAGCATACCGCAACCAGTAACATTCCGAAGACCCCCGGTCAAATCATGATGAATATTTGGAACGGTACCGGTGTGGATGAGTGGTTAGGATCTTATAATGGTGCGAACCCACTGTATGCGGAGTATGATTGGGTGAAGTATACGAGTAATTGATAAGTTGATGGATGATGATCGAGTGAGAAGGGCAGCCTGTGAAGGCTGTCCTTTTTATATGTCTACTATATTCGAAGTGTTTGTGAGCTACAGTCAATTTGTTAGTAAAACCATATATAGCTTATATATGGTGGAATAGTCATCATGACTTTAAGTCAATATTTCAAAAAGGCACTTCTTTGCTCATGGTGTCTTTTTGAGATGTATCATTTTAATTTTCTATATCTCCTACCCATTTATTTAGATTCATATAAAGGTAATGACATACTACTCATATAGCATCAAAAAATGAAACGTTTCGAATTTATATCAATAACTACACTGTACCTAAAACACCTATAAAATGTTTTTAGTAAACGCTTACAATTTACTATTTACCTTATCATTACTCTCATGCTATCATAAATGCGAAACGTTTCAATTTAAATTTGAAAGGAGAAAAGGCATGAGAAAAGTAAAGATATTCAGTATGATCCTCACTTTGTGTCTGATGGCAAATGTCTCATTAACTCCTATGGCTTCGGCGGCACCGGACTCTAAAAAGGCGCCTACCTTCAACAAAGAACTGAAAGCGATTGCAGATAAAACGTATCAATACTTTCAAGACTACACCGATCCCAAAACAGGCATGACATACGATGAGGTACGCACAACAGACAAAGGAATTGAGGAAGCCAAACGCACATCACCAACGAATATCGCTATGTACATGATGAGTACCGTATCCGCTCAGCAAATGGGTATTATTAGCAAAAAAGAAGCGGTATCCCGTCTGCAAACGACGCTTACTACGCTGGAAAAGTTGGATAAGTGGAACGGTCTCTTTTATAACTGGTACAATACCGACGATGGTTCACTCAAAAAAGATTGGGGGCAATTTATATCTCAGGTCGACAATGGCTGGATGTCCGCAGGCTTGATCGTGGTCGGACAGGCGTACAAGGAGTTAAATGGACAGACGAGCAAGCTTGTGAACAATATGAACTATACTACGCTGTATGATCCAGAAGTTGGACAATTCCGTGGCGGATATGACGTTGCTAAAGGCGCGCTGACCGATCACCATTATGGTATGTTTTACACCGAACCACGTGTAGCGAGCTATATCGCTATCGGGAAAGGCGATGTGCCACAGGATCACTGGTGGAAAATGTACCGTACCATGCCGGCTGAATATGACTGGCAGTCTCAGACCCCTCAAGGAAAGACTGTAAAGTATGATGGTGTTGATGTGTTTGAAGGCAGCTATGTGTATAAGAGTAAAAAGTTTGTGCCTAGCTGGGGCGGCAGTATGTTTGAAGCACTCATGCCAGGTATAGTGATTAATGAAAAAGGACTCGGTAAGAAGGCACTCGGTCTGAACAACGAGCGTCATGTACAACTACAAATCGAATATGCAAAGGAAAAAGGCTATCGTGCATGGGGATTTTCTCCTTCGGCGACGCCAACGGGCTATAGCGAATTTGCAGCGACACCGCTTGGAACGTCCGGTTATAAAGATGGAGCAACGGTAACCGCGCATGCTACGTTCCTTGCATTAGAATACGCACCTCAGGATGCTCGCCAAAACATCGAAGCATTAAAAAGCTTTAATATGCTCGGTAAATATGGCTTCTATGATTCGGTGAATGTAGAAACAGGCGAGCTGGCGAAAGCTTATCTGGCACTGGATCAGGGGATGATTATAGTATCGATCGCTAACTATTTGCAAGATGGCGTCATCCGCGATTATTTCCATAAAGATCCGATCGGTAAAAAACCGGAGGCATTATTGAAGAAGGAAGTTTTTTCGATTCAGTAAAATGATTTCATCATGGCTATCATTCAGTCGTTATTTAAGCGAAATAGATACGTAAGAAATAGATACAACGTAAATAGAAGCAGATGTATATGCATCAGAACTATATGTGTACGTACAAGGCAAACAGAACCAGGCAACGTGTGACCTCATACAACATTGTCACATGCTGCCTGGTGTTTTATTTTGCGTTGTTTTCAGTGTTTACTCTGATGATATATACTACTCATGTTCTAATCTTTTTCTTATTGGCTCATCTAAAAGATGACGTTTAAGCGCATCGCTGAACACCGACTGCTCGAAAGTAGAGCAAGGGCAAGCAGACTTGCTACAGCTGCTCCAGCTTCCACGGGCAATTGTATCCGTATAAGCTATGTTTTGGTTACATTATTCAAATGATACACAATATCAAAACGATACATATATAGAATGTTATATGAACGATCCGCTTGCTTAAAGTTATGAATATGGTAGGTTTTTCATGCTATCAGTGTTCGTGAATTGCTATACCATACATACAATAAATAGACAAATTCAAGATGCATGCCTACAATAAATGTAAGTATTTGCATGCCATTTATATAAGCATTGAGGTGGAATGGTTGAAAAATTCAAGTGTTCATTTAACAGATTACGATCATCGGCATCATCTGAAAGCAGATTGTGAACAATGCTTTGGATTATGCTGTGTTGCGTTAAGCTTCTCGGCTTCAGAAGGATTCCCGATGGATAAAGCAGCAGGACAGCCTTGTAAGCATCTACAATCAGACTGTCGCTGTGCGATTCATCCAACATTACATAAACGAGGTTTGAAAGGCTGTATTTCATTCGATTGCTTTGGAGCAGGTCAGAAGGTATCGCAGATGACCTATCGTGGAACCGATTGGAAAACGATACCGGATCAGGCAGACACGATGTTCAACGTATTTCTCGTTATGCTTCAGCTGCATGAGCTGTTATGGCATCTAACGGATGCGTTACATCAGCCAGCCACTCATTCGATCCGACAAGAGTTGCAGGAGCTTCTGGATGTGACCGAGCAATACACCATGCGATCTCCAGCGGAGTTACTAGGAATAGATACGATGGAGCATAAGGACAGAGTGAACGTATTACTTGTTCGAACGAGCGAGCTGGTACGTGCTGGAGCACGTAATAAGCAGAAACCTCAGCCCAAACCAAAACAACGTTCATCGTCTACCAAACAGAAGCGGATCGGGCGTGGTGCAGACCTGGTCGCTGCCGATTTGAGCAAAATGGATCTGCAAGGTGCTCACTTAAGAGGTGCACTTCTCATTGCAGCAAACTTGCAAGACGTGGATCTAAGTGGTGCCGACCTGATCGGAGCCGATTTACGCGATGCCAACGTAAGCGGGGCAGATCTGTCGCAAAGTTTATTTCTAACGCAGTTTCAGATTAGTTCAGCTAGAGGAGATGAGGCAACTAGATTGCCGGCATGGTTACAACGTCCAGAGCATTGGCATAGAAACCAGATATAGATTGATTTTGTATATGGAGTCTGGTTTTATTCGTGAAGGAGGAACACCTATTGATTCATGTTGAACTTCATCTGCCTATTCGCAATGACGAGGTGCCTTCGCTACGAGAAGCAGTTGGCTGGTCAAGACGAGATGACGATTCCCCGCTTTTATTTCAGCGCTGTAATTTCTGGGCGGGAGCGAGAGATACCGATGGAACACTTATTGCTTTTGGTTATATGACTGGAATGGGTTTGGAACACGGGTATATAGAAGATATTATCGTACACCCGACCTATCAACGACAGGGGATTGGACAGCAAATTGTAAAAAGGTTACTAGATGAAGCTCAGTTTCGTAGCATGGAGATTGTGACTGTGACGTATAGTCATCAGCATGAGGCATTTTATACGCAATGTGGTTTGCTACCGAGTCATGCTGGTATCTGGAGAGCATAACATCTGAACAATGTAAGGAATATAAGATGGTCGTTTATTTAGTTGATCGAGATTAAATTCCGTTCCGTTGTGATTCGATTTTACATGATGTCGTATGATCGTACAGCCATTATATTATACGTAAGGAGACTGCGATGATGAAAGAAGAAGAGCGTATTATGCAAGGGATTCTGTTCAGTCCTGCCCATCCGGATTTGAAAGCGCTAAAGCGTAAAGCCCATCGGCTTAGTCAGCAATACAGCCAGACATTCGAAGACGAGATTGAAGAAAGAGCGCGTATACTAGAGGAAGTGGTTGGACATATAGGGGAGGGTAGCTTTATTCAAGGCCCTGTATTTTTTCATTATGGTGTACATACACGCATCGGACACCATTTTTTTGCGAATTATAATCTAACGATACAGGACGATGCGCTGGTGACGATCGGAGATTATACAAGCTTGGGTCCGAATGTAACGATTGTTACGCCGATCCACCCGTTGATTGCATCCGAACGTCGAACAATGCTGGATCAGCATGGTGATGCCAAACCATTATGCTATGCAAAACCGGTGACGATTGGCAATGATGTGTGGATTTCAGCTAATGTGACGATTTGCGGTGGGGTTACGATTGGAGACGGCTGCGTAATTGGCGCAGGCAGTGTCGTTACACGTGATATCCCTGCGTATTCACTAGCAGCAGGTGTGCCTTGCAAAGTGATTCGACCGATTACAGAATCCGATAGTATGCGTTATAAGCCGGAGATTATGGCGGATTGTAATGTCATTACGCAACAGGTCGATGAGGATAGATAAGGGTAAAGACGAGCGATTTTTATAGACCGATTTTATATATAGACTGATGTTTATAATTAATTTTCAGGTAAATATATCTTATATTGGAATTTGATGAAATGTGGTCAGTAGTACTATCATTATTGGTGTAGATAATTCATATGGAGAGTATAATTAAAATGTGTGAGGATAGAGCATGATCAAACCGACCGAGCAGTTGATACATTTATTACGTTCAGAAAAATTTCATTCAGAAAAGCCCATCGATTCAACCATTATTCAATCTTACTGCGATGTGATTGCGCAATATGGTGATCGT
Source organism: Paenibacillus wenxiniae (assembly GCF_039822605.1). Classification (NCBI taxonomy): domain Bacteria; kingdom Bacillati; phylum Bacillota; class Bacilli; order Caryophanales; family Paenibacillaceae; genus Paenibacillus; species Paenibacillus wenxiniae. The sequence goes on from NZ_JBCGUH010000002.1 coordinate 462,251, forward strand.
GAAGATGCAGCCATGTTGCTCCAATGGTATATGAATCATTCAGGGGATGGGCAATATAATCATTTGCTGCATGTCGTTATGCGCTGTGGAGATCTGGAGCTTGCTGCGAAGCTATATCAATATCATTTTAATCATGAGGGTGAACTCGGCGACGATGCTCCTGATGGTGTACTTCATATACTCGCCTATATGGGATATCCGCTTCATACAGAATATTTGGTAAAATGCGTACTGTTAGATCATAGGTGTGGATCAGATGCCTGTCTGGCACTGTTACATATGCCTTATACCGATCATCATAGGCAGTTGATCGAGCGATTCGATCAACTATATGGTGATGCGCTATTCCCGGAATTTCTTCCAGCACTAGGTGTGAAATGGGCAACAGCAGGCGAGATGGTTCCAAAGCTTGTAGCCTGGGGAAAGCAAGCTTCGATCGATTGTAATGGTGGACTTCTATTCGGTATTGCAATGTATGGGCCAACGCAAAAAGAACAGATCAAACAAATTCTGTGGGACCCGGATTGGGAGCTATATAGCAACGGGACAGGTGGACACTGGTGGGCATATATGGCTATGCCGCTGGTAGAGTTAACCTTTGCGGAATTGATTCGTGATGTGAAAATGACATTTGGCTCCGATCCTAAACGGAATGATGAAGTGAATGGACGAGAAGCAGATCATCTATCCGATGCGTTGCAGCGATCTGCCGAGCATTGTTTTGATGTGTTGCATAGTTTGCTTCAATTGAAATTGGAACGTTTGTCGCATCCTCTGCGATATGTTAACGCTAACGCAGAAGCGATGATGGATTTGTATCCGCAATTATTTGCATGGAGTACGCCATATGTAGATGATTCTATACTTGGTGTGATTGCAGATACATTAGGCGTGCATCATCGACTTACCAGCCAATTTCATCATGTAAGAGCTATGATGGAGCTGGCTGTTCGCCATGAAATAGAGATGAGTGTAGGATGATAAAATTTTAGTTGTTTTTTTCTGTACAAATGAAGTATGATGTTTTTAATTAAATTGATGTACGAGGAAGCACCTCGCATGGAGTAGTTTATTTACTACCCGTGTGAGGTGCTTTTTTGTTATGTGGAGGAGAAGATAATGAAGCAAGATACGATTCAAGTGAAAAAAGGATTATTTGCCCCCCGATTAGTTCAAACGTCGCTGTGTTCTCTTCTTGTAGCTTCTGCATTTGGCCCGGTTGCTTCAGCTGCGACAGAAGTGAAGGCGAATATTACGAAAATTGCGAACAAGGGGAATTCGGCTTACCTAGAATTTTCTGTACCGATGGTCGGCGGAGATATTCTTAGCTCTACCGGTTTTGAATCGGGTGAAGAAACGCCTAATTTTTATTGGAGAGGAACAGGTAATCAATCGATAACGAACAATCCAGTCGGTAGTGGGCGAGTCGCTTCCTTGCAGGATACGATCACGAATAGCGAAGGGAATTTGTATGATTTTCCGAATACTAAAGGGGATACTTCTCGATTTGCCTTGCAGGGAAGAAGCTTACCTGATGATGCGCTAATCAGTGTGCAATTTGATGCGTTGAGTACAGCAGGTACAAATTGGATGCAATTTGCCGCTGATACAGGTTGGTATGATCGTGGTTTTGATATGATCGATGATCATGGACAAAACGTGTTGTACGCAGAAGCGATCAATTGGAGTCGTGCACCGCAAACATTTCGTGTAAAAACAGCCAGTGGACGGGTTGTTTTGCCTGATGGTCAAGTTCGTACCGTCGTTTCGTCAAGAACACAGGATTATAGTTACGGTTTGCTGCAATACCAATGGTCTCAAACGAACCAAACGTTCACACGTATTCCGGGTGCAACGCAGCCCTGGAGCGCAGGATGGCCAAACGGTCAAACGATAACACCCAAGCTTGAATCATTCGCAGTTGACGAACGCGTCTTGTCCTATAATCAAGGTGGCTTTATATTTCCAGAACGCGTCATTCCATCAGATCGTACATGGCGGACATATTCTATGAATGCTCAAGTTTCTAAACTGGCGTATTATGACTTGATGAAATATGGAATCTCCCCATCGATGCAATGGAAAACGGACGGCTCCGTATATATCGATAATTTAAAGTTTGGTTACGCCGAAAAAGCCAATATTTATCGAGACGGACAACAGGTATATTCTGGCTTCGAGTCTTCCTTTACAGATTACGATGCTACAGATACAGCTAAACCTGATCCGGTTACACATGTTGACTATTCATTTTCTCGTAGCAATAAACAAATTACAGTCAATTGGACAGCTGCGAGTGATACAGGCACGAATTACACGTATAAAATTCAGGGACAGTTGCGTGACGGAACAACAGGCTCTATTCAAGATCCGCATACAGTTCGTGTGACTTCGGGTATGAAGGGCTACATCCTCGTATGTGATTCCTCTCCGTATACACAGGTAACGTCTGGAGAGATCACGACGACTGCAACGACCGCAACGTTAACTCCAGCTTATGGTGATCGGTATATTCATATCGCTTCAGTCGACCAGGCAGGTAATATATCCGCTACGATGACCACCACGTTAACCGATCGTGATCAACCTGAACTTCAACTAACACAAATCGATACTAGCCCATCCAAATACGGCACAATTGTATCTGTAAATGCATCAGATCTAACAAGCTGGATTGATTCTATAACGTTACCGGGTGGTTCTGTCGTTCAGGCAGATGCTACTTCTTTTGTCATTAACCGCAATGGAGGCTACACATTTAGAGCCATGGATTTTTTCGGTAATATAGTGTACAAAACGATTACTGTGTCTAACATCGATACGTTGCCGCCGGATATTAATGTATCCTCGGAGCCAGCAGAGTTAGCCCAGTTTAATCCCCAACCGTTCACGCTTCATTTTAACGTTACTGACAATATGCCTGGCCAGCCACAGGTGTATTATTACATGTCAACGAACTCGGATATTCCGGCATCGGATTCGGCAGTTTGGCAAAGTGTAGGATCGGATTTTAAAGTGGATGTCGATAAAGTGGGCGCCTGGTGGGTATTCGTTAAGGTGCGAGATGTTGCAGGCAATGAGCAGACTAAACGTTTTGGGATGTACAATTATTTGCCGATACCTAAGCCTATTGCGGAGAAGGATATCGAAATTACTTCGGCTACTTCTACCTCTTTGACCATTAAACTAAAGCGCGAGCAAGATGCTTATTATCGTGTTTATGTAAATGGTGTAACAGATCGTAGGAAGGTGTTCCGTAATGGAGCCGATATGCTAACGTTGACTGACCTTACGCCTGGAACGTTATATACAATTACGATTGAGACGCATAATACCTCTGGAATAGGTGGACAAACAGTAGTCAATGCAATGACAAGACCTGATATTGCTAACATTTCTACTATTTTACCAGTAGAAGGTACAGAGGATACCGTTATTGCGTCGGTGTATCAAGGGAGTGGCACAGAACATTATGTATGGGAGCTTTTTAACGAGTCACATGTCAAGATCATGAGTTGGGAAAGCAAAGACCATTCGCAGCTTATTAAAGTTACGCCTAATGGACATTATTCATTACATGTATATGCAGTAAATCGTAGCGGAGCAGGTTTGACAGGTGTGCGAAACTTTCAAGCGCTACCTACACTGTCCGGACTACATGTCGTTAATGTGAAATCAGATGCTATTCATTTGGGCTGGCAAAGTGTTACTGGCGATGTATATTATGATCTATATCGCGATGATCGAAAAGCAGGCATTCGAGTAGGGGCAGAAGGGACAGTTATTGGAGATACGTACACATCAGTTACTACAGCAACCTATATGCCAGATATGATTCACTTTAACGATCCAGGACTACAAAGCGGAACAGAGTATCATTATCGGATTGCTGCCGCTAATGCAGCCGGATATAGCTTATGGCGTAATGTGTCTGTATGGACGTTACCGGATAGGCCCACTCTTCGCGTGTCAGAGGTAACCGATCACAGTCTCGTCTGCGATTGGCAGCAAGTAAGAGGCGCAACCGCATATGATGTCTATCTAAATGGTACATATATAGGACGACAAGCGGAAACTAGAATACATTTGCCGGATCTGGAAGCGGGAACAGACTATCATATCGATGTATTAGCAATCAATGTTAGTGGAACTGGGGCTGCCGCTCACCTTACAAAAGCAACATTACCTGTACAACCACGTCTCGGTGCGTTACTCCCCGACGAAGATCGTGTTACGATCCAAATCGATACGCAAGCTGCGGATCGTTATACATTTGAATACAATGGAGTCATATTCGAGTCCGTAGCTTCACATCCTTCGATTCAGGTCACCGGTTTACGAGCAGGAGAGACAATTACCGGTACATTAACAGCTTATAATGCGTCTGGAGCATCCAAGCCGCTTGTGGTGACTATGCACACTTTACCAGGCGCAGTCACCAATCTTCGAGCAACGCCATCTGAATCGGATACATCGTTAACATGGGATAAAGTAACCGGAGCGATACGTTACTGGGTTGAGACAAGTCATGGATTGATTGCAGTAGATCATAACTATTTTACTGCGGAAGCGAGTGCGCCTAATACGTTTGGCACATATCGGGTATGGGCGGAAGGTGTTGCGGGTAAAAGTGTTCATGCGGCAGAAGTAAGCAGCCTCGGCGTACCGATTCCGATGGATGCTCAGCCTGTTCGCGTAAAAGCAGTTGGGAATGATGGGGTTACGCTGGCGTTTACATCGTTTCAGGGCGCTACCGGCTATCATGTTTACTTTAAGGATAAATGGATTGCACAAACGAATGACACCAGCTATCGCATCAATAAATTACAGTCTGCTACTGAATACAATCAATACAGTATTCGTGCAGTGAATGCCGTCTCTAAACTCAGTAAGTCATATCCTATTTCTTTTACGACATTACCAGCGGATGAATTTACGCTCGATGTGGTTCATAAAAGTGCTCATTCCATTGATATACATATCCAAAATGTGGAACCGACCGCTAAAGTGATCGTTCGATTACAACTTCACACTGGAGAGATGAAAGAAATGTATAGCGGCGAAGCTGGTTATGTTTCGATCGATCATCTTTCCGCAGATACAAGCTATAAAATATGGGTTCATACGATCAGTGCAGGCGGACCTAGCCATCCGAAATTCATTATTGTGCGCACCAATCAACCGAAAATAGCCCATCTAGCCCATCTGGTGCCAAACCCATCGTATCTCATCACGTCGTATACGGATTCATCTCAAGGATCTCAAGTTCCCGTATCGCCTACAGATCAATTACCACCTCATCCAGTAACGAAAAATGCTACAAAGGTTACGTTTCACGATTTAGAAGGACGATACTCGAAAGAAGCAGTGCACATGCTGGCTGAAAAAGGAATTATTGCTGGATATGCGGACGACACCTTTCGTCCCAAGTTAGCGATCACACGGGCAGAATTTATCGCCATGCTCGATAAGGCAGGATTAATTCCAATGTCCACAGGCAAACCAAGCTTTACGGACGTTGCTATAAACGATTGGTTTGCCGATGCAGTCGAACGTGCAGCCCACGCTAACCTCATTCAAGGTTATCCTAATCAAACGTTCAAGCCTAATCAAATTCTTAGTCGCGCAGAAGCTGCTACAATTATTGGAAGATTGCATGTAGAAACGGCAGAGACGACCCGTAAAAATACATTTTCAGATGAAGAAGTTATTCCATTATGGGCCAAAGAGGAAATCGAAAAAACATCTTATTTTGTTGGCTATGATAATGGTAAGTTCGAACCAAAGAAGAATATTTCGCGCGAAGAAGTGGCGATTATTTTGTATCGGATGTTGAATCAATAACAATAAAGTGGCACGTCATTGTGCCACTTTTTCTTTTGGAGTTGAGAAGTACATAGAGAAACTCATGTAGACGATACAGCAAACTTAGGAACGTTCAGCATTGTAAAAGAACAATCTTCCGCTGCTCATGCTTACTATTCAGATTGTGCTGGCACATATTCTTTTAAAAATCGGATGATTTTTTCAGATTTATAGCTTAGCGCCAGATCGAAAGGAGATTCCCCTTTTGAATCCTTAACGTGCATATCTGCTCCACGATCTAATAAGTACGCTATCATATCTACAGGTTCATCGCCTGGAAAACCGCCACTTTGAATCGTCCCATCAATGGACAAATCGACTGCTTGGTGTAAAGCAGTCCAGCCTCCATAACTTGGATAGTTCATATCGGCTCCACTGGCAAGTAGTAGATCTATCAATTCTTTGTTCTCATACTCGACAGCACATCTTAGCAGTCCCCAACCAGATGGATCGAAAAGATTAGGATCGCCGCCGGTGGAAAGATAATTCGTGACAAAAGCGGTATCTCCAGCAGCTATCGCTCTGTAAATGGTATATTCGGATTCTGTCATAAAGCCTCCTGTTCATATTACTTTCGGTTATGTAGTTTTTATACGTGTAGATTTATCCCCTATACAATCTCACTACTTTTTCAAAATGATAGAAGACATATGCCATTATTATATCAGTTGTGAAAAAAGTCGACTAGAATGTTGCCGAGGTGCTTTAGTAGGGCAGATCGGTTTATTGAATGCTATAAAATACGATAAAACAGAAAGAGAGTCTATAATGTACTTCCAATGTACTTCCAGATTCGTTATTGAAGCTAGCTAGTGAAGAAGCCAAAGCTAGAGACTGAAGATTAAGCGCTAAGAACCTACTGGATAAGCTAGCAAAAGAATCCTGCAATTCTTGCTAACAATCTTTCGTTGTTGCCTTAACTTTTATTAAAATTAGGATCAAAACGAATGAGCGAGCTGCATAAACTCAAAGAAACGCTTAAAAATTGAAATAACAATTGCTTCTCCAACCTGTATGCGATATATTGCATATAAGAAAAATAACAAAAAGGACGATCCATTATGCCGATTCCTAAAGATTTCTCCTTACCTACCCGTATGTCCGCCAAGGAAAGGGCGCTTTCTCAAATTCAGCGGTGGATTATTGATGGCACATTGCAACCAGGTGAAAAGTTGATTGATGCGGAAATGGCTGAATCGCTTGGAGTGAGCCGTACACCGATTCGTGAGGCATTTCAGCTGCTCGAAGTTCAAGGACTTGTATCGATGCATCCTGGCAAAGAAACAAAAGTTACGAATATCGAGAAAAACGATATTTTCAAAATGTATTCAACGATGGCGGCTCTTCAAGCTTTAGCTGCTGAAACCACCGCTCAGATTATTATTCCAGAACAGATTGAGAAATTAAAATCCATCAATCAGGAATTTGCCAGCTCTATTAAAAATGGCGAAGTGTATCAGGCGATGGAGGTGGATGAGCTATTTCACAATTATATTGTGGATCTCTCCGATAATTCGTATGTAGCTACATTTAATGCATCGCTACAGATTCATATCCGACGCTTTAAATACGTATTTTTAAAACAACCAATGACAGCTACGCTGGCTTCAGTCGAAGAACACGAATCGATCATTAAAGCTTTTGAACGTAATCATAGTGACGAGGCTCATAAACTAATGAAACAAAACATTATTCGTCCGATGCAGGAACTGACCGAAATACTTTAATATGAGGGAGCACAAACCATGGAAAATAAAAAAGATCTTCGTATCCGCAGTAAGGTAATCAGTGAAGGAGCGAACCGGGTTCCGAACAGAGCGATGTTGCGTGCAGTTGGTTTTCAAGATGCGGATTTTAAAAAACCAATGATCGGCATAGCGAGCACGTGGAGTGAGGTCACCCCATGTAATATGCACATTAATGATTTAGCAGTGCAAGCCAAACAAGGCGCGCGTAATAACGGTGGTGCTCCGCTAATTTTTAATACGATTACCGTTTCGGATGGGATCTCGATGGGACATGGTGGGATGTTGTTCTCGCTACCAAGCCGAGAAGCGATTGCGGATTCGATTGAAATTGTGACGGGAGCCGAGCGTTTTGACGGCGTTGTAGCGATCGGAGGGTGTGACAAGAACACACCTGCATGCTTAATGGCTATCGGACGGATGAATATTCCTTCTGTCTATGTATACGGAGGAACGATTCAGCCCGGTAATCTCGATGGTAAAAAAGTAGATATCGTTTCAGCATTTGAAGCCGTTGGTCAGTATCAAGATGGAAAAATAACAGATGAACAGTTGCATAAAGTGGAATGTAGCGTCTGTCCAGGTCCTGGAGCTTGTGGAGGGATGTATACCGCTAATACGATGGCCGCAGCCGCAGAAGCATTAGGCATGTGTTTACCGGGTTCTTCTTCGACCTCAGCGATTTCAGCGGATAAAGCATTGGAATGCGAAGCAGCCGGTAAACAGGTCATCTCACTGCTTGAACAGGATATCTACCCAAGAGACATTATGACGAAAAAAGCATTTGAGAATGCGATCACCGTCGTTATGGCTCTAGGCGGATCAACTAACGCATTTCTGCATCTGCTAGCTATTGCGCACTCGGTAGAAGTAGATTTGACGCTGGACGATTTTGAGCGTATTCGCTTACGTGTTCCTCATTTGGCGGATCTGAAGCCAAGTGGTCAATATGTTATGCAGGATTTGAATGATATTGGCGGCGTTTCAGGCGTCATGAAGCTATTGCTCGCTGAAGGATTGCTTCATGGGGATTGCCTTACGGTAACCGGTAAAACATTAGCTGAAAACCTAGCAGAAGCTGCTCCACTTCAAAATGATCAAGCGATTATACGTCCGCTGAACAATCCGCTGAAACCAGATGGACCACTGGTTGTACTTCGTGGAAATCTCGCTCCAGAAGGTGCTGTTGCCAAAATGTCGGGCATGAAGATCCAGAAGTTCTCTGGCCCGACCAAAGTGTACGATAGCGAAGAGGAAGCAACAGTAGCGATTACGAATGATGAAATTAAAGCAGGCGACGTTGTAGTCATCCGCTATTGCGGTCCAAAGGGTGGACCGGGTATGCCTGAGATGCTTTCCGTTACAGCACTCATCGTAGGCAAAGGACTCGGTGGAAAAGTGGCTCTGATTACAGACGGTCGATTCTCAGGTGGATCACACGGATTTGTAGTGGGCCATGTATCGCCTGAAGCACAAGTGGGTGGGCCAATCGGTTTGCTGAAAAATGGGGACATTATTACGATCGATAGCGATATTCAGGAAATGAAGGTTGAGGTGTCAGAAGAAGAACTAGCTGCTCGAGCGCAAGCATGGGTACAACCTCCGTTAAAAGTAAAATCGGGTGTACTTGGTAAATATGCTAGATTAGTTTCTTCTGCTTCTAAAGGGGCAGTTACTGATTTGATGGAATAAGTCGTTGAACAATAGATGGTTAAATCTGGATGCTGTATAGTGAATAAATTTGGATAAGCTGCTATAACGAATACGGGAAAAATGCGTAAAGAAGTGAGTAACAAGAAAATGCTCACATTAGAGATCATATAGCAATCCTGTAGATACCAAGAATATCGTAGTAAAATGATTAAGGATACTTTTTTGCGAAGATTAGATTTTGAAACGAGCGCTCATTTCGTGATTTGGAAGTGAGCGCTCGTTTTTTAATTATGAAATAACAAAGAGAGATGAATGTACAACGTGCAAAATAAAGTGCGTAACCAAAGTTGAAGAAAAATATATAAAGAGTGCATGCTAACCGGGTTATATACATATGTACAAAATACGAGTTTTGTGTATATGTAATTAATATTTATATAGTCACAGTTTAATTTCAAGTCATTTATAAATGTATACAAAAAATTAAGCACCGATCATTTCAGGATTCTCCCTTAATAATCAGCGCTTAATTTTTGAGTCATTTTGTATTTATACTACATTAAAAGAAGCTTCTTATCGAAACCTGTTCGAAACCTTTCGAAAAAGATACATCCGTGTTTCAAAGCGCTTTAGTGAAGTAAAACTTTCTTAACTGTTAAAAAACAGTACCGCCAAGTTCCAAGCTCGCTGTTCTTTCTTTTTCTGCATCGTCAAAGTCCTCATACACCTTACTTGGAGATATCATGCCACTCTACAATAAACTCTCCTTCAAAGTTGCTGCCCTCATGCTTGCTTCGCTCTTCGAGCGCATTCCCACATTCGCAGGACATTTGGTCGGCACCATAATTGTCCGTGCCAAAACTAATACGCTCATTTCGAAAATTGGGACGTCTTCCCGGCACGATCTTCTGTTCCTCGCCGCATTTCAAGCAGCGGATTATAAATCCGGCTTCCATACTGCCACCGCCTTCTGTATTTATTCATAATGTGAGCTTATTCCAAAAAATCTTTCAATCGTTTGCTGCGGCTTGGGTGTCTCAGTTTGCGCAGAGCCTTTGCCTCAATTTGACGAATACGCTCCCGGGTAACGCCGAACACTTTACCTACTTCCTCTAAGGTTCGTGTACGACCATCATCCAATCCAAAACGAAGACGCAGAACATTCTCTTCACGTTCGGTGAGTGTGTCCAGCACATCCTCCAGCTGCTCCTTGAGCAGCTCATATGCAGCGGCATCCGCTGGAGCGAGTGCTTCCTGATCCTCGATAAAATCACCAAGATTCGAGTCGTTCTCTTCGCCGATCGGCGTCTCCAGAGATACAGGCTCCTGAGAGACCTTCATGATCTCTCTCACCTTTTCTATGGTAATCTCCATTTCCTTGGCGATTTCTTCCACAGTGGGTTCGCGCCCGATTTCCTGTAGCAGCTGCCGTGATACCCGGATCAGCTTGTTGATTGTCTCCACCATATGAACCGGCACGCGGATAGTTCTGGCTTGATCAGCAATTGCTCGGGTGATAGCCTGCCTAATCCACCAAGTTGCATATGTACTGAATTTATACCCCTTGGTATGGTCAAATTTCTCCACTGCTTTAATCAGCCCCGTGTTACCTTCCTGAATTAAATCCAGGAACAGCAGGCCGCGGCCGTTATAACGCCTTGCAATACTGACGACCAGCCGTAGGTTCGCTTCAGCCAATCTGCGGCTCGCTGCTTCATCCCCTTCCTCGATTTTTTTGGCCAATTCCACTTCCTCTTTTGCGGACAGGAGAGGAACACGCCCGATTTCCTTCAAATACATCCTAACCGGATCATCTAATTTAATGCCCGATTGAAGGAGTAAGGGGTCTTCCATATTCAGATCATCCATCACGGGAGTATCTGATTCATGTGGCTGCTCCTCTTGGGATTCGTTGACTACATCAACCCCATTTTCGACCAAGAATTCAAAAAATTCATCGATCTGCTCCGGGTCTTGATCAAACGGAGCGAGCTTATTCATAATTCCCTTGTAGGTCAGCGATGCATTTTTCTTTCCTTGTTCCAATAAAAACTCTTTCGTTTGTTCAAGCGTAAACTCAGTGTCTAATTCTTCCTGCTGTTCGTTCGTCATCCTTTAGCTCCCTCCGCCTGGAAAACGGAACTTTTTGTGTTTTCAAGCTTGTATGAAATGATTCTGTTTCTCCGGTCGTGACTATTTCTCTACAGCTGACATCTGAACAGATGCGTTCGTCCGTTTGTCCTTGTTCAGATTTCTAAGTTCACTCAGCAGCAGTATCCCCGTGACGGCTGTAGCAATCAAGTCGGTTAACGGTCCGGAAAATAACACCCCTTCTACGCCAAAAAAACGGGGAAGAATAAGCAACGCGGGGATAAAGATCAGCACCTGTCTAGCCAGGCTTAGAAACATGGCCTGTTTGGCTTTGCCAATCGCCATAAAATAGCCTGAACCAATCACTTGAATCCCAATAATAGGAAGCAAGAGCAAGTATACACGAAATGCATGGCTTCCGAAAGCGATAAGTTCTTTGTCGCTGCTAAATGCCGCAATCATCTGTTCAGGAAACAATTGGGCCATCAGGAAGGCTAGACACGGAATGACCGTCGCAGCGATCAACGCGTAGGTGAGCGCTTTTTTAACCCGATCAAACTTTTCCGCCCCATAATTGTATCCTATAATAGGCTGAACCCCCGGATTGATCCCCATAATGGACATCATGACGAGAGCCTGCACACTCCCTACTACTCCCATACCCGAAACCGCGATGTCCCCTCCGTATTTAACCATGTTGTTATTGATCAGAACATTGAGCAGACTGGACATGGCCTGCATAACAAAAGGAGCAGCGCCAAGCGCGAGGATCTTCCCCATCACAGCACCGTCGGGCTTGATATGATTCAAGCGAATTTTCAAGGTACTCTTGCGTCCATAAAAATGAGCCAGGACAAAGAAGGTGGATACAGCCTGCGCCAATACCGTCGCCAAAGCTGCTCCTTTCATTCCCCAACCAAATCCAAAAATAAACAGTGGAGCAAAAGCAATGTTTAATAGTGGACCGAGAATCATCGTGATCATGGCTTTCTTGGGATTTCCTTCTGCCCTGATGAAATTGTTCATACCGAAGCCAACTAGCATTAAGACCGTCCCTGCAAAAATATAAACCATATAGTCCTTGGCATAGGGCAGAACCTCACTGCTTGCTCCATATGTCTGGAGAAGAGGCGTTACAAAAAACAGGCCTGCCAAAGTGATCAGGATCGATATAACGATCAACAGCAGAAACGAGTTGCCTACAATTCGATCTGCTTCTTCCAACTTCTTCTCCCCCAGCTTAATCGATACAAGTGAGGAACCCCCAACTCCAACCAATGTGCCGCCTGCCCACATCAGCAGCATGATCGGTAAGCCTATAGTGATCCCTGCAATCCCAAGCGCTCCAACACTGTGGCCGATAAATATCCGGTCAATTAGGTTGTAGAGTGCACCCACCAGCATCGCAATCATCGCTGGCAATGAAAATTGTACCAACAGCCTTCCGATCTTCTCTTCGCCCAATCTTTGAAACTGATTCATAATTCGCCACCTCTCTCAGATTACATACCGTTTCAATTACTTTCTTCATCCTTATTTAATTTTTTTTGGTACTTGACACACTCTTTTGTTTATGTTATGATATTTTATGTATCATAAATGTATTATATTGCAATAGTGTGCCTTTTTCAATCTTATTTTTACTTTGAATATTTTTGTACATTTTTTGTACATTGAGTTGTCTATTTAACCTTATTTCGATGTTTAATCGGGATAAGGTTTTTTTGCTGGGAATCGTTACAATAGGTAGCACGCGTTCCTACAAAAAAACAAGGATGTATTTCCAAGTGCTCTGGAAATACATCCTTGTTTTTTAAAAAGCTTGCCATGTGATATCTATCGACAGTATGCCAACGGGTTTGTCGGCAGGACTCCAATTTGCTTGGGTCGCCATTTCCGGTTTGCGAAAACAAACAAGATTCTTATAATATCCAAAAGCACGGCAAACTCCTGGTCTAGCGGAATGAATGCCGCACCGATCCTTCTCCATATCAAAAAATATACAGGTTCCAAAATTTCTCGGCTGTTTCTCCAGATCCATCCTGCTTTTTTTAGGCATGGCTTTTACTTTCTTCTTGATTATTTTAAGATCCTGTTCTGTCACGGGAACAGGTCCACAGCACATTCCATTGCAGCCTTTGCATGGTAAATCTTCCATAATACTCTCCTTTCCAATCTGTAATAGGTGGGAGCGATTATATTAAAATAGGCTCGTGAGCATCGTGATTATCGCTTACCAGGAGATATCAATCTACCTCAACAAAGTTATTTATATCAAAACAAACCAAAAAATACAAGTCTTGCCCAAAGCAACCACTTTCGCGATTTACTTGGCTCCTCTTTTCTCTTATTGATACAGCTGCTCGCAAAATTTCCCTATCGTTTCACTTACTCCAGCTTCAAATAATAAGGTAATATGATTGGAAGCCTCTATATCAAACAATTGAAAATGAGGTAAGCTTCGCTGCCATTGCTCCCAATAAACGGTGCCGTCTACAGCGAGTTGGTCCTGTACGGTCGTTAAATACGGCTCCAGATTTCCGTAAAACAAGCCATTCCTATTCCTAAAATAATAGCAAGAGATCCCATCAGGATCGGGAAGTGGGAGGATCTGGAAATCCTCACTCTCGAAGGCAGCTTGAACTTGCAAATTTTTTTTGAAAATCTGCACCAGCTCCATGTCATTTTTAGCCGTAGATAACCCTCGTGTTTTGCCAAGCACGATTAGCTGAAGAAGCAGTTCATCTGCCGAGACATCTAGGTTGACTTCGGACGGATGGATCAGCTGGGGAAAGAGCTTGTCCGGCCCTTGGCGAAGTCGGCTGATCAAGGATAAATATAGATTCCTCCTGTAATAAGAACCTTTTTTTGAGCTAACTCACGAATCGATGTATGTCGGATATCCAGCCAGCGAATACTCGCAGCGTGAATACTATGTTAGAGGTTGTTATCTTCATTACTTACAAAATCCCTCATACCCTCCTTTAACATACGAACTCCTTCTTCTACACTCTTCATATTCTCATCGTCATTCATATTATTCCTTGCGTGTAATAGAACCGGTCTTAATGATTCTACTGAATTCCCAAATTGGTACATCCATTCGTATCTAGGAACCATCCACAAATGAAAATGATGTGTTGTATCTTCGTTATAAAAATAATACACCTTATCAATGCCTAATCGTTTTCTCTGCTCACTTCTGATCTTATGGATTAACGAAATAAATTCTAATTGTTGTTCATCTGTTAATTCATCCATGCAGTAAAAATGCCTTTTTGCAGCCAATATAACTAACCCTTTGATCGGGTAAGCCCTATCCTGATGGACATGAAAGTTACTGGACTCAAAAATCACCCCACCGGTTGAAGAAATCAAGCCACTTGTCAATGCGCAACTTACACAGTCAATCTCTACTGATCTTCCATCAGGCAATGTAATTAGTCTTGACATGATGCACCTTATTTTTTTGATTTGGATAAGAGCTTGTATCATAGTTTCTTCTAAAGTTCCTTCTAAAGTTCCTTCTAAAGTTCCTATATTCATCACATCCGCACTACCTTAAGCCCGTAGGGCGACCACAATATGGTTAGGTGGTATGGATGTGTCCGAATAATTTCGCCTCGCTACTGCTGCCCATTTTTTCTCCGATTCCTTACCTATCTTCTGCGGAAGCTATAGCCGAATGACCTGAAGCGTGAATATGATGTTAGCTGGAGTTCATGACTTCTATGAAATATCTTCGAGTTCTAAAGAGTTTCTTCGTTTTCCTCTTTATAAAAACATTCTCCATCTTTACATCCATATGTAATTTTAGAGCCAAAGTCTTCGTAATATATAATTTCATTAAAATCAGAAGGTGTGGTTTCTTCAATTTTCGCTAGCAAAGATTTGGCGGCCTCTCTTGCGTTTGCTTGGTTTTCCTTCTCATCATAATCATAACCAATTGCAGGTCCTGAAGGACCTTCATAAACAGTAAAGTACCATTTACCTGTTTCATCGCTTACTTCAATTAAATAAGAGTACGCATTTTCAGCATTATCTGACTTATGTAACGGTTCACCAAACAAAGTAAGCAGTGAGCCTCTAAACTTGGCGCTTTCTTCACCCTCAAAAATTCCTGTATCTAGAAATTTTGAGGTTCCCCATATTTTATCTTCTGCAAGAATGGCTTTATACGAATACATTTTATGAATTTCCTCCTTCAAAGTACGATCATTTATTGCATCGTTTTGTTTGGAATCCCCTTGCGTATTATCCGAACATCCTGATAGAACTACTAAGATCAATAAAGTTATTAACTTGTGCATGTTTATCCTTTCTGGAAAGAAGTTAGTGAAGATTTATAACGTTTCTTCATTAACTTCAGCCAATGTTACTGTATTCACGAATCGATGTATGTAAAGTATCGGGGGCGAAGTACTACAGCGTGAATATTAGCGTCTACTTTGAATGAACAATCGAATAGATTCTATATTATATAGAATCTAAAACTCGACTATAGAGGTCAATATCCATTGCTGGAACTGTCCCCATATTCTGCAATTGAATGAAAAGTTTTATAAAAAAGAAAATCAACGATTCTTCCTTGGAACTAAATTCAAATATATCACTAGAATTTAGGAGAAATGATCCACTGTCTAGCGTGCAACCGATATTAAGTTTTTGCAATAAAGTCAAGTTACTCATTGCTTCTTGAAATGGTTTCTCAAAGGCTAATGTCCAATCAGACGAAGTAGTAATTATACCTGCAAGAATATCAAAAACAGGTCTTGCTGGATAAGTTCCACCAGCATGAATAATCGATATAGAGGTACGTTCGAGATTACGAACTGATTCTGCTTTTTCAGCAGCATAAATAATATGTTGCTTGTTTAGCGTTTGCTTTATTTCAAAGATCGCATAAACACTCTCGGCAGGTATATATTTAATCCCAGAATGACAAAATACAAAAGGAGAGTATTGTTGATCGTATATAACTAAATCAATTTGATCACTACGATTACCTTTATTATCGACGATGAAAGCTGTATCTACACAATAGCGGTTAGGTAAATAAGTGCTAAGAAATTCGATCCAGTTTAATTCAACTGCATTTCCTTTAGTGGGAGCATGTTTAACTTGATTACGTATTAGATTCAACTTCATAATCATTTCTTGTTGCATTTCTAAAAATAGTTCCCTCATGTTCACTTTGTTTTTCATTTCACACCTACCATATGATTTTTCCTAGCTATTTTAAAACCTACTATCAATCGCTTGCATTTATATTTCTTTTTCATCTTTATTAAGATCATTAGATATAATACTGTTTATATTTGAAGAATCGAAAATTTTGTTATCTGTGAATGTATCTATTTTATAATTTAACATTAATAAAAATTTTTAAGCAGGGTTATTTTTATTTCCATCTTCACCTTGCGTTCTCCTTATATTATCATATGAAAATTTTGAGAAAAGTATTTTCACATGAGAAAGAGCCTTAAGATGATGCCCACCGCAAGGCTCTGATTCTTTCGATGCTGACCACAAAACTTCTAACCGCAACTCTATTCCTATTATCACCCACTTTACTCCTCACACACCTACCAACTCTAAGCCTTACGAAGCACATGCCTCTCACCCAGCTTACAAAGCATATCCTTCGTCATCGCCTTCAGATCATATCGAGCATGAAATCCCCACTCCATTTTCGCTGCGGTCGCATCAATCGAATGTGGCCAGCTGTCCGCGATCGCCTGTCGCTTTGGATCTACATCATAATCCAGAATAAAAGTAGGAATCTCCTCTCGAATCGCTGCGGCGATCGCTTCTGGATCGACACTCATGGCGGTGACATTAAATGAATTACGGTGCGTTAACTTCGATGAATCCGCTTCCATTAAATCGATGATCGCAGTTAGCGCATCTGGCATATACATCATATCCATATTGGAATCTTTGGCGATATAAGACGTATATCGACCAGTCGTTACGGCTGCATAATAAATCTCCACCGCGTAATCCGTCGTTCCTCCGCCAGGAGGTGTCATATACGATATCAAGCCTGGGAAGCGCAGCCCTCTTGTATCCAGACCATATTTGTGAAAATAATAATCACACAGCAGCTCACCGGACACCTTGTTCACACCGTACATCGTATTCGGTCGCTGAATCGTATCCTGCGGCGTATTGTCTTTTGGAGTCGACGGGCCAAACGCGCCAATCGAACTTGGGGTGAAAAATTGGCAGCCTAGCTCTCTGGACACTTCTAGTGCATTCATCAATCCACCCATATTCAAATTCCAGGCAAGTAGCGGCTTCTCCTCCGCCGTAGCGGACAGTAACGCAGCTAAATGGATAACGGTATCGACCTGGTATCGCTTGGCAATTTCGAACATCGCCTTATCATTGGTCACGTCCAGTAGCTCGAATGGACCGGATCGGGTAATTTCGTGGGCGGATGACCTCAAATCTGTAGCCACCACATGATCGGCACCATAGATTTCACGTAATCTTACCACTAATTCTGAACCGATCTGCCCCAGTGCGCCAGTTACCAAAATTTTGTCCATACGACATCCCTCCCGAAATAGACTCTCGCCCATGCATCTACATCAGCTTCATTTCCTTGCCTACTTTTTCATACACCGTGATCACCTCGTCAAGCATCTCTCTCGTATGAGCAGCTGTCGGCATATTGCGTATTCTTCCGGTTCCTTTCGGAACAGTTGGGAATACGATCGCTTTGGCGTACACGCCTTCTTCATAGAGCCGTTTACTGAATTGTTGTGCCGTAACTTCATCGCCAATGATACAAGGTGTGATCGGCGTTTCGCTCTTCCCTATGTTATATCCAAGCTGACTCAAGCCATTTTTCAAATAAGTGCTATTTTCCCATAGCTTCCGGATCAGCTCCTGGTCATTCATCAAAATGTCAACCGAAGCGCTACAAGCAGCGATAGCAGCTGGCGGTAATGAGGTGGAGAACAGAAACGGACGACTTCTCAGCTTCAACCATTCGATTAATTGCTGTTTACCGGCTACATAGCCGCCGACAACGCCGATCGCCTTCGAAAGCGTACCAATTTGAAAATCGATGCGGTCAGACAAGCCAAAATGCTTTACCGTGCCTGCACCTGCTCCAAGCACGCCCGAACCGTGTGCATCATCTACATAGGTGATCAGATCGAATTGTTCGGCGATTTCCACGATTTCAGGTAGTCTGGCTATATCGCCATCCATAGAGAACACTCCGTCAGTAATGACCATGATTTTACGGTACTGACCGGATTCCTTAGCAGCTTTTGCCTGCTGTCTCAAATCATCCATATCTGAATGCTTAAAGCGAATGACTTTAGCTTTGGAAAGCCGACAGCCATCGATAATGGAAGCATGGTTTAGCTCATCCGATAAAATGGCATCATGTCCATCCATCACTGCGGATATAGCAGCCATATTACAGTTAAATCCTGATTGATATACGATAACAGCTTCTGTTTTTTTGAACGTTGCCAGCTTTTGTTCAAGCTCAATATGCAGATCCATCGTACCGTTAATCGTTCTTACCGCCCCTGCCCCTGCGCCGTGCGTCTGCGCTGCTTGCACGGAAGCATCAATCAACCGCTGATCGGTTGCCAGTCCTAAATAGTTATTAGAAGATAAATTGATCAGCGATTTTCCATTAATACGAATAACAGGGCCATTCGCCCCCTGTAGCGTATCGATAACATTGTATAGACCTTTTGTCTTTAAATCTTTGATGTTTGAATTTAAAAATTGCTCCAATGTTTGGCTCGACATTTCATTCCCTCCTCAGTACACATATGTCCTCTTCAGGAAGACATATACTTTTAAAGAAAACGCTTTCAATTTAGGTTATAAGCTACTTTTAATGTATCATCTTTTTTATTCCTTGTACACATGTGGAGGACAAAAATGAGAATATCAGTAAAAAAGATCGTACGGTTGATAGAGTTACTTGCTCTTTGTCTACAACATTTGAGCATGTTATACCTCTCGCTCCTCATCGCTCAGTAACACTTTTATACAGTAACAATTTTGTGGAAATACTTTCTCTGGAAATCGTTCACTCCGGTACAGAACAATGAAAGAATAGTTGATGTTTATTAAAACCAAAAAAGTCCCTACACCAAACAACACCGCATCTATGATTTAAAATCACAGACACGGTGTTGTTATTATCTCGTTCTCTCATTTTCGCGATCTTATTGTCATAATCTCAGTCATGATTTCATCGCACTATCATTCAAAACTCCATCTTAGCGTAATCATTAAACACTCACGCCCACATTATAGCCCAACCTGGTAGATCGATCCGGTTACATACTACCTTTAAGCGTATACTGGCATATTTATAGTTCCAATATAGTTCCAAATTTGAAGCGAATGTAAGGCTGAAGTTAATCTCGGGTAACGTATTAGTGCCTTAAAAATATTAAATTTTAACTTTAATAATGTGTTGGTATGTCTATCTTTTAGAACTTGAGGCAGATTTAAAGTTAAATTAATTTCGGTCAACGGAACGGTACGGTACGTACCATCGCGGCAATTTGACAGCGATACTGCATCAGCTAGGATACCGCGGTATTCCGACCGATTTGGAACTCAATCTAAACTCAAACCCTCACGCTCTCCAGCCTAACCCTCAAACTATAAAGTCCTCAATTTTCAATTAAACCCACCGTTCACACGAATCGTCTGCCCAGTAATCCAGCGCGCTTTATCACTGACTAGCAACTCTACCGCATTAGCGATATCTTCCGGCTCACCTAAACGGCCAAATGCGTTCATATGACGGAATGAATCGACAAGCTCGTCTGATTTGCCAGTTAAGAACAGATCCGTTGCCACCTGTCCTGGCGCAATGCTATTAATCGTAATCCCTTTTGGGCCGAACTCTTTGGCTAATTGGCGGGTTAGCTGCTCTACTGCGCCTTTCGTTGCGCCATACAGACTATAGCCTGGTAGCATCGCTCCAGACACAGAGGTGGAGAAGTTAATAATTGTACCGCCTGTTTGCATATGGATCATCGCTTGCTGACAGGCAAAATACGTACCTTTAACATTAAGTGCCATATGCTGATCGAAATCGTCTTCCGTTACTTTATCCAGTGGTAGCGTATGCATCATCCCTGCATTATTAATCAACACATCAATAGTTCCATAGGTCTCCAGCGTTTCGGCAAATAATCGCTCCACTTCGCTTACTCTACTCACATCTGCATGAATAGCCGTTGCTTCACCGCCACCCTGCTGGATCAGCTGGACGACTTCATTGGCTTTGTCATGGCTAGAGGCGTAGTTCACTATTACGTTCATGCCAGCATCGGCTAATTGGATAGCAATCTGACGTCCAATGCCACGTGACGCTCCAGTTACAATAGCTGTTTTGTTTGTTTTCATATCCTATACGCTCCTTTATGCTCAGGTATGGGATCGATCAGTATATACTCGAATAGATCGATACATATATATTTGAATATGCACTTATCTCGATCTACAGTTTCTTGATCGTCTGTATTCAGTATAGAGTGGCGATTAGTTGTAGGGGTAGATCGATTCGCCACGTCGCTTGCCTAATTTTGTTCATTGTTTTATGTTGGACTAAATGATTACTGATCAAATAATTGCTGATAGGAAGGTGGAGCCGATGAACGATGCTAATGATCATGCGCGTCTGGAATATGCGCTAAATGAACTTCAATCCATCCTTATCCGTCATACGCCTACGACCGGAACACATTGTACGGCTATTCCTTATTTATCTATCTTACGAGCAGAAGTGATATCCGAACCGCTGATGACGGTATATAAGCCATCGATCTGCATCGTTGCGCAGGGAGCTAAGACAGCGATGCTTGCCGATAAAACCTATCGCTACGATCCGTATTCATTTCTAATCACATCGGTGGATTTGCCGATCGTTGGGCGCATTAGCGAAGCGTCTCCATCTATCCCTTATGTAGGGCTTAAATTAAGCTTTGATACCGATGTCATTCTGGACGTTGTCCGGATGATGGATCACTCCGCAAGAACCGATAGCCAAGCGAATGAAACAGTCATCGGTATGACGATAAATGCCATGTCACTGTCGATTATGGACGCTGTTGTACGATTAGTGCAGCTGCTCGATCAGCCGCAGGACATTCCCGTACTAGCTCCGCTAATGATTCGCGAGCTAGTTTACCGCGTTTTACAAAGTGAACACGGACATATATTATATCCATTTGCCGTGACAGATAGTTATTCTTTCCGTATTGCGCAGACGATTCAGTTTATCAAGCAGCATTACAATGAACGATTGGACATCGAACAACTTGCTCGCGATGCGCAGCTTAGCAGCTCCGCCTTCCATAAGCATTTCAAACGCATAACAACGATGAGTCCATTGCAGTACCAAAAAACGATTCGTCTTCAGGAAGCGCAGCGGCTTATGCTCACTGAAGCGATGGCGGCTGGAGATGCAGCTTTTACCGTTGGTTATGAAAGTCCTTCCCAGTTCAGTCGTGAGTATACCCGACTATATGGTAAGCCGCCGATGCAAAATATTCAGGATATGCGCAATATGCTGACAGAGGCGACTGTGCTGATAGAGTAGTGAGTTAAGAGTAGTAAGTGAGTAGTAAGTATTGCTTTTTGCAGCAATATCGATCTGTGCTTATTTTCTCAGATTGGAAGGTTAGAAATTGCCCAATCTGTAGCGTAAACTGCTACGCCTATTCCAGTCGTGCGTTCAAAGGGATATGATATTGCCATCCACAAAAATGGACAAACAAAAAAGCAGTTGAGCCTTATACCGCGCAGGTCAACTACTTTTCCTATACCTTTTCTCATATCGATAGCTATCCATGTAAATCATGATCATTTCAAATGCAAAATCTCAATCTCGTCTGGCGCGTACGATTCGTC
Source organism: Paenibacillus wenxiniae (assembly GCF_039822605.1). Lineage (NCBI taxonomy): Bacteria > Bacillati > Bacillota > Bacilli > Caryophanales > Paenibacillaceae > Paenibacillus > Paenibacillus wenxiniae. Next base: position 484,516 of record NZ_JBCGUH010000002.1, read on the forward strand.
CGCATAGTTAGCGCCCCAATTGCATAACAGCTTAAAAATCGGTTCCAGAGATTGACCAAGTTCTGTCGTGGAATATTCCACTTTGGGTGGGACTTGATTGTACATTTTCCGATGGATCAGTCCATCCGCTTCCAATTCACGCAGCGTTTGTACGAGCATTTTTTGCGAAATATTGTGCACCAGTCGTTTCAATTCACCGGTTCGTCTTGGCTTTTGAATAACATAGTACAAAATAAGCCCTTTCCATTTTCCGCCAATCACATCCAGCGTAATTTCCATTTCACAATGGAATATTCTCATCCCTTATGTCAGCTCCTTATCTATCCATATTCTCGACCCGTATCGTTCAATTGGCCTGCCTGACCTATAACTCAAACCAAAATTGTACGCTACATGTAGAGAATATAGCAAGTGCATCGGCTAGATGGATTGGCTGGATAAAAGGCTCAACATATATTGGATACATTAGATACCTTACATACATTACATATCCTATATACATCACGTACCATAGATCAGATCTGAGCCGCCCCACCGTCTGCAAACAATTCAATACCGTTCAAGTAACTACTATCGTCCGAAGCAAGGAACATGACGGCATTCGCGATTTCTTGCATTTCTCCTACTCTGCCCATCGGAATCTCTTGTTTCGACTGTTCCAGAAACTGATCCAGTGCGGTGCCGAACAATTCCGTGTACGCTGGCGTAACGACCGAGCCGGGACTGACTACATTGATACGCAGTCCGGTTCCTTTGACATCGAGAATCCAGGAACGTACAAGCTGACGAATCGCCGCCTTTGAAGCGCCATATACGCTAAAAGCAGGTATGCCCATCGTACCCGCAGTCGAGCCGGTTAAAATGATCGAGCCTTTTTGATCAGGGAATAATGGCAGTGCTTTTTGAACGGTAAAGATCGTTCCTTTTACATTCACATCAAAGGTTGTATCATATTGCGCTTCCGTAATATCGGATAACGGCAGAAATGATCCAAGACCTGCGTTAGCAAACAATATATCCAGATGTCCTTTTTCTTGTTTGACCGTTTCAAACAAACGATCCAAATCTTCCAGCTTCGATATATCGCCTTGTACACCGGTTACATTTCTGCCAATCAACGCGACAGCTTCATCCAGTTCGTGTTGTCTACGTCCCGTAATGAATACATAGGCGCCTTCCTGTACAAATTGCTGTGCCGAAGCGAGTCCAATACCGCTTGTTCCGCCTGTAATAACCACTACTTTTCCATCGAATTTACCCATATTGTTTAACTCCTTTGTCATTTCAATTAGGATCGAAGCTTTACGGTTGATATTGTAAGCTTCCTATGAATGACAGTATGGAGTAAAAGTTTCAGGAAAAATAGTACCCACTTTTTGGTGATATAGTCACCTAAAAGTGACAATTCAGACAGGACAAGCGTTTGGGGCTGGACTGTTTTTCAGCGGTTATCGAAATTTCTCATTAAGGGCACTCATAGAAAGTGCTCATCAAAAATACGTTGATTCATCTATTCATCAAGCTTCATATCGGAATCAACGTATTGTGGTAATAGATCGACTGACTAACGTTTTGACTATGACCGGTCGCGGATATACGTATCCAGGTAAGTGTTACTAAACTTCCCTTGTGGATCGTACTTCTGCACCAGCTTTTGGAATTCTGGCAATTTCTCAAACTGCTGCTGTAATTTCTTTGCGGGAACGGTGAACAGTTTCCCCCAATGCGGACGCGCATGAAACGGGGCAAGCGCCTCCTCTAATAATGGCAACACCTGCTCAACCGCTTCCCAGTTATCTTTCCATGTAAAATGAAACGCGACGGACTCCTGCTTATAAAATGGACTTAGCCACAGATCATCAGCAGCGATCGTGCGTAGCTCGCTTACAAACAACACCGGTGCAAGCTGTTCCCGCAGACGATGCACGGCAAGACTTGCTTCATATACATGCTCACGTGCCATCAAATACTCGCTTTGCAGCTCTTTACCTGCACTCGGTGTAAACTCCATCCGAAAATGGGCTAGACGCTCAAACCACATGCCTGGCTCGCCAAGCTGCGCCGTACAATTTTGCGCATCCATATCAGGTAATGGATGTAGCGGAGTCGTTGCTGGTGTCGCACCATAGAAATCAGCTCGTCCACTATAATTCTCGCCGTCTTGCTCACGGCTTTTCGTCCATACCTGATGAAAGCTTGTACTTTGCCAGTCGGTAAATAGACTCACACTGTATGAACTGGAAAAGATCGCTTCAGCGTGCTGCTCCAGCTGTACTACAGCAAGATTCTCATATACAAATTGTCTCACTTCATATGCAGGCACAATGCGTAGTGTTAGCTTCGTCACAATGCCTAGTGCACCTAGATGAATCACAACACCGGGAAATTCGTCATCGCCAGTATGGAATATGTGTAGCTCTCCATCTGCATCGATGAACTCTAATGATTGTACGGCTGCGGCGAGACTTACATTGCTGCTGCCTGAGCCATGCGTCGATGTGGCGACAGCGCCTGCAATCGTAATATGAGGCAAGGAAGCTAGGTTATGCAGCGCGTAACCGCTTTCAGACAATTGTGCACAAAGTTCACCATATGTAGCGCCGCCTTCAACGGTTACCGTACCCTGTTCCTCGTTCAGCTCCAATACACGATTCCAATGTCGCAGCGAGATGAATACGCCATCTGTGTCTGTTACCGAGTTAAACGTATGACCACTACCGAGCACTTTAACTTTAGTATGCTGCTTGACGAGCTGTTGTAGTTGCTCGACACTTTCCGGTTCGATTAATGCAGTCGCACCGTATGTATAATTACCAGCCCAGTTTTGATAGCTCAATTTAAATCCTCCCTTAATCCAATCATAGAATAATTGATCTTAATTCCTATAATATAGCAAATTTGATATCGATAAATCCAGCAGTGTGTTGTATAGGATATGTATGTATTGCTATTTTACTGCTATCGGAGTTGTAGTTTCACTGCTATTCGAGAGGAGCTTGATCTCTTTGCTGAACAGTACACAGCAACAAGATTTCGATCAGATTATTGAATAGCGGAGAATCTAGCTTTTATAAATAAGCTCTTTTGCGGCGTAGTCTTTAATCAAATACGATCCCAACACATTTTAGCCGACTCATCATATAAATATGTATAGAATATTTTTACAAATAAAGCATATAAATGAAATTAAAAACAGGATATACTCTTTCTACAACATCGCTCATTGCTACCGAAGGGATATAAAGTGATAAGGGGTGATACATAGCACTATCCTTAAACAGGATAAGGCAACAAACTAAGAGCTGCAATGGATAGGGATACCGAATCTTGTTCCGTGTACAACCAATCGCGATATGCTTGATCGCTTTGATCTGTTCTAGTTGTTAATGAAATCTGCCACACGACAGTACGATACCTTCATATTCATTTACGATTTAATCATGAAAAAAACAGGAGGTTTGATAATGAAAAAATGGCTATTTGCTCTATTGTCCGCTTCTTTAGTCATGGTAGGTTTTAACGAAATGGTTGCTTCTGCTTCGCCTGTGAAAGATGAAACGACGTCTGCGGCTGTATCGACTCCCCTGCTTTTACCGAATGTAGCGGTGACTGCACTTCAAGCGAAACCTGCTTATGGACAGGAATATTATCATAGTGTCGTCTTCTCGTTTGATTTTATGGAAACGATTATGGCGGGAGATAGCGAGCCACGTGTACTTTTTTATCAAGCGCTGGAAAAAGAAATTGGTGCTCCAGTCATCTTTTATGATTTTTGGAGTCAAAATATTATTATCAAAATTATCGATAAGAAGTTGACTCCAGAAGAAGCGAAAGCAATCAAAGACAAAATGAATAGTCTGGATTGGCTCTATGATACGTATGATATACCAAGAGATCAGGAGTTTATTACAGACATTCACTGGTTTGATCGCTGGTCGTAAAAATTGGGTTGAGCACAAAATGCGTATTAGAAGTATGGTGCAAGCGTGTATGTAAGGTGCAGTCTCGTGGTCTGAAAGAAATTTAGGGTGTGACACAAGTGTATATGTAAAACCTGCTCGAAATCGTCCACACCAAAACAGCAACAGCCTGCTTACAGAGCGGCTGTTGCTGTTTTACTTTGGCGGCAATTAATAGATCCCCAGCTTATTCGGCCAGCTACCATACCAGGCATAACCCGCTCTACGTTCCTGCTCAATGTCTTTTAGAGTGTATTTTACGATACCGTCACGCCCAACAAAGATCGGTCGATTCGTCTGAATATCATAAAACCGTGCCCAGATCGGGCTAGCATTGGCATCAGCTACGATATAGCTATCTTTATGATTACGCTTGTAGTCCGTATGCTTAATCTCTACCGTTTTGAACCAGGTTTCGGCGGCTTGAATCGACTTTTGGATGCGGGCGTCGGCTGGTCTTGTTTTCAATAATTGAACGATGCCTACACTTTCGCTGGCTGTCAGGGACGGAACTTCAAATGCACGTGCACCCGCAGGTTTCAACGTCGTCGCATCATATTGCTGGCACCAGGCCGTTAACTTGCCATTGGATACAATCTGTGTATTTAAAATACACTCTATTCCTTTATGCACCGCTTGTTTTGTTTGCTTGGCCAGTGTATTGTCTACAAACCTAAAATCTCCTTTTTGACTGGCGACATCTTCTAATAGAAGCAGCACATTCGTCATCGCATTATCGTTATACGTAATTTCGGTGTGGTAGCCAGAGCTATGATACACTTGCGGAAATCCACCATTTGTATATTGCATACGAAGTAGAAAATGAATTCCTTTTATAGCTGCATCCGCATACGTTTGATCTTTAGTGATCGTATATTGCTTTGCTAGTCGGCGAATTTCCGTATACGTTGCTTTATTATCAATCGAGGAATGAGACCAGTCACCATGATCTTCGGAATAAAACTTCCGCCAGCCTCCATCCGACTGCTGGTTTTCCAGGATCGTTGCGAAGCTTGCCGTCGTGCCGGAAGCATCGCCTTTGAATACATTTTTGGAAGCGGAGTTTGATGCGCTGTCTGACATGGCATGCATAGTCGGAGTAAACGGTAAAGCGTAAATTGAAATTAACAACGCGGTCGATACTGTACAGAGAAATATTCGTTTTTTCATGGGACAGGCTCCTTTTGTAATCCGTTGTGTATCTATATTGTCATATGCAAAAGGAGCGAATCAAATGGTCGTATTAGTGTATATTTATGAGTTAGTATCGTACAAATACTTGAATATAAAAAGGACTGCCCTATAGGCAGTCCTCAAATTTTACCATTCAATCACAATATTATTTATCGATTGCTCACTATCAGTTTTGGATGGGGGATTATGAGTCATCTTAGAAGAAGTAACGGAATCGACCACCACGGATTGAGGTATCGTATACATTTCATCATCATTCATTATAGGTAATTCTTTGTTGGAAAGCTTGAATTGATCTGGAATACGGCTTGTTGCACTGCGCATATAGGATTTAGCTTTACCTTTAAAGATGACAATGATCTGATTAGTTTCACTCAGATCCAGGTTCGTATTCAGCGCATCTCCACGAATATCTTCTTTCGGCAACTGGAATGACCATACTGATAACAAGCCAGGTAGAATTCGTCCGTCATTATCACTCAGTTGCAGTTCGCCGCCTGAGCTTTGTGTTGCTCCCGTTCGAATTGCATGTAGTTCAGCGTCCTTCTCATACTCATAGTATCCATGACTTGCCCGATGAATAAAGTCAAATCGTTTACCATACGGGTCCAAGAAAGTGGAATAGCCGGATTGCTCATATTCGATATGAATGGCTTCGCTAGATGTTTTGGCACCAGGGATGTAAACCTGACAATTGCTAACCATCATCTGCGCTTTGCCTGCAATTTTATCTCGCAATGCCTCATTATCAAGTAGAAGCGGGAATGTAGCTAACTCATGATTACGCAATGCGGCAAATTGTTCGGGGAAACGTTCTTCGGTTAACACGAATGTTAACCCTTGAAAAGATTGCAACAGGTTTTCCGAATTGTTAGTAGCTTCGGTAATTTTACGAGTGATATCTGCATGCGTTTGACTTAATTCTGCAACACGAAGATCACGTATGCTGCGGAACGGCTCATCGATCAACGTCATATAGCGGAAAGCACGATATTCCTCATATAAGAATTGAACTAGATGTTGTTTACTATCCATATACATTTTCAAAATATAGGAATGAAATGTAGGTAACGAAAAATCAATCTCTTGCCCCATCAATTGGCGAACACGTCCTGTTTCTTCTTCTAATTGCCACAACTCTGAACGAAGCTGGTCAGCATCCAGATACATAGCATGATATTCAAGCAATTGCTGTTGATAATTTTCTACTATACTTAAATAATCGTAAAAAGCTTTGCGATAAGCTTTTACTTTTTCAGCGGGTACTTTTTTATATACAGGTTCTAGCATGGCTTCAAACTGTTCACGTGTCATCACTACGGTAGTAGCAAACCCAAATGTTTTACTTGCTGCATCGCTCTGTTTAGCTAGGTCGATTAGACTTCCTCCACTTTTATATGCTGCATATGCAGAAGTAATCGTTTTTTTAACATTTGCTGTTGCTTTACTCAGCTCAGCTTCTTTTTCTTTTTTCTCTTTCGCTATAGCTGTATCATCTTTACCTTCTGTATCGATATCGAAAGTTTTTCCAGAGTTAAGTAAACTAGTTGTTGCTGAATAAATGACACCCGCAGCAGCTCCAAATGGACCTACGCTTGTTGCTAAAGCTACTGTGGATAAAATAAAGTTAAACATTTCTTTAAACGTATCCATAGCAAGTGATTGACGTAATGCCTCGACAAATTCAGTAGCTGTTTTCTCCAAACTCACTTCATCATTGCGAAGGGTCTTTTCAATATCATGAAGTTGCTTTTCAAGCTTATTTCTTTTCTCAAGGCTTGTCGTACGTTCAGTTTCCAGCTTATCTCTGCGATCTTTGACAGTAGAGAGTGCTTTATTCAGAATCTCTTGCATTTTGGATTGGTTTTGTTGTGCTTGCGTATACTCTTGATACAAACTTTCGGCTTGAGCCGCAGCAGTAATCAGATCAAGGGTCATACTTTGATACTTATTAAATGACATAAGTGGTGTCCAGTTCCAAGTATTACCGAAGTAGTCTAATCGTTGACTGAGTTGCCATATGAGCACACTCACTTTATGTCGCATTGCTAACCACTGAATAGAGCTGCTTAGTAGTTCTTGTCCGACAGATGTGGCAGGCAAATGACTTAATTGATCAAAAATAGTGGGATCAGGCATAGTTTGAATTAGCCATTGAAGTAAAGTGGCTGTTTGATTCAAAGTTTGCTCATCCCCAGCAGCACCAATATAAGCTAGACTTGCCTTATGAAGTATCATCGATTGTTGCTCATAAGATGCCAAGAGTGCACGCTGAATATCATTAGCACTTAAAGAACTATTCACGATAAATTGAAGCAATGGCTGTACATCACCTTTGAATTGTGCATATTGAATAGCTGTTAACGCGATATCCCCCTTCTGACCAGTACTTCCAGCATTACCTATTGCTCCATCTTGGCCTGGCTTTCCATCGGCACCACTTTTACCGCGTTCTCCATTAAATCTATAATTACCGCCTCCATTAAAGTCTGATCCAGGTGCTTTTGACATTTCACGTCCGCCCAGCCCACCTTTTCCAGCTGGTTTGCCCAAACCTTGCTGACCTGGTTCTCCTCCTGGCCCTGGCTCATTTTCAAATTTCACCTTAGCTTCATTTTTGGATACTACATAACTTACAAAAATCGAACCTGCGTTACCCCCATTTCCGCCATTGCCTGCATTACCACCGTTGCCGCCGTTTCCCGCCTCACCACCCGCTTTTGCTGATGAGACTCCAAAAAACCATCCTTCTTTGGCGTCTTCTCCGATAGCTCCACTTGCAGCATCGCCACCGTCTCCACCGCCTTGTCCACGTCCACCAGCGCTTCCATTGGCACTTAATTGAAGATCTCCATCTAACTCGAATGACTCCGTTGTTAAAATAATGTTACCGCCTCGTACTCCGTCTCCGCCATGTTGACCAGATGTACCATCCCCACCATTTTTCTGATTGGCTGTACCTATAGGTCCCATTTTTTCTTTATCATTGGGCTTATAATCCTTTGTCTCGGTCACCTTCGTTCCCGATGTATTAATCCATATCGCTTTCTCAGAGCGAATGAGCCGTGCATTGATTATCAGATCATGCCCAGGAAGCTGTAAATCGCCAGTCAAATGCACCGTGTCCGCCTGCACGATATAGTTCATGGAGTTGTCAGTTAAGTCGTGTTGAGATAGTGAAATATCACTGCCAACGATGTAAAAAAAATCTCCCTTTTTTCCTCGTTGCACATCAGAAAAAGAGAGATAAGCATTACGGCTTTGCAGTTGCACGATTTCATTACGATCGATTGTCATTGCATGTAGCCTCCTAATATGTAGTATGTAATTTGCGGTTTCATAGAAGATTTGAACGTATCTCAACTATGACTCCGTCTATTGTATATCGTCATACTATATATTTTAATTTATGGGAAAATTAGTTTTTATTAGAATGGACGAAAGGACATATTTACAAAAGACACGATCAGCCAGACTTTCAACAGCTACAATAATTAGGTATACTATTTATATCAAGGGATAACGAATTACATATTTCTTGGATTGCGGGTACAGTAATATATAGTGCAGTTTTGCACGATAGGAGAACATCATGGATCATACCATTGAACAGCTTAAACATATTCGCCACAATGTCACACGTTTTATGATGATGTATGAGTTTGCGCTTAAAGAACTGGAGACGAAAATTGAAATTTTGAATGACGAGTTCTTAGCCCTGCATGAATACAATCCCATTGAACATACCAAATCACGTGTAAAATCGCCCGAAAGTCTGATGAAGAAGTTACAGCGCAAAGGCGGCGCGGAGAATTTAGATGAGATTCGTGAGACGATTCGTGATATTGCCGGCTTGCGTATTACGTGTTCGTTTACAGAGGATATTTACTGGGTGTGCGATATGCTGAAAAATCAGACAGATCTTAACGTCATTGAAATTAAAGATTATATCAAAGAACCGAAGCCGAATGGGTACCGGAGTCTGCATATGATCATTCAGGTACCGGTCTTTATGTCCGATCGTCAGGAATCCGTGTATGTTGAAGTACAGATTCGCACGATTGCAATGGACTTCTGGGCCAGTTTGGAGCACAAAATTTTTTATAAATACGAAGGTTCTGTTCCGGCACAACTGACGACAGAGCTTAAAGATGCTGCCGACTCTGCAACGGCACTGGATCGCAAAATGGAAAAGCTACGTCATGAGATTGAATCGATCAAGCTTGCTGAGCATGCTGATGAGGAATATGAGCTGATTCATAGCCTCACTGGAGATCAATCATTTGTACTTCCAGATGCGCTATTAAAGCTAGCTGGCGGAGAAGCCAAACTTAGCGACTGAAGATCGAGTGATACGGTTGTGAGTGATGCTTTTAAGTTCTATTGTTCATGAGCAGTGCGAAGAATGTAGATGAGATTCGTGACACGATTCGCGATATCGCTAGTGTGCGCATTGTGTGTTCGTTTACAGATGTAGACGATTATTCTAAACAAAGCTAAAGCGACTTCCTTTGCATCACTTGTGCAATAGAAGTTCTATGTAGGATAGAAGTTCTACGTAAGTGTGTCTGTTCTATATCAGACTCACCAGTCAGCATTATTATCGATGTCATTACAATGTAGTGAACTATAACTATACGCAGCAACATGTATAGCAAAAAGCAACAGCCCCGTTTAACGGTACGCTGTTGCTTTTTGTTTTTATCATTATGTTATACTTGCAAATGGTTTCTTACACAAGCTAAGGCATGTTTTTACATATAGCTCGCACATCACTTGCTTATATGTTGAGCTTTAGAATAAGAGTGGTTACTGACATAATTATATAATCATAAATTAATCATACATAATGCACGTTACCCATGCGCGATCAGTAAGCGAATTAGTCTTATTGTCGCAATCTGTATGGCTTTCGCAATCTGTATGCCTGCCAGCATACCTGTACTTAATCGATGACTGGGTAGCTACATCATAAAAGTTCCATGCCGACTCCTAATTATAACATATACATTAACTCGTATTCGTCTATGTGGAAGCTGTGGCAGCATTTCACCGTGGGGAAGAAATAAGGCAAGGACAACCTTTAAGCATAGGGATCTGCAATGATTTCCTCATCTATAGACTTTTGTAGATTTCTGTAGACTCCTATGCGATGCTGGTATCTACCGCAACAACAATTTACGTACATATCCTAGTTAATACCGATCTTAATTAATACCGATCTTAGTTGGCCAATTGCCATACCAGGCATAGCCCGCTCTACGTTCTTGATCAATATCCTTCAGATTATACTTCACCACGCCATCACGACCGACAAAGATCGGTTTGTTTGTATTTAGCTCATAGAAGCGTGCCCAGATGGTTGAACTACTATCTGCAACGATATAGCTATCAGAGCTATTGCGCTCATAGCGGAAACCTGAGATTTTCACTGCGTTAAACCAGTTTTCAGCGGCTTTAATCGATGCATTAATTTGAGAATTGGACGGTCTTGTTTTTAGGAACTTCACGATGCCAACACTTTCACTTGCACTCAGTGAAGGCACTTCAAAGGCGCGTGCGCCTGCTGGCTTGAGTGAGCTTGAATCATGCTGCTGTCCCCACGCTGTTAGTTTGCCGCCGGATGTTACCTGTGTTTTCAAAATGCAATCTACACCTTTATCTACTGCCTGTTTGGCTTTGCTCGCTACACCGCTATCGATAAAGGCGAAATCACCTTTACGATTAGCTACTTCATCCAGCAAAATCAACACGTTGACCATCGCATCATCATTGTAGGTAATATGCGTATGATAGCCAGAGCTTTTATAAATTTGCGGGAAACCGCCATTGGAATACTGCATATTAAACAGGAAGTTGATGCCTTTGATCGCTGAAGCCGAGTATTTACTATCTTTCGTTTTGGAAAATTCAGCAGCTAAGCGACGAATTTCCGAATAGGTTGCTTTATTGTCGATCGTTGATTTTGCCCAGTCTCCGCTCGTTTCGGAATAGTCCTTTTTCCAACCCCCATCCGATTGCTGGTTTTTCAAAATGTCGGATAGGCTAGCTGTTGTACCGGATGCATCGGCTGCCATCACTACGGATGTTGGAGTTACCATTGCTGCGCCCATCGAACCAAGTAGCGCAATCGAAAGTGCACAGGCAATTGTACGATTTTTCATGGGAAAGTCTCCTTTGAAATTCATAGTTTGGATGTGTTCATCTAAACAGGATAACTGTGCTTTATGTAATCAAAATCATGAACACGAGACTCATTCTAGCGAAGTGATTAATATTTTGTCAATTATTTACTTTCAGTATCAGTTAAGTAGATTAAGCAGTACAGAGCGATAAGCTTCTTTATTGTTATGTCGTTAAACAGAAGTTTTACTCCTCCATATAGTTATATTTCGATAAATGAACACGTTAACATTTTGAGCTATTATGGATAAATGAAAGAACAGTCTATTTCTGTTTCTTCATAATGATGTATAGGATGATATAGATGTCAGGTTGTTGATAATAAAAAAAGGATTGCCCTTTTCATAAGGCAATCCTGAAAATGATAGCTATTCCTCCAATAAAATGGAACTCCGCATCATTTGATCATTGGTTACTCACTTCATGATCCTACTTCTCTACGCAACGTATTTATCCACAATTTTATGTTCAGGTTCATTCATTTTTGGACGGTCCAATCGCTCGAATAACACGCTCAGAACAAAATAGCATGATCAGAATGAATGCCATAATGACAAATGGGAACAAGCCAATATGAATATAAGCAGCAACGAGACCGAATAACGGTGGCAACAGTGTAATACCAGTATAAGCAACCGCCATCTGATACCCCATCAGACGAGCCGAATTCGCTGTCCCAAAGCGTGCTGGCGTTTCATGCAGTAAGCCTGGGAAAATCGGTGCCAGACCGATACCGATCAAAATTAACCCTGTCATCAGCAACTCTCCCGGTAAAGGCAAAATAAGCAGTAATGCCCCTACCGCTGAGCAGAGCTGCCCGAGCAAGATCAGCATCCGATTCGTCACGCGCAGTGTTAAAAAGCCCGTAATCAAACGCCCAATCGTAATACCGGCAAAATACAGCGAGATCCAGCCTGCGGCAAGTCCGGGTTCAATCTGGCGCGAGCCAACGAGAAAGCTTGCTCCCCATAAACCGACCGTTGTCTCGACTCCACAATAGAAAAAGAAAGTCAGTAGCGTAAAACGAACCCCCGGTACACGGAATAAACCTGCCCGGGTCGTAGCCGCATCTTCCTTCGGTGCTCTGTTCAGCTGATTACGTTCTCTACCTTCTTGCTGTTGTTCTGTTGTTGATTCAGACACAGATGAAGCTGTAGCTTCCGTCCCTTGACGTATCGCAGCTGAATCGGGTAATCCCCCTTGCTCTCGCTGACTTTCCTCAGCCAGGCGTTCTGCTTGACGAAGCGTAACGACCTTTTTCCATAGAGGCAACGTAAACAGTAAGATCAATACAAGCGCAAATTGAATTACAGCTACTGCGGTATAGCCGTTACGCCACGAACCTTCTGTACTAATATAGTGAGACATAATGATTGGACCTGCTGTAGCGCCTACTCCCCAGAAACAATGAAGCCAGCTCATATGATGTGCCTTGTAATTCGCCGCGACAAAATGATTCAATCCTGAATCGACAGCGCCCGCACCAAGACCGAGCGGGATACAGAGCATAATCAACCATCCAAATGTAGGCACAAAAGCAAAGCCTAGCAATGCCCCTGCGGTCAGACAGCAACTAATCAACGTGACAACGCCAGTTCCAAGACGCTGAATTAAACGTCCACTGGCGAGACTGGATATGATTGTACCGCCCGATGCCACGATCGATAGTACCCCTGCTGATCCAAAAGGGGCGCCGATATCGCCATGCATTACAGGCCATGCTGCACCTAGCATCGAATCAGGGATGCCCAAGCTAATAAAGGCCAGATAGATGACGATTAGAAATAGTGTAGCCATGATAATAACCTCCAAATATGTATTTCACCCATCTGCATACAGGTTATGGAAAATCACGACTATCATATCATCAATCATTAATTTTGCAAGCGTCATCAAGCATAGTATGGTAAGGATTGATAACGGATACGGCTATACAAAGACTTCGTCGGTATGTTAGATGAATCAAAGGAACACCTATAGGTTTTACTATTTCTACATAGGATATGAAGGATGCGAGCCTATTGCAAAAGTAGCCGCTGTAATTCGAATTCCGCTATTGCTGCATGCAGCATGCCCGGCGATACTTTTACAAAGCTTTTTGATACGTGCCGCCTCACCAGCGATTTCATCAGCGGATACATATAAGCGCTGCTGGTTACTCACAATCGCGATCGATAACGTTACAAGGGGGATCGGGCCATAGTTACCGAGACGATCTTCCGCCATCACATAACCTAGTTGTAGATCGTCTGCATGATAAAGTTCCTTTTTTAATTGTTCAAGCTGCTCCAGAATTATCTGACATACCGATTCTACTTCATAACTATTCATAATCGCGATAAAATCATCGCCACCAATATGACCTAAAAAATGCTCAGGTGATACAAATATACGACTGAGGCAATTAGCTGTTTCTTGAATCATGCGGTCGCCCATTTTAAAACCGTAAATGTCATTGTACGTTTTAAAATAATCCAGATCGATATACAGCACGCTATATTGCGGCTGCTCCAGAGCAAGCTCCAGATGTGTATCAATCATTCGATTACCGGGTAAGCCGGTCAATGCATTCATAAACGTCGCCGATTCCGTACGAATATCAGCGACAGCGAGCAATAACTGCCGAATCGTCACTGCACCGCATAGCTCTCCTTCTTTACTTACAAGTAGTAGATCATATAATTCCTCATCGCTACGCTGCATCGCTTTGACGCTAACATCTGTGATCGATTCATAGTAGTCAACAACGAGCGGTTGAGACTTGGCAAGCAACCGGATCGGTCTGCCCATATATAGATTGTATCCATAATGGGTCGCCAGATGCTGATAGAAACCGACACGCATCATAAGCGCTGGTTCCATTCCCGGTCTGCGGATAGCCAGCCCTTCACATTGACGATGAAGCTTGAACAGTGCATCCACTTCATTACAGCGCGTATCCGGCTCTACAATCAGAACTGGTTCTGCAATCTCACCGATTATGGTAAACATGCTGCTCCCCCCTTATGGTTTGCGCGTATCCTGTCTCGTGAACACCACCACTCTAGTCGTTACGGGATGATGCTATAGTAGCAAAAAGTAAACCGATTTGCGTCAATTCCATGTAAAAAATGATTATTGAATAACTTTTGTAGTATGTTCGATCACCTGTCCTACCGATAACGAATACTTTTCTCCGGTTAGTCGATTGCTCCATTCTAGCTCGCCAGTCGCGATCCCTTTACCAACGATGACACGAAGAGGGATTCCAATCAGATCGGCATCTTTAAATTTGACACCCGGACGTTCCTCACGATCATCTAATAATACGTCGATTCCGCTTGCTTTGAGCTGTTCATACAAGGTTGTTGCTATTTCGCACTGCTGCTCATCCTTCATAGAGATGATAATGATATGAACATGATAAGGCGCAACACGAATAGGCCATACGATCCCATGCTCATCATGATGCTGCTCGACAATGGCTGCCATGAGTCGGGATACACCAATACCATAACAGCCCATGATCAGATGTTGACGCTCTCCACTGGCTAACTGCACATCGGCTTGCAAAGCTTCGCTATACTTCGTTCCTAGTTTGAACACATGTCCTAATTCCAAACCGCTGGCCATTTGAAGCTTGCCTTCGTGACAGCGAGGACAAGCTTCTCCCTGTACAGCATTGCGAAAATCACCAGCTTCCGCCTCTTGTATATGAAGCGCAGGCACGATATGGCGATAATGGTAGTGCTCTTGATTTGCACCAATTACAGCATGGGGCATCGCATAGACGGCATTATCCATCAAAATTCGAATAGCTGAAGTGGATTCACACTGCCTGTTGAGTGAATAGGCACCCAGAAAGCCGACCTGTGTTCCAGTTAGCTGGAGTACCGTTTCTGGATTAGCAAGTACAAGCTCAGTAGCTTGCATATAATTCTGCACTTTCACCTCGTTAATATCGTGATCTCCACGCACCATCACAAGTACAGGCTCGCCGTCAGCGAGAAACAGAATACTTTTAGCAATGGCTGCTGAATCGATAGCTAAATATGAAGTCAATTGTGCAATCGTGCGAACGTCTGGTGTATGAATTAACTCTGGCTGCACATGGTTAGATGGAACTGACACATGATCATGCTGTCTTCGATACTGTGCCTTTTCCAGATTAGCTGCATAATCGCAATGCGTACAACAGGCGATGATATCCTCGCCAGCATCGGTTAATGCAATAAATTCATGGGTAGCGCCAGCATCGCTAATCGCTCCTCCATCCGCTTCCACTGCACGAAATTGCAAGTCACACTGGGAAAATAGTTGCTCATATGCTTTAAACATCGCTAGATAGGCATCATCTAAATCTTGCATATCCGTAGCAAAAGAATAGGCATCTTTCATTAAAAATTCGCGTCCGCGTAGTAGACCAGAACGTGGACGGCTTTCATCGCGGAACTTGGTCTGAATTTGATATAGCGTGACTGGTAATTGACGATAAGAGCCAAGTTCGCTACGCAGCAAATCAGTAATTAGCTCTTCATGAGTAGGACCGAGTACAAAGCGGCGGTGATGACGATCCTCCAATTGAAGTAAGTGATCTCCATAGCTCTCATGCCGTCCGGATTGCTGCCAGAGTTCTACCGGCTGCATTGCAGGCATGAGCAACTCCTGCGCATGGGCACCCTCCATCGCTTGCCGAATCAGCTGTTCTAATCGTTGAAGCACGCGACGTCCAAGCGGTAAGTACGTGTAGATGCCAGCTGCTGTCTGCCGAATATAACTGCCACGAATCAATAATTGGTGACTTGCCGCTTCAGCCTCGCTTGGGGCAGAACGTGACGTATGGATAAAAGCCTGACTTTGTTTCAAGACAATCTCCTCCTTAGCTAGCACACGCTGAGCATATGCCAGTCATGATCTACTTGCCGTCATCGTTGAGAAAAACAAAAAGACACATCCGTCAGGGACGAATGTGTCGTGGTACCACCCTAAATTCGTTTATAGCTACCGATTCGTATCGTGATCATAGCTATAAACCTTCATGCTGATAACGGAGCAACCGGCGTTCCAGATACAATCCAGCTACGCAACTCACAGGATAGGACTTACTTTGAACGCATACGGGAAATCTTTCAGCCGGTGAATTTCCTCTCTGTACAGCGTTCTTCTAAAGTAACGGTCCTGTTCATAGTTGTTCATTCCTATATTCTCGTCATATGTAGAATCCAGAATAAGGTATAATCCCCAGTGCGTCAACCTTTATGATTGCAAGGTTAGGAACAATCGCCTGTAGCCGGAAGTGGTGGCATCTGCATTTGATTGATGATGTCGTCTATATTTTGATGCTGTAGAGCGTTAGACGGACGCCCCAGGGCATAACCCTGTCCATAGCGGATACGTTGTTGTTGCAGAAAAAGCAGCTCTTCCGGTCGTTCGATCCCTTCTGCAATAATATGCGTGCCTGAGCTTCGTGCAACGTCCTGTAGCATCTTCACGATATGTTGCTGCTCGGGTCGAGTATCAATGTGCTGAACGAGAGAACGATCCAGCTTAATAAATTCAGGTTTTAAACTAATGATTGCCTTCAAGCTACTATAACCAGAACCGATATCATCGATCGCAATGCGAAAACCCTGATCACGATAATAGGACAGTATTTGTTCAAATGCTTCGAAATCTTCAACCTTCTGCTTCTCCGTTATTTCAAACACAATCTGCTCTGGCTTCAATCCATAGCGATATAGCTGATGAAGTGTCTCTGCATTGCGATAATTGGGATTAACCAGTACATCAGAATGCACATTTAAAAATACAACTGCTCCTGCAAAAGACGGGGATGAATGCTTTAACGCCTCCGTATAACGTGTAATCGAAAGTTCGTGGCAAAACATTTCAAAAGCAAACACCTGATTGGTCGTACCAATATATTCATAAAAACCATCGGTATGTGGAAATAGCTTGGAAGGCGCTGGGCGATTTAAAATTTCGTAGCCCAAACAGTCTCCGCTCTGAATGTTCATAATCGGCTGAAAATACGTCGTGAGCTGTTTACCTTTTACGATTTTTCGCAATTCGATAAACTGACGATACGAGTAAACAAATTTCATCGTCAAATAAAAGAAATATTTACAAAAACTATACGTTCCATAATCAGCCCGTTTGTATCGAAACGGTATTCTCATACAGGCATTCATCCTTTAGGTCGAAAGGCAGAAGGCTACTCCGTCTTCAAACATTTGATGGGTCTATAGTAACATTTTTTTGTATAGAAATTGTTAATTTAAAATAAAAAATAAAAAATAAAAAAGAATGGATATCTGCCATTTGACAGATATCCATTCTCTATAGTGAGCTCGGATGAGCTAATCTTCAAGCTAAAGTACATGCCATGTTTTGCCACCATCGGTCGTCTGCATAAGCAGTGAACGACGCTCTTCGTTTTTGGATACGAGTAACCATCCAACCTCACGAGAGAAAAACTGTAGCTTTACAAGTTCCGGGTAATTCACCATCGTTTTTTGCAACGTTTCACTTTCGGGTAGTGCCTTCCAATTCTTACCCTGATTTTCTGTATAGAAGATGACACCATTAATGATCGACCAGCCGGTTTGTTCATTCAGGAAAGTAGGTCCCATACTCTGATTAACGCCACTTTGCGGTTGCAAGGAAAATGGAGCGAGTGACCAGCTTTTACCGCCATCGAGTGTGAAGTAGCCAAAATAATGCGTCTGACTCCCGATCACGCAGCCGATGTTCATCCATCCTTTGGTCTTGCTAGAACCGAAAAATTGTGGCTTGCCTGTCGTTAAGCGATCGCATGTATCGACATCCTTCGGTACAAGCTCCTTACCTTCTGACCAGGATTTGCCGCCATCTGCTGTCGTATACAGCCGTGGCATTCCGTTATCCTCAAGCGTAACAAATCCATATTGTGCACTGCGGAATGACATGCCTACAAGTGTACCTGTTTGCGGAATCGCATTTGGTGTCGCATTGTTTACGGCAAAATCCCCCGTATTCTGCATAAGCTTCACCCAGTTCTGCCCACCATCCTGTGTGCGGTACAGAGCTTTCTCTTGCTTATTATTAGCGGCATCGGTTGAAGTCATCACCCAGCCTGTCTTTTCGTCGACAAAATACATACCGAGCACCGTGGCATCATTATTGAATGTCTGTACATTCCAATTTTGACCGCCATCGATCGTATGCAAAATGAGCGTCTGACCTACGCCGTTGGCGTTACGCGCGACCCAGCCATTTTTCTGATTTAAGAAAAAGATGCTGCTTCCGTACACCGGGGATTCGGAAAAGGTTACCGTTTTAGCTGGTGACACATTGTCCCATGTTTTACCGTTATCCTGTGTTACATAAATGCGTAGCTCATTGCGGGTAATCCCCCACGCTAGACCTGCGTTTGCACTGAGTAGCTGAAAATCGGTCAGCCGGGTTTGTATTTTATATCCGACTTCGGCTGCCTGGCCTCCGCCTTTATTTATATTGAAATCGGTCGTCTTCTTTAATGTAATCGTCTGTCCCTGATCTTCTTTGGATTGCTGGAGCTGCTCACGTACGGATTCACTAACCGGAGCCATATCTCCGCCTGTTGACGTACAAGCTGAAAGAAGAAGGATCATCGATATTCCAGTAAGAAGCGCTTTGGCAATATTCCACTTCATGGGTAATTCTCCTTCCACACACTTGCCCTAAGCTAAAGCGTTTCATTATCACAACTTATACTAGAGTAAACTATATTTTTGATAGGTGGTTTACAGAAAAGTTACAAGCGATTACAGATCCCCGCCTTTTCGAAAGGAAATGTACTGTTTTTCGATTGGTTTTCCGCAACGTTGTTTTTACATTGCCCCTTCTTTCCGCTACAATAGTAGCGAATCTGTAACACAAACTGCGAAGGAGATGATAATTTATGACCCCATCCGTATCCAAACCTCATCGTGTCGTCGTCATTGGCACAGGCGCCGTAGGTGCAACTACCGCGTATACCCTGCTACTGCGTAATCGTATGTCTGAGCTTGTATTCATTGATGCTAACAAAGACCGTGCACTGGGCGAAGCGCTCGATATGAATCATGGACTGCCTTTCGTAGGCGGAGTTAAACTTTGGGCTGGCGATTATTCCGACTGTCAGGACGCCGATATTATCATCATCGCTGCCGGTTCCAACCAGCGTCCGGGTGAAACCCGTATCGATCTGCTGAATCGAAATGCAGCCATCTTCGATGACATTATTAAAAATATTACCAAATATAACAACCACGGTATTCTGCTGGTGGCTACCAATCCGGTAGACATTCTCAGCTATGTATCCTGGAAAAAGAGCGGCTGGCCGGCAAATCGCGTCATCGGCTCCGGTACGCTGCTGGATAGCGCCCGTTTCCGCTATCTGATCGGTAAACATAAACAGATCGATCCACGTAGCATTCATGCGCACATTATTGGCGAGCATGGCGATTCTGAGCTTCCGGTATGGAGTCTTGCAAACGTTGCTGGAGCAGAGATCGATTTCGAGCAAGCCGAGCGCGACGATATTTTTAACAGCACAAAAAATGCCGCGTATGAGATCATCAATGCCAAAGGTTCCACTTCATATGCGATTGCTCTGGCGTTGGATCGGATCGTAGCAGCGATCTTGCAAAATGAGCATGCCGTGCTGAATGTATCTTCCCTGCTGGATGACTATCATGGGATCTCTGATGTGTACCTCGGTGTTCCGTCTATTGTAGGACGCGAAGGTATTCGAGAGAAGCTACAAATCCCACTGAATGCTCAAGAGGAAGAAATGTTACGTAAATCAGCACAGAAACTCAAGGATCAGATTGCACAGTTGAATATTTAAAGATCGTATTGTTCAAAATCGTCTATTGACTACGCTAGCCGACGATTGGAATGAAAGCAGACCCGTGTACAGGAAACCGGTGAAATTCATGCCTGTTTCCTGGCATGCTGGTCATTTGCCCTTATATAGTTTCTTATACAGAATAGTATCTGTCAATGAATACGTTTACAATTATAGGGATACAAAGCTGATTGTAGAGGAGCATACATATGACTTATAGTGAAAAGTCTCCACGCCCATATCGTGAATCTTCTGCACATAAAGTGTTAAATCCTAACTTATCTACCCCTTCTCCCTCTCCTGCAAGCGGTCAGACGAAAATCGATGTGCATCAATTGCAAAAATATGTGGGCAATCAAGCTGTAGCTCAGTCGATAATGAAACATACCACGATGACTAATATACAGCCTAATGCTCTTGTAAATTCTAATTTACTATCCCCATCATCAGCAATAATCCAACGTCAACTCGGATCTCCATATGTTCCAAAAAATAATTATATTTTGTACCTACTAAATAAACATGCAAAGAGTTTTAATGATTATATGAATGAAGTGAGTAAGCAAGTAGATAACGCAAGAGAATTAATTGTTACACGAGCATTTGCTAATATTCCGCCTGTAGATGGATATATGTCTGAATTATTAGACAATTTTGATAAAGAGAAAAAAATAAAGGATAAGAAAGAATTCGAAGACTATCGTAAAATAGGTAGGCAAGCGGGCTACTGGATTGAATCTTATGTGACTAAAGTGATTAACATCCAGCCTGCTAATGGTTTAAAAGTGATCTATCAAGCCAAACGTGGTGATACTCGACCTGATATCGTAGTTAGTGCAGAAGATGACTTCGGTAAATATATAGAGATTGCCTGGCTTGATATTACATCAAGTTCAGATCAATCAACAAATCACATTTTACAAAAAGCAGGTAACTGGGGACAAGCTCTTTATGCTCGGGAGTTGTTGTATGCTCCTATTAAAATAGATCCAACTGACCGTACACCTGTACCTGCCGCGAATGCTAATTTAAAGAAATTATCTGAGATGGCAGAGGCACTGCGTATACAGAATCAACAACGACATCTTGCTTTATTTAAAAAACATTCATGGTCTCTATATAGTGGACTGAGAGATGTATTTTACGAAGTTAAGCAACAAGAAATAAATTATATCAAATCTGCTAAAGTAGGAGATCATAAAAAAAGAATATCAAAAAACAAGTTATCCACTAGACCACCAAGACGTAAAGGTTTAAGGACTCGGGATCCCAATGTTAGGTATACTTTCAAATCTGCTTCTGTTGATAAAAAGTACAGTCCCGAAAAATCTCACAATAGATATTATCAGAGAAGTAAAGAGTTTTTTGAACATTATATTGGAAAGAGCGATATTACTAGAACCGAAATTGCTTCTTTTATCATGGGCTGGAACGGAATATTAAGTAGATATGAGAAAAATACTAAAGATAATACTTATTCTGGATACTTGCTTAGCAAAACACAAGCAGGAGCAATCGTGAGTGATGCCTCTGGAGCTGATGGAGAAGTTCTTGTCAATGAATGGTTGCCTATTTAATAAAGCTTACTATACAAAAGAAGCATCCAGATCAATGGCTGGATGCTTTTACTTTTACTATTCAATAAAATTTCCGTTCTCAATACGGCATATCATCATCCGGCTCTGCTGGACGATTCGCCCGCTCAATCAACTGCTGCGCGAGATTCTCAAAACTATCCGGTTGCAGCAGCTCTACCGGCGAGAAGCCCTTCTCAAACGTAAATGACTCCCCTTCCACCACCATCGCATAATGATCACCCAGCTTGGCAATATGCAGACGGAAGCCAAAATCAGCCAGCAAGCCGCGTACACTCGTATCGCCCAGCTTCACCCGAATCTCAATCTCCGGCTTAATCTCGACAATACGCTCTGCTGCTTCGATTACCTGCTGTGGCTCCCATTTTTCCTGCAAATCGCGTTTATCGCTCGCTGCCCATAGTTCCAGATCCTGCTCCTCACGTTGACGCTCCTCATTGCTCGCATCCGGCCACTTTTCCTCTACATAGGTCTGCACATAGTCCATCACTCGCTCATTCACGATCTCTGGAATGGACTGCTCATACGTGACGAATTTTAAGAAATCCTCAAAATAACGCGCATGTGACGATTGATGCACCTTCAGTTCCCATTCCTCAATCATGCCTTCCTCCGGCATATGCGGGTACTGGATCGACTTCATATTGCGTGCGCTGATCGCCATTTCGACCTCGCTGATCAGGCTGCGCTCATCCGAAATGCGCGCGATCTGCTTCTCAAAATCACATTTCATCACGAATACAAAGGGATCGTCCAGATGCGT
Source organism: Paenibacillus wenxiniae (assembly GCF_039822605.1). Lineage (NCBI taxonomy): Bacteria > Bacillati > Bacillota > Bacilli > Caryophanales > Paenibacillaceae > Paenibacillus > Paenibacillus wenxiniae. The sequence goes on from NZ_JBCGUH010000002.1 coordinate 507,040, forward strand.
ATCGAGCTTTACCTGAGAGACGATCAGCGCGCCACCGCGCACCGAGCTTGTATCGAGATAGCTGCGTACTAGATCATCCCCGGCGTTTTTAAAATCTTCTTTATCCTCGACCGTACGCAGACGTGCGAACAGATTAAAGTTGGGATTGCTGGTCAGCTCATGTCCCGGTTCAACGAGAAACGTCCCGATTTTGGTAGGCGGTTGCTCACTGGACGGGTTCTTTTCAACTTTACGCTTTGCGGTACGTGTGAACTCCGCATGCAAAAATTGCTTGAGCTGGCTTAGCTCATATTCATCTTCGTCCAGCGTCTGATAATGTTTATAGTTTTTGGAGGTCTGGCCTTCTTTACCCTCGACCTGCAACACGAAAAATGATAAAAATTGAACGCTAAATCGCATGATATACTCCTTTATGTCGTTTCATTGTAAGTGTGAATCGTGCCATAGGTTGTTGATGTTGCCTTCATTTGTTGCCAACTGGATAAATAGCTACATTCTCCACTATACTTGAAATGGAGATGAAACGTAAGTTCTCCATTGTACATATTCATCTGTATATTTTTTGAAAATAGACTATCATCGTTACAACACCGTATAGGAGGCTATTTCATGTCAGAGATCGTGATCCAAGCAATCGATCCATCCAACGAGCAAGCGCTACGACTGCCGAATGAAGCGTTCGAATCACCCGGCAAATTGATCGTTACCAAAACAGAAGCTGGCTGGCAACACGAGGAAATATTGTTTGAATCACCAGAAAGCCACCTGTTTCCTGACGAAAATTATCAATGGGACGATATTAATCGATCCGGATTTGCTGTAGGTGCTTTTGAGGAAAAGGTTTGTATCGGTGTCGCTATATTTGAAAAGCAGTGGAATCATTATCTCTATCTGGTGGATCTGAAAGTGTCTCAAACGCATAAACGACAGGGCATATCATCCAAGTTGTTGAACAAAGCGATAGAGATGGCGAAAGCCCAGCAGCTGAAAGGATTATCGACAATTGCGCAAGACAATAATTTGACAGCGAATCGGTTTTACTTGCAGTATGGGTTTGAGATTGGCGGGTTGAATACGAAAGATTATCATTTTACGAATCAACGCGGAAAGTGCGATATTTATTATTACTTTGACTTTTAAAATTTTCACTTTTTAAAATAGCGGTGTTATCTGTTATCTGTTATCTGTTATCTGTTATCTGTTATCTGTTATCTGTTATCTGTTATCTGTTATCTGTTATCTGTTATCTGTTATCTGTTATCTGTTATCTGTAGCAGCACTGCTATTCGTAACAAAAATAATGAAATCGTGTCTATCCTACTCACTGTAACAGGAGGCTATATCCGATGAAAATCGACCTTGCTCACCAGCAGCTCACTACTCTACCTCAGCTAGAGCATGAGCTGCATGAAATTACAGATCTGAATTTGTTTGATAACGCACTGACCGAGATTCCAGCCGAAACCTTTGACATGAGAAAATTACAAATACTCAATGTATCGGTTAATCAGCTCACCCAGATCTCACCTCGAATCGCACAATTAACGCAGCTCACGATGATCGATCTAGGGCATAATGAGATCACAGAGGTGCCCGGTGAAATCAAGCAGTTGAGCGCTCTGTCTGATTATTTATATCTGCACAACAACCGTCTGACTAGCATAGGTGAAGAAGTGTGTCAGTTCCCTCTTCTACGCTATCTAAATCTGAGTGATAACGAGCTGGAGCAGCTGCCTGAGGCGATTGGTGAACTAATCGCACTTGTTGAGCTGCGCTGTATGAATAATAAATTGACGGCTCTACCAGCCTCAATTGGGCATTTACAGCAAATTCGCGAACTGCATGTACGTAATAATGGGCTTCAACATTTACCAGAATCGATTGGTGAACTGACTACGCTACGTGTACTGGATATAGAAAACAATCAATTGAAGTCTGTACCGGAGTCGATCGGTCAATGTCAGCAATTACGGCGCTTGAATTTACGCCATAATGGACTGTCTACTTTACCCGTATCGATTGGCCATTGCCGTTCACTACTGGAAATGGATCTGCGTAGCAATGAGCTGACTGAGCTGCCACCATCGCTGCGTCAGCTTACTCAATTGGAACGGCTTGATTTACGCTGGAACCATCAGCTACAATTTCCTGAATGGCTGACTGAGCTGGAACAGCGTGGCTGCATCGTGTACCGATAACTCCGTTAATATTGATGCTGTCGCTATTCATACTCTCGCTCGATGGTCTCATTTCCAGTTTCGTTTAAAACATCATCATTGCGTTCGACATGCTTATTTGATGAAATGTAATGTACTCGTTTTCTAAAATAGGATGCACCTATTTCGTTTGATGTGCCTGTTTCGTTTAAAGCAGTGCTTTCTATCATATTCCAATATTTTTCGGTTTTTTAGTTTTTCTGGTGTTTTCTAATGAAGTATATTCGTATCGGCACGATTGCGTCTCTGTCGCCTACCGCTTGCTCCCGGTTGACGCATCGATAGCCAGGCGTTCATAATCACTCCACCCACGACCAGCACCATACCACACCACATCCCTACAGAAGTGAGCGTAATACCAAGCAAAATCCACTCACCCAGAAGTGTAAACACGACTTCTAGCGCCTGCGTTGCTTCTACAGCAGCGAGGCGTGCCGGGTGGCTGCGTGCCTGATCGGTAGCACCGAAAAACAGCACCGTAGCAATCACACCGGAAAAGAGTGCCACTAGAAACGATTGTCCAATCTGTCCTCCAGACGGTCCGCCCTCCTGCCACCAGCCAAACCACGACAGTACGAGCCAGAAGGGTAAACTCGCAATACTCATGCCTAATGTGCGCTGGAAGGCATTCAGCCGCCCATCGCATACTTCCATCATTTTACGATTGCCCAGTGGATAAGCGATAGCAGCGATGACGATCAAGACGATACCTTGCCAGCTTCCCGCTCCAGTCTGCGCCTGCTCCAGCTGCATCAAGCCAATACCTGCAAGCATAATGAGTGCAATCATTAGTGCACTACGCGGAATACGTCCACGTTGACGTACGGCTCCATTCGGCCCTGTAGAGGTAAAGAAAAATAGGGGAGACAGTAGCATGCCCACGACGATCGTTAATTGAAAGCCAGCTGCCGTTAACCAGGCAGGGGCAAATATCGCTGATGCACATAATGGAGCATAGAACAGTCCAAATCCGAACGTACTCCATACGAGCCATTGTAGCGGTTGCTGACGTAACTCTCTCCATACAGGCGTTAGCTCTTTGCGTACGACGACCAGCATGCCTAACAATGGCACCATAAAAAAGTAACGTAATGCCCCGCTCCATACCCAGTATCCACCATCGACTTCCATCAACCGATTCAACACAAAGCTAGAAGCGAAGAAGAACGATGCCGCTACGCCAATCCAGACGGCTTTCATAATGAATTGGTGCTTTCTTGCTTAGTGTTAGTAGTCGAGGGTTGCTTGTTCGTCTGATGAGGTTGGTCATCTTCAGCAATACTCTCGCTGGCTGTAGCATCCGATGGTGAAGCTTTCTGCAATTCCAGTTCTAGCCATTCTGCCAGACTAAGCCAGTTGTGTTCCATTTCAGCCGCAGCCAGCACGGCATCACCTTGCTGACAAGCAGCGATAATACGCTTATGATCCTCCGGTGAATGCGTATGATCGATACGGCTGAACTTGGCGAGTTCTAATCGTCTAATTTTGGACATGACCGATCGGAGGGCTTTCTCCAGCTCTGGATTGGCACAGGCTTGCACGAATATGCGATGAAACTCGTCATCTGCTTCAATCGCTGCCAGCGCATTTTGCTGCTGTAGCGCCTGAATTAACTTCGCATTAGCTTGCTCCAATTCATGCCAATGCTGCTCATGAAGATGAGGTACAGCGAGGCGTGTGGCCAGTGCATGCAGAGCCGCCGCGACTGGAAAAGCATGGCGTGCCGCATCATTGTACAATGGTGCAATTCGTGTAATCGCGCCGGGAAAGGATTCAATCAATCCCTCATCTTCCAACCGTTTCAGCGCTTCGCGTACAGGGGTACGACTCACACCAAAATGGGCTGCAAGTTCGGTATCGTTTAGCTTTTGCTCTGGTGCAAGCTCCAGCGTGACAATGCTTTGTCGTAGCGCAGTATATACCTGATCGCGCAATGAAGTACGGTTGATTTTTTGGATTCCAGTGTGCGACATAAATTCCTCTCCTTCGGAATGCTTTAATACAGTCAATAATTTCAGTAAATCAATAAATTCAGCAACTTGATAATTTCGTTAAAACCAATATATTGCATATTAATTAGAGAAGCAATGCTTTTTTACATGGATAGGATTATGGTTGCTTGTACTGTTCTGCTGTTCTGTGCACAACATTTCGAAAACGGATAAACTGATTTTAATCCATACATCAACCCATCCATACATCACTGCAAAAAAATAAGCGCGCCCTTCCCCTATTGGGAACAGACGCGCTTGTGCGTAGCTTATATGCTACAAAGCTAACTGCAACTGAACGAACTACGATGTGTATAATGTGTATTCTGTATTGATGGACACGCCCTGCTTTTCCATATCTGCGAGAATACGTGATAATGGCATGTACAGATCGCTGAACAAATGAAGAAATAGTGTTCATCACGCATCGAAATACGAATAGCGCATGACCAGATTCAATTGTTGCGCAGTTCGTTGAGTTAGATTGTGATGTCACGCTCGAAATAATTAACTACGATTCAGCAAACTGTGACGACGACCATAAGCGAAGTAGATGATCAGACCAATCGCCAGCCAGATAAAGAACGTTACCCATGTTAGTGCTTGAAGTTGAAGCATCAAGTATACACAGCCGAGTGCGCTTAGAATCGGCAATACCGGTACGAAGGGTACGCGGAAGCCTCTTTTCAGATCAGGTTGTGTACGACGTAGTACGATCACACCGATACTAACAACGGTAAAGGCGAACAATGTACCGATGTTCGTCAGCTCTGCCAGGCTACCGAGTGGAATAAAGCCGGCGAAGAACGCGATCACGATACTTGCTACCCATGTACCTGTTGCTGGAGTCTGGCTTTTGCCGCTAATTTTCGAAAATACAGGCGACAGCAGGCCATCACGTGACATGGAGTATAGCAGACGGCTTTGACCGTACATCATAACGAGCAAGACGGTTGTAATCCCTGTAATTGCACCTAAAGAAATTAGTGAAGCAAGGCCATTCATTTGAATGTATTGCAGTGCAAACGCAACTGGATCACTAACATTCAACAGGTTGTAAGGCACAATACCTGTCAGAATTAAAGAAACGACGATGTACAGTACCGTACAGATCGCCAGCGAAGCAATAATACCGATTGGCAGATCGCGTTGCGGACGTTTGACTTCTTCCGCTGCTGTCGATACAGCATCAAAGCCGATGTAAGCAAAGAAGACGGTTGCTGCCCCTGCGGTTACGCCGCCCCAGCCAAATGGCAGGAATGGAGTCCAGTTCGAAGGCTGTACATAAAATACGCCCACGGCGATAAATACGAGTACAACGATCAACTTGATCGCTACCATCACGCCATTCGCACGTGTTGCTTCTTTGACACCACGTGTCAATAGAAGTGCAATCAGTAACGTAATAGCAGACGCTGTAATATCAAAATAAGTTCCCTTCGCAGGGTTAAAGGCACTCGTTAATGCGGTCGGTAAATGAATGCCAAATCCAGCAATCAAGCTCTGGAAGTATCCAGACCAGCCACTGGCGACCGCCGCACTGGCAAACCCGTATTCCAAAATCAGATCCCAGCCCAGAATCCAGGCGATGATCTCACCAAACGTTGTATAGCTGTACGTGTATGCACTACCGGATGCAGGTACAGAAGACGCAAACTCCGAGTAACACAGTGCAGCAAAGGCACATACCAGACCTGCGAGCAGGAAGGATAATACTAGACCTGGGCCAGCATATTTAGCTGCCGCCACCCCTGTCAGTACAAAAATCCCCGTCCCGATAATCGCGCCTACACCAAGCGTAGTCAGGTCGATCGGTCCTAGTACACGTTTCAGGTTCCCCTCAGCAGGGGCAATCGGCTTGCGCCGAAACAGTGAAGTATTAGGTTTCAGGTTGCTCATATAACAAATCCTTTCTTCCTGTAAGGTATATTTACATTATTCACTTATGTTAATCGTCACCTATAAAAAACTACACAATCCTACACTTTGACGCGTTAAATTATTGCATTATTTTTTTCGAGAGTGATACTAAAGCTTCCACAGCTCATTATCGCTATAGGATAATATACACAATTTTCACGAAATTATTGTGCTTTTTTGACAAAATAATAATTTTGATACGTTTTTATAACAAAAGCTGTCGACATGCATGGATTGCATACGTCGACAGCTTTTTAATTTTACCTATGTGCTATGGGCAGATTTCATACTGTTCATGGCGAGTGTGAACATTTCCTAACCGATTCACAATGTTGAGTAATTGTGTTTATCGCCGTTGGCGTATTTTATGTACAGCCTTCAAACTGCACTTCATGCCTGCCACCGCTACATGGTTTTAGCAAAGTGCATCGGCAACCGATATCGTTTCCTGACAATGCGGACATGTGCCTGTGCCTGTCATATAGGAAAGTCGCCCAAGCAGAGACTTTGCTTCAATTTGTTCTGCTGCGAATCGTAAAGCGCCCCATGCTCCAGCTGATGGCACTGGGGCTGGCATAACTTCCGTATGTTTGGCATTTTGTATAAATACAGGATCATCGGGAGATAGTGTTATCGCCCCATCATCGGATACAACGACATAGAAGTATTGCTCACATGCCGGACAGGTGCCTTCATATTCTTGTTCGCCCGTATGGTGGAGGAACAGCTCTGCCAGTGCATCGTGATGACCGTAAGCAAGCCATGCTGCAAGTATATATTCCTGCTCAGATGGATCATGAATGTGCGCTCTGGCATATTGTAGTACCGAGTCATGCAGAGTGTTCATCCGCTTTAATGCGTCCGTATAAGCTCGTTGTAACGGTTCCCACTGTTCGCTCGCGATCGTCTTCGCTATAGTGGTAGCTTGAGCGGCATAACCTAACACCATCATGCCACATGTAATATACAATTCCGTTCGCACGGGCAAAGGTGATGTCTCAGCCATTTGTACCAGGTAAGGTACAGCAGCTACGGTAGCTGCATAGATCGTATATTGATGCAGCAATAATTCGATTAGTTCCTGAAAGGTATCTTCATCATAGTCGTGCAGTAACGATTCGATTAATTCAGGCACCTCATCCCCTTTGCCAAATGCGGTATCCAGTTCGCTCCACAATGGATCATGTAGCTCAAGCATAACCATCCTCCTCTGCTGAAATTGGGGGCGAATCGGGCAGTTGTACTTGCAATTTGGAAATCGCTTCCTCCTTTTCCCGATTGCGTACATGGGTGTAGATGATCGTCGTTTGAATGGAAGAGTGACCGAGCAGCTCCTGTACGGTTCGTAGATCCGTTCCCTGACGCAATAGCATCGTTGCAAACGAATGGCGTAGCTTGTGACTTGAATAGGGCAGTCTCCGAGCAGGCTCTATATCGCTCTGAAAACGATCAAATGTATCGGCGGCAATCTGCTGAATATTGCGGATCGATAACCGGGTTCCTTTTTGCGAAATGAACAACGCCTGCTCTCCATCGCGCCACGGCGTAAGACGCTCTTCAATCGACTGGATAAGCATACCGGCTACCGCTTCGGGTACCGGAAGTGTTCGCCATTTGCGCCCTTTTCCGAATACTTGCAATGTTCTCCGCTCTGCGTTGTAATCCTGTACATTGAGCAAATGAACCTCACCTACGCGTAGCCCCATATACGCCATCAGCAAGAAAATCGTAAGATTACGTGTGCGGTATTTACCATCGATCGACTTGAAGAAATTCGATAATGTCGACTCGTCCAGGTATAGAGGTTCCTTGTTTTGCTCGGTTTTGGCTTTTTTGATACCTGCCGCCGGATTATGCTCGGCCAGCTCCATTTCGATTAACGCCTTGAAAAAGCAACTAACCGCCGCATGTTTCCGATTACGCGTGGAATCACTTACGCCACGCGAGCGGGCGCTGCTCAAATAAGACAATACATGTCTCTTTTTCAGCTCATCCAGTGACTTGCCCTGCACCGAATGAGATTGGAGAAACTCATGAATATCATGTAAATAAGAGCGGCGTGTATATGCGGTATAGCCCGCATCCTTCATCCAATCTTCAAATGCTTCAAGCTCTTCGCTATATGGTTGTAGCGTATTTATGTCTTCGTCCATATCGAAAAATGAAGTTGGTTGTGTAGATTCGTCAGTAGCGTCGCCGACTTTTCTAGTGACCGTATGTGCTGATCCGCGACGATATGGAGGCTGAGTTCCATCATATCTATTCATAAGCATAGTCTTCTTTCCTGTTCGAGATTCTCATCATGAATCAAAGTATAACAGAATGGCTCTCCGAATTGCATCGTAACAACGGTTGCGTATGGAGTTCGTCTGTGCTAAGATGCAATTATTAAGTTTTATAAAATTAATTTGTATACGAATTAATTGAAAGGAGGTGATCGTTCAGTCTCTTTTGTCGTGACGTGTAGGATGTGGCCGAGCGAGATGTTTTAGGAAGTAGAAATTCGTTTATAACTAATTGACGAAGCTACCTTGTGTGACTTTGTATGCTAACAAAATGTTTAGGCATCTAGCATAGACTATTCATGTCGCCTGTTAAACGTACAAGATTAGTGCTGAATATGGTGCCCAATTGTCAAGTCATAGCTTCTATTCTGAGGCATGAATGTTCGAGTTCTTTGTATCAGATTACGATGATCTATCTACTTTTCATTAGGAGGCATTACAATGAGCAAAGAGAAAAGAATTGTATTGGAACCCGCAGCACAGAAATTCGCCGATGATAACGCTAAACCCCCTTTCTTGTATCAGCTTGGCCCAGAAAAAGGTCGCGAAACAGTAAACGAAGTACAATCTGGTGATATCGAAAAGCCAGATGTAGACATAGAAGATCTGACATTGCCGATCGGTCCAAAGGGCGAAGTTGCTATTCGTATTTTGCGTCCGAAAAACGCGCCGGCACAGCTTCCGGTATTGCTATACATTCATGGCGCAGGCTGGGTATTCGGTAATTCTCATACCCACGATCGCCTTATTCGTGAGTTGACAGTAGGTAGTGAGGTTGCGGTCGTATTCCCTGAATATAGCCTGTCTCCTGAAAATCGCTATCCTATCGCGATTGAAGAAATCTACGCCGTGCTGGAATGGATTTCGGAGCAAGGTAGTGAGCAAGGCTTTGATACGTCTCGCCTGTATGTTGGCGGCGATAGCGTAGGTGGTAACATGACCGCTGCGATGACGCTGATGGCTAAAGAACGTAGTGGCCCAACGATCGCGAAGCAACTGCTGTTCTATCCAGTAACAGACGCCAACTTTGATACCGGTTCGTATGATCGTTTTGCCGAAGGTTTCTTCCTCGCCAAAGAAGGAATGAAATGGTTCTGGGATCAATACACAACCGATGAATCCGAACGTGCACAAGTTACAGCTTCTCCACTGCGTGCAACTACCGAGCAGCTGCAAGGCTTGCCTGAGGCGCTTGTAATTACAGGTGAAGCGGACGTTCTGCGCGATGAAGGGGAAGAATATGCAGCAAAATTACGCGAAGCAGGCGTTACCGTAACCGAAGCTCGCTTTGGCGGCATTATTCACGACTTTATGATGCTGAATGTGCTGGCAGATACACAGGCGAAAAAAGGGGCATTGATTCTAGCCAATGCATTCCTGCGTGACGGTATTTAAGCTATTTAGGATTCAACGTTCTATTTTAGATACGGCAATGGTTGAAGATCATAATGCGATAGAGATAATGAATATATAACATAAAACTCGGTTGGGATCATGTCTCGTTGTAGATTGTTTTATGATGGCAAGCAGTATCTCAATAGAAGTCATCCTATAAATAAAACCCCCATGCTGTCCTTCTATATTGGAAGGATCGTATGGGGGTTTATTGTATAGACGGTTTTTATCACATGATGTGTATGATAGGGATTGTTCTTATTTAACGCTATACTTGTGCTTAAAGGTAAACGATGAGCGATCATTGCATCACACAGCAGACATCGCTTTCATCGCTCCTGCTGCTTTTGCTTTGATTCGTACAAACTCCGATGTTACATAAGCCATAGGCAATTCTTCCAGATCGATCAGCTCTACGGTTGCTGGATCAGCTCCAGCATCAATGGCCTTCTGCTTCGCTTCATTTGCCGCTTCCTCCAGCACAAGCTCACGTTTACGACCAGCCATCGAGAACATTTTATCGATATCTCCACTCACCTGCGCAATTGCAGCTCCAAGCGCGTTCGCACAGCCGGAATGCTGGGGACGAATGACCTCAGAAGCACCATCGATACCGCCTGGAATCAGAATCGCACCGCCACCTACAAGCACAACCGGTACATCGGCTGCACTCGTCTTAATCTGATCAATCGCCGTTTGCACTCGATCATTAATGTACGCAATCGCTTGTTGCCATACGTATGGTGGAACTTTTTCAAGACGTGACTGATCGCAATCCGGGTGATCGATCACTACCTGTCCAGAAGCAAGCAGACAATCGGTTGCTGTTAACACATCGCCACCAAATGCGATACTATCGCGTACAATATTATAGCCTACACTATCTGGCCCAACCGTAACGCCCTCTTCGGTCTGTCGTACGATGCTACCGCCGCCGATACCAATCGATACGATATCCGGCATCCGGAAGTTCGTGCGTACCCCACCCAGTGTGACTGCTACACTTGATTCACGTGGAAAACCGTTGACCAGAATACCGATGTCGGTTGTCGTGCCACCGATATCGCAAATGATACAATCTTTCAATCCACTCAGCTCTGCCGCTCCACGAATACTGTTGGTCGGTCCCGAACCGATCGTAAGAATGGGGTATTTGCGAGCATATTCCAGCGTCATTAATGTACCGTCATTTTGAGCAAAATAAATCTGGGCTTCAATGCCATAACGCTTGAGCGCCATTTCAAGTCCGCCCGACACAGCAGACGCTACCTTGACGAGCGCCGCATTTAGCGCAGCGGAGTTTTCCCGTTCCAGTAAACCGAGACTGCCAATTTCTGACGAGATCGTCACTGGAAAATTCTCTCCCAGCACTTCGACTGCCCACTGTGCAAATTGCTCCTCGTACGAAGCGAGCACCGGAGAGAAGATCGAAGTGACGGCAATCGACTCTACGCCGGAAGTTTGAATCTGCTTCAGCACATGCATGCATTCGTCGCGATCCAGACTTTTTGCCGCCAGTGGTCGTCCATTCGATTCACAGCCGCCATGCACATAGTAATAATCGCTTCCAGCTGCTGCCTTAAGTGATGCATCCCAGGTGAACATCGGTTCGACTGACGTTCCTGCCGGTAGACAAATGCGCACACAGGCGATCTTTGCTAGCCGACTGCGCTCAATAATCGCGTTCGTAGCATGAGTCGTGCCGAGCATAACGGAGGAAATGCGCCGTGGATCAATCGCAGATTGCTTGAGAATGCGGTCAAGCGCATCATAAATACCGGATTCTACATCCTGTGTCGTGGGTGCTTTGACATTCGCGATGACCTGCTGCTGTTCGTTCATCATGACTGCGTCCGTATTGGTGCCGCCTACGTCGATGCCGATTTTATACATGCTGCTCACCTCTTCTCTGCTGAATACACTCCACCGGCTCATAATCGGTATCATAGCCAAAATAACGTGGTCCCCATACGTCGAGTGCCGCTTCACTGCGCATAATATCCGGTGTCGGAATCGCCAGACAGATGACGCGAAAGCCGTATTTAATTGATTCGGTTGTGATGGGCATGCCGGTCTCTTGATCAAGAAAGGTGATCAAATCCGGCACCATCGCTTGCAACTCTCCATCAATCATCGCGCACAGATTCTCATTTTGAAAATCGACACGCAGTTCTTGACCTTCATACGCATCCATACCGGATACCCGTGCTTTACCGCGAACGAATCCATCTGTCGACTGACGTTCAATATCGGTAATTTTGCCACGGAAAATAACGAGCGCTTCACCATAGATCGATTGGCGGGTCACTTCCTTAATCGCTTCAATCGGATCACGCTTCGTTGTCTGCGATTCACGTATCGCCCGCCCTAGCTCCATACAGAGCGTCATCGTGCCATGAATGGATGTACGCTTCACATCTGCCCCATTCATCATATACTCAGCGACATGGGCAGCACCGCCCATACGTACAGCAATACCACGCGAAATATGTTCAAGCATGTGATTATCCAGTGTTTCCAGCATTACACGATCGCCACGTTCATTGTGCAGTGCCATCGGCGTACCTGAGATGCCGTAAATATGAAATGTCTCCATTTGTAGTTCAGGAAAAGCGCGTCCCATCCCGTCTGCATCTACAAGCGGAATACCCGCTTTAGAAGCGACGACAAAGGGAACGGTGGAGTTCAAGCCACCACATTCGATGGGCATCGTCGCAAAAGCGGTAATGCCTGCTTTTTCCTCCAGTAAACGCATTGATTTGAGCGCTTCATCGCCATTTGGTATTTTTTCCATCATAATGGTCGGCGCACCCATCATCGCCGTCGGAATGACCCATGCATCATCCGGTAGCTCGGATGGATCGATCATTTGAATCGGCCCATGTTCACGAATACATTTTTGCACCATCAGCTTGCCCAGATACGGGTCGCCACCGCCACCTGTTCCTAGTAGTGCAGCTCCGACTGCCAGATTTTCGATATCTTCTTCGGTAATCCCTCTCATGAATGTCGTCTCCCTTCGGTGTTGGATGTGTAGGCAAACATAGATTGTAGAATTTAGAATATGCACTGCTCCGCGAAGGAATAAGAGGATAGACTCCAGTGTCGCAGAGAAATCTACGAATGTAAAAGAAAATGTAGATTCCTCTGCTCAAATTTCGTCCTATCATTTCGCCGTTTCCCTTATTTCCTTTCAACGTAAAGTGTATTCTGCATCTATAGGAGTTGGCGTACACACCTTAGCTCTTCGTCAAGTCAAGCACTTTTTTCGGTGCGAGCAGCTTCATCCCGACATAATATACAACTGAACTAACGATAATGGACGTGAGCGCCTGTACACCCCATGTAATAAACAAGCCAGCAGCGAAGCCGATTAACCAGGAGAAGATAGCGACAGGATTGAACTTTTCACAATATTCTGGCAATGCGCCCAGTGCTCGCGAGCTATCCAGTTCCTGACGGAATCGTTTTAAAATGTAATAGTCAATCGCCATAATGCCTGCAATAGGCGGAATCGCGACACCCAGAATGATAAGAAAAGCAGTGAATTTATCGAGAATACCGACAATGGATAATACGGTACCCAGCGCACCGAGAATGAGTGTGAGCATACCGCGGTTCATATTGATTTTAAAAATGGTACTCAAAAAGTTTGTAATACCGAGTGAGGAGGAGTACAGATTCATATCGTTGATTTTCAGTGTGGCAAAAGCGACAATCGCACCGCCCAGCAAGCCGGTTAATTGCATCACGATAGACATAATATCCGCGCTGCCTACCGCATGTGCCATCAATACAGCAATCAGATTAACACCGAACTCGCCCAGAAATGTACCGACGAGCGTAATCCAGATCACATCGCGTCCGGACTTAGCAAAGCGTGTCATATCCGGTGTAGTGACACAGCCAACGATAAAGCCGCCTGCCACCATCGTTGTTGCTGCACCGATCGTCATCAATGGGCCTGGAGGTGCCATCGTAGCGAGTTGTACGATCGAATGATTTTTCAGGACTTGATAGATACCGATGCCCATTACGATCAAGAACAGTGGCACCGTAATTTTAGCTGTCCAGCTAATCCATTTAAAACCAAAATAGACGAGCAATGTGGTACCGATCCCCGTAATAATAGAAGCCACGACAAATCCTAACTTTCCGCCAGTAACACCATCAATTCCCTCAGCAAAAACAGAGTTCTGTACCCCAAACCAGCCGGTAAGTGAAATGGCGAAGATCAAGCCGATAATACTGGAGCCATACTGTCCAAAGCCAGACCAGCGGGCGAGCAGGCTGGTCGACATGCCTTCTTTTGCCCCGGCAATCCCAAGTAGCGCCGAGACGACCTGCAAAATTACACTCCCAAACATCGTGGCCCAGAATGCGTCCCATAAGGTCATGCCATAGCCTAGCGCTGCACCGATCAGAAATTGCGAAATGCACGTTAACGCTCCGATTCGGACCAGCATAATACTGAACATCGACTCCCTGCGATCAGCAGGCACCCGTGACAGCGAAAAATCATCTGCATTACCAGTTTGACTCATCTGAACCCCTCCCTCATTACCGGTTCGCACCGGGTATGCTCCTATATTAGAGTATAATCCCTGCCATGATAATGGGGTTTCAGACTGAAAAATGTTCATTTTAATTGTTCAAATGACCAAAAAGGAACTATTACGTTATATAATCTGACTCGAAATTTATTTTTTTGCAGAATTATTTTTAAAAATGTCCAAAATAAGTAATATTCATTATAAAGTCTGACATGAAGTTATCTTAGAGATCATAACCTAACGATGACGATTCCTGTATTCATAATTTATAATTCATAATTCATAATTCATAATTCATGCCAGATGATGCACCAGCACAGCCAATTCAAACTGCACCCGGTATGGATTTTCAAATGGATTCATCCCTAAAATTTCAATAATTCGCTGCTTACGATAATTGAGTGTATTGCGATGAATATGCAGCACGTCTGGCAAATCCTGTTGGTCTGGATAAAACAAAAAATATTCCAGTGTCTCTGTAAAATCAGCGTTCATCCGCTGATCATAATCAAGTAACGGCTGTAATAAAGGTCGCAGTGGACTTAATAAGGTAGCGGCGCGATTATTACGTAATAGCTGAAAGATCGGTAAGCGTGCAGCATGGATCACGTCCGGTAAAGCAGCTATACGATGACGAAAATAAAGCACATTTTGCAAGCTATGATACAGCGCTGCTCCTTCCTCTGCCAGATGATGCTGGATACGACTATACATAACGGTATGCTGTACGCTGATCTGACGGTGCATAGCCGCGAAATAAGCGTCATATTTTATCTCAAACGATTCACTTTCAGTTGGGTGTTCCAGCAGCAATACAAGCTGATGGCCATGAGGAATGATCATACAGCGTCGATGATTATAGTTACTTATCTGATTGCTTCTGCACCAATCTTCGACTTCACGAGCAAGCTCATCATGTTGCTCGCGATTACAGGCAGTAAGCAGCGCCATCCCTGTTAACACTTTCGGGTCATAGCCGATCTCTTGAATGCTTCGTTCCAGTTGATCCGGTGTAATCTCCTGTCCATTGAGCCAGTTGACCAGTATCGTCTGCTGATAATCACGCGCCGCACTTTGAATTGCATCCTCCTGCGAGAAATAGAGCGCCAGACTGACCGCGACCGAATGATACAGCATCTCCTTAAAGGGAGGCATTCGTTCCTCGCTCCATGCGCACAGATAGCCATACACACGATCGGCAGACTGAATCGTTTCTACTATATAATGTTGTCCTTCCAGTTCAGTGTCCGCTGCATTCAGCGCAAGCGACTGGATCGGAATGACATCGTCCTGATGATGAAACTCTGCTATAGCCTGTTCTAACTCAGCTTGATTCGTTGCCGTAGACTGCTCTGAACTATGTTTATCCGTTACGATCGATTCGGCTTCAACAACTGGCTGCGAAGTCAGATTTATTTGATAAGCTGCCAGCTGATGATACTGTTCATCGATAAGCAGTAATGGATCACCGAGGATCATACCGATTTTAGGAATGATCCTCGTAGGATCAAGCTTCTGAGCGAGCCATTCAGTAAGCTGGTTCTGGATTTCGAGCATTTGCTTAATTTCGAGTGAGCGATGTTTCTGAATTTCCTGTACAACTGGCGAAATAATATCGATATACGGTACATCGCGCGGAATTTCAATAATGGGAATATGCAGTGCTTCGGCACGCTGAAGCACTTGCTCGGATAAGGTATGATAATGTAATCCCGGATAGCAGAGAGCCAGTGCGGCGGCGTGCATCAGCTTCATTTTATCCAGCAAGGCAAGCTGGCGCTCGACATCATCACGAATATGATAAAAGGCAGTAATAATCAGCTCATGCCCTTTAAACCATTCCTCGGAATCAGGAATTTCCAGTACGGTTACATGCTCGATCGGATTTTTTAATCCGCTAAAACCAGCGATCATCCGCGCGCGTGTTAAAGCGCCAACGGCCATCGCTTCTTCGACTGTAATGCTACTCATGCTGAATATCCCCCTTATTGTTCCATTTTGCTATGCGATGTGTTTGTGCTTTGTTGTTATCTGTTGTAAATGACCGTTTTCTGTTATAAAAAGCAGGAGCGAAGCTACTTGATCTGTAGTTTTGTCACTTATTATATAAGTTTGTCGAAGATTGATGCAAAGTAAAAATTGCAAATTTTCTATGTTTTATGATCTTCTATATAAGGTGTAAAGTAAGTTTACTATTTTAGTTCCATAACAAATATTATGTAAACTAAATAAAGCTTAGAAAAGAAATGATTAACGATTGAAGGGATAATGAATAGGTCACTTTCGATCATTACTTCTGAATAATTCCAATCTATTTAATTCCTTTAAAAGAGAGTGTATAAACGTATACAGTGACATACATATCTTTACAAATCAGCCTTAATGTATGGTGATTGTCTCATGAGAACAAACCGTATGAATTGCCTGTAAAAAGTTTGTAAAGAAGTCTATAGAGAAGTTTGAAAACATCCTCTAGGACGCAATAACCATGCTCACTTTGATCAGAAAAGTTTACCAGCAAAGCGATGCATATTCTACCTCTATTCATATTCCTATATCTCAGCCGATGATCATAGCAAAAACACCGCTCTAGTAAAAGAGCGGTGTCTATAAACGACGAGTATCCGATGGAGCTTGCATAATCTCAAAACTTTCATTTCAACCTACCGAATTCAACGCTACTGAAATCCGTAATATCGCTTATTGTCCGCCTTTACGAGCAGCGTAAAATTCAGCGGCTTTTTGCAGCATTTGCTGGAGTGAGCCAAACTGTGTATTTTGACTGACATGTGTATCTAATTGATCTTTAGGTACTTCTTTCACTTTGTCTGCTGAATCGGTATTGGTACCGAGTCCTGCCTTTTGCAGTAGCTCACCGATCGATTGAAACGGTGTGTATTTTTGCATAAATTCAGGGGTGAGTAGCTTATCCAGCGGCAGTTTCTGAATGATCTGATCCAGTGGCAGCTTGCTAATCATATCCATAATACCGCCGGATGATCCGCTACCCTCTTTATTTCCGTCTTTGCCAGTTAGCATATCCTTGAGATTGTTCAAATTAAAGTTCATGTGTATAGCCTCCTTATGCGCACCACGTATGAAACCTGTAGCAGGCGTTCATTCGAGGGCTGCGAGATGCTCCGGCGCAAAAGTTACTCATTTGCCATCTACGGAGCTATAGTACTCATTAACCGCTTTAAGCCGTTATGAATGCACATGATGTAAAATGACGAGTTCATATTCGAATAACCTTTCAACCATTACAGCCATTCCAGCACACGATCCCACGAGTTCAAGTATTCCAGCTCTTCCTCGATCTGACGCTGTTGTTCCTCCACGCTCATACTTATCGGTTCGTCCCATTCAGTCGTCTGTTCCATACTTGTTCCCTCCGGTGTCCATGTATAGAAAAAGCAAGTGATCCGTTCGTCTGTCCCTGCGTCATGTTTATGTTGCTGTATTGGTTGTGGCGATGTATGTGTAAGTGTAGAATTCGGCATGCTTGTGTAGTTCAATGGAATTCCCTCCCATTCATGAATATGTAGCTTGAGTTCATTTTAATATAGTCTAACGATAAATAAATCAGCTTGTGGAATGAGTTATTTATGATTGATCTCAGTCTACAGATGTAGATGAGCCTATTTTACATGTATTAATATACATAAAAAGTAAAAATATCTTAGATTTATCCATTTTTCGATACGTAAAGTAAAGGAATCGCACTCGTTGCTGTGGAATATGGAAAAAGGCTCATGGGCCACATTCAAACGGGAAAGGGGAAATCAAGATGATGAAAAACAAAGCTTTAGCAGCATGTATACTTGCTAGCGGACTTGTATTTTTGCCTTCGGTTAGCGAGGCAGCCCCCGTGGAAACCGATATGAACATGACGGTAGATGGAAAAGCAGTTGGCTTGGAGGGCTTTACACTCAATCACCGTCTGTATGTGCCTTATGAGATCATAGCTGGACAATTGGGAGCTGAAACTGACTGGAATGAACAGACCGGTAGGCTTACGCTCCGTCTTGGTGAGAAAAATGTGACTTTCACACGTACTGATGATGTATCCACTACCTCTGCGACGGCTTTAGTAGTGACATCGGGCGAAGTGCTTCTTCCCGTCCGCTCTACCTTTCAACAATTTGGTTACGGTGTATACTATAATCCATCCACTCGTATCGTTCAGGTGAAAAAGAATGCGGAGGATGATCTATCCCCTTCTAGCCCGAATACAGGTATGAGTACAGAGGAAAACACTACAGGAGGTAGTACGGGGAATGTGACCGAGAATACGTATGGTGATCTATTGCCAGTCACGATTTTAACTGATCTGAAACCGGATCAAACGACCGGTATGCGTATTGAAGGCGTTGTTGCCAACGAAAGTTATATATTTACCGCCGATATGGATACACGAGAATTATATCGCATCGATGCAACAACAGGCGCTGCAACCGTATTGACCGTCTTGCCACGCACAGGAACGGGTATGACGCTTGATACGACGGGAAATCTGTATATTGCCAGCGGAGGCGATGAAGGCGTTATTTTCAAAATCAATGCGGCTGATCTAACGGGAGAGCCATTTGACGGCTCCAGAGTCGAAACATTTGCTAGCGGTGTTCCGGGCGCAAATGGACTTGCGTTTGCACAGGATAATACATTGTATGTGACTGGCGGTGCGACAGGTAACCTGTACGCGGTTATGGCAGGCGGTCAGGTGCAAACGTATGCGACTGGACTGACGGCTGCACGAGCAGAGCAGCCCATCGTAGTGAATGGCATCGCAATCGATACTGATGGCGCGATCTATACGAGCAATACAAGCTCAGGCGAGGTGAATCGTTTTGTTGTTCGCACAGATGGAACGCTCAGTGCAGCCGAAGTTATCGCGCAAAGTCCGTTATTATATGGCGCGGACGGACTGACGCTCGGCCCGGATGGGCAACTGTATATCGCTGCGAATGAACGCAATGCGATTGTGAAAGTCACGATGGAGGGTCAGGTAACAGATATTGCACGTAATGACAATACAGGACCACTTGAATTTCCAGCAAGTGTATCGTTTGTTAGGAATACGCTTTATATTAGTAATTTTGATTTGCCACGTGGTGTGAATAATCCGAATAGTTTAGGGATTGGAGCTTCGATTGCGGTAGTGAAGCAGTGAAGTGCTGCTTACAATCATAGGTGTTTGCGTATACGCCCTGGTGAGGGAGTATAAATAAACAAATAAATAAACGAGAAGGCTGTCTCCTGTATTGGAGACAGCCTTTTGTGTGAGCAGCATTTTAGTATGAATATTCTCAATTATGGCATACGGCAATAGTTAGCCCAATCGTATTGTTACCACGTGTTGAGATTACTATAATATACATTCTGCTCGTCTTACGGTATGTCGTATCCATTCATCCGAATGCGCAAAAATGAGCATTTCATCTGAAATACGAAAGAGGAATGATTCAAAAATTGCATTTTGCCTACGCAGATTAGATCTGGCTCTTTTTTGTTCTGTTACCACCATTTATTTATTCCTCTATATTCATTTATTTCAGTTTATTCATTGGATAGTTCTCATAAAGTCATCTTTTATCCAGTGATCTCATATCTCCTTGCGCCCATCCACAAAGTATATTTACACATAGAGCACCTTTATTCAAAAGAACGCTTATTAGATTACGGACGAGTGGCTTCGTCGATCAAGCGGCTGATGATAGCCGCACTTTCTGCTCGGTTTAGTGAACGTGCAGGTTCAAAGCGGCCTTTGGCGTTGCCTTCGATCAATCCAGCTGTATAGAGCTGATTGACTGCGGGCTGTGCCCAGTTGGCAATGGATGATGTATCGGTCAGGCGTTGCGTGCTTGTGCGATTGGCAGTCGCACTGGCGTCATGGTTTGCCATAACTTCGTTCCATGCGCGCTGTAGCATGACTGCCATTTCCTGACGGGTGATCTGTGCATCCGGGCGGAAATGACCTCGTTCGTCACCTTTAATCCAGCCTGCATCGGTTGCTGTCTGGACGGCGGTCGCATACCATGCAGAGGCAGGAACATCGGAGAAACTCCTATTGGATGTACGATAGGTTTGACCCGATACTCCTAATGCCCGTGTTAGCATAGCTGCAAATTCGGCGCGTGTAACGCCGGTAGCCGGGGCGAATTGTGTATCGCTTTGTCCTTGAATGATGCCCTGGTCACGTAGCTTTTGGACGATCGATTGTGCCCAGTGTCCCTGCATGTCGGGAAAAGATGGCTCTGTCGCACGCAGTACGATATAGCTGCTATTGGTGTTGCTCAGCAATGTGACCTGACCTGCTTGAATAGAGAAAGGTACCGGTACGTATTGCGCTGCACCTGATCCATTCTCTTCGGCACGCACAACGGTCAGACGTTGACCGGGCTGGATGTCGCTGGATGCAATTGTACGTTTCACATATTGTCCAAGCTCTCGCACAGCGGTTTTATCACCGTTGGAAGCGAGCGTATGGATAGTATAGGCGATGGCTGCATAAGGACTGTAGCCATCGGTTTTCGCTTTGGCAAGTGCTACAGGATCAGATGCAATATCCAGCTCCAGCGTTTGCCCATTCGTAGCCGCTTGCTGTAACAATGTAGCGGGTAGATGGTATTGTCCGAGCGGCGTATTTACGATAATGCGCTGTAGTTGATTTTGACCGGTTAATGTCGTAGCTGCTGCCTGCTGGAATTGTAATTGGAAGCGATCTGCCCCCGATGATGCTGGCAAATCCAGCTGCAATGTTGTTGCGGTATTGTTCAGCATGCACTGTGCTGTTGCAGCATTGATCGTACTTGTAGCTGTTATACGATCCCCCTCCTGCTGTAAGGTCGGTGTGATGCTCCAGCGAGCCAGTTGTCCATTGGCCGATCCATTTTGAATAGCAGCTTCTGAACCAGTCGGTGATGTTACAGGCGTTGTTCCTTCCCCCTGTTGTCCTGCATTTGTGTTAGTGCCTGCGTTATGATCGGTAACTGGAGTGGTGGCGGAACCGCGATCTTTATCTCTATCCTTCGAAGCTGATTTTGGCGTGAAATCGATGCGCGTCAGCAGTGGATCATGGTCGCTTACACGTCCATCCTCTTCCATAAAGTCCGCATTAATATGCACGATATCAAGCTGTGCACGCGCGGCTAGCTGCGAAGTCATCAGCACATGATCGAGCGTTTGCGAATTGCCTTCATACACATACGAATAGCGTTCATTCACAGGTAGAGTATCGACCAGATTCGTTAACTGATTGCCTTTTAAAATAGTAAACGTATTGGAAAATTGAAAGTCGTTAAAATCTCCAACGAGCACGATATTCGCATTGCTGTTGCGAGCCAGTGTATCTTTGACAAAATCGTTCAATACCGCTGCCTGACGTGCACGCTGAATTTCGCTACTGCGAGCCGGAGGCTGTACTGCGCCATACAATGCCTGGTCTCCGCCTTTGGAGTTAAAATGATTCGCAATCACAATGACCGACTGGCCATGAAATACGAACTGTGCTGCCAGTGACTTACGCGAATGCTCGAAAGCTACATTACTCGGATCGATCCGACCGGGATTGACGTTTAAGCCTGTTGCCCCATAAGTGACGGCAGTGACAGAATCACCCGTACCACCTGGTGCTACAGGTAGCGTGACACGCTCTGGATTATACAGAAAACCGACACGAATATTACCGCCCGGTGCGCCTCCATCCATATTGTTTGCCGGCGCAATGCTAGCGTAACGATACGTTGGGCCGCCGGCTGCTTGAATGGCTGTGATCAGCGCCTTAAAGTTCTCGCTCGCATCGGTTGTGCCATCGTCCTTTGCACCATTGTTGTCCTGCACTTCCATAAGCGCCAGAATGTCCGGCGTATGCAAATTGTCGACCACATCACGAGCAATCTTTTGCGTTTTATCGGTAGCTGCTGGATCATTCCAGAAATTTTCTACGTTAAATGAAGCGATCGTGAGCTGCTCCGGTCCATTGTGCAGCTGGGAAATCTCGCGCTTCCAGCCTCCATCTTGAATAGCAGGTAACGGCTGGTCCGGTAAAATTTTAAAATTGCTATAGCTGTAGCTCATAATACCTGTAATCGCTCCGTCAAAGCGATCGCCAGTTTTGATCGGCTGAGCAGGCTTACTTGCAATTAGCAGTCGATCTGAATTGAAATCACCATCCGTAATAATCAGACCGCCAGCTGGTGTACGGCGGGTATGACGCTCCGCTTCCACCGTTACGGGAATTTCATACGTGTACGGCCCGATAATATCCGCATTGTTCAGCTGTACGCGCATGCCTTCCAGACTTTCGTAAAAGTCGATGCTATACCGCGTTGGATCAAAGGCTGCTTGACCATCCGATGAAGCAATTTGCTCTGGAATGGCACGTCCACCGGCTCCGATCACGATTGGTGCTGGAAGTGGCTGATTTTCCGCCAGTACGTTAATCGATGAAGCTACAATCTCAGTTGTCGTCAGATCCGCAGCATCGGCGTAGCCTGTTTCACGATATTCTTTTACCTTTCCGTCTACCGTAATGCGATCCCCCGGCTTCACACCATGCGAGGAACGATAGACTAAAATCCCTTCCGAAGTACGTTCATCGCGATCTGCCTGTTCATCTGGCATTTGCATATAAAAGCTAGTACGGCTTTTGACCATCGTAACGATGCCTTCTACGCCCTGTACTTGCTGCTCGGCATACGTTGACGTTTGCGTGGTGCCTTGAATTTGATTAATCGTTAATTGTAACGGCTGTTGCCCGGAAGGTGGAGCTTCAGTGCTCCCTTCCAAATCGCTTATCGAACGTGGAACAAGTTGATATGTATCTTGATAACGTGTTATAACGCCGGTGATCGATGTATACGTATAGCCTGATTTAAGCCATGCGTTGGTTGTATACACAACAAATATACCGTTTGCATCGGAAAGGGTATACCGATTACCGGATACATTGTCCACATGCACCTGAGACACTTTTACCAGTGTAGCTTCATTAGGATTTCCGGCAGCAAAGCCGGATGAATCGATCATTTTCGGGTCGGGAATCGTACCGGAGCTGAGAATCTGGACATTGCTCGATGTGGCATTGATTTGCAGCAGCTTCTGGTAAGCACCGAGCTTGCCGGATGCCTGAATCGTATCTCCGGGCTGTGCAGTTAGTGACTGTCCACGAATGACAATGCCTGCTCCTCCATCTTGAATGTACAGGTTACTATAACTATTGCCTGTATCCTCTCGATATGTAACGACTCCTTGTACGGTCACTGTACTGCCAATCGCCTGCGTACGCGCTGTCGTAATCGCATACGTATCATTTTGCACAGATCGGCTGAATAATGCAGCAGGGAAAGCAGTATTTGCCGTGTCTGTAGCTGACAGATTGGCAGTCGTACTCGGTGTGGTCTCCAAAGTCGCTACTGTATCCATCTCGGCAGCATATAGCGTATGGCTCGAGACGGGCAATATTGTCGCCGTTAATAGGCTAGCCGCCAGGCTAACACTAATTTTCTTAGTCCAATTCCTCATGAAATGCATTCCTCCAATTTCTAAATAAATATAGTTATAATTTAAAAATATCACAAATTTATCAAGCTGGAATGAGGCAGACGTAAAATAAGGGCTAGTGCTTTTAGCCTGAATCCGATAAAAGTAGTAGGTAAACCGTTTATAATTTTCCTTTTTGTTATATTTAAATATAATTGTATTTATATGGAATATATAATAGACTGTTAAATGGAATCATGGCAGCGATAATGCAGGTAACAAGAGAAATTCAACATTGATATAGGAGGTTAACGATAATGACGAGAAAATCAAGATCAAAGTGGAGTATGCTCGGCATGGCTACACTGCTAAGTGTCGTCCTATTCGCGCTTCCAGCTTCAGCAGCGTGGAACGATACATATCAGGGCTATGCTACGTACACAAGCTCTGGCTATTCTGGTGGCGCGGTACTGCTTGACCCGATTCCAGCCAATATGGAGATTACGGCGCTCAATCCTACACAAATGAACTATGGCGGTGTGAAAGCAGCACTGGCAGGCGCTTATCTGGAAGTGACCGGACCTAAAGGTAAAACGGTCGTTTATGTAACGGATCTGTATCCAGAAGGCCCAAGCGGTGCGCTCGATCTGTCCCCTAACGCCTTTGCCAAAATCGGTAATATTGGCGATGGGAAAATCAATATTTCATGGAAAGTAGTCAAAGCGCCCATTACAGGCAACTTTAGCTATCGTATCAAAGAAGGTAGCTCGCAATGGTGGGCAGCGATTCAGGTACGCAATCATAAATATCCAGTCATGAAGCTGGAAGTTCAGAAAAACGGCAGCTGGCTGAATCTGCAAAAGATGGATTACAACCATTTCCTCGGTGAACAACTTGGTAACCAACCACTCAAAGTGCGTATTACCGATATCCACGGTATTTCAGTGACAGATACGATTCCTGCGTTGCCATCCAGCGGCGGTTCGGGTGCGTATATCGTACCTGGTAAAGTGCAGTTTCCTGATTGACAGCTCTATAAAATAACGTGTTCCTTCAATAGAATAACTTTGATTAGAGTGACTTTTTGATTAGAGTGACTTTGTTTGTTTAAAATAATGCTATTGGATGATTATAGGCGAATTTCTTGGCTATAGTATAAATGTAGCCCGTCATCAGTAAAATGTTGAAAACAAAACCACACACAAAGAGCGAGGCAGATGATCATATCTGCCTCGCTCTTTTTATCGTGCCAATCTATCATTTATATAGATACTCCATATTCTCCATTATGCCATCTGCTATCATTCTGTATAGTGCATAGCTCTACTGAGTTAAGCAACCACAGTCTATTTTATACGGATGGCGATGAGCAATGAATGCTTCCAACTCGCTATCACTTTATAGAGTATATTATCCCCGAAACGGATTATGCCCATATCCTTTACCAGATGGCATCGCTCCAGGTACCCCATCCGCTTCCAACAACGGACGTACAATTAGCTTGGTCGGCCATTGCTCTGCCTCGAAAATATGGCGATAGAGCAGCTCCCGATCAGGGTGAGGTAGATCAACCGTTACCAGTGCATGTTTCCATGCCGCTTCTGTAATGTGCCATAGCTGTTGTTCTGCGATACGGTAAACGTTCGCTAACGACTCCATAATCGATGCCAGATTTACCTGCGTTCCGAGCGATTGCACGTAAAATATAAGCTTTTCCAATGTTTCGTTGTACAGGCTGTTGGAGTAGCCCGGTCGAATATGATAACGCGGATCTTCGATACCGTGACGCTCGGTATAAGGCGGATGCAAACGTACCGAATCATGATCACGGAACAGTAACGCAGCAGGTCGACCGTCCTTCCATACGATACAACAGTTCTGACCGTGAATTTCCGGTACGACCCCGACTTTAAACAGACGCATCACCACATCATAAAATAACTCAGCGACCTCCGTATACAGACGCAGCACTTCACCTTCCGTTGGTACTTTCCCTAGCAAACGTGTGAACAGATGGGTGCCATTCAACTCCACGCCAAGCGCTGCCATCGGAATGATACACATCGAATCGTCCAGTAGCTCCTGCGGATACAGACGTAGCTGAGCAGCGAGATGACGTGGATGATCATCAAACAGTCCCATATCAGGCGGCATATAGCCCCACCAGTGATTTTCCTGACAGAGATATACGCGCTGTTTGAGCTGTTCATCACAATCGACAGCTTGCCGTAACATACGTTCACCTGACAAACCATTCAATAGCTTTACAACAGGCAAGTAACGCGCAGCACCAAGCGATAGCACACTTACAGGTAACTTGAGCATCGCGGTGCTCGGTTGCTGTGGCGTCATAGAGCGTAAGGACGATGTAGCAAGTACTGCTCCTGCTTCGGTATGAAGTGCAACCACATCTCCATTTGCCAGTTCATTCGTATAGCGGGGCAGAATGATATGTTCCAGTTGCCACGGATGGACGGGCAATAATGTGTAGTCATTACTAGCCAATCCACGTTCACGACATTCTTTTTCCAACAGGCTACGCTCCTGCGATGGAAGTAGCTCCAGGCAGGAATGCAGGGGATCGGTACTACCTGCTTGTACAACCTCATTGCGTAGCGCCAGCCAGCGTAGCGTGATCGATTGTCCAAATTCTGCTGCATAGTGCAGACAATCTTGCTCACTAAAGCCTGTTTTCGCTTTGGATGATGGATGAAATGGACGATCTCGCAATGCAGCAATCTGCTCGCCTGTTATATACCATTCATAAGCCGAATCCGGTTGCTTTTGAGCTAATTGTTGCATGGACTCCCCTTCCAGTGCCAACGCAAGCTGACGGGTGGCGGTATCCAGACTGGTAATAAAGTCTGCTACCCCCGGCTGAGCATACGCTTCGGCTGACAACACATGATGCAAAATCGTTTGTGCCAGTTCAGCAGGTTCGTCGATCTGCTCTACCCCCTCTGCTACCTGACGATAGATAGCAGAGCCAACCAGCCACTGACGCCCAAGCCGTATACTGGGAACGACGCGAAACAGAATATCGCCTGTACGATACAGCCAGCCATCTGCATGGGAGCTTTGCGATACGATAGGGTCTTGCTTATTTGCATACCTATTACGCAGCTCGTCTGTCGCCTCTTCCCAGCGGACAATAACGGTATGTGGCTCGGTTAACAATTCCTCGGTTAGAAAAGCATTGATCAGATCCTGCACGATTTGCTGTTTAGCGGCCTGCTTGCCCGATCGCTTGATCGATATCGTCTGTGATGACATGCTCACCGTCACGTCCTTCCGTAATATAATAAAACTGTGGATGTGGATGTCCGAGGAAATCATGATGCGAGATCGTCCAGCAATACGCACCGGACTGCTGGAACACCGCAATATCACCAACACGAATCCGCTCGACATACCCATCGGTATGCAAACGATCTTTCGGAGTGCACAATTCACCTACGAGCGACACATTGCTGTCCGTCCATTCCAGACGTTGCCACGGATAATGCCAGCGCTCGGTCGCATACATCTCAAATGGATGATCGTGTCCCCATGAGGCAGGTAGTCGGTTATGATGGGTGCCGCCGCGCAAAACTGCAAATTGCTGTCCATGCGACTGTTTCAGGTCAATAACTTCCGCTGCATAATACCCGTGATCAGCTACGAGCAGACGACCCGGCTCAAAGATCAGTCTCGTCTCCGGCAATGCCGCATGCGCAGCACTATTGGCGATCCGCGAGGTGAACATGTTCCAGTCAAAATCGGGCGTTCCATCATCATAAGAGACGCCCAGCCCACCACCCGCATTAATCAGCTCTAACCGCTCCAGACGATAGCGCTGCTTCCACTCTGCCGCACGTGTCAAGTACAGCTCGACCATATCTGCATGTAACGCGGCATCATGATTGTTAGATAACGAGTGGAAATGAAATCCGCTCAACTGTACCAGACCGTCACCTTCGTGCTGAATAATCTCCATCGCTTCATCCAGCAAATGCTCATCCAATCCAAAAGGTGTCGCCTTACCACCCATCGTGATCGCTGTCTTCGGCAGAGACGCCGCGTGCAGATTAATTCGCAGCAAAATACGTACAGGTATAGGTGCAGTAGTAGCCACACCAGTAGATACACTAGCAGCTTCCATTTCCCCTGGTTCCGCAGACACAACCTTCCATCCGTGCTGTGCTCCAACCTGTTCAGCAACCCGTTCATGCCGTTTCCGCATAATATAAATAATCCGGCGCAGCTCCAGCAGACTTTCTACATGTAGCGCATATACGTTTTGCTCAATCGCCTGCTCCAGCTCATGCTCCTTTTTCCCCGGCCCACCGAACAGAATAGGCACCTCACGGCTTACGCTCCGCACTTTGAGCAACTCACCGATGGATGCAACTTCAAATCCGCCTACGAGCGGCAATAGCGCCTCAATAATCCGCACATCTGGATTCGCTTTAATCGCATAAAATAACGATGTCCGCTGCGGCAATGTGGATAGCATCTGACGGGTCTGCTGACGAATGCCTGCCAGATCATAAATATAAGCGCATACCGGTTCAGTTGTGGTGTTCACAATTTCGTTTAACATCTCACTTACCGTTTGCTTCATGTCCAACCTCCCGATGTACGATACAGATTACGTTTATTCCAATACGCACGAAAAGCGGTATTACGATCGTCTCCAAGCACGAAGATATGTACACCTTCACGTGACCAGCGCACCATGTCTGCTTCTCCTCGTGCAACGGTAGCATAGGGCACACCACTTTGTACCGCGATATGATGCAGCTCCGCCAGCGCAGCCTGTACGTCAGGGTGATCCGTTTGCCACGGGACACCAAGCGATTGCGATAGATCAGCCGCCCCTTCCAGTACAAACGATACTTGCGGATGCGCTACAATCTGCTGACTTGCCCGCACGCCCGCTATACTCTCGATCATCGGCACAATCATAATCGACTCATTCGCTTGCCCGATATAATCTTGCAAACTATACTTGGCAAATGTCCCCGCACGTCCACTATTCAAGCTACGCTGTCCAATCGGATAATAATAAGCGTGCTGTACAGCCTCTTCGATCTGCCTTACATCCTCCACATGCGGAAGGACAATCCCTTTGACCCCACAATCGAGCAAACGAAGAATTTCCGTCCGCTCCACTGTAGCGACGCGCACAAGCGGTGTCACACCGACCAGCTCGGCGGCACGTACCATTTCTTCTACCGCTTCCAGCCCGGTAGTCGTATGCTCGCAGTCGATGATGACAAAGTCATACTCAGCTGCTCCAATCATTTCAACAATGATCGGATGTGGAATTGATACGAACAATCCGAATACCGGCTGTCTGTTACGAATACGCTCCATCAATGTGTCGGTACGTTGCTGCTTCATCCGATTTTTCCGTCTCGAGCAAGTTGTAGCGGATTGCTCACACTGCGGAAGTACAGTTCACTATCACCATATAAACGACGCTTCGTCATTTCCTCAATTAACGCATCTGGAGCAAATAGATCATAATCCGCAAAACGACTCGCATACTGTGGATGCTGCTCTTGATAATTCGTGATCGTATCTGCGCACAGCTTCCAAAATGCCGCTTCCGACAACCCGAAGCGTTCCAATGCAAAAGCTAGATCCGTCATGCAAATAAAGAAGAAAGCATCATACGTATAATCTCTCACTTCACCAACACTCTCCGCATGGATAAACGAGTAGCGGTTGAACTTACGATGGGTTTCGGGAATCGGGTGTAACGCTGGCGCTTGCTCCGAGTATAGCAATTGCTCTGGTACGTACCGTACACCATCATGCAGATCCTTCACGATAATTCGCTTCGGTAGCTCATCTTGAAGTACCAGAATAATATTTTGAGCATGAGATTCCAGCGCAATACCATGAGCATAAAGTAAATGCACGATCGGCAGCACAACCGCGTTTACAAGCGCCTGACTCCATGCTTCTACCCCATGCTTAGCGATCGCAGCCGCTGCAAATGGTTCACCATTCGGCTGCACGAGTGATACCGCATTGAGTGGCCACGCCTGCTCATTGTCCTGTAGCTTGCCGGCAATATTTTCACGCCAGATCGTACCGAGTGAGCCGTAGGCTTCACCATATTGTAATGCCGGCAAATGAGCATAACGGAAGGATATGCCCAGCATCTCACGCAAAATATCAAAGCCTTGCTGCTGGAGTAAGGCATCCTGCTGTACTAATGAGGTTAGCCAATCGCTAATGAGCGGCGCATTTTGCGTTGTATGATGTGCCAGAATGCGGCTCGTCGAAGTGTTGGTCATATGCAGTGCGAGCTTAATATAGGGCGCGTCTGCTACATGACGATTGGATAGTGAACGAATCGATTGCTGTGGACGATAGCTTGCTTCCCCTTCACCAAGTGGAATCAGTGTGCCATCAAACCGCTGACGGGTAAACACAGGCTCGATCCGATGCTCCCACTGCCACGGATGCACAGGTAGCAGCACATATTGCTGCGGATCGCCATACGTTTGAATTTTTGCGGTAAAACGCTCATTATCTTCCGCTGTCAGATGCTGTGCATATAGCGCCTCAACATCAAATTCGTTCGAGACCGCGGTATCCGCCCATTCCTTATGTACAGCTACCCAGTACAGACGCACTTCAGGATCGAATTCCGGCCCATACGCCGCATTATCATATAGCGAGAAGCCCAGTCTGGACTTATAACTTGGATGATAGGGATGCCCATCTGTCATATGACTTTCCAGCGCTTCATAATGCCTGTCCTGTTCGGGAATCTGATCGTGCAGCGATGCCTGACATTGACTGTCTTTTGCCAGTGTCTCCAATAGCTCCCCAATAAATGGCTGAATCCGCTCGCCTTCCAATCGCTCACCTACCAGTTCCTGCAAAAACAGATGTACATCCTGACAAGGCGCATCTTCACGCTGAATCGTTCCAGGCTGAATCCGTATCCGTCCAAACGATAACTTTTCCACCGCCTGACAGCTATAGAGCACCGTTTCTCCATCTGCCGTTCTGCCTTCGGTTTGCCATACCTCTCCCTGACGTTCATAGGGCAAAATCCCTTCAAACCAGAGCGCCTCCAGCGTTTGACGCATAATTCGTTCCTGCACCCGGTCATAAGCCGAGCTATGTAGCTGTGGCTTCACTTCAATCATTCCGCTTGTTCCCATTGATGGTCACTCTCCTGTTTGTTTTAGCATATTACGTACATGCACATACGCCGGGGCGTCTCCATGTCCTTGCAAACAACTGCGCAAATTTTGCTTCGCTCGGAAGCTATCCGCTGCCAGCAGCTCACGGATCAACTCGTTATCTGCACGCTCCAGCTCTTCCTGTAATAAAGCGGTTGCCAGCTGCCAGTAATGCTGCTCATCATACCCCGTATCTCGTGCCAGCACATGCAACAATGAACCCATATGGTTCACGATAAAATAATAAGCTGTACGTGCCCGCGCCGCTTCACTTGTATAAAATAAAAGCTCGTCACCAGCCGTTATGGACTGCATCCGCCGCTCCACACTAACGCCTTCAAGATCACGAATAATAAAATGCTGCGGCCAACCATTGTGGAGCGTCACCAGCGTATTTTGCAAATGAGCTTCAAAATGAATGCCTAGCTGTTCCCCTGCTCGCAGGATCGGCAATAAGGAACGCTCCAAATACAGATGCAGCCATTGCTCAGCCATTTCAACAATTCGATGAGATACTATGTTCGAACTGTCGCTAGTCTGTGCGAAAGCGTCCGTCCCGGCATTGAACTCTGTAGCCGCCATACCGCGTAATAGCTCATATAGCTGTGAAGGTCCTGCTGGCTGTACCGATTCAACGAGCGCTGACAATACATAGGTGCAGGACGAATCAAATTCAATCGGTCGATAAGCGACAGTGAACAACCTTGTCCATTGATCGGAGTCAAACTGGCACGTCGCCGTGCCCATCTCGCATGCAATATGCGTATACGGCTCGTCTACAAAACATTGCTGCTCTAACACATAACGTGTCGCTGCCAGTGTACGCGTCATCTGTTCTTCACTGTTCGTACGGAGCAGATTCGTAATACCCACATGCAACGGCAGCTTCATATTACAGTGCAGTTCCGGTAAAAATACCGTGCGTACTGAAGAGGTCGGATAGGCAAATGGACCACATTGCCCGAGCAGAATCAGCTTGCGTTCATCGATATATTGTCGTACAACCGGCAATGACTGAATGTAGCCATACTGCCATGGATGCATCGGCAATAGCTCGTATTGCTCCTCTTGTAGCCATTTGGTCAGCATCTGCTCCTGAGTGCCGATTTCTGTGCTGAGTAGGTGCTGACGAAGCTGATCTTCAATCTGCTGACGATAACTGTCCACTGCCCAGTCTTGCTTGTAGCAATCACGTCTCACCGCGACATAACATAGCGCAAAGGCACTGCCTAGTTCGGGACTATATCTCTGTACGTCTTCTCTACTAAAACCGAGTGTACTTTTCGGAAACGGATGAAACGGATGACCTACGATTAAGGCCTGCTCCGAGCTACGATAATCGGTTAACGGCTTGCCATAACGAACGGCATAGTCCATATACAGCGCCGTATTGTGCAGACTGTTATCGACCCGTTGCCGAAATTGTTCGGCGCGTTCGTTCGTTACCTGCTCTTCGTCATGCAGCTCGGCTATAATCGCTTCCAGCAGTTGTAAATGCTTGCCAGACTCGGCATACTGTATTTCCGCTTGCAGGCAAGCTCCGGCATCGTTAGCATGCTGATGAGCATACATCTGTACCGTATCCGTATCGTTAGCATAGTTATACGCATGCGTCTGTACTGTATCTGCTTCGTTAGCTTGCTCCTGCGTGTACAGTGGTGTATACGGCACCCATATGAACGAGCGATATTCATGCTCCCCGGTCGCTGAGTAATAAGCCAGCTCCGCCTGCAAGCTTTTACGACTTGCGGGGAAATCGATATGCACGATTCCCTGTTGCCGCTTCACTTTAATTTCTGTCGGCCGCTCTGGACCAAGCTCGCGAATATAACAGTTCAGCAGTAACTTGCATGTATGCTTCTCGGCTTGGAGCAACGAATCAAGCTGTTGGCTGCTCATGGTTTTCAAGCCCGTTGTGTTCAGCAATGATGCCAACCTTCTTTCTTGTTATAAATAAAATGACGGGCACTGTGATCAGCAGCATGGCTCCTAAAATGACCAGCACTTCGCGTAATGCCATCCATTGCGCGGTCTGTGCAGCGTAACCCGACTGTGCCAGCATCTGCCAGCGTCCATCATAAAATAATGTCAATATAATAAGCGCAAATGACGAAATCAATCGCTGTAACGTCGTAGCGAGCGCTGAACCTTCATGCATATCTTCTTCCGGCAATGCTTGCAAGCCGAGTGCGGATGTACTCATACCGGATAAACCCATGCCCGCACCACGGCAAGCCATTAGTAGCACCAGTATCACAATACCTGTGCTCTGAGGCAACCATACAAAGCTAAATAGTGTCAGTACGACAACAACTGTTCCCCAAGCGATAAACCGTTTGCTTCGTCCGCGATCAAACCAGTTGCCACCGATCCACATGAACAGACTCGTCGTGATCGCTCCTGGTAGAAACATCAGCCCGGATACCGATGGTGACAATGCAAATACATTCTGAAATAATAGCGGCAATGCAAAAATCGCTCCAAACATCACACAATCCTGTATTGTCGAAATCAGCACACTCCATGCAAACAGAGGATTGCTTTTCAACAGATTGTAGCGAATCATCGGCTCCTGACGTCTATTTTCCAGACGGACAAAGCATATTAGCAGTAACACACCAAGCAGGAAAAGACTCCATGCGAAAGCAACAGGTACAATCGTGGACGAGTATAATTGAATGCCCAAACTCAAGCTAGCGATCCCGCCCAGCATCAAGCTGATACTGCTAGGTTGAATCTGCTTGCGCTGTGCAGGCACATACGGACGAATATAACGCCCGCACCAGAATAACGCACAGATCGCAAACGGCACATTGAGCCAGAATAGTACGTCCAAACGTCCGAATTGAATAATCAAACCACCCAGCGTCGGCCCAATCGCAGGTGCAATCATCAGTAGCATGCCCCATGCGCCTGTAATCCGACCTCTAACTTCCGTTCCATAGTTGTCAAATAACAATACGAGCGAGAGCGGAATCATTAGCCCTGCCGCAGCGCCATGAATGAAGCGGACAAGCAGTAACACGGATACATGGTCATACAGCAGCGCACCGAGTATCGATGAAACGCCATACAGCACAATGCCAAGCATATACGTGCGCTTGCGTCCGAGACGATCAACAACTAATGAGGCAAGCGGCATCGTCAATGTCATCGCAAGCATATACAATGCAATAATCCAACCGCCGGTTAAAGTCGAGATCCCATAATAGGTGACAAAATACGGTAATAATACGTTAAAAGCGCTATTCGTTAATACGAGCGAAAATGCACCGATCAGAATAGAGCCAAGTATCGCATATTGACTCAGCCCTTTAGGCTGGCTCATTGCTCCGCCAACTCTGCCAGCGCTTCATAAATCGAGCGTTCGAATATACGTAGTACCGTTTCGGTTTCCTGCTCTGTAATGACAAGTGGCGGCAGAAATCGCAGGACAGAGGAATGACGCCCACCGACCTCGATAATCATCCCATTTGCAAAACAGCGACGCTGTACAGCTTCCGCGATCCGTCCACTGGCTGGGAAATGTTGGAGTCGATCCGGTGTACCGGACGGCTCGACCATTTCTATGCCAATCATCAAGCCACGTCCACGCACATCACCAATCGCAGGGATGATCGCTTGCAGAGAACGAAGCCGGGTCATCATCTGCTGGCTCCGCTGCTGTACATTATCCAGCACACGTTGCTCACGCAAATAGCGAAGAGTGGCAAGTCCGGTTGCCATGGCCATCTGATTACCACGGAAAGTACCGGTATGTGCACCAGGCTGCCAGCGATCAAGTTCCTCTTTATACAAAATGACTGACATCGGCAAGCTGCCACCGACCGCTTTGGAGCAGATGATCACATCCGGCACAATGCCGGCATGTTCAAATGAAAACATGCGACCTGTGCGGCCAAATCCGGTTTGCACTTCATCGATAATGAGCGGAATACCGCGCTCTGCCGTGATACGGCGCAACTCACGCAGCCATTCGATCTGCGCTGGAATCGCGCCTCCTTCTCCTTGCACCGTCTCGACGATCACACCACATGGTGCAGCAATACCGCTCTCGCAGTCATCCAGCACGTGCTCAATGTATTGCGCACTGAGCTGGGCGGTCATCTCTCCACCAACACCGAATGGGCAACGATATTCATATGGAAACGGTAGGAAATGAACATCCGGCAGTAAGCTTTGCAAATGCTGCTTTTTGCTTAAATTGCCACTCATCGCCATCGTTGCTTGTGTAGAACCGTGATAACTACCGTGAAATGCCAAAATTGAGCGTCCACCTGTAGCCGTTTTGACGAGCTTGATCGCCGCTTCGACCGCATCTGCCCCTGTCGGGCCGCAAAACTGGATTTTGGCATGATCTCGCATTTGCTCTGGCAATAAGGAGAACAATTCCTCCATAAAAGCAAGCTTTAGCGGTGTTGCCAGATCCAGCGTATGTAAAGGGATTTGCTGATCCAGCATTTCACGAATCGCTTCTACGACCACATCTGGATTATGTCCAAGCGCCAGTGTGCCTGCACCTGCCAGACAATCGTAATATTGGCGTCCCTCTGTGTCCGTTACGATCATGCCTTTTGCCTTGCTGATCACCAGTGGGAAATGGCGTGGATAGGCTCTTGCATTGGATTCCTTTTGCTCCTGTAGCTTTAAATACTCACTTTGAATTTCCAGTGACATCGTAATCGACGCTCCTTTGTGTATAAGTGCCTGCCAGAACAGGCTCTTTTTGCGCGGTAAATAAATAATTTAGATAGGCACCAACGACATCGCGTGATTGACCTTCATAGGGATACACATGATGGATCATGTCTGGTAAAGCATTCACTTCCAGTATGCCGCCCTGCTCCAATGTGAGTGGACGCGTAATATCCTGACAGCGTATATCAATGCCAGCAACATCGATTCCCAGCGTCTCAGCCGCTGCAATAGACAACTCGATATTTTGCCGACAAATATGATCCGTACAATCGGAATAAAATTCAGAAATCGCCCCGGCTTCCATCTGTTCCGTGTCATATAACGAGACCAACTGACCCGCTACTGGAATATCATCAACCGTATAACCTTGGCGCTTCAATACATTATTAACCGAACTTTTTTCCGTATCGATCGCAGCGAATCGATCAATCGTGCCAATCTTCGTCTGAGCGATTCGACGTGTATTGATTTCTGCAATAAGTTCCGTGATCGTTGAATGCCCATCACCGATCAATTCCACAGGGCGATAACAGGTAACGGCCTCTACCTTGCCATTAATAACAAGTACACGATAATCCAGCCCCTGCACAAATTGCTGTAGCATAATCTGACGACTATATGCAGCCGCATGCTGCATCGCTTGCACAAGCTGCTCCTTCGTCCGTACATCGATCGTAACACCATCGCTTCGACTCGCATCCATCGGCTTTACAACGACTGAACGACGCTCCAGTGGTAATCGCTCTACAAAAGCGAGTGCCGCTTCAATACAGCGTAGATCAAGGCCAGCATCGCTAACAACAGCATAGGGCGGAACAGGTAAGCCACGTTGCTCTAGCAACAGATTTGATGCTTGCTTGTCCTTGGCCAGCAATCCGGCTAACAATGGGAGACGGTGCGAGCGCGTTTTGTTAATAATGATCGTTTGTCCATTTTGCGTTAAACGAAGAAAATCCTCACAATCTGGAACGAGTAACTCACAGGTGATGCCTAGCTCCTGCGCTCTGGCTGCAATGAGCCGATTTTGCAGGTTTTGCATCTGATTTAAAAACACAAAATATCCTCCTCCAGTTTCAAAAAAAATGATAATGATTATCAATATCATTTATTCGATACCTATCTTAAAGGACAAAGCTTATCGTTGTCAACAACCAACTTTTTAGGAAAAAAAGAGAAAATGATGGCGAACAATGAGAACAGTAGCGATACGAGGAAAGATAGAGGGTTTTGTTTGAAGTGTAAAAGAATAGCGAAGTAATGGGGAAAATAAAGGCAGCATAGTTGTGAACGAGATCATGATCTATAGCTGTTAGGACAGATGTAAAAGAAGTTCGTTCGCAATGTATTTCATATGAGTGCGAGATTTTAGTCGATCCGCTATTTGGTACACCATTATCTACATGATATAAATACACATGCAGAAACATACAACAAGAAAAGCAATGTCGTAGGACTTGCCCCATGCTGAAAATAGATGACGAATTATAATAAGTATATATTTAGTTTACATAATAATGTATATGTAAACTAAAATCGCAAACAGACGATACATTGTCCCATTTAAGCGAAAAGTACTACCTGAAATCTGAATCTGAATTAACATCTGACTACAGACTTCAATCTTTCAGATAGTACCTGTTTTCTTAAATGCTCGAACTTTCTCTTCTGAATTACGTCAATTCGAAGTATGCCAACTATGCTATAACAACTGCATAACGATCCATTAACCATACTCCGATCTACACACGTCTATCCATGCTTAAGCTTCGGACAGGTCGGACAATAATCATCTGGCTCATCTGCCGCCAAATAATAAAAGCAGCACGTTTTACGTACACGAATCGGCGTATTGGATACTGCGGTAACACGCTTAGGAGAATCGAATTTTTGTAAAGGATTGGTGCGCTGGGCAAATAAATGAGCAGGCGCATCCTGCACAAGATAACGGTAATCCGCTTCGATCTGCTGCCGTTCCTGCTCATCGGCACCTTCGGCAAATTGATTCTCATATAGCCAGTACACGTAGATCGCGGTATTCTCCCATAACACCGCCTGGCTAACGCCTGACATGTTCGACAATGCAGCCCATACCGTTGCTAGATTATCGGCAAACATACGCTGGATCACTTCGTCACGCCATTCATTGCGTTTTCCTTCGAGTGGGCAGCTAACCTCCCTATTTCCTAGCAGCACTTTAGGCAACCATGCTTCGCCCTGTATATGCGATTCCAGCGAGCTATTGTTTAAAGCTAGATCCATCCCTTTATTATAGCGAGACATCGCATACAATCCCGCCGCAATCGTTAAATACGCATAGCGCTTAGCAAACAAGGAGACGATCGCGGTCATCGAATCAGTTTCCCAAAAAGCGCCAACCTTTTGTAGAAATGGCATCGCCAGCTCTGGCTTTAGCAAATCGGTACAGTTGATCGATAGCTCACGGTGCTCTGAAGCGCAGGTAGCAAGGCGATAGCTTTGCGCTAGTACATCCAGTTCATGATCATCTAGCGATGTGATTAAAGCTCTGGTGTTGACCATGTACTTTCCTCCCCTTCCCATGCGGAATACATAATGGTGTACCAAATAGCGGATCGACTGAAATCTCGCATTCCATATGAAATACATTGCGAACGAGATCCTGATTAATAATATCTTCCGGCTTGCCCTGTGCGAAGATAGAACGATTGTGTACGGCGACGATATGATGCGCATAACGACATGCTAGATTCAGATCATGCAGCACCATTACAATCGTCCGTCCCTCCTGCTCGTTCAGTTCAAATAGGAGATCGAGGATTTCAATCTGATGCGTCATATCCAGATACGTTGTCGGTTCATCCAGCAGCAGCGTTTCTGTTCCTTGCGCAAGTGTCATGGCGATCCAGGCACGCTGACGCTGACCACCGGAAAGTGCATCGACCGGACGATCGGCCAGCGAGCTTAGATTGGTCGCATCCAGCGCACGCGTGACCATCTGTTCATCTTCACGTGACCACTGCTTAAGCCAACCTTGATGAGGATAGCGCCCCTGCCGCACTAGCTGATTGACCGTTAATCCCTCCGGAGCAGTAGGTCCCTGAGGCAAAATCGACATGCGACGGGATACTTCCTTTGTTGGCAACTGAGCGATATCCTGTCCATCTAGCAATACAGAGCCAGAGCGGGATTTGAGCAGTCTTGCCATCGTGCGCAGCAACGTCGATTTGCCACAGCCATTGCTGCCAATAAGCACGGTAATCTGCCCTGTAGGAATCGTAAGATTCAGATTTTCAATAACGGGTGCCTGTCCATACGTGACCGTAAGCTCTTTGGCTTGGAGTATACTCATCGGGCAACCTCCTTTATGTTTTCAAACGATATGATGCAGAGTAAGCTGAGACGTATATACTAATGTTGCGTACACAGATCTAGGACGTGTACGCAAACGGTTTTGCTAGAGCAGACACTACTTCATACTCCAGGACGGAATAAGGCGATGGACTATAGTCTGTGCAGCTTACACCTCTACGAGTTTACACACACCCTTTGATCAACGCAGATCATTTCGAGATGCACTTGCATAACAAAAGGATGATCTGTGCATATAAGCAACATCCTTCTATCTATTTATTTCATCATTCTATTTGTTCAAAATTGATTCCGATTACGGAACAGCAAATAGAGGAAGAACGGCGCCCCTACACCAGCCGTAAACACCCCTGCTGGCACATCCAGCGGCACAAATAACGTTCGTCCAATCAAGTCGGCAGCGAACACGAGCAAACCGCCGATTAGCCCTGACACAATCAACAAGCTGCCAAACATACGCCCTACAAGCCTGCGTGCAATATGCGGCGCCATCAATCCAGCAAAACCAATCGTGCCCGCGACCGAGACAGCAATTCCTGCCAGCAGCACACTGCATGCCAGCAGCAGAAACCGATGCTTTTGCACCGTAACGCCAAGTCCTGTTGCTAGATCATCGCCAAACTCCTGCGCATTCAGACTGCGTGCCAGAATGATCGCTGCTGGTAAAATAATGACTAACACCGGCCATATCGTATTCACATCAGTCCATGTTGCTCCATACACACTACCGGTGAGCCAAATATACGCCTGCCCGGCTGTATAAAATGGGCTAATAATCAGCATAAAAGTCGTACCTGCGCCTGTAATCGCCGATACGCCGATCCCGATCAGTACAAGCCGAATCGGCGTTACACCAGACTTCCATGACAGCATGTAAATGATCAATGCGGTTACCAGCGCTCCGGCTACAGCAAATAACGGCAATAGTTTAATACTAAGCGCGCCACCGAGCAATGTGACAAATCCGACCGCTGCTACAGCCGCACCGCCTGTAATCCCAATCACATCAGGCGAAGCAAGCGGATTGCGTATAATCCCTTGTAAAATAGCGCCTGACATTCCGAGCGCCATCCCTACCAGCATCGCCAGTAGTACACGTGGTAAACGTAACGTCAGCACAACAAAGTCAAAATCGCCATCATTCCAGCCTAAGATCGTGCGTAATACATCCAGCGGTGCAATATAATCACTGCCAAAGCCAGTACCTATAATTAAAGCTAGTACACTTACTAATGTCAGTACGCCAATAATGAGTAACGAACGCTTTTCCAAACGAAACGATACACGCTCGTTACGACTGCGAAATGTAATGATGCGTTTCACAGGCGAGTCACCCCCTTACGGGCGATATAGATGAAGAAAGGGCCACCAATCAGCGCTGTAACGACGCCTAGCGGCAACTCGGAAGGCATAATGACAAGACGCGCCGTCACATCTGCCAGCAGCAGCAAAATCGCACCGCCGAGCAAGCAATACGGAACTAACCACCGATAATCGTTACCCACGAGCGCGCGCATCAAGTGTGGAACGACAAGCCCGACCAATCCGACCGAACCTGCTACAGAGACAGCGCCACCAGCGAGCAATACAGTTACAAGACCCATGAGCAGCTTCACGACCAGCACATTCTGCCCCATTCCGCGAGCGATATCATCACCAGTGAGCAGTAGATTAATCGCTCTACCCATACTAAGCGCAATAATGACCGCAATTGCCATATACGGCAATACCGGATATAACATCTGAAGCGAACGCCCGCTCACCGAACCCGTCATCCAGAACAACACATCCTGTAGACCTGTTCCATCAAGTATAAGTACCGCCTGGGTAAATGATGAGAATAGCGCAGTCATCGCTGTACCAGCGAGTATAATTTTGATCGGCGTCAGTCCATCACGACCGATGGAGCCGAGCAGATACACAATCACAGCAGAGATCGCTGCACCTGCAAACCCAAACCACATCAATGTCGTTAACGAATCGATAGACAGTACGACAACCGCAATAACGATACAAAAGATCGCGCCGGCGTTGATGCCGAATACGCTCGGTGAAGCAAGCGGATTCCGCGTCAGCGCCTGCATCATCGCGCCAGCTATAGCGAGCACTGCACCAACAACTGCCGCAATAATCGTACGCGGCAAACGCTCTGTATGCAGAACGACATGTGCGACGGATTGCTGATCATAATGCGTGAATGCTTCAATCGCCACCGCAAACGTGATCGGTGTCCGTCCATAAATCATACTGGCAACAGCCGCCAGTACTACGATTAGTAGCAGCACCAGCAAGCCTGCCAATCTGCTTTTTCCTTGTCTGAACAGCGGAAACATAGACTCACTCTTTCTTCCATAATATCGATCTGAATTGTCCATTTGCATTTTGATCCAGGATCTAACTGTACGTTTTCCAAGTTAGA
The DNA here is from genome assembly GCF_039822605.1 of Paenibacillus wenxiniae. Taxonomy (NCBI): domain Bacteria; kingdom Bacillati; phylum Bacillota; class Bacilli; order Caryophanales; family Paenibacillaceae; genus Paenibacillus; species Paenibacillus wenxiniae. The sequence continues at coordinate 548,535 of NZ_JBCGUH010000002.1, forward strand.
GGTCGTATAGGTTGATATGAAGTGCAAATCCAATCTATACCTGAACATTACACCATGATACACCACTTCTATTGCTGAGCAGTCAGCATATAAATGGATAAACAAGGCCCATCCGATCGACATCTAGCAGCATATTGCGCTTCCGACCGGATAGACCTTGCTATTCAACAATGAGATACTGCTTATTTCAATTTAAATTGTTTGTACAGATCATCCAGCAACAGATTGGCAGAAATGTATCCTCCACCCATGTTCCAGTTCACTTCATCCACCTGGTAGACCTGATTTTTCTTAACCGCATTCAGATTTGCCCATAGTGGACTGCTTGTCCAATCTTTGTACAGTTTATTAATAGCTGCCTGATCATCACCCGAATTAAAGTTAAAGATCATATCTGCATTCATATTTGGAATATTTTCCTTGGATGTCAGTTCGGTGCCCCATGTATCGGAATCCTGTCCAGCAGGACGGGTGAAACCCAGATCTTTCAAAATCAGACCTGCATAACCCATGTAATAGATACGAACCTGATCGGAACGGAAATTGGTAATGGTTGCTTCAATAGGAAGACGATCGCCCATTTTCGATTTGAAATCTGCTACACGAGCATCCCAATCTGAAAGCAATTTGTTGGCTTTATCCTGCTCGTTCAACGCTTCGCCAGCCACTTTCACCGTTTCTTTCCAGTCGTACAGCTTATCTGTCATGACGGTTGGCGCGATCTGAGACAACTGATCATAGATGTCTTCATGGCGAGTTTTCGTCGCAATGATCAGATCCGGCTTCAATTTATGTATTTCCTCCAGATTGGGTTGGGATTCCTGACCCACCTGCTGTACATCACCGAGGTCTTTTTTCAGATAATCATAGACCGGTTGTTGAACCCACGATTCTACAACGCCGACTGGCTTCACACCAAGAGCGACAACGACATCATTAGCTCCTTGATACAGTGTGACAACCCGTTTCGGCGTGCCTACAATTTTCGTTTCGCCCATTGCGTGTTTCACCGTGCGCGTGTTTGCAGAAGCGTCTGTATTGGTAGCCGATTGCCCGGAAGCATTGGCAGACTCATTGGAGTTACCGGATGCGCATCCTGCTAACACCATAATGATGAGCAGTAATGCAGAAGCTCCAAGCAATGATCTTTTAAATCTGTACATAGATTTCTTCCCCCTGTGACTTGTAATTGATATTGAATCTCATTATCGTTTGTAATTGTAGTAGAATTAGGGACTTTTTTCAAGCGCTTTATTTGATTGGTGAATCACAGTATCATTTGTTAATTCAACTTTTTGCATATTAAATATCGGAAATATTAACATAATAATTATTATGTTAATAAATAATAAACGAGTGTGAACTCCTATACTATTTGTTTAAGCAAGCTCTCCCCTTTTATTCCTGCTATATGATGCGACTATCGATCATGATAAAATCGAATATGTATGCATATGGATTGGCTAATAGAAATGAAATGGCTTTTTTGCGAATTTTTATCGAAATGGCATGCAATTGTGCCAGAATATTGAATGAAGAGTTAAAAGGAGTTCGATGCGCTATGTTAACAAGGGAGCAGATGGAGCAACATCAAGTTGGACTGTATATCATTATACTTATCGCAGCAGCCATTACAGGGTTATTCGCTAAGCAAATTGTGCCTATATTGAACCATCCTGCACTGCTTTCATCTATTATCGCTGTACTGATGTATGGCATGTTTACGCAGATTCCGTTTGCTTCCATTCGGCAATCATTCGTTAATGGGCGTTTTCTAACAGCAATTCTGATAGCCAATTACATTGCTGTTCCAGTCGTAGTATGGCTATTAAGTCATTTGCTTCCTCAGGAAATGCCTGTATTGCTTGGTGTATATATGGTGCTGCTTACGCCCTGTATTGATTATGTGATTGTATTTACCTATTTAGGGCGTGGAAATGAGAAGTTAATGCTGCTCAGCACCCCCCTATTGTTCATGACACAGATGATCTTACTTCCCTTGTATTTGTGGCTATTTCTTGGCCCGGAAGCAATGAAGATTGTAGATCCGCAGCCTTTTATCGAAGCATTCTTGATCATTATTGTGACTCCGCTCGTTGTAGCGATTGGTGTACAGTCGCTATCCAGGCGTTATCAGCCTTTTCAAATGGGACTTTCTTTCTCTGCCTGGCTACCTGTGCCATTGATGGCGTTAACATTATTTACAATTATATCCTCGCAAATTGGCAAATTAACCGCGCACTGGGATGTGATTTTAGCGGTAATCCCTGTGTATATTGCATTTATGCTCATTATGCCGTGGGTTGCGCGCTCGATTGCAGTCTGGTTTAAGCTGGATGTCGCTTCAGGCCGCACGCTGATCTTCAGTTCAGGTACACGCAATTCGCTCGTTGTGCTTCCACTTGCTTTAGCATTACCTGGCGAATGGAGCATGATCGTGGCCGCTATTATTGTTACGCAAACGATTGTAGAGATTGTAGGCGAACTAGTTTATATTAGGCTGGTGCCTGCTTTAATTTTACGAGATAGGCAAGGTTAGTCGGACAATTAGTACGAAATTGAAAGAGAATAGCAACTTGTATTAGTGATAGTCAGGTACATGCTTGGAGAAGTAATATAGATTGTTGGACAGGGTATACATCAAGGTGGTATTTTAATGGAAATGCTGTTTTTTCAGTTGGCATTTGGTGTATTGCATTGTAGTTTATTTTTATAAACATAATAAATATTATGTAAACTAATATTTTTATTAAAATTAAGCATTAGTGAATTGTTGATCAAAGTGTTGATTATTATGTAATGAACTATTAGCGCATATTAATGAAAATGGTCCAATCCGACATAGATATACTACAACTACAACTACAAAAAGTGCGACACCCTTCCAATCAGGATGACGCACTTTTTTTCATTTCAAAGTAAGTTTTTTCTCCCATTTTATCTCATGCTCAGCATCATTAACGAACGTAAACGCTACTGTACCCTGCTCCCCTTTTCGAGATTCAGGATAGGAAAAGCCTGAAAATTGTCCATCTCCACTAATGTAAAATGAACCGTCTTCCGGACCACCTGTACCGCCATTTTCAATCGCTTGTTTATACGTATTTACGATTTCTTTCCCTTTGCCCGTCCAACTCATCTTATCCAGACGATAGCCTTTGGGTAGATGTTGGATAGAGAAATTGAACATACCTGCATCTTCGATCGGCTTCTCCGTCTGGTCGATAATGATCAAAATATCGTTTGAATTAGCCGTTTGATCGTTCTCTGTCGCTCCATCAGCGGAGGATTCATTCGACGTATCGATGCCACCGACTTCATTACCGGTCGTTGTATCCGTCTCTCCCTGCTGCTGATTCATTGGCGACGAAGTTACGTCATTATTTTGTACCGTATCTGATGGACTGGACGTGTCGCTGGAAGTCGGTTGAGATGATGTAGCTGTGTTTGGCGCTTGGTTTCCACAACCGCTAATTAACACCCCACCCATTAATAACATGGATGCTACCGAACTATACATTTTATTCATTATTGTTCCTCATTTCTTGTGCGGCTTTCACTCGCTTCAATGTAAAATAAAAAGCGACACCGTTCTCTATGTTATTTACCCCATATCGACTCCCGTATAGTTCCAAAATATGCTTAACGATCGCCAGTCCTAGCCCTGTACCGCCAGTCTTGCGATCTCGTGAGCGCTCCGCCCGGTAAAATTGATCCCAGATTCGTTCCAGCTCCTGTGCCGGAATAGGATCACCTTCGTTTTCAATCCTAATCTCCACTTCGTTATCCTCAATTATTTGCCAATTGACAGTAATGATGCCACCTTCACGAGCATGACGAACAGCGTTACTGAGCAGATTGAGTAGCACCTGATCGATTCGTCTCGGATCTGCTGTCACCTCTAACGTTTTATCGCCAAACGTATGGACGCGTAGATTACGATGATCCAATTGAGGGGTAAAAGAATGCAGTAAAGCTTCAATATGCTGCACAATATCGATCGTTTCTTGTTTTAGCTTCACCGCTTTTACTTCAAAACGGGATAACTGTAGCATATCCATAATTAAGGCATTCATCCGGTCGGTTTCGGTTACAATTAGCTGAACATATCGTTCCCGCTTATCCGCTGCTACATCGTCCTGTAAGCCTTCTGCAAAGCCTTTTACAATGCCAAGCGGCGTCTTCAGCTCGTGCGAGATGTTAGCGATCAATTCCTTACGCAGTTCTTCTGCACGGATTTTCTCCTCCATCTCACGGCTGAGCGCTTCATTCGTCTCGGACAATTGGCGTAACGCCGTATCCAAATTATGGCGCAGCGTATCCAAATTACGAGACACCTCGCCAAATTCATCTGTTGAACGGATAGCCCCATGATCGACCGCTTGAAAATCCAGTCTTGCCATCCGTGCTGATGTACGACTTAACTGCAATAACGGTCTGGATAATAATCGGGAGTATATAAAGGAAAGCACTAGCAAAATAACGACAATGATCGGAGCTAGATAAACGTAATATCGTTGCAGCAAAGCCGCTGCTTCCCCTACCGGCTGCAACGAAGATAGAGACAGTACATAATTCATCCCACCGCCACTATCCTGTACAGGCATAATAATCATGGCATACGTCACGCCGCTCCAGTTATCAACCCATTCGGTCTCGATCGTTTGACCAGCTTTTAATAAACCAATAGCATCATTGTGATTCGTACTTACGTTATTACGCCAATCATTAAACGCTCCATCAATTAATGTACTCGTATAAAATGGACTCATGCTCATCTCCTGATCTTTTGGCAGTACCAAGTCGGTGATGTGTCCTTGAATACGAGTTAATCCTTGCTCCGGTGCGGGCGTTTGGGGTTGCAATAACGAAGGCTGCATGATCCTATCATCCTGATCCATATATATCCCGTCTGCCGTCAGTGTCGCGCCGATCTGTAAGTTCGGTGGAACATCCCCAATCGATGTTCCAAGTGAGGAAAATAACAGCGATACTTTGCGATCCTGCGTTTGAATCGTAATATAATAAGGGTCCAGACTACGCCGCTGTAAATCAGAATCGTAAATCGCCAGCGCAGCATGATTATCATTGCTAAATTGACCGAGCAGACGTGCCGATGACACTAGATTATCGCCTTGTTCAGCATATTGTTTAGCAAACGAGTGCATATTCTGCTCCAGATCATGCACTTTAACCGTTCGATAGAACTTTTCAAAAAACAGTCCCTGCCCTAGTAAAATGAAGGCGAATATGCCGATGGTAACGATTGATGTTATGATGAACAGCTTGAATACAATCCCTTTCGTTCTCATCGCTGCTCACCTCTTTGCAGGCTCATAAATCTACCTCAAACTTATACCCTGCACCGATCACCGTACGAATATGACGACCTTCATCTCCCAGCTTGGCGCGCAGCTTCTTAATATGCGTATCCACCGCACGCGGATCACCAAAATGGTCAATTCCCCAGACTCCATTTAAAATTTTGTCCCGATCTAGTACGGCACCATAATGACGGGTGAGCAGATCAAGCAGATTGTATTCTTTAGCGGTTAAATTCACCAGCTGATCGTTCACCTGTACCGTATAGGCACGCTTATTAATTTTCAGCGCGCCATCTCCATAGATGAATAGATCATTCTCGCGACCAAGCGTTCCCTGTGCCCGTTTAAGTAATCCAGTCGCTCGTGCAACAAGCACTTTAGGGCTGAATGGCTTGGTCACATACTCGTCTGCGCCTAATTCAAAGCCCATCACCTGATCATCGTCGTCCGTGCGCGCGGTAATAATAATGATCGGAATCGCCGATTGCTTGCGTATACGGCGACAAACCGACCATCCATCCACTTCCGGCATCATAATATCGAGCACGATCAGATCCAATTCATGCTGTTCAAATAGCTCTAATGCCTCACGCCCATTATTCGCCTCCAGTACATTCCAACCATCCTTTTTGAAATAGTCCGTCATAAATTCGCGCATTAATATATCATCTTCAACAAGTAAAATCGTTTTGTTCATTCTATATGCACTCCGTATCGGTCGGATTTAATATCCACTCCATGCTACCTATAGATGGAGATACTGTCAAAGTTGTACTCACTATCGACGCACTCTATGGATGGTGTGCACGGTATGGGCTGGAGACTGAATAGATCGGCTGCCTGTGCGTATATCGCTTATCGATTCACTGCATCCAGACCAAGCTTGCCATTCGATTGACTGAACCATAATTCACCATTACCAACCATAACACCCTTCCAGTTCACAAACAGATCTTCCTCAATCGCATAAGCGAGTGTACGTTTCACTTCCGGCGTCATAATAAAATCATATTTTGCGATAAAGCTCTTGGCATTTTTAATCGTGTACGTCTTTCCATTAGCGTTCACATTTAGCGGATAATGGACTCTGGAAGCAACCGCTGCCTTATTGCCTTTCATAACCGCTTGTTGGAAGTTGAAGAAGAATTGATGAAAAGCGTTAGCACTACTAATCCCGGCTACTTCGTATGGATTATTGTTTTGCTTGGACGCTGCCGCTATCGTTTGCTTATGGGTAGTCGATGCAGCAGCGGATACATTGTTTGTCTGAAGTGCCCACGGTGTAGCCAGTGCTGCACCTGTCAATGTGATGCTCATTAAAAGTTTGGATGTTTTGTTCATGATTAACGACCTCCTGTGTGGTTGGGTATGTATGTAGTATAAAATTGAGATGTGTAGATCAGGTGTAGATGAAGTGTAATTTTGCGAATAGTGCATTTGAATAAAATGTATGGTATTAGATGGAAAATGATACTTGAATAAAGCTTTACTTAGATGTAACTGAGGTTGTCATCCTATCGTTTAAAGCGCTAAAACAAAAACAGCGTATAATTATATAAATTATATAAATCAATGAGTTGTTATAGGTATTATAGTCAAAAAAATTATTGAATTAACTACAATTGATCCATTTTCTCTGCTCATCCTTAGAATATAAAACTAAATATGAAGCAAAAGAGCGAAAAGACTTTTTTAGATTAAAGTCTTTTCGCTCTTTTATCAATCACTCTATCCAACGCCCTATCCGATCTGTTGAAGCACACTCCATTCACTTCGATTCCGAGCAAATAATATAACGAAAGTTTTCCACCGCTTTCGCCATACCCACATCGATTCGATTAAGGTGATTGTAAAAGCTATACGGGAATTTGAATACATGCCCGAAATCCCAATCTTGAGGCGCATAATCGGTAGACCAATACTCCCGTTCCAACGGAAGCCATGATGAACGTGTTGCTTTGACGAGCGGTAGATGATCTATAGGAGAATTCAAACGTATAGTCGCATCCGCTTGAAGATCATGTGTAGCTCGGAGCGCCTTGATCAATTTGAATAGCGAAGGCATAGCTTGTTGTGCATACGAACTATATCCAAGATCGAACAATATATTTAAAGCGTGCGAAAAGGTCAACATATGCCCGATCAGATCATGATGAGCTTCGGCTCGGTAAATAGTACGGAACGATGCTAATTCATTTAATACAAACGATGATAACTGCTGCGCATTTGTAATTACAGGGAATCGATCACTCGCTTCAATCATTAATCGTTTGACTTCAGCTACCGAATAACCGAGCCACGATCTACCTGGAATGGTTCGTTTGAATGATTCAATTAACACGCAAATCCCTTGAATATCAGATTCTATTCCCCATCCATCCAGTTCACGAATCGCCTGTAAACTTAGTGCGGTATAGATTACGTTATGCCCGACCCAGTGCAGGTCATCCATAACCGACGATAATGATTGAAGAATAAGCTCCTCCGCTTGCTCCATCTGTATTTGCGTTGCCGAGTAAGGGGTGGTTGTATACGATTTCTCGACAAGCATCTTTTCGACCTGGAGCTGGATACAATTGACCGTATCTACAGCGAGCTTATTTTCTTCGGTAAAGAAGTAAGCTGCAATCGCCGCTGCTCCAAAATGCGCTTCCCAAATATCGCCAGTCACGCTTTTGCTATGGGCAATAATGCGAAGTCCGTTAGCAAGTATGTTCGTATCCATCGAAAACCTCCTTACGAATTGATGTGAAAGTGATAAGCGGGCTGGAAACGCGGAGATGCTGAACGAATCCATTGCATGGATACAGAATACGTTATATGAGCATAGCACTGATAATCGATAATGTTAAATGGGTGTTGGATGGCGATGATGACCATTCGTGATCGCTCGTACAATTGTAATTATCATCTGAGTTGGATTGCTGTGAAATGAATAGTGCGTGGAAGGCTTTAACTATGTTCATAATGAAAATTATAATAGGGATCAGTAGAGATCAGGACAATCCAATTCAGTCATCGATGTTGAGTTGGATTGCACTCATAGAATAGTAAAAATCATGCTAATTTTAGTGAGATAAGTGTATATAGAGAGTGATAATGTTCGTTTAAACCAAAAACAGCGTATAATTTATATTATACGCTGTTTTTATAACGATTATTTTAGCTTAAATATATCAATTCATCAGGCTTCTTTATGCCTCTAATGCCTTGACCCTATCCAATTTGAATTTTGATTGCACATTGGCATTTTCATCATCCAGGACTTGAAACGGATTTAAGATTAAAATTATTCTCGGCCAAGACAAAACGAATATTTCATCAAAATATCCCTGAAATCCATCCGCTTATTTTATAGCCACCATCCGCTATGTTTTAAACCTAAATACAACTCATCATACCGCCATCCATTATATAGGTTTGACTACCCCTCACCAAAGCTTTATATTCACTCCACGGCTGATCATCATTTCTTACTATAATCGACAGATCACCTGCCGGCATCGATATATGGTTACAAAGCGTTTGAGCTACCGCTTCGATTTCATTAAAGAAAAACTGCAAGTACCCTATGATCAATCCTGAAGCAAGTACACTTAGCAGGCCAATGATCCAGTATGTCTTTATCGCTTGTTCCACACATTTCTGTTCAGCCATGCCTATCTACTCCTCATCATGCTGCATTGAAGTGTTATATTTTATTCTTTCCCCAGCGCCGCAACCAGAAGCGAAGTGTAATACCGACTACCTGCTGGCTTCAAATGCACACCATCATTGTAAAAATAACGATCCTTACCTGCACTCGCCCCATACCAATCTACAATTTGCACATTCGGAAACTCCTGTCCTACCTGAGTGATCGTCGTATTAACTGTATCTTCCCATGCTTCAGGCACGCGCGTTGTGACCAGCAATACTCGTTTGACACCGGACAAAGATTGCAGTACACTTCGCAATTGCTCCGGACTAAAAGGACCATTGTTGCCGAGTTCCACAATGACATAGTCACCCAGTTTGCCCATAGCAGTGAGCTTATTGATTTCTTCTGTCGCTTGCGACATTTGGCGACCTACTTTACCATCAATCGTCATCTGAGGCAGCTTTTCCTGCAAATAAGGCGCAATTCCAACCGTTACCGAATCACCGATCATTGTAACGCCTGCACCACCGGCAATTGTGTTGGAACTTTCTGCATTCGTGCTTGAAATCGCCTTAGTAGATTCAACAGAGTGACCATTCTCAGTATCGAGTGATGGCGATGATTCTGATGATGGAGGTGGCGAATCGATCCGCGCAGCATCCGCATTATAAACGATGGCAGTGTCACCCACTGTTTGTTGCCGCTCCTTTTGTATCATGACACCAAACAACCATATCACCGCTGCTGAAATAGTTAACGCTGTAATCACCCATGCCAATTTCGCCGCCCATGCATTCTTTCTATTCATTCGTATCTATCCTTTGCTATGTGTAGTATGATTCCTGATGCTTTTCATTATGAACTACAGTTGTCGCCAAAGTTTGATGAACTTGTAAACAAGTTGTCACAACAGAGCGAAATTGAACAAACCGCATTGTGGCATCATGCGCCAGAATGCGGTTTGTTTGTCTATCATCTCTCGTTCATATAAGATTCGTTCGCCTATACCTATTGGTCTATAGTACGAGTTACTAGTTCATCATTCACAGCCAGTTCATTATTCACAAAGAGACACTGGAATTGAGAATAGTCTAACACAGCCAGTCATCTGTATACTTGTTTGCATAAAACGATAAGGGGATTTTTACCGTCTCACGCCTCTGCTATTTTACCGTCTTATGCCTTCACTATTCCAGCGCAACAATTAATGCCTCTTCACTGTAATTAGTCGTCGAGGAGCTTTGTGTCGCATCCCACGGTTTTGCACCTTGAATGAGCAGACTTTTACCATCCTCATTCCACATTAATAGATAGGCTGTAATGCCGCGATAGACAGGTTCTTGATGCAGTACGTTTCGGCCCTGAATCTTGCCTACATAGATGACATTTTGATCTTGTAGCGATGTATATGCAATGCTCTTACGATCATTTGAGAACGAAAAATTAAGCACATGATCCAAAATGACGGATAATTCACCATTTCGCCGATCATACTCGTATAACGAGCCATCTACGCCAGGGAACACAAATTGATCGTTATTCATCCAACTAACATCATTGCCACCGATCTCGCGTTCATATTGAACCTCCAGCGTCTTACCAGACACCTCTACCATCGTAACTAATTTTTTCTGCTGACGCTTCCCTTGATAAGATTGCAGCAACACACTTGTACCATTGTTAGCAATATCGACATGGATGACGACATCGCCTTCTGTTGCTTGAAAAACTCGTAGCGGATAACTGCTATCCGTTCCCGTAGACATGTTGTAAATATGCAGCGTGTTCGGGTTTTGATTTGAAGATTCGTTGACAAGATAACTGATATATTTGCTATTCGCTGACCACGATATATTTTGAATATAAGATGTAGCATCATCCCATTTATTAAGGACTGTCTTTTTCCCATCTGCTAAAGAAACGAGCTGCACAACGGTTTGATTAGTAGAAGAAGATATTTCACAAATGGTTTTCCCATCTGGCGCCAGAAACGTATCATAGCTGGCACGATCAATCGTACCGATATCTTTGCTTTTTTCATACGGATAAGGCAATTGCTGTAGACTTACTTTTTGGCTTGAATTAAAAGTAGCAATTACCGCATGATCGGCAGACCAACCGAGTATGCGCCCAACATTAGAAAAACGATCGGGCAAACGATAGATTTTTTTGACGTGGATTGGTTTGGAGCTTGCGTGATCCACAGGTGATGGATTCGTATCCGGGATAATTACCGTCTCCGTTACAGGCGCACTGCTGCAAGCCGATAGCAGTAACATGATGAGCAGCAATACCAATAGATTTGTATACTTCATGATCGATTCTCCATTTCCACTTCGGTCAATGCGATTAATTGCACGGTCACAATAGTTTGACTGTGCTCATTAGCAATATCGATCGTCCCGTTCATCTGCTGTACGATCGATTTGACAATGCTCAAACCGAGTCCCACACTGCCTTCCTCCGTATCGACAGCATGTACAAAATAGAACGGTTGAAATAAACGGGAGACGTAGTCGCTATCGATCGGATCACTCGGATTACTAAACACAAACTGAATGCGATCCTCCACTCGTTCCCCTCTAACCGAGACGACAGAGCCTGGTAAACTATGCTTGATCGCATTATCAATCAAATTGATGAATAGCTGTCTCACACTATCAGGATCACCTAGCACGATCAGTCCGTCAGCAAGATTATATTGAATCTGCTTGTGATATCGCTGTGCTCGCAGCGTCATCGATTCACAGACATCTCGTAAAATTGCCCCTGTATCTACGATTTGCCACTCCTGTGTGACATGATTGCTGCGTGATACTTCCAACAATTTCAACACCATACTGTGCAGTCGCCGACTTTCTTCAATAATATGATTCATCCCTTTATCGAAAAATATCGGATCTTTCTCTCCGTTGGTACGAATAATTTCGGCATAGCCCAGAATAGAAGTCAACGGTGTTTTTAATTCATGTGTAATATTATCGAAAAAGAGCTTTTCCTGCTCGTGGAGTTGCTTGAGATGATCTCGATCTTTTTCGATAATGTCGATCTGGCGACTAATTTGCCCGATCATATCGTTAAAATTGTCTGCCAACCGACCAATTTCATCTTTTCGTTTGAAATGTAGACGAATGCCAAGATTGCCCTTCTTTACTTCATTGGATGCCTTTGTTAGCTGAACGAGCGGAATCGTAATATGCCGGGATAAAATATACGAAAATAAAAAGGCAGCTGCAAAAATGGCGAGTGCGATGTACAGCGTAATCTGGAGCACCTGTTCAGTCTGCTGGTATAACGAACTAAAATCTTTGTGGAAGCGTAAAATCCCAACTTTCGCTCCATCGACAATGACGGGATAAGAAAATAACACCGTTGTACGTTTACCATTGTATGTGATGCTATAAGCGGTATTGCCTTGAATCGCCTGCTGAAGATCGCTTTCCTTATCGGTTGGAAATGCTGAACGATCTGGAGTGTACAATAGCTTACCCGCCAGATTGTAAATACCTACACTGCTATCTGTCATTCGATTCAAATCAACAGCAATTCCCTTCGCTATTTCTCCAAAATACAACTGGTTATTGCTATAGTGATTAATTAAAAAAGCTTGATATACGTATCCGCTGCTGTTGTTTTTCAATCCTTCGAGTTCATCGGTTACGAGACTCTGGTTGCTGCTGCGGATAAACTCCTTTACCGTCTGATTAAGCACGACGAAAGAAAGCGAGAAAATTAAAAAGAAGCCGATCAGAAACTTGATACTAATTTTGCGTATCATCATGTTCCACCTGTCTTCTGAAACTTATAACCGATGCCAAATACCGTTGTAATGCAGTCATTCGCATCCAGCTTTTTGCGAAGTCGCTGGATATGTGTATCAACTGTGCGTGTATCACCTGCAAAATGATAACCCCATACCAGATCGAGTAGCTCGGAGCGTGTGAACGTTTTGCCTTGATTTTTGATCAGCATCAGCAGCAGATCGTATTCTTTCGGTGTTAATTCTACGGACTGTCCATCGCTTGTAACGAGACGTTCCGTTTCTGTAATTTCCAGATGCCGATACTGAATCACATCATCAAGCGGCTGCTCTACACTTAGCTTGGCCGCCTGTTCAATTCTACGTAAAATGGTACGAATTCGAGCAACCACTTCACGCAAATCAAATGGTTTTGTAATATAATCGTCAGCCCCAAATTCAAGACCGAGAATTTTATCGGTAATATCCGATTTGGCGGTAATCATCATGATCGGAATATTATAGTGAGCGGTTACTTGTTTACAAATGTCCAGACCACTTCCATCCGGCAGCATCCAATCGAGCAGCAATAGATCAGGCTGAAATGCTTGTAGTTCGCTCATTCCAGCAGCTCTGCTGGATGCTGTGCGCGTCTGGAATCCCTCCATCGCGAGTCCATAAGAGAGAAGATCAGCAATGGGAGTATCATCTTCAATAATTAATACTTTAGCTTTGTTCATTACATATCCTCGCTTCATATATCATTCTAGTTTGTCGTAGACCGTTCTTTATCGTAATGTTTTCTTTCACTACAGGCAAATGTAGCCTGAATGTTGCGATATCGATCCCAAGCGCTTCTATTCACTTGCCAAAATTCAGGTGAAGCCATATATTGAGCTAACGTCTGTACATCTATATTAAAAGAACGACACTATAAAAATTATACATTGCTGTAACCTTTCCTCTACTTAAACGATCTAATCTAACGATTTTCAATAAAACTGCAACGATTCCACATGAATTCTACAGGACAAAGAAGGTGAACGAGCAATTGGACATACAACAGCAAGTACAACAAGCACAGAGTGGTGATCATCATGCTTTTGTTGAATTGATGAAGCATATGGAAGCGCGTCTGTATCGAATCGCCTTGGCCATCGTGAAGAAGAAGGAAGATATCGTCGATGCGATGCAGGAAACGATCATTAAAGCATACGAATCGCTATCTACACTGCGCGAAACAGCATTTTTCGAAACATGGGTTATTCGCATATTGATTAATGAATGCAATGCGATTTGGCGTAAACGGCAGCGAGTCATTCCGTTTGCCGAGATTCGCCCAGCGTCAGCCGTTAGCTCTGCTTACGAAGCAGTCGATATCCGTCAGCTGGTCGATCAACTGGAAGAAGATAAGCGTCAACTGATCATTTTGCATTATTTTCAAGATATTCCGTTAAAACAGGTTGCAGATATGATGAACATATCCGAAGGCACGGCTAAAACAAGACTGCACCGCACGCGAAAACTGTTATCCTGCTGGCTGGAAGATCACGAGGAAGGAGGTCGTACCTATGAGCACAAATAACACAGATCGATTAGAACGTATGCTGAAGCAGATCGGGCAGAACGAGTCGGTAGAACAAGATCAGCAGCAAGCTCCTTCGGATATACAAGCAGAACTTCAAGCTATATATGAGGCGATCGAACAGGGGCAACCAGCAGCGCATATTAGAGACAGGTTCACTCGCAGTCAGGAGCAGCAAGCATACAAAGACAAAGTGTATACAGTAGACGAGCGATATACCGCATTAGAAAAAGAAAAGCCCGATGTAGACGCAGTAGCAACACCAACAGAGAACATAACGACTACCGCAACGCCGGGTACGATGACAGCTCATCCCATCCGTCGACGTCATCAGCGCATGATCCGTTACGGCATTACCGCTGCTGCGATTATGATCATCGGCGCTGGCAGTGTGATCGGTTCGGCATTCTTCTCAGCAGATATGGCGCGTACATTAAAGCAGCTACCTGGAACTAGCCAATTGTATCAACTCACTTCACAATGGGGATGGCAAACAGCGGATGAGCAAGAAAATATACAGCTCCAGCCTAGCATTGAACAAAATGGGATTAAACTCACGTTGCGCTCCCTCCTGTATGATGGCAAGAAAGTAAATATCGAGCTAGAGCAGCAGACGCCCAAGCAGCATGCTATACAGCAGGTTGAAATTTATACAAATGGTCGACAACTATCATCGACAGATAACGAAGTGAATAGTAATCAACAGCAAGATGCCAGCACAACGATCTATAGCCTGCAACGTGAACTACAAGCTGCTCCACTGATGGGCCTATCGGATACAGAGCTTGCCGACCGGTTTGGGCAATTGCTGGAAGTTCCTACATCTGCATTACCGCAGCAAGTAGATTTGCAGATCCACATCACACTGCAAGGAATGACCGACAAGCCGTTCGTTTATCATGTCCATGCCAAGCAAAACGCATTGCCGAATTACAGCTTAACTAACACTGTCCGAACTCCGGAAGGCATCGGTTTTCATGGAGCAGTAGTGCAGGCTACTCCGGTGGCGACGTATATTGACCTGACGACTTCCTACTCCAAACTATGGAAAAAGTGGAGTGAGCAGTACAATTTAAATCATGGATATTATCCACTCGGTTTAACGTATACATTAACCGATTCTAACGATCGAATTTATCGTACAACATCGAATTCTGGTAGAGATCCACATACGTTTTTGGAGTTTGAACCTATTATCGGGCAACCGGCTGAGCTGATCGTCACACCGTGGAGTTTTAATGAAGAGCCGATTCAAAATCAGCGTCCTATTCAGATTTTTACTGGGAAAGGTTCTAATTTACCGTTAACTCTGGATATGGGCACAACTGGCAAAGTCACCTTATTAGCCGTCGATTCCACATCGGATCAGTATCTTTTACGTATTTAACCAGAAAAAGCTTATCAAACGTATACGACAGCTGCTTCCTTCTGGTATGGCGCACCCGGTCAACAATACGGGACATACTCATCCAATCTGCTTCCAGATCCCCATCATGAAGGGCAACTTCTAATTACATTTGATAAACGAAAATTAAAACCCGGGGCTACGTTGCATTATTCAGTGAATAAAGTGACGTATCGAGATCCGCTTTATTTGAAAAGGACGAATCAGCCTTAAAGCTAGAGCATATATAACGATTCACGCAAATTAGCATGATCAATGAGCGATGTCAAAATTTATGCAAAGTAAGGAACAGTAAGGAACAAAGTTAGTACGCGGACGAAGTGGAATGCCCTCTTTTCATTGAGCGATTTTCCAGAGAACAGAGATCAGGATGAATAGTGGCAAGGCAATGGGATAATACGATGTATAACGTGTACTATAGTAGTATTCATTTACTCCTGTACGCTAATCCAGCCGTTATCCAGATACGATCCATGTTAGATCGTTCCATACACAAACTTTACAAACTACAAGCTTTATAAACTCGAATCATAGTAACATCATAGTAATGAAAAGGAACAGCCCTCACCTGGAGCTGTTCCTTTTGTTATGCCTTCTACATCTCCAGATGGAGAAACCGTCTTTACGCTGCTATATTGTTCATTCAAGTTCAATCCCGCTATGGAGGTGCGGCATCTCTCCATTTCTTATAATAAAGACAGAAGCCAACACAATCGACAACGAACGATATATTACATAAATACATTCACTTGAAAAGGAAGATGCCGTTATGTTTACCCACAATATAAATCTATTCGTGATTGCCCTCATTGTGATCTGGATCGTCAGCCGCCAGCTACGTCCACGTAAAATCAAGAAAATCTCATTATTCCTGCTACCAGCTATCGCTTTATACGAAGCTTCACAAAATTTACCGCAAACGAGCTTACCGATGTATCAAATTATTGAATTTCTTTTCATGGCTGGTGTCGCTATGCTTGGGGGGATCGTGCAAGCGAAGTATACACGCGTATTCTGGTCAGGCGATCAGCTGTATATGCAGGGGAATAAAACTACACTATGCGCCTGGATTTTATTAATTGCTGTTCGTTATGGCATTAACTTTGCATTTCACGCTTTATTCGCTCCACCCGGTTCGCAACTAACGGTCATATGGATATTGTGGGTAGGGGTAGCGATTATGTTCGGTACGCGCAATGTGTTGCTATATCGGAAATGGCCAGAGATGCGGGAGATGGTACGAGGACAAAGACAGGTATAAGTGTCAGGATGTTGGATTAGATATTAGGGATGAACAGCGGTAAGCGAGCGGTTTACGCCGCTCGTTTGCCTGTTAAAGCATCATGAGATAGCATAGCTTGATGACTCGGTTCCAAAATCAGACCTTAACTATAATTTGCATCCAAAAAATAAGTAAAGCACAAGGTTATTATAGTGCTCCCTTTACATTATAGTATGTATATTCCTAAATGTAGATCACTAGATGTACATCAATCCACGTTTACAAAGCTTATTTATACTGTCATCTTAAAAAAGCGCTGCAAGCAGAATATAATATCTGCTTGCAGCGCTTTTTTTAAGATTTAGCACAAACTTGTAGTGAATACTCTGTACTGCTTTATTTACTGCTTACTGAGTTACTCGAACTACTTGAATGATTTGAATTACTTACTTTACATCGTCTTACGTGCTGAATGTCTTTTAGTTTACTGCTAGTTGTCTTCACTACTACACAACCACTATGTTTACTCCCCCTGCTGCTCCATCCACTCCCGCAAACGCGGAAACACCTTCAGCGCATTGCTATAAAACACTTCTTCCCAATGCTGTTCTGGAATCAGATGCTTGATAAATCCGATCCACGCATCCAGTGGAACGAGCGGCCAATCCGTGCCGAATAACAACCGATCATATTTTTCCGAAAATACAATCGCACGCTTAAAATGATCGACATAGGTCTGTTCACCTATCAAGCGCTGTACTTTAGCGCCATCGCCTACGATCCAGCCGGACAGATCCGCGTATAGATTCGGATTCTTTTCCAGCATCGCTGAAGCATCCAGCACCCACGGATCACCTAGATGGCAGAGCATAAACGTGATATCGCGATGCTTCACGAATGTCTCCTCCATTGCCAGCGGATGCGAATATTTGAGCAGTCCCTGATCCGCATACGTTAAGCCGCCATGAATAACGACAGGCAGATCATAACGACGCGCCAGTTCATATACGGGATCATAGATCGGATCGCCCACATCATAGTGATAATAACCAGCATATAGTTTAAAGCCAACGACATGTGGATCGGACAGCGACTGTTCTACTGCTTGAATTTGACCCGGTTCATGCAGTGTCTCTGGATTAATACCGACACAGGTGAACAGATGATCCGGCATGCGATCGTTCAGATCGAGTAGCATCGGATTCGCTGCCTTCTTATCAGGGAAAGCGCCGGCTATCGTCTCGGTTACTCCCATGCCAACAGCAGCAACGACATGAGAAGCAGCACATTCAGCCAGCAATCCATCGGTCGTATAATCGATCGAAGCGAGCGTGCGTGCCGTATCGTGAAAAGCTTCAATTTCCGAAAAGTGAATATGGGCATCGATAATTTTCATGTCCGGCTCCTTTCCAGTATGGGTGGTATGGGTGGAATGATGTCAAATTGTTGTCTACCTGCCCTGTATGTTACGTGCTTGTATCTATGTTATGCGTTACGATTCGATATTGAATTTACTGCTCACTATTAAACTTACTGCCAAAACGAATCCGCTTCAAATCAGCGAACACCTCGCCCGAACACTCCGTTTCAGAAAATACTAGAAATTGCGGTGTAGTCCATTCCTCTTCACCGTGAGCGGTATAAAGATCGTCTGACATTTCCGTTAATACAACCTGTGCATCGATGAGAATGCTACTGGTGCTATCATCTGGATCGGTTACCATCGTCATTCCATATTTTCGCTCGCGTGAACCAAGACGAATGATTCCATCGGAAACTTCGGTTTCATACTCTGTTTTCCCCGCCTTGTACACAAGTGATTCACCTGCATGGTTGCGTAGTGAAACCCGGCTAGCTGTCAGCTGCTCACTTGCCTTCCAATAGTTCCACTGACGAATCACAAGTGGCGCAAAGTTACTGCCTGTCTGTTGACGAATATGCACGAATGAAGCGATAACCGGCGCACCTGGCAGCGTCACATAGTACTGGCGAAGCGATAAGCCTTTATAAGCGATATGATCGGTAATTTCCACGTCTATCGCGACACCATACCAGTGGTTGCCGAGCGAATCTTTCACATCGGTAAACGATACGGAGCGCGGCTGCTTTAACATACTCGCTGGCGACATGCCTTTGATCTGTACGCTAATACCGCCTGTCCACGGATTCCACCATGCTTTAGGACCGGGCTTTGGAAACGAAGAATCAAGCCATTCCACGTCATGATGTTCTAATGAGAACACGACTGGTGCAAACTGCTCGCTCACTTTGAACGTTAACACACCGTTATCTACACTGTGCACATCTCCATCATCGGTCTGCATCACACTGGTGATCATCGGCTCATCGGATACAGGAATGATTAAGCGCTGCTGCCTCAGTTCATAACTATCCATATCAAGTACAAGCTGTAGTACATCCAGCTTGCCATGTTCGATCGGCGTTAACGCTAGAGTGTTGTTCCATGTGCGCAGTTGCTCTTCCTGAGCAAGCTCAAACTGTTGCTGTTCTACGAAATGAGCGGATGAAGCGATAATTGTACCGTTTAATACGGTATTTTTACGTTCAATGATCTTCAATTCCGCCTCATTCGTAGAAATGAACGGATTATTCCGATTCCATACAATATCCAGCGACGGTTCCGCACGAAGAGTTTCGTTATCCGCTACTTGCAGTGCAAAAGCACGCAAATCCTGCCAGTCACTCCATGTGCCACCAGCAATCGTCAACTTTGGTGTACTCACTGTTTCATCAGGCTGTAATGTGCCCAATGGATGCTCTAAGGCGTAATGCCAGTGGTCTCGCAGCAATGCACGTTCTTGTGGCCAGATGATGCCCCAGTTGTTTTGCTTTTTGCGTCGGAAAAGCCAGTTTTCCGTAATCTCCTCCATCACCCAGTAATCGCCATATGACGCGTCCGGTCCTTTGGCTGTATCCACATACCGATTCTGGTAAGGCACAATACTGTTTTCAAATGACATACCGAAGGATGCCTTTAAAAATAATGGCTCGCTGCGCTCTTCTGCCGCTATATTGCTCACATTATAATGATGGGTAATAATCCCGTTCTGATAAATGCTTATACTGGTGATCAGACGCAGTTGAAGCGACTCCAATTCATATTCCGCTTCCATCGTAAATGCATGCTCATGTCGGAAAGAGACCGTAGTCGCTCGATCTTGCTTGAAAGCATTATCATACGGTAAACCGAATTTAGGATGCATGAGCATGCCGCCATGCTCTGTACCTTTATATATATCCAGCGCATTGGTGAGCTTGTTCAGATGCACATGATACAATCCGTTCGATGCCACCCAACCTTCCGCAGTCTGACCGCCAAAAGCAGTTTCTGCACCAGGCAGAATGAGACTGACTGGCTGCTCCAGCACTTTGACGTAATGTACAGTCGATGAAGACTGGGATGATGCAATCGCTGGTGAATGATCGCTATTTCCAGCTTCATTTGTTGTGTTTGCAGCTTCACTGTCCATAGATGATTGTGCTACAGCGTCAGATGCTGCTTCCACCGCTCGTTCAATGACTAGAGATTGGTACCAGATGCCGTAATCGAGTAGCGTTGCCTTCACAGTGACTGCCTGACGACGATGAGCCGGCACATGTATGATCAGCTCCGGCTCGCGGAACGATAGCAATGGATGCTCTGGCCAGCGAATACGGTACGTCTGCTCGGTATCGTATTCATTTTCAAGCGATACTTGAAGCTCTTGCTCTCTGCCTGCAAACCAGGTTTGTTCTGGCTTGTGCATTTTCAAGCGCACCGGGAAACGAGGTTCAATCCCGATTTTGAATGTCGCCGCCTGCCCGTTAATGAGCAGTTCAGCTTCCACGACAGGATGCGTTTGAAATGGGTCCTGTTCTTCTTCAATCGGCTTTAATTCAAATGTTGCTCCAATCTTCTCTTGCTGGACAACCTCTATCGATTGTTGAAATGACCACTCCACTCCATCATTGCTGCGGGATTGAATATCGACGTGCAGCGGCTTACCCGACTTGTTGATTAGCTCATATTCGATCGGATAGCTTGAACCAAATGGTAAACGGTGCTGCTTCGGAATCGTTGCCTGAATGAGATAATCATCCGTTTCGATCAAGCGCAAACCACGTCCAGTACGTTCATACTCCATCCGCAAATACAGATTATCTTTGCGCCATTCATAGGTAAAATAATCGAACCCATTTTCGCCAGTACCGTCTGGTTCGGTAGCGATTTCACGAATGCTGTCATTGTACCAGTCAATCGTTTCAAAAAAGGGCTGAACCGCAGGTGTCTGTAGCACGGAAGGGATCAGATTGATCAGATGCGTTACTTCTTCTCGACGCTCCCAGAAAAATCCAGCTTTTTTATAAGCAGGTACCGCTTTAACATTACCCGGCCATGTATACAGATCAACGCGTGGCCAGCCAAGCTTGATCGTCTCCTCCACAGCGCGCAATACAAGCTTTTTCCCAACCTTTTGCCCATGATATTCCGGACGAACATTTAACAGGGCAATGTATAACGCGCCAACATCTTCTTTATAATGCGAAAAGCTACAGTATCCGATAACTTTCTCACCGATAACGGCGAGGAAAATATTCAGATGCGGACTATTATGATGCTCTTTTAAAACCATTTGTTCGGTTTGCAGTGCACTATCGCCACCCCAGCTTTCCTGGCTGGCATTCCACATATCGGCGATCGATGCAGCATAACGTGGTTCGTACTCGACAATGTCTAAACGTTCTACATGATCTTTTGTTGTCATAATTATGTATCCTCCATCTTTTGAAGTGTATAAAAGTAGGATGTTTCTGTTGGCTTGCTGCTCGTCCGTACATTCAGATTAACAAAAATCGTTAGAGAAACCAAATTTAATTAAAGATGGTTGAAGAGGGCGATCTAATGTGAAGATAGGTCATTATAGAAGATAGAACATTATAGAGGATAGAAGGTGATGATTGTTGTCAGTGTAGTTTGCTTTAGGGGGATTATTTTAAAATTTTAGGTTGTGTTGGTAGATAACGTTTGTTATTTTCTTTTTATACATGTAGAGCGTAGTGGTTTGCTTGATTTCGTATGAGTGTAGGTGGACTCTTTTATCTATTTATAATTTTTCATATAATGAAATATTGTTTCTAATACGAGCACAGTAGGAAGTTTTCACTGTATGTGCTCCGGCGGTATGTTCACTACTATATATCTACTTTTCTATACATAGGAGCAAACCCGATCCAGCGTAGCCCTTCTTTTGAGCCGGATCGGGTTTGCTTTTGTGGATAAACGTATGGATGGATTACATCGTCTACAGGTTTTCCAATATCCATTTTTTAATATTCATTTTTAATATAAAAACAGGCTTAATTCGCCCCAACTACTGCATGCGGCACATACGGTTCCTCCAGAAATGCTACATCCTCCGCAGTCAGCTTCACCTGCAATGCGCCAACAGCATCTTCCAAATGGGCGATCCTGGTTGCGCCAATAATAGGCGCACTTACTGGATTCTTTTGCAAAATCCATGCGGTGGCAATCTGTGCGCGTGATACGCCATAGCGATTAGCCAGCTCAGCTACACGTTCAATAATGGTGTGATCGGTATCCATTGTCGCGTCATACTTGGATCGCTGCACGT
The DNA here is from genome assembly GCF_039822605.1 of Paenibacillus wenxiniae. Taxonomy (NCBI): domain Bacteria; kingdom Bacillati; phylum Bacillota; class Bacilli; order Caryophanales; family Paenibacillaceae; genus Paenibacillus; species Paenibacillus wenxiniae. The sequence goes on from NZ_JBCGUH010000002.1 coordinate 571,083, forward strand.
GATCCGTTTCGGAACGTAAAGTGGCTGTATTCAGATCACGCGTTAAACGCCCGGATGCAAGCGGGCTATATGGAATGACACCAATTTGCTGATCAATGCATAGCGGCAACATTTCACGTTCCTCTTCACGATAGAGCAAGTTCAGGTGATTTTGCATCGAAACAAAACGAGTCCAGTTGTTCTTTTCTGCTACATGGAGTGCCTTCTGGAACTGCCAGGCATACATTGCCGAAGCACCGATATAGCGTACTTTGCCCATTTTCACAAGCTCATGCAATGCCTCCATCGTTTCTTCAATTGGAGTATCGTAATCCCAGCGATGAATTTGATACAGATCGACATAGTCAGTACCCAGACGCTGTAAACTTTTATCGATCTCGCTCCTGATCACTTTACGAGACAAGCCAGCTCCATTCGGGCCTTCATGCATTCGGCTAAACACTTTAGTTGCAATGACGACTTCATCCCGATTGGCATATGCTTTCAGTGCACGTCCCAGATATTCCTCGCTTGTGCCCATCGAATAAATGTTAGCTGTATCAAAGAAATTAATGCCAAGCTCCAGTGCTCTTTTAATGACCGTATGGCTATCGGTCTCATTTAATACCCACTCATGTACCCAGCGAGTAGCATCGCCAAATCCCATACACCCCAGGCAAATTCGGGATATATCCAGACCGGTATGTCCAAGCTTTGTATAGTCCATTGTATCCGTTACCCCCTTCTTAAGTTGTGAGATGAAGTGCAAAAATGTGTTTGTAAACGATGCAAAGAGGAGTGACGAGCATCGGGTAATGTATGCTTTTGCAGAAGTCGTTGTAGCGATTCATCATATAGCTCGCGAAATGTAGCTTCTGTCTCCTGTTCAATCAAAGTGTACAGACGACGAATCAAAATCTTTTCAAAATCATATATCCATTGACGCATGATCACGGCTACGCGATTCCATCATATGATCGGCTATCTTCCACTCGCATGGATATAGCTGGTCATTATACCATTCTATACGTAGCCGCATTCACCTCCCTCATCTCGTAATGCCAGTTGCAACTATATAGATGCAGTGGTTATGCATATAGTATGCCTGCAAACGAAAAGCAGGGGGTATCTCATTCATATTGAATGATTGCCTATTTCTATCATGCACATTCCCATAGCGATAAGGTACAGGGTATAATCGACCTGAAATAACATCGAACAGTTCGCTTGTACAAGCGAGAACTATCATCCTCAAATCTGCTGTCATTATAGACAGGATTCACTATAAAGGAGGCTGCTTATGTCGGAGAGCATCTACACACAGCATGCCGAGCTGGCTGCTTTAATAAGGCATCATTGCCCGGAAGAAGGCTTATTTGAAACAGCTATTCCTTCCTTATTTCTTATTCATCATCGTCAAATGACAGAGAGAGCCTATAACGTGTATAAACCTTGCTTCTGCTGTATTGCGGGTGGCACAAAAGATATTTTCTTAGCCAATGAACATCTTTCGTATGGTCCTACCGATTACCTGATTGCTTCGATGAATCTACCGATCGTCGGGCAAGTCGTTCAGGCTTCACCTGCGGAGCCATATCTCAGTTTCAAGCTGGAATTTTCGCAAAATCAGATTCTTGAAGTGTTAAATGAAACGGATCTGCCGCAGCCCGCGCGTGAAAGTGCGAAACGTGCACTGTTTGTTGGTCAGACAGAGCAATCGCTACTGGATGCTGTTATACGATTAACTCGATTATTAGATCAGCCGAAAGATATTCCCTTTCTAGCACCTTTGTTTATAAAAGAAATTTTATACAAACTGCTGCAAGGTAGCTTTGGTACGATGTTAGCGCAAATTGCACTGGAAGGCAGCAGCTCCTATCGTATTCGCGAAGTGATTGAGCAGATCACACGTCATTATGAGCAGCCACTTCGAGTCGAAGAGCTAGCGGAGCTGGCAAGCATGAGTGTATCATCGTTCCACCGCAACTTTAAAGAAGTGACCGCGATGAGCCCATTGCAATTTCAAAAGCAGGTGCGCTTGCAGGAAGCACGTCGTATACTGCTATCCGAGTCGGCCGATGCTGCTGACGTTGCCTTTCGAGTTGGGTATGAAAGTGCTTCACAATTCAGCCGGGAGTACGCGCGTATGTTTGGCGCGCCGCCGCGTGCTGATATTAAGCAGCTCAAACAGAAATACGGTACGATGCTGAAGGCGTGAACGATTGTAGATTCAGTTAGGAAAGTGAGATCGTAGGATAGGTTGAATGATGTAATAGAAAGGAAAAAAGCAACACGAAGCGCTATCGATGTAACATAGACGATTCGTGTTGCTTTAGTTATTCTTGTCTCCAGCTATACTTTTCGCTACATATACTCTTCATCACAGATGCTGTTCTATCAGCACTTTCCGGTCTACCTCTCTTTTGATAGATAGCTTTTTTTGCGATGTCTACGCTTGCTTTAACCCAAATACATCCTATATTCAAAGGCGGTAATACCGTATACACTTTTAAAATGCTTGTTCAAATGGGTCAGATCTGTAAATCCGCACTCGGTGACCGCAGTATATACATCTTTCTTTTGCTCAATCAGATGTTTGGCATACTCAATTTTACGATTCAAAAAGTACTGATAGGGCGAAATACCAGTCTGTGCCTTGAACATACGAATGAATTGAAACTTGGACAACTCCAGCTCGTTTCCAATCTGATCCAACTTCATCACCCCGCCCAAATCCGCATGTAGCATCTCTTTTGCTTTGCGAATCAAGCCCGGATCTTGCCTGGGGCTGGCGGTCAGGTCGGTCTGGATTAAATGATCTGTCAGCGACATCAGCCGCTCTGTACATAACGCATCATCCCCACCCTGTCTCATGGCATGAGATAGTTCAAGAATTCGGCGATTGAGTGCCCCATCATAAACGACTGGCGAAGCGAAGCGCAGCCAATGTTTTTGCCCGGCTGCCTCTGTTAGCATGTCAGGATCGATATAAAGCATCACATAATCAAGTCCTTCTCTATCATTAGCCATGCCATCATGCGCCTGTTCAGGGTTAAACATCATCACGCCACTGGCATGCGACAGATGTAAGCTTCCATCCATCGTAAAGCGCTGGATACCACGTAACGTCACACCAAATGAATATTCCTGATGCGAATGCCGCTTGTACGTAAAATCCTGAATACTGGCGGATAGCATCGTGATGCCTGCTGCTTTTTGGTATTGAAAGCGTTCTGTTGGATTCACGTGCTTATCCTCCTTATACCCACATCATGATCGCAGCATAGACGAGAAATGCTGTCATCACCAGATTCGTAATTCGTTGATTCCGCTGCAAAAACGTTTTGAAAATTGTACCAAACATCACCCATGTTGTATAGGCAAGGAATCCGATGAATGTAATGCCCAGTACACCAGCTAACAATGCAGGTACAGCCGAATAATAAGGCATAATAAACGTTGGAATGACGGTCATCGTGAACAGGATGACTTTCGGATTTACAAATTGTGTAATAAAGCCAGATCGAAATGTACCGAGTCCTTGTATGGTAGAAGTATCTGTAGACTTGTCCTGAACTGCGGGTGAAGGCTTACTTTTACGAGAAATTTGATAGGCTAAATAGAGCATGTACAGACTACCAACAATCTGCATACCTAATATAATATGAGGCAAAATAGCCGCCAGCACACTATTGAGCGTTGCCGATGCTGTTAACAACAATCCAAAGGCTACGGTTGCACCATACGTATACCGGAGTGCCTGTGCCGTCCCCTCTTTATTGGCAATCGATAAAATAATAATATTACTCGGTCCCGGTGTAAACGTCACAATAAAACAATATAACAAAAAAGACAGCATACTCATATACAAACCCCTCTCGATTCCACATCGTTGTTTGTATATCAATATAACGGTCTGGTGAGGATGGCTATAGTATATTATTGCAGCAGGTAATTATAATAGATATGGTTGATGAATTGAAGCAGTATATATTAGGCAAAGAGTAGCTTAGAATGAAACTGGCATTCAGCTGGAGGTATATTTTTGCACTCTGAGACTTTTTAAAAGCATACTAATAAATGCAATGCCCAATCCAAATAAAGTTAGAGCATCACTTGCAGCATTTACCGTCTTTACAGGAATACTTAGGTTAATATGATGTAGAACAAATATAGAAAAAATTGCGCCAGCAATAAGTACACATTCTACTATAATGAAAAAAGAATATATTAACCGTTTGCTTTTTTGACCATAACACTCCCATATAAAATTAATAAGATCTGCTATAGCCAATAATGTACCTGCAATCGCAAAATAAAGCATCCATTTCCCTGTTAAACTTGCAACGGACGTAATTCGCAGTATCCCCAAGATAATAAAACATAATGCTGCCATACCAACTACGATATACACTCCTTTATTCATTTTATACCTCCTATGTAAAATAGTTCTATAAATAGCATAACATTTTTTTGCTAATGAAATAACAAAAACCTCGAACGCAGACAAATCGCATTCGAGGTTTTCTATACCTCTAGGTTTTATATAAAAATAGAAGTTTTATATCTATACTGCCAGCTTTTTAAAATAATTCTCCTTACTCCGACAGCTTATCCAGCGTCTCAAAATCCTCATCGCTTAATTGCAGATGAGCAGCCTCAATATTCTCATCCAGATGCGCTACAGTAGAAGTACCCGGAATGGGCAACATCACAGGTGAACGACGCAACAGCCATGCCAGTGCGACCTGTGCAGGCTTAGCATCCAGCCGTTTAGAGATTTCATCCAACGGTCCACCCTCGCGAGCCAGTTTACCGGTTGCCAGTGGGAACCACGGAATAAACGCAATCTCATGCTTTTCCGCTTCTTGCAATAAAGCTTCAGCTTTGCGAGTGGACAGATTATACAAATTTTGTACAGAAGCGATCTTCGTAATTTTGCTCGCTTCGTGCAGCTCCTCTACACTCACTTCACTCAGGCCGATATGACGAATTTTGCCTTCCTGACGCAGCTTCTCCAGCTCGCCCAGCTGATCTTCCAGCGGCACTTGCGGATCAATACGGTGCAATTGAAACAGATCGATTCGTTCCAGACCCAGGTGGCGTAAGCTAAGCTCGGCTTGTTGACGTAAGTATTCCGGACGACCGACCGGGCGCCAATCATTCGGGCCAGAGCGAGTCAAACCGGCTTTTGTAGCAATAATCAGATCATCCTTGTACGGATGCAGCGCCTTACGAATAAGCTGTTCCGCCACAAATGGACCATAGGAATCCGCCGTATCGATAAAATTCACACCAAGCTCAACGGCACGCTGCAACACACGCACGGCTTCATCAGGATCTTTCGGATCGCCCCATACGCCTTGACCCGTCAGTTGCATGCTTCCATAACCTAGACGATTGACTTTCAGATCGCCGCCAATTGTAAATGTACCTGATGCTGCGGCATTCAGATTTTCGGTTGTCATATGAAATGCTCCCTTCGTTGGTGGACTTCCATTCAATCTGCCTAACTATGCCACTACTACCCATGTATCGTGCTTAATGCACCAACAGATTTTTGAAACAATCCCTGTCGCAGCATTCAACACCATGTTCAGGATGAAGAGTATAAAAGATAAATTGTTCAGTCCCATTGTATATCCTTTTATCCACTTACCCCTAATCGAAACTTTCTATACATTTGTGCTATATCATTTTAAACCATATTTTTCATATACATAATTATAGGTGTGCAAAATAATAAACAATACTAGATCACTTATCCGTTGTTAGAACACTCTTGATATAAAATAATTATACATGTATCCGGTACTCCAGTTCATTCAGATTCAGAGCGCTCTCTATGCAATTTCCTATTCACCTATCTGTTGTGCACTTCTATTCCAGCCCAAAGAGCACAAGTTAGAAAATAGCTTTCGCATTTCATTCCTGTGCTCTTTAGCAGCATAAGTATATGGCATATAGAGTCACTAGCATATAAAGTTACTAGCATCTATTCGTTACTGCCATCTATTTGTTACTATCTGTTCCTACCTGTCATTTTCCATTCCCTACATCCTATAAATAATGCGCTAAAATCACATCGGTTTGATACGGCGTCACACCCTGTTCCATCGCAAATACGGTATCCGCCTCCTCTATTCGATCGACAAGCTGCCCTCTCGCTTGCGCATGTAGTGCAAACAATTCTGCCAGCATCGGGCGACGCAGATCGGTAAATGCATGTCCTAACATTTGCAAGCTCGTCATATTATCTGCTGCCGTGATGCGGAGGCTACGATTGCGTACGATGGCATCCATCCATATCATCTCGCGTGTTTGCAAATCAAGTACAAATGGAACTGCCTGCTGTGCTTCCACGGTCAGATCAAACTTCGCCTGTACTGTAGCTGGATCATAAATCTCTCCTGCACGCTGATCCCCTCGCATCATAAAGCCAGCAAAACATTCCGGCAGTTCAGCAATCGCCTGTCCGGTATAACAAGCGATCTGCATCAGTACATAACGAGCATAGGTATGACGCTTGATTTGGGAAATGTACAGATCGATAAATTCAGAAGCTCCCTCCGGTGCATCTACGATATCGCCACTATGCACACCATACGGTCCCTTTAAATTATAAAAAGCTAACGTTTCGATCTGCTGCCAGTTCCCATCAAGCAGCACCGCAGACAGATCAATATCGACACGGCTATGATGTTCGTCATCCATATTTTTCCACCAGCAAAATAAACGAACGATGTCTCCTGCTGGCATCGCTATACGACTTCCGCGAGGCACCGTACGTAATGCTCGGCTGGCTGAGCGCTGTGACCACGGTACTGGAATCCCTTTTAATTGCGGATCGATATACACGCGACCCAATGCTGGACGTTCAGCAAATCGACGCTTCAACTCCTGTTGGATCATGTTCACGATATCCTTAGTGATCGATTTTTTTAAACGAGGTAAGCGGTTGGGAATGGCGACTGCTTTACCTGTATTTCCTTTTGGAAAAAAGACACGATAACGTCTCTGCTGTTGACGATGACGAAAATGCGCCATCATTTGCAAAAGTAAAGGTACCGCCAGCTCTTCAATATGAAGCTGAAACTGCTCCATAATTAGTGTCGTATGTTTCGGTTGCGAACGCAGCAGTGCATCCAGACGACGTGCCAGTTCTCCCGGACGGGTACCGAGCTTGGCAATCACTGCTGGATCACGTTCTATCATCCCCTGCTCGATCTCGGTACGCATCGTTGGAATGGATCGCTGGCGGCGTAGTGCCGTAAAAGCCTCCCAAGCACGTGGATAACGAGTACGCATTTCTCCTGGATGTAGCAGCTCTCCAAGCCGTTTCCACTGCTCCCGATAGAGCACCATATTCTCAAGCGGATGAGCTATACGTTCCAGCAATCCTAATAACAATCGACGCTCTGCCCGGCGAAATTTACGGAAATGATAAGCATTGCGCGGATTGTCTGCTTGCTCCGTTGATGCTGGTATGTGCATACCCTGATTGAGATTGTACACATTAGCCATGTGATTCCGTAACTGAGGCAGCTTTTTCGCCCATGCTAGATCGGTAGCCAGCCCGGATAATCCGGCAGCTAAACGCAATACATCGGTTGCTGTACGAAAATATACACTTAATCGCTGCCCATCTGCACGTCCTGCTTCCAATAGCACAGAAGCGATAAACGCAGCGTTTTCTTTGTAGGGAATCTGCTCCGGTAACAGCCATTCTACCTGTTCAACCATCCATAATCCCATAGTAAGATCATCCTTATCCTGGGCAGATAACGAACCATTCGCTGCTGCCAGATTACGCAGCATCCCAATACATGTATCTGCTGTCGCAAGACTGATCGGTTGGAGATGCGTTTTCGGTTCAGCAGGTGGCCGCATTACGGTATCATACTGTGGACGAATGCCGAATCGATAATGTAGCAATGCATTGATAAACAGCTCAGCTGCGGACGCTTCCATCACTTGATCAGGAAACTGAGGATACATCGGTTGATACTGTACATGATCGCCGACCTGCTCGCGCAAAACCGGTACGATTTGTTGATACAGCTCTGTCAACGATTGTACCGATAGCTGGCGACATTGCTCGATCAAATCGGTTGTAAATGTATAGCCTAGCTGCTCGATCTCTTGCAGTAAAGAAGCGAGTAGTTGATCTACAGCCGTATGCTGCTGGCGAGTATGTACAGGGTTATTCCACAGATCATTTTCGGACGCTTGCTTCTGATCATGATTATTATCTATCGTCACTGGAAGCATCACCTGTTCTGCACGACGCAACAAAATAGGATTCATCCACTGCGCTGGATGCTGCTCATGTCTTTCCTTTTGTAATAGATCATGCTCTGCCTGTAATATATCGTGCTCTGCTTTACGTGGTTTGGATGTATATTGTTTGGATGTATGTACGGTAGATTCTATTTGCTCAGGCTGGGATGAATGCCCTGCCTGGTGATACAGGGATTGATTACGTTTATTTTCCGATGAGTTATCGTTGTGATGTGTATTCATTGCAAAGCCTCCTAAATAACAGAAAAGTTGCAGGAGAGCAGGAACACTAAGGGATCCAATAAGGGAGGAGAAGGAAGTGTTCACAATAGCCTGCAACTATTCGTGTGTGTTGTTGTTTTCTATGGCTTTAGATTACACGATGCAAGGCGAGTTCAACAGGGCACAAGTATGGCGAATATCGACATATAGCCTTTTTATAAAATTAGTGAAAATTGCATCTATTTAAATTTTGCATATAATAAATGATTAAGTGTTCATTCATAACTTAATGTCACTTTGTCAGTTAGTTGATTTGAGGAACATCTATTTTATAAAACGAGGAGTGGGCAATATGGTACAAACACGAGTACTCCGTACTTCGCATGCAAAAGCACCTTTTGAGAAAACAACTATCGAACGTAGAGAACTGCGTCCGCATGATATTCTAATCGATATCAAATTTAGCGGCATTTGCCATTCTGATATTCATAGTGCGTATGATGAATGGGGCGGCGGCATTTTCCCAATGGTACCAGGTCATGAAATTGCGGGTATCGTTGAAGCTGTAGGTAATGAAGTGACCAAGTTTGCTGTTGGTGATCGTGTCGGGGTGGGTTGCTTCGTTGATTCGTGTGGTGAATGCGAATACTGTCAGCGCGGTGACGAGCAATACTGCACACAGGGCGTTGTACAGACGTATAACTCTCGCGATTATGATGGAAATCCCACTTATGGTGGATATAGCCAGAAGATTGTCGTAACCGATCGTTTTGTTGTCAGCATTCCGGATCAGTTGGAAATGGACGTAGCCAGTCCGCTGCTGTGCGCTGGCATTACAACGTATTCCCCACTTAAACACTGGAATATCGGCCCTGGTAAAAAGGTAGCTGTAATCGGTGTAGGCGGTCTCGGTCATCTGGCGCTGCAATTTGCACGTGCATTGGGAGCCGAAGTAACGGCGCTCAGCCGCTCGGCAAGTAAAAAGGATGAAGCGCTGGAGCTTGGTGCACATCAATACTACTCCACTGAAGAAGCGGAGACTTTTAAAGAGCTGGCAGGTCACTTCGATCTCATTCTAAACACCGTATCGGCGAATCTGAATGTAGATGCCTACCTGTCCCTGCTACGTGTAGATGGTACACTCGTTAATGTAGGCGCTCCAGCCCAAGCGGATCAATACCATGTATTCTCTCTAATTATGGGTCGCCGTAGCATTGCAGGTTCCCTCGTTGGCGGTATTGCCGAAACACAGGAAATGCTGAACTTCGCTGCGGAACACGGCATCGCGCCGAAGATTGAAGTAATCCATGCTCATCAGGTAGATGAAGCTTATGAGCGTGTGCTGAAAAGCGATGTGCGTTACCGCTTCGTGATCGATATTGCTACGCTGGACTAAGAGCTATTTCAATATACGAGCCGAGGTAAAAGTTAACTTGATCAAAACAGCGGGGCATGTACGCAAACTGTTTTGTAGTGGCATACACCATTCCGAGAAGGAATAAGTAAACGAACTACGGTATCGTACAGGATTATACAGAATAAGAGAGAGTTGTAGATCCCGATGCTCCAAAGAGGTAAGGTATTGGGCTTTGCAAAAATGACTTTTTCATTGAACCATGTGTTAGAAGCTCACTAACACTAGAAATCGTCCTTTCTCCTTCTTTCCTTCCCTCTACTCCATGCTGTATACATCTATACGAGTTTACGTACACGCCCTGGCTTATAATCGTATATCTGTATTACTGTTGTACAATGAACGTTCTACGGTAAGTTTGTAGCTCATAGGTTTGTAGCTTATAAAATTGCATAACGTTTACAGTATAGCGAAAAAGCAGCTTCCCTCCTGAATCTAATCAGGTGAAGAAGCTGCTTTTTTGCGATTTTATATTCGTAATCCTATATTCATATATTATGATCATCTATACTTTCCGACCATCTACAGTTTCGCTACTTACCTGTTTATTTACAAGGGTACCGTCAACGATTCATACAAAATTACAGAGCGCAACAGTATGAGAAATAGAACTCATTCACTCCACATCTATTCATGCTAACGAGCCGATTATGAAAATGCCACTGTATTCACTTTCTAAGCTTTATCCAGCTCCAACGCTGCCTGTCATCAAACCTATGCTCATGAGGCAGCCTATAGCTAGCTTATAAGCTTACAATTTACCCAGTATCCAGTTACCCACCATCCAGCTCATAGCGTGCCATTCGTTTCTTCTCCTCTTGCATCTGTGTATCGATCCGACTGCGCATCTTTTGTAGCACCAGTGCAAGCACTTCGCGGCGTTCGCCCAGATCAATCAGCATCTGTCGGATGCTCTCTCGTTCGGTTGTATTGGAGGTATCGTCTTTGCGATAACGTGTAAGCACATCTGCTACACGTACAATTTCTTCCTGCAATTCATGTAAATAACTAGTCACCACTTCCAACGACTCCATATACACCTCGCTTGCATAACCACGCAGCGGTGAACGTATAAATCGCTCCACATGGTCGCCCTGAACAAGCACCGGTGTGAATACCGGATTACCCATCAGCATTTGCAGGCTATCCAGCTGTAGCTCAACTGGCATTCGATCAATGCTAATCGCTTCGTTATGATCCACCATCTGTCGCAGTCGATGTTGCAGCGCAGTTGGGTCGGATGGAAGTTGCTCCACCTCGCTTTTCCGTACAAAATAGATCATCGTTCTTCTTCCTCCGATCTTTACGTTGAGTAGCCACAACGCCTTTCGACTACGACTTAGACTTTGTACAGATGTGTCTGGCTCTCATCATGGTTAATTCTTAACAGAGAAAATTAAGCACCTTAGATATATTTACGACATCGTTTGCATAAATCCCTGTTTGTAGGATGAATGACTACAATTTTTATCTTTCACTAAAATATAGCATTTATATCGCATTCTGTTTATATTTCTTATTGATGAAAACAAGTATGGAGAGCGGTTTATTCGTCTCATCCATATTTTCAAACCTACTTGTTCATTTCAAAATATTCCATTGTTCATAGATTTACCCTATTTTAGTTAAAATTCACGTATTTGCGACTGTTTTTTCTGATTTTGCAATTGTGCCTGCCATCGTGGACGTGTCTCGAATCCACATCGTAGACAGATTCGGAAAACCAAACGAATCCAGATGGAGTCCGCTCAAACTCCGGTTAAAATAAGCGCGTTGATTAATATGATTGCCGAGTAGCAGCCAGTGTTCCTCCTGTAGCTTACGCTCCATCTGCTCCAAAATGTGCTCGCGATCAGCACGTTCATGACGCATCACATCATACAGCATCGTATGCAGCACCCGAAGCTGCTCTGTATCCAGCAGACGATGCAGATGATTCACCTCATTGGAAAAGAAATTAATCAAATCCCATTCCCAGTCATCTTCCAGTACCTCGACTGCCAGTGCAATATGACCACCGATCAGGAGCCGATCTTCTTTCGCATCCAGCTCCAGATGCAGACCAATTGCTGCTGCACGCCGCTGGATCCATTCGGCTTCCAGTCGATCTTCCTTTTTGTGGGTAAAGCTTAATATTAGCGTTTCGCCAGTATAGCTACTTTCCGCAAGCTGCTGTCTGGCTTCTTCAAGACTATGACGCGGAATCGTTTGCTGTGCGCTTTTCCACGGTAGAAAGCTGCTTGCCGGTGAGGTACGATCGCCCTGTAACTCTTCCTGCATCGTCTGACGATCATATAACAGCCGTATCGCACGGCGAAAATGAATGTCATGCTGAACACCAGGCATACGCATATTAAACAGCAAATATCTGCCTCCAAGTGCAGGCTGTGTTAACTGACGACTGTTGCTCTGTTCCATCTCTTCTTCATCCGTTCCAGCTAACATATGGTATAAACGATGGGAACCTCCCTCCTGTGACAGAAACCAAATATCGACACGATCCAGAATCGGACGATAACCATAATAGCCATCAAAAGCGGTCAGCGACATTTTGCTTGCGTTTAACTCGGATACGCGAAATGGCCCTGTGCCGTTGATCGCAATCTCTTCCTGCTCATGCTCCGACACAATAGCCATATTAATATTGGAAAGCAGATGCAAAAACATCGTATTGGGACGCTTGAGCTTGAAGGTGAATGAATAATCATCATGTAGCTCAATGCCTGCAATATCCCGGTAGAGCCAGCCGATATTTTCTCCTCGTTGCTTAACTCGCTCCAGTGTAGCCAGCACATCGCGCGATGTGAGCAAACGTCCATCATGAAAACGAATGCCTTTGCGCAAATAAAACGTCCATGCCGTCTGATCCGTATTCGATTCCCATAAATGAGCCAGTTTCGGTATAAAATTCTCAGTCTTCGATTCATAAGCGACCAGTGTATCAAAAATATGACGCATAAGAAAAATCTCAAATGCACTAAACGCACGCACCGTATCCAGTTGCCCCAGCGGTCGATAACGAACGATACGCAATACATCCTGCCTGCTGCTCTCTTCCCGCTCCTGATGCAAACCAAGATAAATGTTAATGCGCTGTGACAAGCGTTCTCGCACATGCTCCTCGCCTTCAAATGTGCTGACCAGATCAAGCGCATCTTTTACCTTATCGCGATGAAGCAAATGCTGAACACGTTCGTCCAGCATATCCCCATTTGAACTTAGAAATTGTAAACGTGAGCTATTCCCCCGTCCGCGTCCGGGCTGCCATACAATCCAGCCATGTGCTTCTAGCCGGCGGATAATCAGCTTCACATTACGCGGTGTACAGCATAATAGTTGTGCCAGCTCAGCTACAGTAACCGTACACGTAAAGCCCGATTCACGCTCTGCGTTCAAGTGCTGGTATAGCTGTAAATATTGAATCATATCATTTTCCATCATGATGTCCTTTCTACAGGCTTTTTTTCGCATTGTATTTACCAATAAACGAATACAAGGTGACTATTTTCTACGAATTTAAAAGCAGATTTTCCAAGAATTTAAAAGCATATTTTACACGTACAGGTTAAAAGGGGAAGCTTACACAAAAAAGTCTTCTCTTTTTCTTCTCCTTTTATCTTTTTACAATGATAACAACTTGATTAACGTTTTGTAAAATATAAGGAGTGTTCAACATGATTGCCAAAAATTTAGCTATGATCCATCCACTCGCCTGGACGATCATCGTCGGTACGATGTTCGGCAGGCTCGTCACTTCCATGAGCGTTCCTTTTCTCGCCATCTATTTGACCTCTGCACTCCATGTGCCCGCTACACAGACCGGACTCATTATCGCGGGCAGCGCGCTCGCTGGTGTATTGTTTAGCTTTTACGGAGGCTATATTTCCGACCGCATCGGACGTAAACGTGTCATGCTGGTGTCTGTGTTTGGTTGGTCACTCGTCTTTTTCGGATTTGCATCGGCGCAATATGTATGGATGTTCTTTGTTGTTAATCTACTGAACGGAGTATGCCGTTCTACTTTTGAGCCTGCTGCACGTGCACTACTATCCGATACAACACCACCAGAACACCGTTTACTCGTCTTCAATCTACGTTATGCTGCTATTAATATCGGCGTCGTATTCGGCCCTTTGATCGGACTTCAGCTTGGCTCAGGTGCGTCGACATTTCCGTTTTACATTACGGGCGCCGTTTATGTACTGTATAGCTTTGTACTCGTGTTGCAATTTTACTTACATCCGATCCAGACATTGCAAAGTCATGCTTCGGATACGGCAGCCAGACCGAATATTCGGCAAGCGTTACAGGTGACATCGTCTGACCGCGTCTTCCTGCCTGTACTGATCGGGATGATCTTTTGCGTACTCGGTTATGCGCATTTCGATTCGACGCTAGCCCAATTTCTAGCGATCACACCGGATATTAGCAATGGCAGTAAAATATTTTCCTATATGCTGGCGATGAATGCTGTCGTTGTACTGATTGTGCAATATCCGCTTGTACGTACAGCCAGACGTTTTCGTCCGATCGTTCCGCTAATTATCGGCAATATCTTAGTAGCGCTATCGCTGATGATCTTCGGTATCGCCCATAACTTGCCTGTGTTTATGATCGGTGTGTTCATCTTCACTGTAGGCGAAGTGTTGATGTTCACGATGATGGATATGCTGATCGATCATATCGCTCCTGCCGGCTGGAAAGGCACGTATTTTGGCACGATGGGTTTCAACAACATCGGTACGATGGTCGCTCCGATCATCGGTGGACTATTGATCGATCGTGTGGCATTACAGGGTGGTATTCAGGTGTTCGCGCCGCTTGCTCTACTAACGCTCGTAGGTCTGCCATTCCTATTGACCGCCCATCGTCGCTTGACGATTCGTGATCAGCGTGCGGAAGCCGAGGCTGCTGGGGAGAATAGGGTTGTAGCAGAGAAGGTAGTTGGAGGCTGAGTAAAGAAGTCTTAATGTCCGTCACTTTCTAAATGATGGCATTAAGAATCAATAAATGATGCGAATATCACATAACGGAGACAAGGAAATAAGGGGGAAGGACGAACTTTGAGCGCGGGAATCTACAATGATCTTCTACTCTGTAGATTCCTGTGCGAGACCGGAGTCCGTCCCCTTATTTCTGGACGGAGTGATGTACCTCCCATCAGCCATCATTAACTAGAACGCACATTTAAACTATCTTTTCTCTATCGATACACTAGCAGCTCAACGCACACCAACACCACAATATCGTCTATTTCGCAATAACCATCCGCACCTTTCGATTATTTTTTACACGAATCGCTGGCTTTTATATTCTAATAGGTATATATTTATCTTGATGTGCGACCAATGTTTAGGCATATTTTCACAAATATTCCTATACCTTTGTGAAAATCGTTATAAAGTTTTCACAAATTCATGGCGTAATTTTAAAAAACGTCATTTACATCGCATGTTTGTACCTTATAAATGGTATGATGGACACATATCAAATACTGAAACGGGTGACATATATAGAGATGAAAAATCAAACTGGTCAAGCTGTACCTATGCAGACGAATTCGTTTCCTGCCATCTTCTTTGCGACCATCAAAACGGGAATCATCAAATCTAACCTGATTGCGATGTTTGCCGGATTGAGCATGGCTATTTATGTGTTTAATCTATCCTTTTTTGAGCATATTGGAGCTATTATTTTAGCGTTTATCGGCTCCTCGCTCGTGATCGGCTCTGCTGGAGCGTTTAACAATCTGTATGACCGTGATATCGATGCGATTATGGAACGGACTAAAACACGTCCAACCGTAACTGGTAAAATGGATGCCCCGAATGGACTTGCGATCGGTACGACGATGGCACTGATCGGTATCGCCCTGCTTTACATGAGTTCACCGATGGCTGCACTGTTTGGCTTCCTCGGCCTGTTCCTGTACGTAGTGCCTTACACGATGTGGACCAAACGCAAAACGATCTACAATACCGAAGTCGGTAGTCTGTCCGGCGCCGTTCCTCCATTGATTGGTTGGGCAGCGGTATCCAGCGATCTGGGACACTGGGAAATCTGGGCGCTGGTCGTAACGATGTTGCTGTGGCAAATGCCTCACTTTTACGCGATTGCGATTCGCCGCTTTGATGAGTATAAAGCCGCAAGTGTGCCGATGCTGCCAGTTGTAAAAGGGCTGAAACGGACTTATGCGCAAACGAACTTCTATCTGGTACTGCTCGTATTGTCGAGTCTGATGTTCTGGCCGCTTAGCCCGTACATCGCCGGCGTTGCTTTCCTGCTTAGTCTGTCCTGGCTCGTATTTAGCTTCCGTAGCTATAGCAAAGCAGGCACAGAAACCGACGTGAATAGCTGGGCGAAGAAAATGTTCATTTTCTCCCTCAATCATATTACGCTGTTATTCCTGATCATTATCGCCTTCTCCCTGATCGCACAGTGGTTGAGATAATCTTTCAGAAAATCTAGCGTGTCCATTCAAACTCCTATCTGATTTATCATTGGATGGACTCCATAATCTGCACTATAGGCTACCATGTATAATGCCATAATGTATATGCTAGAATGAGAAAAGCTTCACCGATAATGATCGGTGAAGCTTTTTTGTACGGCATTGCATAAATAACTACACAACCAATACCGATTTCGGATTAGAGTAGTATCTGTTCCAGCAAAACAGTTTGCGTACATGCCTTAACGCAATCCACCATTGCAACAGACGCATGTCTAAACATTCAGAAGCTCAGAAGCATCGTAGAATTGAAAATATACTACATAGAGATGTACTTAACAGTGCAACCATACTTGAAGCAATTGTGGATGTTGCTCCATATAATCTAGCCATAGCTGCACAAGCAATACACGTTGTGTGGGACATAATTGCAGTGCTTCCCTGCTCATTAACATCTGCCAGCGACTATACTGAACTGCGGGTGCCAGCGGTTGATAGTGGAGCCTACGTTTTAATGCGTATGAACGACTGAGATGCTTCAAAGCCAGATCCAACAGAGGACGTGTAGATGGAGACAATGCAGATTGGAATGTCCTGATATGGATTATTAATGAATTTGATGTGAGTGGGTGAGTGCTTATGCTTGTATTTCCTTCATCTATCAGCTCATGTATAGCGATTTGAAGCATCTCGATCAGTAATTGACTGAGCCAGTATTCCAGCCGATCCTCTGGTTCTGTCGATCGATAAGTGTTCGGAAAACGAACACTATCGTCGGTGTTGCTATTGTATTCGTCCATATTCAGCTGTTGCCGACTCATAAGCGCCATGTAAGCGCGGATTAAACGTTGCATTTTATAAGAAGTTGTTGTGTAGACATCGTCCGTATAGAGACAGAAAATCATATGCTCGATTGGTTGGCTCCATGCTTGCTGGAGTTCGTATTGTGCGGTTTTGTGCCTTTTTGCAGGTGATTGTATGAAGAATTGACCGGATGTCCTCATGCTTCCACTCCCCTGTGTTATAAACTAAGGAGACAGAACGATTCTGTCTCCGCGTTAGCGATCTTTCTAATACGAGGTCAATAGAACGGAATTTGGGTACAATACAATATTTTACAGTCGTTTTGATTGCGATAGCGGTGCTACTATTTACATGCAGCTGTTACTGCTCCTACTGCTCCGATTAATGTGCTGATCCTTGCTGTTTCCGTTTATCAATGCGCTGCTGTTTGCGTTCGGTTCGGCGCCATTGACGTTTCTCTTTCCACTCCGCTACAACCATATACAGTGACGGTACGACAAATAGCGTCAGAACGGTCGAGAAGATCAGACCGAAAATAATGACTACGCCAAGCGGACGGAACAATAGCTCGCCAATGGTAGCGATTGGAATCATGCCGACGATCGCAGTTAGTGACGTTAACAAAATCGGACGGAATCGTGCCGCAGCCGCCTGTATCACCGCTTCTTTCAGCTCCATGCCTTCATGTCTTGCATCTTCAATAAATTCGATTAATACGATACCATTTCGCACGACAATACCAGCCAGTGCAATAATGCCCATAATCGCCATAAAGCCAATTGGCGTACGTGTAATGAACAGTCCTAGTACAGCACCAGCTGCTGCTAGATAGACTGTAGTCATAATAATGAACGGAATCGATAGGGAATAAAATTGAATAACGATAAGGATGAAAATAATAAATACCGCCACTACAAACAGCTGCCCCAAATCACCGAATGTATCGGCTTGATCTGACGTTTCCCCGCCGATCGTCCACGTATATCCTTCTGGAACGTTCATCTGCTCTAGCTTAGGCTTAATATCCGCCATTACCTCGGTCGCTGTACGTCCATTCACATCGGCTTCAATCGTATTCACACGTTGCAGATCATAGCGATTAATTTGTTGAATCGTAAAGCCAGGCTTCATCTGTACGAGCTGAGATAGTGGAATCTGGGTGCCTTTGCTGTTCGTAACATTTACCTGTTGCAGCAGCTTCTCTGGATTAGAAGACTGTGCATCGGTCATATATAACTTCATATCAACCAGATGCTGACCATTATCGAAATCGCCTACATTAATACCGCTGCCCATCATTAATAACGTCTGAGTGAGATCTTTGTAGCTAACACCGTAGCGATCCATCGCCTGCTTATTCACAACGAAATCAAGTGCATAATTATCATTGCCCATCGTATCGGTAATGCCATACGTGCCTGATGTTTCGCTAATAATCTGTTTGACCGTATTAGTTAAATGACGTAGTTGTTCCAGATCATCACCTGCAATACGAATCGATACCGGTTTGCCGACCGATACACCGAGCGCTGCCCCTTTTACCGATATGTCGATGCCGGGGAATTGTTGTTTTAATTGTTTGGACCATTGCGCTGTAATGGTGTCGATATCCATGCCTGTTTTACCGGTAACAAGAATCTGTCCGTTATTCGCTCCACCACCGGAACTACCGCCAAGTCCACTAAATAGTAATGGTGCTCCGCCACCAGCAGCATAAGCGATTTGATCCACATCAGGCTGCTTGCGCACCCACGCTGCAATTTGTCCGGTGACCTTATTCGTTGCTTGTAATGAAGTTCCGGATGGCAATGTTACATTTACCGTAATGCGCGGTTCTTCTGAAGTAGGGAACAATTCAACTGGTGTTGCTGCTGCCAGTCCATAGATGCCTGTACTGACGATAAGGCCGATAAGGGCGATTAACAGTGGTTTTTGCAAAATACGCGGCATCAATCGATGCGCATATCCGTTACTGAATGCTTGAATTTGCCGACCTAACAATCCAGCCGGACGATCCTGGCGACGTTTGCCTCTTTCCAGTTGGCGTTCTTCATACCACTGTCTGAAAATAGGGATGATCGTCAGCGACATAATCATCGATGCCAGCATACAAAGTGAGATGACGGTCGGAATCGGACGGATAAATGAACCCATATCTCCTTGCAATAGCATCAACGGTACAAAAGCAGAAATGGTAGCGAGCGTCGCTGTAATGATTGAGACAGCGACCTCCTTCGTTCCTTTCACAGCTGCATCGGTTGGACTTTCGCCTAGCGTAGAAAGTCGGCGCTCAATATTATCATTAACAACGACCGCATCATCGACTAGAATCCCAAGCACGATAATCAAACCAACAATCGTAATCTGATTCAGTGAAATGCCAAGTCCAGGTAAGAAAATCAAACCAAGTGCAATCGAGATCGGAATCGCCAGCGCAACAAACCCGGCAGTCAACCCATTCATCCCAAGTGTGCAGATCAAAATCACAGCTGCAATCGCAATCAGCATTTCTTTAATCAAATCGTTGAAAATACGATCCACTTCATCATTTTGTGCAAATAGTGGCTCTAGCTTCACCGTGCCTGGCAATGTTTTTTCGAGCGAAGTCATCTTGGCGTTCAGACGTTGTTCCATCTTAGGCACATCTGCGCCAGTTTGACTGCTAATATCGAGTGAAATCGCCGGACTGCCATTGTAATAATTCAAATGACTTTCTGTAGCTTTGCCCAGTTCAACAGTTGCAACATCCTGTAAATAGACAGGAATACCATCATCATTCTGTGAGATGACAATCGTTTGCAATTGATTGTAATCGGTCGATTTATCGACTGTGATCTGATACGTGCGATCATCGTAAGTCAAATCACCGGTCGGGATACGGTTATTTTCGCCCTGAATCGCCTGTTGGACTTGTTCCCATGTAATGCCGTATTGCTGTAATTTGGACATATTTAGCTGAATACGTACTTGCTGATCTGGAATCCCGGCAATCGATACTTGCGTAATGCCTGGCACCGAACGAAGCTGACTTTGCCATGTCGTCATCAGATCGTTGAGGTCATATAGATTCTGTTTATCTTTACTGTAGATCACATACGATTTGACAAACGATTGCGTTAAATTATCATTGACGACAGGTGTGTCCGCATCAGCTGGTAATTCCGCCTGTGCATCTTCCACTTTACGCCGTAATTCATTCCATGTATCCGTCGCATTCGCATCATCCTCAGCTTGCACGACGATGCTGGATACACCGTTGCTGGAAGTGGAAGTGATTTTTTTTAGATTGGTCACTTCTTTAATTTTCTGTTCCAGTACTTCAGTGACCGTCTTTTCCATTAATTCGGGTGTCGCGCCTGCATAAGTAGTGGTAACGGTAGCTGTTTTGATAATTACATCAGGCATTAGCTGCTTCGGTAATTGACTCAGCTGGGCTACACCGACAACGATGAGCATGATGAAGAATAAAATCGTAATTTTACGCTTTTTCACAAAGTATTGAATCATTGCACAGCCCCCACATCCTCTGTAATACTTGTTGTTATAGGGGGATCACTCTGTGCATCTGTGTCTGTCGTATGAGCTGCGCTATTTCCCTGCTGCATGCCTTTTTCAATCGTCAGCTGATCTCCGTTAAATAGACGATCTGCGCCGGTTGTGACCACTTTATCACCAATCTTCAAGCCGTTAAGGATCTCGTACTGATTGTTATACACTTTGCCCAGTTTCACGTTAGTTTGTATAGCCTTGCCATTTATAGCCCTGAACACATGAGGCTGATTACTAGAGCTAATGACGGCTGTAACAGGTACGAGGATTCCTTCTGCTTCGGAAATTTGACGCGAAGCTTGCACGACCTGACCCGGTTTCCAGCTTCGTTGTGGATTATCGATAATGACTTCTACATTAATGGAGCCTGTATTCTCATTCGTTTGTGGACTAAGCTTGTTCACTTTGCCCCGGCGCACTTCATCATACAATTGCACACTGACCTGTTGACCTATTTTCCAATTGGACATGTCGCTGTCCGCAATCGGTAGCTGTACCTTTAGCTTATTCATATTACCGATCAAGAACAGCGGCGAACTGCCATTACTCCCTCCACCACCGCCTGCACTTACCGACTGACCAACCGATACATTTTTTTGTAAAATTGTTCCGGTGGCTGGTGCCTTCATACTTGTACGCGATAAGTTCAGCTTCGCGGTCTCTACAGCGACCAGTTTTTGATCATAGGCTGCCTGTGCTTGCTGTACGCCTGCATTCGCTTTGCTAACACCGGCATTTGCCTGTTCTACACTTGCCTGTGCGCTCTGGATGCCGACCTGCGCTTCTTTCACAGCTGATGCGGCTTTGGCGCGATCGGCTGCGCTTGCTCCTTCACGAATGAGCGACAATTTCTGCTGCGCATCGTTTAATGAAGCTTGTGCATCAGACAGTGCCGTTTGCGCTTTATCATGATCTTGCTGGGTCATTAATCCGTTATCCAGCAGTGTCTGCGAACGGGTCGCTTCTGTTTTCGCCTGATTGTAAGCGGTCTGTGCTTGAGTGACTGCATTTTGCGCCTGAGCTAGCTCCTGCGATCGGGCACCTGACTGTATATCCTGTTCACCGATGCGTGCACTTTCCAGTTTCGCCTGTGCAGAAGAAACGCCTGCTCTGGCAGATTGCTGTCCAGCCTGTGCGTCTCGCAGCGATGCTTTCGCACTCGCTAAAGAGGCTGCGGCTGCGGACACATCCTCCTGTGCATTTTGTAACGATAATTGTAAATCAGCGGTGTCCAGCTTCGCGATCATATCGCCTTTACTCACCTGATCTCCGATCTCTTTGTTAATTTGAATAACAGTGCCTGCCGTTTGAAAAGAAACAGGTGTCTGATCGTATGCCTCCAGCGTGCCAGACAGATCATAGCTTGTATTCAGCGGTTGCTTTTTCACCGTCATGATCTGTACCGTGCTCGTTGTCGGCTGTACTGCTGCTGGCTCGCTGGAGCATGCTGCCAACGCCATAAGTAGTAATGTGGACGTGAAGGCCATCGGCCATTTTTTGCTCATAGGTGTCGTATCCTCCTGTAATGATTCATATCGTCTGTACCCCATGTATACAGACTAGCAAAATCATCGAACAGCCGAATCGTCCATACGTGCAATTGCCCTTTTTTGCCCGTTTGCCCAAAAGGGCAGCATCCAGAAACCGATCGTGCCGCAGACAATACAAAAACACTCATTCCAACGAATGAGTGTCAGCAAACGAGCGATCCAGCGCTCGATTATATAACGAACATCTACTTTTCCCTATCTTATTTGTGCTGTAGTATGTCTGACTATCTGTGCAGACCAAATAGCATACATACACAACGATTCTAAATGCACCATAGTCATAAATGCACGATACCCTTTTCAATGGCAAAAGCGACCGCCTGTGATCGTGAATCTACGCCCAGCTTATTATAAATATTAGTCAGATGCGCTTTGACCGTTCGTTCGGAAATCCCCATATCAAAAGCGATATCTTTACTGCGATGTCCATGAGCAATCGCCTGCAATACAATCTTTTCCCGGTTGGAAAGCAGTACAGCGGAATAGCCCGCTGTACTTGATGGCCGAGTCGATGCAGACAATGTGGTTTTACTCCGTGCTTGAAATACAGTTTGCATAATTTCCGGTTGCAGCAATGTCTCGCCACGGATCGCTGAATCGAGCGTACGGAATAGATGTTCACGTTTGGAATCCTTTAATAAATAACCTTTCGCTCCCATCGCCAGTCCTTTGACCATCAGATCATCCTCATTGTATGTCGTCAAAATGACCACTGGAATTATGCACTGCTGCTGTTGCAGCTTCTCCATCGCTTCCAGTCCATCCATGATCGGCATATTCAAATCCATCAAAATCACATCCGGTTGTAGCTCAAGCGCTAGCTCCACAGCGATTTGACCATTCTCCGCTTCACCTATTACCTGATATTCATCACTCGTTTCCAAAATGAGCTTAAGACCTTCTCTTACGACAAAATGATCATCTACGATTAGCACTTTATATTTCATATGACCCTCCTATCTGAGCGGAATGTTAATTTCTATAATGGTGCCCTTTGGCTTATTCGGGATAATGTTAAATTGTCCATCCATAATGCGTACACGTTCGCGAATCCCCAGCAAGCCGTAATGACCGGGCTGCTTGCCAATCTGATTTAGATCAAGTCCTCGACCATCATCTGTAATACGGATCAACAGCTTCTCCTTTGCTGAACCGAGCGATAATGTCACATGCTGCGCTTCCGCATGACGAGCAATATTGGTCAGAGATTCACGCACAATATGCAGACTATGTTCTATTTGTAACGGAGAAAGCTCATAGGGAATAGAGATATCTGCCTGTACCGCAATGCCGGTAGCCGTTTGAAAACGAGTTACTTCATTTTGCAGCATATACTTAAAGTCGGTATCATTCGCCGATTCCCAGCGTAAATTATCAATAACTTCACGCGCTTCTGCCAGTGTGATCCGCGCATTATCCATAGAAGATGAGACAATCTCATAGGCGCGTTCGGTATTGCCTTTCCCTAAATGGACATGAATCGCTTCCAGCTGCATAATGATCCCAACCAGTCCCTGCGCTAACGTATCATGCAAATCACGCGCCATCCGCTGCCGTTCATTCGTCACCGTTAACTCTTCAACCTGTCGATGTGCCTTTTCCAGCTCATCCAAAAAGTTCTGCGTGCGTTCACGTGCATAATATTGCCGCAGCATCAGATTCACAATGCTAATGACGATAATATTCATAACCGTCACAAGCGATAGCGAAATCGCTACATTCGCTCCGTTATCAATCGATACGGTGTACCATAGCACAAGTACATAACCAAGCGCGAGAAAAAAGAACATTTTTACCTTATCATAATAAGCATAAAGAAATTGACCTGCCAAAAGAGGATAAAGGCCTAGCTGCGCCAGCGCGTAGCCATAATGTGAAAAGCATATAATCGACACACTCAGCAGTACTTGAACCGTAAAATAGATCCACAGCCACTTTTGCGGGATGCGATCAAAAATCCAGTTCATGCCCATAAATAGAAACAAGAGCAGCATAAGTAGCGCCGTATATAGTGGTTTCTGCTGGAGTGAGGTAGAAATAATACCGATACCGATTTGAATAATAAAGATCCATAATGTTGTGATCTTTCTGGCTTCACGGGCAATCCCCGAAAAATGATGACTGTTCTGCATAATTTCACCCTTTCACCTGTCATTCCATTATATCAGGTGTAGGCAATCGTATATTGTACCTTTGGGTATGCCCTTTAGTGAGTTGTGCTTGAAATTCCGATCCCATTTCTTTTTAACATGATCATTGAGCAGCAGCTATGATATTTAAACTCGATGAGATAACGAGTATGTTCGGACTTTAGTAAAAGAGGAAGCTACATCAAAAACAGCCGTTCCATATAGAAACGACTGTTTGGGTGATAGGTAGAAATGAGGTTGGATGGGATAGGTACTCAAGCAAGAAAGACACAAAAGTAGGCTAAACAACCAAGCAGAATCTACATCCAAATTTGTTTATAACGATAGATATAAATCGTATATAGCAAGCGGTACGAACCTTATAGCATTTTTGTGAGGGTTTAAGCTTTGCACTTCTCATTCTTTCATGTTGATGTTCTTCCACAAAATTGTTGACTATCACTTATAACAAAAGACTATGACGGAAAAACGACTACGGTTTTCTCACTTTTAATTTATACTTCTGCGTAAGGAGCGACCAAAATCTCCTACAGTGTAAGTGAATGCCATACATCTTTCAATCCACGCTCCTGCGTAAGGAGCAACTTGGATTCGATCAGGCTGCGCTCGATAATCCAAGCGTTTCAATCCACGCTCCTGCGTAAGGAGCAACATGCAAACATCAATATGATAGCAGCTAGCAATATTGTTTCAATCCACGCTCCTGCGTAAGGAGCAACTGTACCCCTAAAAAAGCCTTAATACGTAAGGGCTTCCACCCTCAAAAGTGCGAACCCCTAAAATGACCTTAGTCAATTCCATCTAATAAAGCAATATATACCTCCAAACCCTTGCACTGCAAGAGGTGCGAACCTCCCAGGGTTTTTATGAGAGCTTAGGGTTCGCACTTTTTTTATTCTTTCTCTATCAAAACTGCCCTTACTTCTAACTATGACAAAGGACCGGAACAGAAAATCTGCTGCGGTCCTTCTCACTTTCATCCACCCCTGCGTAAAGAGCTATGCCCCACCTCTACAATCAGCTTATGAACTCCTGACCATTCGTCCATATCCTGCATTCGTTTTTCCACCAATGCCTTCATGCTCTAAAGCAAATTGTACAATCGATGCAGCTAGTTCCAACCACTCCTTCGCTATAGAAACTTTCCCTTCACAGCTAAGCGCCACTTTATACGTACCCTGTGCATGAAGAAAAGGAACCGGCACTGGAGGATCATCGTCTCTTGGTGCAGCATAAGGCATTTCCTTCTTCTCTTCCTTCACTGAAATCTGATTATATTCCTGATGGTGTGGCGTTAACACATCCAATTGAATAGCGTCTTTTGCCGTTCCAGGTGTAACTAGCGCATCATGAAACTGAATAAAGCCCGCAGCTTCCGTTGTACCAAATAACGTCGCATACTCTACTCCATCCTTCGCCAGTTCAGAGTGTGCATGAAGCTGTGCTAATTGATCCGCAGCTCGAACAGCAAGCCCTTTTAACGCGGTACCTGGCAGATACGGAACACCATAGGTAGGATGCAGCGACAAATAAGTTTCCAGCACCGAAGCGGTTCCATTACCGATCACAAGCGCTGAACCAGGAGCGGTCGATACTTCAAACGTAATATGCGCCTGCAATCCAAACGCACTATTTTTATAGTACCGCTCAAAACATATTTCGTAATCTTTTGCATACAATGTATCTTTAAATTGGTCCTTATATTTCTGTATGGCGTCTTTATAAAAAGGAGCTTTACGATCCCCCTCTTTGGACGCCACACAAGAAGCAAGTTTATGTTCGCGGCTCGTGACATCATAATGCGATTTAGTAAGAGCTAAATATATATTCATATTTGCCCCTCCAAATCAGACCTATCGTTACGTTGCTCCACCTTTAAAATCGCCTCAGCGTATCGTTTAAACCATACCGAAGCATTCAGCGCATTACGCGAAAGATGTAAATAGGAGGTTTGAGAAGAAACACTAGATCGTACCTTATCATGTCTTTTTTCTAATCCAAGACCCTCCTCCCAATCCTCTATATCCAATGCTTTTCCCATATGAGCTAAATACAACTGATATGCTTTTGATTTAGCATCTTTCGATGCCGCCTTTTTTGCAAAGAAAATATATGCCAGCCGCAACCCATTCGTTAAGACTAACGATGGAAAACGATGGCATAACTGACCATATTCGTTCACCAGATCAGCATGTGATTTTTTGACTTCTTGAATGCCAATATATGCTTGTTCTGCATAGCGATGCTGAGCCGATTGCATTAGCGCTCTCCCCCCGCCCGGTAATTCACTCTACCTTTACCTACGGTCGCATTGCCACCCATTTGAATAACGGTCTGGGTTTCCAGATGGCGGAGCAGTTCGTCTTTCGCTGTGGTCTTCTCTTGTACAGGTATCCGATCACACCACATCAGTCCATAAAATAGAGCTTCTGTCGGTACATACTCTTCATACCACAGCGCACCATCTACCGTTGTTTTCGTTTCTTCATTTAAACGGATACGCGGCGTTACTTCACTGCACATCGTGACCAGATATTGAAAGACTTCATCTGAAACAACGGTACAACGTTCCACAAACAAACGCTGGGATTCGACATCTCCTGCAAAGCATTGCTGGCCCAGCCACGTAGCGAACGTATTCCATTCGGTATTCTTTTCTGCATTGCCGACAAATTCATCGATGTATACTGTATGAGAAGCTGTAGAATTTTTATCATAAAGCTTCGATTGATTTGTGATCCAAACTTGTTCGGCTTCAAAGGAACTCACATCCGGCACAGGCACATCCATATCCATCGCAGTCGCATCTCGCTTCAAACGCTCCAGGACAAGCGGACTCGTCACATAAGCAAAAATGCCATAACGACTGGCGACTGGAAAGGCCAGCAGCCGTCCATCAGAGAATACCACTGCACCGGCTAACTCGTCCTGTGCCCCTTTACCTCTACCAAAGGCTTGATCCACCCAAGAAGAGGACTGTCCCTGTGCATTCTTTCCTTCCTCCTGTGAAATGAAATGATTGCGTAGAACACCTTTTACTGTACTACCTGGAATGAATGGCCATTCGGTTACTTTCTCTCGGATAATCGGTTGATCAATAATACCGACTCCATCACCAGAGCCGATATGTAAAGGGGATAAACAGTGAAGCCAATACCAACGACTAGCATTATTCATGGACTATACTCCTTTACGTGTAAAATCGTATGTTTATTATAGGTCTAAAACTGATTTATAGTTCCGGATGCCATACACCCCAGAGTGCTAATCCACAGCCATCTTCTTGATCAAAGGCTTCACGGCGTCGATTCGTATCGGATACGGATTGGAGCCACATCGCTTTTGCTAATGCTGCCGGATTGCCTTTCACGCCTTGTGCATCTTCGATCACCTCAAAGAAATACACACTACCTACTGGAACCATACGACGAATCGCTTTTTCATGTCCTTCACCTTTATAGGGTTGTGTAGATGTCGATTGGACTGTGGCCTGATCTTTCTGATCTTTTTCCGTGGTTTTCTCCATACGCCAACCCGATACGGCTTCCCACCGCGGTACACAAGCCCAGCGTAACCGCACCCGTAGTGTCGTATTAAACAATTCCCCAAACAACTTGTTGGATTCCATGTCTTCATTCAGCCAACTTGGGAGCCAGCCTCGACGGAAATAAGCCGGTGTCGCTAACACGATCCGAAAATACGATTGATTTTCCAGTGCTTGTGCGACTTCGTCCGGGCAGTTCCATTGATCTTCATGCAGCGTATGCTCTTCCGTAAAATGTGCAAGGCGACGTTTCCCACCCATCGGATGAAGTTCAGATAATCCTCCATGCCATTGTTCTGGTTCGGGTAGCGTAATTTCAGATTGCAGGGTCAAATCTTTAGGAAGAACCAGCGATTGGGTGGTAAACAATTGTTGATCTTTGGCCCTAGAGGTGAGCAGATCACGCTCAATATGGGTTCGTTCCTCTTTTTGAAATAATGGTAAAAAAGCATGATGCTCTGACTTGAGGGTGGACTTCTTTAGCTCGTCTTGCCATGCTTTCACCTGATCAGCATATTCGTTTCGGAAGGATGCGGTAGGCTGACTTAACCATCGGTACATGTACGCTGCACTCACATGGGTTGGCTGCTTCGATGCTAGTTTGTATTCTCCGCTCTCTGCTTCCGCTACTTGAGATACAGCGACTTTCGGTAACCAGAGATTATCATAGAGTCCCATTTTACCGGTGCCGAAAAATCCGCTATCTTCACTCATCTGGGGCTGCGGTTGAACCGGTTGAATATGCAGGTGTTCTCCGTTCTCATACACTTGGGCATCTTGAGGCACGGCAAAATACATCTGATCCTTCCAGACATACACCGGACCCCGAATTTTCGTTTTCGTAAATCGCTTAAAATCGGTGAAAGCTCCTTCGGAAGCCTGCGCTCGTTTCGTTAACATAGTGCGAATGGAACCTGCGAGTACGCTAGGCGAAATGTTCTTTAATGTATGTGCACGAATACCGGGTGTCCGAGTAAAGGGGCGCCCATCGCGGATCATGATCGGATCAAGCGGTTGGACTCGAATGAATGCCTTCATGGGCTACGCGTACCTCCTCTAGCTGAATCGTTAAAATAAGTTGTTCGGTAAGTTGTTGTAACCGAAGCAGTGGATTAGGCAATACGATGGAAGAATCGCTATGTCCTGTGAAAAGATCGAGTAGTTTAGAACGGAACACTTGATGCAGCTCTTCACTAATCGATGTTGGTTTTTTCTTCACAGCCAGACGTCTAATTTCGTCATGTAATACCTCGTGCAAAACAGAATCTTGGTTTAGCCACGAAGACGACTTGGCTAACTGGCGGTAGGTGATATACAGATTCCGCAATTCATACGCCAATTGTGTCGAAAAATAGCCCTGACGGAAATCAATCAGTAAGTCGTTCAGCGTTCCAACTGGATCACCGGTAAAGGAAAGCGACATCTGTAATTGATCGCCTCCGCCACGCTTATGAACATGGATCGCTAATGAATTCCGCTGTTGTTTCGCATGTTTCTCGGCAGCCTGTGCCCACTGTCGTACCTCTTCTAACGGCTCTAACATATGTACAATGACCATACCGACAGATAGCGTAGCGGATTGTCCTGCTGTGTCAGAGGAAACGTTATCCTGAAATGCCTGGCGTAACCTTTCTGCTGCTTGAAGACAGGTATGCACAGGCACATACGCCATCACATCATCGCCGCCGCCATAGATCAGTTGCCCCTCGTAACCGCATATAATCTTCTTAGCTTCCGCTGAAAAAGCTGATAGTTTGTTGGAAAATGTAATATGTTCTTCATCATTTTGAATGGATCGAAGTATATGTCCCATACGGTCACCATCCGCGACGATAAACGCATAGTATGGTGTAGGTTCTGGAATACGTTGATAGAGTTCGCCCAACCATTGGTTAACCTGCTGCGCGCACTGTTCTTTTTCTTGCAGCGTGCCTTTTGTAGATTCATCGATATACTCTTCAACGCGACGGGCATAAAATAGACGCGCATCTAAGGGTTCCTTGAGCGTCGAACCAGCCAATAACTTCTCTCCTATGTAGGCGTTTACTTGACGCTGATAGGCATGAACAAGTTCAGAAGTGGCGGTATCCTCGGTCAAGCGTTTTTCAAAAGGAAGAAAAGCCATTTCGCACACAGAAGGAAATGTAGGTTGATCTGACAATGCTGTTTTGATTCGCTTCACAACCGATATCGCATCTAACTGCTCATTCTTCTTTATGCCTAATCGAAGGAGTTGCTGTTGTTGTTTGGCAGCTTCAGCATCATCACGTGGTTTTAACCATACTGACTCTCTACCCCCATCCAGTGTGGATTTCATTTCGCCATACAGCACACCCGGTTCATTTTGTCTGAAGTCTCGCAAGGTTTTGCGAGCCGTCATGTCGTGCTCTACTTGCGCTAGCGTCTCCGCATAGGATGAAGTGTCTACACTGTACCGTCTCCATACCGCGTAATACTCGATAAGATCGGCAACCTGTCGATCCCAGGTATTTTCCTTAATCAGGCCCTCTACTTGAGCACGGGCTTGCTTGACATGCTTCATCCAGACCCCGCTCATCGCGTGTCTGACGTTAAAGGCTATATGCTGTGGGTCTACATCGGCTCCAATAATACCCAGGATACGGTTGGGTGCACTTCCCCGGTCGGAGCCATTATCTGTAGCTAGAACAGGATAAACGACTTTGCCTCCCAGCTTTTGGAACGCCATCGCGCCTTCCCAGCTCAGTTCAGATAGCAGGTGTGAACCAAACCAGAGGTCCCTTGTACGGCGAGCCTGAGCGATAAATTCTTGAACGGGTCCGATGGAGAAAAGCATCATGATTTTCTGTTGGGATGCTGACAAAATTCTTTGACCTCCTCGCTGTTAAGAAAAGCTTCGATAACTAAAGAATAGCCATTCATAGGATTCTCCAAATAGTTAATAGTTGGATGTTCCGATACTTTTGGATAAATTTCTCTTTCCATTATTCGTACTGTTTTTAATTTTGATTCCACTTTTTTAAAATGTTGATATTGCGAATTATTTTTAATAACTGGTTCAATAAGACTTAATGTTACCTCTTCAATTTTGGGTTGATTGAGTACAATAATCACTCCAAATCCTTGCTTTGGACTGACTGCAACAGCTTTAAGAATAACAGGGGAAGAAAGTCTACTTTTATCTTTAGGCACTAATTGTGTATCATAAGGCTCACCCTCGTCTGAGAAAAAAATACGTGGTGGAAGATCAGACTCTTGTCTAAAATGTGTGATGATCGGCATACCAAATTGGACTCTTGGAAAAGCCACCAGGTCTTTACTTTTACTTTTTGGATATGGATGCTTATGATCTTTTTCTTTCATACCTGTGAGCTTACGAAGCACATCAGGCTCAACCCATGCTGATCTACCTTGCGGATTATCAGATGAGACTTTTTTTTGCCGAAATCTCCGGTATACTTCAATGGTGTCTCTCCATATTCCGTTCCCTCTAGTATTCGATATCTCTTTTGTATATGAAGTTGATTTAAATTTCAGGCTTAACGTTGGCCATTCCTTTTCAGGATCAGTGTCGTGCAAGGGACAATGGAGTTCGTCCAATTCCTTTTTAAACCACGCTACTAATAAGTCTTCTGAATTTATAGTAGCATCAGGAGAAAATGAACTACAATATAAGCTGCCACAACCTCTTCTCGTTCTTGAACCTATCCCACCAAAATTAATCCATGCCCATAGCGCTGCATTGATATCATTTTGTAATTCTTTATAAAGGTCTTGCTCTTTCTGATCTCGTCTTAACACTACAAATTGAAGACATAACATAAAAGAGTTGTTTTCCAAATAAGAAATGGTTTGACCTTTTTTCTGTTGAAATAAATAGGCTGGATATGGCGGTCTCGTTCCCTTTTGCGATGTATATGATTTGGGTATACGATTCGTGACATTTTCCACCCATATTTTAATTGGGCTAGGATGTTCCGTATCTCCAAAAATCTCGATCTCTCGTTTACGAAGATCATAGGCATTTTGAAATGCAGCTCCGCGAGTTGCACGCCACCAAAACCGAAGTTGACCACGAATCGTACTAGAACGTATTGGATTTTTAGTATCAATTATTCCTGCTTGAACACCCCCACCAAACATAGGCGTCACGACATGAACTTTATACTTCGATACAGGATATACCGTTTTCGTTGTTGTGGGAAGTGATTTACTTTCCTGCGGTAACGAAGGTAATTTTCGCAAGGATGTCATTCTCCTTTCGTCTATTATGAGCTTAGTTCAATGACGTGGTTGGTGAAGCAACTTCCTGAAATGCTTTAGCATATGCAAAATGAGGGAACAACATAGGATTATTAATCAGCATCAGCAATTGATTGAGCTGAAAGTTAAGCGTCAGCAGCGGATTATTCGGTATTCTAAGATCAGCAAGCGTATTGTCTAAAGCGACTTTATCCTTATCAAACTTCAACTCTGGATGACTCTCAGTCATCCCTTCAAATAATGCAGGATTAGTGGGATGCAATTTCAAAATTTCTTCGCCTTCTTGTTGAAGAGGCAATCCATTTAACGTGTCTCCCCACCAACCTAATTTCTTCTTTTCGTTAGGTACAACAACCTCAAACAACATATCTTCCTTCGGCTGTTTAAGGATGACAAAATCAAATCTACCCTGAAGCTTCGTGATATGAGTTTGGATCGTTGTATCTTTGACTTTAGTCAAGTTAGTAGCCAGGATACGAATCGGCCGTGATTTTTTCTGCGTGGGATTTGTAAAGCCTACAGAATACCCTGATAGGGTTCGAGCAATGCCAGATGCTTTAGGTTCTAATCGTGCAATACTGTCCGCCCAAGTGATTAAGGCTTCTTCATCCACGTCAGTGCTTTTACATTCAATCGCTACGACAACAGCTTCAATCGGGATGAATTTAAGCGTGTTATATTGAAATACATACGGCGTGTACTGATCATCATAGATCGCAATATCGACTTCACGAGACACCCTTTTTTCGGAATCAATAATCAGGACGCCTTGTGCAATAGAATATTTAAGTGGAATAATACTCCGAAAAAACTTGATCCACATTTCCTCTCGGTAATCGCCAGTTAATCCACCATGCACAGCAGCAATATTAATTTCTTCGACCATCGTTTTGTTTAAGTACCGATAGTTCTTTTCAATTTGCTCAAATACTTTTTTATCCTCATTCGAAGAATTAGCCATCATCTGATTCCTTTCTACTATACAATGTATAAAAGTAATAAATATACATAGTAAATTATAACTACCATTTTTACTTATTATAGTAAAAAGAACCTGAATAGTCACGTTATATTTAAATTTTTGCTCTCTAGTTTGTTTAGCATCATTCTATGTACCTATAAAATAAAAACAGACCTTCTATAACAAGGTCTGTTTTTTCAAAATTTTATAACCTATAACTATGACTATGACTTCACTGCTTTTTTCTGCGCAAGAAATGACAAGGATTATGAAGTGATACTATACAAATACACAGTTCTTTCAAAATACACTCCTGCATAACGAGCGACCTTATCTAACAAAACGAAACTACAATCATCCATTCATGTATTCAAGTCATTCTAACTGCCAGCTATGATCCCTTTTCCAGCCTACGCTCCACCGACGATTGCGCTAACAACCGCCGTAAACGAGCCTTTGCATCATAACATACCCCGCCATGATAACAGATCAACGTATCAAAATCATAGTGTAACAATTGCTCTAATGACTGCATAGCCGCAGGCACATCCTCTGTCAGTTCGACAGGCGGCAGCACCAGCTCATCATCGATATAAAAGACAATATCTCCTGCGATTACAGCTCGTTCCTGTGGTAATAACAGGCACACATGTCCGGCGGTATGACCGGGCGTATGAATAACCTCTATTCCGCCTGCGATATTGAACTGTTGGCCATGTGTGAGATAACGATCAATTCTACCACTCGGTAGCTGAGTCAGCTCGGATTGCCACGGTACGACGTTTTCTTTTAACAATGGACGCTCTCCGCGGATGTACGGAGCATCTCCTTCATGCGCATAAAACGTCGCATAACGATTAACCGTATCCAATTCCGGTAAGCAGCCGATATGATCAAGATCCTGATGGGTGAGTAGCACAGCATCGAGCATTTCTGGTGAAATGCCTGCTGCGTGCAGTTCTTGACTAAGCTGCTCATACTGTCCCGGTAATCCTGCGTCGATCAACATCGTATAACCTTTCTCTGCTAAAAGTAATGGATGAATAACACGATCTTTACCCATGAATTCCATATCCAGCTCTAGCATCGTTACATTCGCATTGATTCTTTTCATCTGTTGTCCCACACTCCTTATTCCATACTATAGGCTGATGTTCTGGAATAGGTGATGCTCCCTACAGCATCATGCTGATGAATCGACTCCTCATTTCGACACTGGATCTGAAAGCTAGAAATCCACTCGATCTCGTATAGATCGGCAGCACTCAGACGTAGCATATCTTCTACAAAGCGCGCATTTTCATAAGCTTGCTCCGTAATATGCTTTTCATCCGGACGCTTTAGCACGGGATAGGGAATGCTGCTTGCATTACTTTCTGCTACCTCAAGCAAGCGCTCCTTCCAATCATCTGGAAGCAAGCCATTGGCAGGTATGATCTCTATCGTTAACCGTCCACGCTGATTATGTGCACTATATTCACTAATATCACGGGAGCATGGGCACAATGTGGTAATCTGCACTTCAAGCGTCGCTTTAACGTGGAGGGCGGATGCCATCGTATGATTTAATTCTAATCTGGCTATGGCATGGTTAAGTCCAAGCCGACCGCTGCGTGGTGCCTGTCGTTCATAATACCAGTCGTACTCCACTTCCAGCTCTGCCTGTTTTTGTTGCATATGCCGCGCCAGATTCTGCGTCAATGTGGTCAGATCGTCTAATCGATCGCTTAATCCATTCTGCCGTGCCAGCTCCAGTTGCTCCGTAAGCCTGCTCATATTAATGCCACGTGATTGCTGAGACAATGAAGTCGTCAGACGAAAACGGGCTGAGGTTGTCATCGTAGATGGAAGCAGCGTCGAATGGACGATTAGGGGATAACGAAGATTCCCGATTCCAACTTGATCAAGCGCAAATAGAAAATCATGCTGTACATTTTGCAAATCATGCATCCCTTCCGCTTCTACTGGCTTCTCTCCAGATACAGACGGTATCGAACCAAACAGCTTTAATCTTGCTGCTTTGTTTGGCCATAGGGATGCGTGCTGTTGATTTTGCTGCATAGGGGTAGAACTCCTTTGAGTATAAGTTGAAATGATGGCATTATCTATTCATATCAGACTGCATCTCATCCGTTGCCTTTGCATAAAATAAAGCTTTAGCAAGAGATGAAATTGGATGCGGGTGACCTTCTAAGCTAATTATTGTAGTTCTATTGATGGCTATACACCAGGTTACAATGCTGACTCTGTCGATTCTGCGATACAGTCAGCAAATCGTTGCTGAAACCATACTTCGTCCAGATTTTTGCCGATAATGACGATCCGAGTCAGGCGTAGTTCATCATCGCGCCAGTTGCGATCGGTATTGATACCAAGCATCATATGCACACCCTGAAATACGACACGGCGATCCACTTGATCCACGTGAATAATGCCTTTGTATCGATACGTATCCTCCGCATGATTGATCAGCCATTCATCCATAAATTGATTGATCTTTTGTAAATGCATCGGACGTTCGTCCTGCAACACGATCGATCGCACATGGTCTTCATGATGGTGATGGTGATGGTGGGCATGTAGCAAGTTTGGACGAATGTCCAGCTTATGACTCAGGTCAAATGCATTCACATCCAGTACATAACGAATATCCAGTGTCGATTGACAGGTGTGATAGATCGGCGCGGATACGTTCATATGACGCAACCGTGCTTCGAGCGCCGTCAATTGCTCCATGTTAACCAGATCGGATTTGTTCAATAACAGAATATCGGCAAAAGCAATCTGCGCCTGCGCTTCAGGGCCTTGATGGAGATGCAGATGAGCATGACAGGCATCCACAAGCGTAATGACTGCATCCATTTTAAAAAATTGAGCAAGTAGATCTTCTGCCAGAAACGTCTGAATGACCGGTCCCGGATCAGCCAGTCCGGTCGTCTCAATAACAATCCGATCAAAATGGTACGCTCGCTCATTCATGCCAAACTTGCGATCCAATAGCTGTAATGCAATCTTCACCAGATCACCGCGTACCGTACAGCAGATGCACCCATTATTCATCTCGATAATTTCGTCTTCGGCGCCTATGATCAATTCATGATCAATACCGACCTCGCCAAACTCATTGACGATGACCGCGATCTTTTGCCCGTGGTCTGAGGTTAATAGATGATTAAGCAATGTAGTCTTACCTGCTCCTAAAAATCCGGTGACGATCGTTACGGGAATACGCGGATCATCGATTTCATCCGCATTGCGGCTTCCCATCATTGATTGATCGACTTCATGTTCGATCCATTGGTCTATATCGTGTTCTATCAGTTGATCTACATCGTGTTCGTTCGCTTGCTGTTTTCGTTCATTTCGCTCCATAGCGAGATCGTCATCATTGCATCCCATTGCGAAACGGCTATCATTACATTCCGATATCCACTCGGTTGAATCGTCGTTACATCGATTGTTCATTCTTCTACCTCCTTTGACCAATGAATATGCAGTACGCCAGCATTACCATCATGCTATACGTAATCTTCCTGCTCATTATGCGCCTGCCAATCCGGCCAGAACAACTCAAGCGGGTCTTCTTCCACATATTGCAGCTGTCGCTCGAAATCATGCTGTCCGCCAGCTTCGCTCACGGCATTCCATTGCGGCGGTTCCTGAGCAGATAGCTTGTTTTGACGTGCATACACATGCCAGCAACCATCTGATTGGCAACGCAGACAGGCGAATGCCGTTCGTTCCCAGCCGCGTAACGACTCTGATGGCCGAAGCTCGGATAAGACCAGTCCATCTGGCTCTAATTCATACGCCAGCTGTACCGATGTTCGCATCGAAGCAGGCACTTTGGCATCAATATAGCCGTCCATAATCTGCCTGATCCGGCGAATAGTAAATAGGTCTAATATCATGGGAATTCCTCCTATCGATTTGCTATTCTTATATATTTGCTGTATCACTGGCACTGCATCACTGTCGCTTTATCGTTGCTGCTGTATTGTTGCTGCTTCATCGTTAAATCTGTATCATTTCCACAATACGACTATTACCGCAATCATCCATGCACTCACGAGCGAAGTTAACAATTGCCGACCGGCAAGCTTGAGAGCGAATCCAGTACCTAGCTCTTTGGAGATCGTCCATAACGTGACCAGGCATGCAGTCAACGTAGAAGCAAGATAGACGAGTACGAGCAATTGCCCACCGCTGAGCTGCAATAACCACTCTCCACCACCCTGATTCAGCACTAACAAGCCATCTTTACGCAGCACTGAAAATAAAATGCCGGCAGCCGCCTGCTGGGGTAATCCGAACAAGGACAACAACGGTGCAAGTCTATGCGTCAATCGATCTAATAAACCGCTCCATTGCAGTACACTCGCCACCACACAGATGAAGAGGAAAATAGGCATCGCTTGTGTTAAAAACTGCTTTAGTACAGCCCGAAGCCGCCAGCTCACAGCACGCATAGATGGCCATTGTAAAAAGGTACGACCAGCTGTAATTGACTGCAAGCTGGAGGAAGATTGCTTGTTCCATATGCGCGTATGCAGCGCACCTGCTAGCACGAGGATAAGCAAGTATGGCAGAAATAACCACGGTCGCCCACCAGAACTGAAGATCGATAGACTGGCACCGATCTGATAGCTGCATGCAGAGCCAAAAGCAATAAGCGATACACATGAACGCCGTGTACAACGGCTACAAGTACGACTTTGAAATACAGCAACGACATTGCAGCCAAAGCCACTGAGTACCGGAATAAGATCCCGTCCATTTAGACCGATACGTCTCATCCACCCATCCAGAGAATCAGTAATACGATCTTTCAATCCGCTTTCTTCGGTCAGCGCTACACTGAATCCAATGAATAGTACAACCGGAAATGCCCAGATAAACGAGTAGCTGCCAAGACTGAGCACACCATAATCGCCCATCACCATCATGTCCAGCCACGCTGGAAGTTGCGAGCTAAGCTGACGCAGCGGATCAAGCAACCAGCGGTCGGCCACAGGTTGTAGCCAGCCGGAAAATACGTAAGCGATATACACCGGTACCGCGAATAGCAGCAATAGCGCAATGACCGATACGAGCCTTCCCCATATCGTATGCTCAAACCAGGTGAGCGGTGCATCTTTGATTTCTACTATAGGTAGCTCTGTGAGCACCGGCTTTCGTTTCATCGGGCGCGCCATATCAATCGCTTGTACAAGTGTATGTTGAGTCGCTAAATCGAGTTGCCGCGAATCAACTGCCAGTACGGAAATGCCTAATGCTTTTCGGAAGTGATGGCTATAAATCTCTGCAAGCGCACCAGCCCGATCTGCAAAGGTAAGTAACAGAACGACATTTTTACCGATCAAATCAAGCAACTGCAATAGTAACGGTAGTTCGCGAGCAGCATGAGTAGCAC
Organism: Paenibacillus wenxiniae; assembly: GCF_039822605.1. Classification (NCBI taxonomy): domain Bacteria; kingdom Bacillati; phylum Bacillota; class Bacilli; order Caryophanales; family Paenibacillaceae; genus Paenibacillus; species Paenibacillus wenxiniae. Next base: position 609,642 of record NZ_JBCGUH010000002.1, read on the forward strand.
GAACGACCAGCAGCACAGTGTCACTTTGACCGAGCATACCCAATGCTAATTCTGTCGTCAGACTATCATCATGCATACGAATGCCCGGTGTATCGACCAGTTCTATGTTTGCTTGAGATGACGGTATCGTTAATCCGGCACGCCGCACCGTAACCGTTGAGCCACGAAAATTCGACTCTGTACCGGTATCCATCCCGCTCAAGCTGCGAAATAACGCCGACTTGCCCGTCGATTCCAGACCAATGAGCACGACAGCGCGCGGCGTAGCTGAATGTTGTTGTTCGTTTAACATGTACAGTTCTCCTGACAGCAGGACAGATCATCCAGAAACATACCTTCACCGCGATAATGTTCCAACCGTGACACATCATAACCGAGTAATGTACCGATCCGATGAGCGATCACGGCAAAGCGCTGCCGGAATTTATAAATGAAGCAAAACATTAATTGATCATGCATCACACTCGGCCCGCTGACGAATAAGCCGGGGGCAAGTAAAGATTCATCGGCTGGTCCAAGCCTAATTGCTCCATTCCCACTGCGCTGAATCAGATGCTCAATCAGACGCAGGCTGCCGGTAAAGCCAGTAGCCATAATCGGTGCCGCTTCACTATGAATGACATGTTGCTTACCATGATCATCTTCACAATAGATGAGATAGCCACCCTGCGCTTGTGGCTCAATCCACTGCACTTCACAGCCGCCGATAAACGAAATCCGTCCATGCTGAATCTCATGACGCAGACGATCTTTCGTATACGGACTTAGCTCCATACTGGGATCACTGCTGCCTTTATCCAGCATGCGTGAACGCCGATCCAGCATCGTTACATTCTTCCCCAACCGGCTCAGGTGAATAGCGGCATCTGTTCCACTCTCATATCCACCAATAACGACAAACTGCTCTCCTTCCAGTGCTGCCCAGCTTGCGATCTGGCTATTATGGATAGCATATTCACTGCCAGGAATAACATCCAGACGTGGATATTGAAACTCACCTGCCGCCCATATTACAAATCGTGTATACCATTCTCCTGTACTGGTGCTGACACAAAATCCGTCTGCTTCCTGCCGTACTGCGGTTACGTCTATACCACAATATACAGGCAACTGGTGATAATCGCTTACTGCTTGCAAATATTTGGCGTATTCTTTACCTGTAGGATGCTCTGTACTTAATGTGTATGCAGGCGATGTGTTCAAAGCAACAGCATTCAGATCAAGCATGCCATACGCATTACTTGTAAATGAAGGCGTAATCAAGCGCATCTCCTCCGGCCACATACCAAAAGATGCACCTACCGCATGTCGCTCCAAAATGGCATAATTGTGTAATCCAAGCTCTTTCAGTACGGTTCCTATGCCAATGCCCGCAGCGCCTGCACCGATAATTAGACAGTCCCATCTTTTTAGCATGTGATTCCTTCACCTCTTCCAAACGATCGTTCTTATGATGATGGATATATTGATTAGATAGCTGATAAAAGCTCACTATTTTTTTAGAGCATTCGGATATGAATTTAACTTCGATATGAATCTAACTTCGGATGCGAATAGATCATGATTTCAGTTAAACGGCGAGAGAGAAAGCTAGTGATTGATTTGTTCTATGCTAGTTGGTGTGAAACTTCAGCTGATCTTATAACTAATCCTCTATCTATTAATCGTAATTATTACGATTAATAATCAATATAGTCGTATGCTCTATGTTTGTCAACACGTCCACTTATCGTCGGATGGTTCGATCGCCAATGGTATGTTAGATCATAAGGACGATGTATTACAGAGCTACTGGTTACTGGTTGCTGGTTGCTGATATCCAATTATGTTGTAAAATAAATCTTCTATATAAAAAATAAAAAAGCCTCCCTGCTGTTCATGCAATACGGAGGCTCTCATATATTCGCTTTCATATGTTTACTCTCATATGTTTGCTTGCATATACTTGCTCGCATATAGCTAACAATAGGCAACCACCTATCACGTATTCCTCTATCTATTCGTTCACTCTACCATTCTCTTCAACCAAAAAGCGGTAAAACTTCTTATCCACCTGCATCACAGGAAAGCTCGCTGGTAACTCCTGCTGATCCACCTCGACGAATCCATTTTTTTCATAAAATCGATGTGCTGCCTTAAACTGTGGAGTCGTCCCAAGATAAATATCTGTCATCCCCTGCTGCCGTGCCCATATGATCGCTTGCTCTAGCAGTTGATGAGACACGCCCCATGTTTTGCCACGATATTCATGATGTACAAACATTTTGCGTAAAGCCACTTGCCGGTTACCGATATCGAGCAATGCAATCGTACCCACTACGCGTTCTTCGACACAAGCAAGCCAGAAATTACCGCTTCCGTGCTGGTAAAAGCCAGCAATATCCTGTAAATCCGGCTGCTGTTCTCTGGTGATCGGAATGCCATACTCTTCCTGTTGAATGTGCACGATCATGTCTGCAATACGCGCTTGCCATATTGCAGCTGCTTCTGTTGGAAATGGCATAATATAGACAGTATTTTCCAATATAAAGCACGCTCCTCTTCTATTTATTAGGTTGGAAAATAGGTAACACTCATATCATAGCTTTGTATGCTATAACAATCGCTATCCATCTCCCCAGCTACCAATAATGATATGTAATCTGTCCGCTACCCAAACTATTAAAACTGTTCCAACTATGCAAACGATGCAAACCATACGAACGATGCAAAAAAGGCCGCTACTCGCTATCGTATGTAAACGATCCGTTGCAGCAGCCTTTCTATTATATTGACATGTATGCACATGGAGGACAAGTGGAAACCGCTAGTATTGTTTCAATGCAAGTGCGTTACCTGTAAGATCCATCGAGCTATAGAGCAACGGATACTTGCAATTCATGTAGTTCAAATTCAAAGCATCAGGTAACAATACATCGTCTAATGTCCAATCTAAACGTCATCAGAGCAATAATGAAATTAAAATAGGCAGTGAAATCAGTGATAAGATCGAGCTAAGTACGAATGAAGAGGCAGTTTCGACCTCCAACGTTTCAAACCGTGTAGCGATCATTGCAGCTACAGCAGAGCCTGGGAAGGATACGAGCAATACCGCCATCGTTACATCATCTGTGGACAATCCTAGCATAACGGCAAAAGCAAGCGTCAGCAGTGGCAAACCGATCACTTTAAGCAACGAGATACCGATCGCACTTCCACTCAGTTTGATACGATTCAGACCGATCGTAACCCCGATGGCAAACAGTGCTGCACCGGACGTAATATCACCGATTTGATCCAGCGAATCTTGTAACAACTGTGGCGCATGGAAACCGAGTAGCGCCAGCACGACACCGATCAATGGAACACAGGCAAGCGGTTCGCGCAAACCGTGCAAAATGGAATGGATGGTGAGCTTGAATAGATTCTCATGCTTTCCATCTTCCTGATTGTTAGCCTGCGTCTTTTTACCAACCGAGCTAACGATTGTTGCAATTGGATCAAGCAGCGCATTGACGACAATACCGGTAATGGCAATCGGAATAGCGACCTCTGCCGCTCCAAATAGACTTCCGAGCACCGGTATTCCCATAAAAGCAAAAGACGGCTGTGTTGAATTTAGGGAGAAGATGGATGACGTATTCAAATCCATCCGAAATACTAAACGCATAATCAGCAGCATAATGACATAAAAGCCAATAATACCCAGAAACATCGTCATAAAAAAAGGCCATTTCTCGATCAGCGTTTGCTTGCTGGTCGTGGTAATGCCAATAAAGAGATGCGCTGGAAGCGCGAATTTGGTAACGAGTGTGTTCAAACCTTTTGACGAAGCTGGACTAAATACTTTAAAATGTCCACCCAAAAATCCGAGAATAATGACAAAGAAAATCGGAATTAAAATTACAAAAATATGACCAACTGACATGGTGCAGGACCTCCATCTTTATGTTGCGCAAAACGACGTGCAGGCATGACCCGAAAAGGGCGGCTGCTCATCGGGATGGATAAGCAGCCTGTTGATGTAAGCCGTATGCATAGTTACAATCGAAACGTGTTTCTTCTATATAAAGATAGATTGCATGATCCGGCGAATCTATCCATTACTTTATCAGGTGTTGTTCTCTTTTTTCCTTTATAGATATATCAATTATAGATATACTTATCATCAATCGTAATCGTAGGACGATCTACAAACATAATGCTAACGCTTCTATTCGTTTATTTAGCCGACTTGAGTCAATTGTTCTGGCTTGATTTCACGATAGACGGGATGCCACATCGCATTGCGCACTGCATCCTCTACATCTTCCGGTGCATAACGTGCTACACCATCTGTTACTGCTGCATTGGCAACAGCTACAGCTACGGCAAACGATACCGATTGCAGATCACGAACATGTGGCAGTAACGATGCTCCCGGCGCAGACGAATCAACTGCATGCGCAACGGCATCCGCAGCGGCGGTAAACATGCCTTTTGTAAACATTTTCGCCTTCGTTACAATCGCTCCCAATCCCAATCCAGGGAATACGAATGCGTTGTTGGATTGACCAATCTCATATGTTACACCGTTATAGTCAACCGGTTCAAATGGACTACCCGTAGCGATTAATGCTTTACCATCGGTCCATTTCAGCAGATCGGCAGGTGTAGCTTCAGCCAGTGGTGTTGGGTTAGACATTGGCATAATGATTGGACGCTCCACATGCTTCGCCATTTCTTTTACAACTTCTTCACTAAATGCACCTGTCACGCCGGATGTACCGAGTAGGATCGTTGGTTTAACCTGTTTGATCACTTCCAGCAGACTGATCTTGCCATCTGCATCGGTAGCAAAATCACGTACTTCTGCTGCGGGACGTACATACGGTTGTTGGAAACCCAGTACACCTTCGGTTTCATCAGTCAACAGACCACGATAGTCATACGCCCAGAAACGACGTTCTGCTTCTTCCTGTGTCAAACCATCGGTCATCATCGCATCACGAATCTGATCCGCGTTACCGATACCGGCAGCACCTGGTCCAAATACAAGTACACGATGATCGCGCAGCGGCGTACCACTCACCTGTACACCAGACATAACGGCTGCCAGTGTCACTGCACCTGTACCTTGAATATCATCATTGAATGTGAGCATATGCTCGCCATATTTATTAATGATATTGCGTGCATTCACATTACCGAAATCTTCCCAGTGCAACAGTGCATTCGGGAATAATTTCAATGCCGTTTGTACATAACGATCGATAAATTGTTCATAACGTTCACCGCGAATCCGTTCATGGCGGTTACCGACATACATCGGATCGTTCAGCAATTTTTCATTGTTTGTGCCCGCATCCAGTACGACCGGCAATACCCGACCTGGATTAATACCCGCTGCTGCTGTATATACAGCCAGCTTACCGATCGCGATATTAATGCCCCCTACACCCCAGTCTCCGATCCCGAGGATACTTTCAGAGTCGGTGGCTACGATCAGATCGATATCGCCAGGATGGATTCCACTGTTGCGGAACGCTTCTTCGATTCCGTCCATGTTGTCAATCGAGAGATAGACGCCGCCAGGTTTATGGTAATGCTGACTATATTCTTGAATCGACTGCCCCACTGTCGGTGTATATACGATAGGTAACATCTCACTTAGATGCTCGCTCAGCAAGCGATAATAGAGTACAACATTCCGATTGGACAGGTCTTCAAGCATAATATTTTTACGCAGATTACTCGACTCATTTTGGAATTGCTCATACGCACGTTTTGCTTGTTCTTCGATTGTCAGAATAGTCGGTGGCAGAATGCCGTTCAAATGAAGTTCCTTGCGTTCTGCTTCTGAAAAGGCAACCCCTTTGTTCAAAATCGGATTAGCAAGTACATCTTTACCACGTAATACCGTTCTTAACGATCCGTCATTATCCAGATAAAAAGCATTCATTGTTAACAGCCTTCTTTCTTACTTTTTTGAATATTCAATTACTTTTCGTAAACAACTATTAATCACATTACTTATAATAGTCTCATTTTGACATATTGTAAAGGAGGAATTTGAACAATTTCTATCAATTTTCGATTTATCATTGACAAAAACTATTATTAATTTGAAAATTCATTATTTTTATTTCATGTTTGCGCAAATTTTTATTTTAGTAAAATCGCTTACATTTGTCTAAAACGTGACAAAATCAGCGTTTATGCGCTATAACAAGGGATTGGAAAAATAAATTAAAAATAATATAATGATAGCCAAAAGCAATGATGAAAGGAGAACGATATGGAACTCAGACAATTGGAGTATTTTGTAGCGGTATGCGAGGAATTGCATTTCACACGTGCTGCCGAACGGCTTGGCATTACACAACCGACGCTTAGCATCCAGATTCGTACAATGGAAGATGAGCTGGGCATGCAGCTATTTGATCGGATTGGGAAGCGGATTACGCCAACTGAAGCCGGTTATATTTTGCTCAAGCAGGCACGTAGTATTTTGCTCAAATTACAGGATGCGTATGATGAGATTAATGGATTACGTCAATATGATGGTGGCAATCTCGTCGTTGGACTGATGGCAGCAGAGCTAGATTACCGGCTAACACCGATTCTGATCGATTTTCACCATCAATTTCCGAAAGTTCACTTGAAGATTCATTCTGCAATCGAGGTGGCGGATATGGTCATTAACAATCTGGTGGATGTGGGGATCACATTAATGGAGACGAGTGATCCACGATTGACGACCATTCCACTGTATGCGGAGGAATTTGTACTCGTCGTATCTGAGCGGCATGAACTAGCTGGTCGCAAATCGGTTACGCTGGAGACGATCGGTAATCAGCCGTTGATCGCTTACCCGAAAGGTTTTAAAGCACGCGAACTGATCGAAACACATTGCCGCGATCATGGGCTTAATCTGAATATTATCGTGGAAACGTCGACCGCTTCATCACTGTATGGGTTTGTACGTTCAAATGTCGGCGCCTGTTTACAGCCACATTCTTTATCTCATTCCCTGAATGATCCAACGTTGCGTTTGATCAAAATCGAAGACTTCCCTCCCCTGCGCCAGATTGCGATTATGCATCGCAATGATAAGTTTCTCGGTTATGCCGCGCAGCAGTTTATTCAGCTTGTGCAGGAGCAGTTAAAAAAGGATTAGCGCTGATTTAGCATGCCGATTGCTATCGATGCGATTTGTACTATTTAGAAGTATATACAAACTCGTATGATGCGAGTGACCAACATCGAGCAAAGAAACTAAGAGGTAAGGGCGACTTACAGTATTCGTAGTTTACTACAAGCTGCCTCATAACCTACCTTGCTAGAATCATAAATTCTTTTTCTATTAAAGTGATTGTAATCACAAGGCGACCTCCTGATCCACGATATGCTGGATTCAGCATACAGCGATACGTACCTGTGGATGACACCAGTCAATGTTATACACATATCGAGTCGCATGATCAGGAGGAACTATAATGCAAACTCAACATACTTCTATGGATGAGACACCGATGTTTTGTTTTCAATGTCAGGAAGCTGCGAAAGGAACAGGGTGTACGATTAAAGGCGTGTGCGGTAAGACGCATGATGTGGCTAATTTACAAGACTTACTATTGTATTCACTCAAAGGCATCGCATGGCTTGCCGAACATTCGGTATCCCCTTTGCCAGAGCCGTTAGAAAAAGAAGTGGCTTTATTTATAACCGATGCGCTGTTCACGACGATTACGAATGCTAATTTTGACCGAGACTTCTTCTTCCATCACATTCGTCTGGCATTAGAATTACGTGATCGTATAGATGAGACGTACAGCTTGGCTACCCAACAAGATGTCACGCTTCCTCATGCTGCTACATGGAGTGCGCAAACCGATGCAGAACTGGAGCAGATTGCCATGACGGTCGGTGTACGCCGGACGACCAATGAAGATATCCGCTCGCTGCGTGAGTTAATTATGTATGGGCTTAAAGGCATGGCAGCCTATACGTATCATGCCGAGCATTTGCATTACAGCAGCACTGAGGTGGATCGTTTTATGCGCCGTGCGCTGGCGGCTACGCTTGATGATACGCTGAGTGTATCCGATTTACTCGCACTGGCGATGGAAGCAGGCAAATATGGCGTCGATGCGATGGCGATGCTGGATCAAGCCAACACTAGCACCTACGGACATCCTGAAATGACGAAGGTCAATATCGGTGTCGGTCAAAGACCGGGCATTCTGATCAGCGGACATGATCTGCATGATATGGAACAATTATTAAAACAAACGGAAGGCACTGGCGTGGATGTGTATACGCATAGCGAGATGTTGCCTGCTCACTATTATCCTGCTTTTCGCAAATATACACATTTTGTCGGTAATTACGGCAATGCATGGTGGAAGCAGACGAGTGAATTCCAATCATTTAACGGTCCGATTCTGATGACGACTAACTGTATTGTGCCGCCAAAGGATAGCTATGTCGATCGCCTGTACACAACAGGCAATACTGGCTATGCAGGTGTGAAGCATATTCCGGCTGGAAGTAACGGACAGCCAAAAGATTTCTCTGCTTTGATTGAGCAAGCGAAGCAATGTCCACCTCCAACAGAGCTGGAACAGGGTGAGATCATCGGTGGATTTGCCCATCATACGGTGCTTGGGTTAGCCGATCAGATCGCTGAAGCGGTACAAAACGGTGCAATCAAGCGTTTCTTCGTTATGGCAGGTTGTGATGGACGAATGAAATCGCGTAGCTACTATACACGTTTTGCCGAGGAGCTACCACAGGATACCGTCATTTTGACAGCAGGCTGTGCAAAGTATAAGTATAATAAGCTGCCACTTGGCGATATCGGTGGTATTCCACGTGTGCTGGATGCTGGACAATGCAATGACTCCTACTCGCTCGTTGTGATTGCGATGAAGCTACAGGAGATGTTTGGACTGGAAAATATTAATGAGCTGCCCATCTCATACAATATCGCCTGGTATGAGCAAAAAGCTGTTATCGTACTCCTCTCTCTACTGTATCTCGGTGTGAAAAATATTCATCTTGGCCCGACATTACCTGCCTTCCTCTCCCCTAATGTCGTGAATGTGCTAGTGGAAAACTTTGGCATTGCCGGGATTACGAGCGTAGAAGAAGATATGCATCTATTGATGGAAGTATAACGATAACAACGCATCAGGCAGCAATTCAGACTTCGAAATGATCGAGCGCTGATTGCTGCTTTTGTGCTACGGTTAATAAAAGGGGAGAAACCATCCAACTAACGATGCTGAGGAGGTGCAATAATGGCACAATTTCCAGAAAAAGTGCAACTGACAGATCGCAAGGAACGTGAACAGGTAGGTAGACAAATCAACGAAGGCTTTGCCCGTGTTGAAAAGCAAGAGGTGCCTGGCGGCGCTACCGACATTCCCACACTGCCGATTGCTCCCAAACTGTCGGAAGATGATATTCGGCGTATGGTAGGCGAAGGTAATTTCCAATCTGCCAAAGAAGGTGGACAGCATCATTCTATCAATAGCTAATGATCACGGCTGGACGTAAGATGAGGAATAACGGTTACTCGTCTGGCATTAAGTAGGACATGGTATACCGTATATTTAGAATTCAACCGACGTTCTTAAGATTTAGAGTTTAACCGACCTTCTTGCTCAAATAGCGGTGATGGATGAATACTAAGCAGTCATAGCAGTATTGCTTATGATGTAGATAATAGTATCAACCACTAGTTGAATCTACTGTATGCTTCGAATATACGCATCAAAGTGTGCAACTCAAGATATATAAACCAAAGTAAATAAATCAAAGTATAAACAAAAAACCACCTTTCTCTGTGCTTTAGAAAAAGGTGGTTTTTTCATTAAACAGCTACATATCAAATCGCTATACTTCAAATAGCTACCATATCAAACATTTACACTTCAAACCTCAAACAGCCATATATCCTCATCCATAAGCCATGCTGACACAGCTAACCGAGGATCATACACCCCGCATCGCTACCATGACCGATTCCATTCGTATGGACGATCGGAATACCGCGTGCTGCTGTCATTTTCACTACATAGTCCAGTAACGCTTCTCGCTCACCATATTGCTCTAACTCCGTAAATGTACCGAGCAGCAAACCTGAACATTCGTCTAGTGCACCTGTCTGCGCAAGCTGATCCAGCATGGAAATGATCCGCTTCAGTCTACCGCTCAGCCCTTCTAACATGATCACACGCCCACGTGCATGCGGGAAGTTCGGGGTACCGGCCAGCTTCAGTAGACAGCGTAGATTCCCACCAATCAGCTCGCCATTCAGATCCTCCCCACGTAGAAATTCAAATTCCAGATCATACAGATCACTGCCTCCGCCGAAGAAGGTCGCATAAAATTTCTGCCGTTGCTGTTCTCCATGCTGACGCACCAGATTCATGATCTGATAATGATAGCTAGGCATACCTGTACGTGCATAGATCGCATTGAGTACAACCGATAGATCACTCATGCCAAATAACGGTTTACCCGATCGAGCGATTCCGTCAAAATCGACATAGGGCAAGATCCCATTCGCTGAATCGCCGCCAGAAATATCAAAAATCGCCTTCACATTGCTATCGGCAAACAAACGATTCAGCTCGGCTGCTCGCTCCTGTGGACTGCCGCTCCAGCCATACTGCGTCTGCATGAGCGTTTTGGCTTCTTCCACACGCAATCCCCATCCGCTTAAATGTTGGATTAGCTCCTCTACACTACTACGTTGTCCCCAGGCAATACCGTCTGAGCAGGCGATCAGTGCAACGGTATCACCATTTTTGAGTTGCATTTGTGACATAGGAATGCTCCTTTACCCGATCTTTATTCTATGTAGCCGCATGTACTTCGCATACGATATAACTGAAATGGTATAACTTTGCGTTCATCTTATCATTGTTGCAGGAGCAGGAGCAAGTAAGGTAGATATGCAAATAAAGCTTTTTGGCTGCCGATATGGATCACAAGGATAGTGATCTTCTCGCTTATACAAAAAGCTTCGTTGCTTGTTATATTGTTATACGATCGCCTGGATCGATTAGTGTTCGTTGGAATTGAAATCATATTTGGGAATGGAGAACATGCTTTACAATTAAAATCATACTCTCCACTGAAACGTATACTTTAAAATAGACACAGTACAATGAGCGACAATCCTACCATACATGCTCCTCCAAGCTCAATCAGACCAACCGTTCTCGTTCGTAACTGGTACCGAGGCAAAACGAGGCTTCGCAGTAACAGTAACATTGCCGGAACGAGCATCCACATATTCCACCAGCCTGCAAGGAAAAGCCATACCAGATGATATCCGACAGACAGACGGTAATAGAACCGATTATCTTTTTCACGAATCATCGTCTTTACATATACAGCCGTTCCGCAAAAATATAATACTAGCATGATGAACAATTCGCTCGTTATACGCCAGTTGATAGCGTTACCGATATAAGCGACCGGATAAACGAACGAGCAAAATAGCACAATCGCTAGCACGTCATTAAGTAATGCTCGCTCATTACGAGCACGGGCAAAATACATCGTCGGAATGAATAACAACAGCAACAAGGCGCCATACCAGAGCAAGTGTGGTTCGATCCAGACGAGAACAGTGAGCAAGGGAAGCAACAGCAATCCATATACAAGGGTCGGATGACGATAACGTGTAGCACGGCCTGTTTTGATCCATAATAATAATGGGAAACTGAACAAATACATGATTAGCCAGCATACGAATAGCGGAATATGCAGCCAACTTGTTCCGGAAAGGCTTAATCCACATAGAAACGGTAAGATGAGCATCGCCCAGGCTCCATGTTGATTCGGGATATATCGATTCATCTTAACCGCCAATATAAGACATATTGATTTTGCTCGGATAAGTCTGCTCGGTTGGATCAGCATCGCTACGTTCATCCGAATATCGATCCAATCGATGCTCCCATACTCGCTTGATCGCCTGTAGCAGAAACGTATCATCCGCTCCACGACGCATTAAGGAACGCAGATCATAACCTTCATTTGCAAACAGACAGGTGTACAGCTTCCCTTCAGACGATAGCCTTGCTCGTGTACAGGATGAACAGAACGAATCGGATACCGAGCTAATAAAGCCTACCTCTGTATTTGTGCCTGCATAGCGATAATAGCGCGCGACTTCACCATAATGATCAGGATCGACCGGCTCTAATGTATAACGTGTACGCAATTGTTGTAAAATAGCCTGCTCTGGCACGACATACTGGTGTTTCCAGCCATTGTCATTGCCTACATCCATAAATTCGATAAAACGCAGCGTAATGCCACGCTTGCGGAAATAATCTGCCATCGGCACAATATCAACATCATTCAGCCCTTTTTGCACGACCATATTCATCTTGATCGTATAGCCGATCGATTGGGCATAATCGATTCGTTTCAAAATTTGCTCTGGCTTGATTCCGCGTCCATTCATATAACCAAACCGCCGTGGATGTAGCGAGTCCAGACTAATATTCAGACGACGTAAGCCAGCATCATAGAGCGGCTGCGCCTGTGCACCAAGTAGCAGTCCATTTGTCGTTAAACCAATGTCTTCCACTCCAGCAATTGCTGCCATCCGACCGATCAGCTGGGGCAGACCGCGACGCAGCAACGGTTCACCACCGGTCAAGCGAACTTTACGCACACCCAGACCGACAAATAACTGCACCAGCCGTTCGATTTCATCAAACGATAATAGCTCTGAACTATGCATAAATGCATAATCATCACCAAATATCTCTTTCGGCATACAGTATCGGCAACGGAAATTGCAGCGATCGGTAACCGAAATACGCAGATCGCGCATCGGCCGCTTCAGCAGATCAGTAGACGGATTCATGATCAAGAACTCCTTTGTATTTAGAATCGATATAGCATACGAATGGTATGCAGCCGTAACGGTAATTTCTCAGCACATCGATATCGCATAAGCCGCAGTCATCCATTGGATACGCACGAATGATCAGGAAGAGGAATTGTTCGGATGCTCGGTTAACTCGCTAAATGTGCCCACATAACGGATATCCTCACCAGTCGCATCCTTTACGGCGCTAATATTGAGCCATTGTACATATTCTTCACCATTTTTACGACGATTCCAGATTGCACCTTGCCAGAGACCTTTTTCTGTAATCTCTTTCCACATTTGCTGATAGAACGTTTCGGGCTGACGACCTGATTTTAATAAACTGGGCCGCCGACCTCGTACCTCCTCTTCTTCGTATCCGGTCAAACGGGTAAACGCAGGATTCACCGTTTTAATATAGCCCTGGGGATCGGTCACGAGAATACCTTGTGCTGTCGATTTGAACACATCCGATACAAGGGTCAGCTTGTCCTGATAATACATCCAGACGACGATAATCAAGCTTGCCAGAGCTACCTGAGACAGCAGCATAAAGCCAATCGAATATTGCCCGGTCAACCCGTGGATTGCAGCCAGCATGAGCGGCGGGAAAAATCCACCTAAGCCGCCCATCATCGACACGATGCCGTTCGCAATCCCAGCTTGCTTGTTGAAATAGAACGGAACGAGCTTGAAAATAACACCGTTACCAATTCCCGCACTTACAGCAATTGTCAAACAACCAACCGTGTACAAGCCGATCGAAGGCGAAAATGCTAGTACAATCGCCGCCAGTGTATATACCGCAAACGTACACATTAGCAGAAACAAGGCTTGAAAACGATCCGCTAGCCAGCCGCCGACCGGACGAAGGAATGTCGCCAGTGCGATAAAACCTGCGGTACGCAGTCCAGCATCTACTTTATCTAGCTGGAAGTTGGCTACGAGGAAGTTCGGTAAATATACGGTGAAAGCTACAAATGAACCGAAGGTAATAAAATAGAATAAAGAAAAGAACCATAGCTTTTCATTTTTGTACACGCCTTTTATCTGTTCGATAATCGGTGTTTTGATTCGCGTCTCTTTACGGTCACCGAATAGGAAATTGAGAACGATAAATACGAGCAATAGCACCAAATACAGGCGAACCGCTGCTTGCCAGCCGATCGCTGTTGCGATAACCGGTGCGGCAAAGGTCGTAATCGCTGTACCGATATTGCCCATGCCGTATACACCGTTCACAAGCCCATGCTTTTCACGGGGATAATATTTAGGCAGTGAGGTCACGCCGACCGAGAATACGGCGCCACCAATACCGAGGAACAGACCGCCGATAATCAGATCGGTCAGCGATGATGCAACGCTAATGTAATATACCGGGAATAACAGCAAAACAAAGCTAATCATAAACACAACACGCGCGCCGACGATATTGGCATAATAACCAAGCGGAATACGCAAAATGGAACCGAGCACTACCGGAATTGCTGTTACGATTGCCAGGCTCCCCTGTGGAATGCTAATATCTTCTTTAATAAATGGCATTAGTGAGGAAATAATAACCCAGACCATGAATCCCAGTACCAGATTCAACGTCTGCAACGATAACTGCATCTTTTTGATCATCCCATTCACCCTTTGCTTTCTACTGTTCTGTTTTCGTAAGTCAGACATGTTATGGTTGCCATACTCTATTGACGTGGAGAGGTGCGCTGCATCAAACGATTTCGATAAGCACATTCCCAGACCATACGGATGCCAACCTATAGAGCAAACGTTACAGTCGTATATAGCGCTTGTGCCAAAGATCACATGTATAGCTATTACTCCATACGACATGTGAACAGGCGTATATGGATAACGACATGTCTGCTTTCTCTTCCCTCTTATTGTAGAATTTTGACGACAGGTTGGACTATAGGGGAGTACCCTGATGATGCAGAGGGAATGCCCGTAATGGTTATGGGGATCGTAAAGTCATATAGCTACCAGGATTACATCTATAAGTTTTCGTTTGAATTTTAAATAAGAATAAAAGACTAATAACAATGAAAGACAAATAACGATGGCTAACACAAAAAACCTGTCATCGCGACAGGTTAAATAGTCATTGTATAGCGTAATATCGTGTTTTATTATTCGTTTTCTCATTAGATCATGTTCTCCCATTAGATTATGCTCTCTCGGTAGACCTTGTTCTCGTTCCAGTTAACGCGAGGATATATCTACAAATTCTACTTCTGGAAAATAGCGATCTGGCCCTTCCAATAATACTCCCCTTTGACCTTTAAGATACGTATCAAAAAATCCCTCCATATAAGTATTTGCAATAGCATTCGCTCTTGCAGGTGCGATCTTGCCTGTAGCACCAATAAACTGGAATACTGGAGAAATAAACTGGATATCGGTAAAATTCAAATGTTCTGTATTTTCGATAGAAATGACTTGTCCGCCGCAAGCAACAGCTTCGCGCATGCGTTCAATCTCCAAGCGTTTATCCTTCATGACCGCCTCTTCCCATTCTCTCGTTGATCCGCTCTGTTGCAATTCCGCATCTGTGTAGACTCGGTTATCGATAACTCGTTGTATATGTTCATTATGGCTTGCCGAGTTAATAAATAAAAATGGCTTACGTAAAGCTTCTCGATCATGCAACCGGTAAAGTCCTCCATCGAGATCAATACCTGCTGTAATACGCGGATCGTACGCTGCATCATACGCAGTCGCACCGCCGATTGAATGACCGAACACGCCGATATGCTGCAAATCGATCTTTCCTTTGAGCAGACTGGGGATTTGCCCGGATTGGATTAACTGCAATTGATCCAGCACAAATGATACATCGTCGGTTAACATCGCGCCCAGTCCATCGCGATGTTGGCTTTCCGTCTTATAATCATGACTGGGTGAAAATAAAGTATCGCTCGTCGTTGTCGTTATGCGCCCATCTGGAAACTGTGTTGCGACTGTATTATCGGTATGGTCAATAACAGCGACAACATATCCATGACTTGCAAGTTGTTCAGCTTGTGATGTATGGAAAAATCGCGACGAACCGTTACCCGGATTCCCGATTAGAAGGGGATAGTCAGACTGTGCTAGAGCCACCTCTACATCGGGATACGCCCCTAGCTCGAAAATGTATCAATCCATCATTTACCGCATGTTAATCGAACTATTGCCTGGAGGCTCTAAGTAAGAAAATTGGCAGCTCGAATAAAAAGAATAGAAACACTATCAAGCTGAGCGGCATCCCGCACTGGTTGACCAGCACGGCGAATGCTACCTTATCTGCACATAACAAAAAAGCTACTGGCATCCCAGCAGCTTTATTATTCATCCTATTCTATTACCAGCTTAAAACTCCAAAATCTTCTTCCGCAACGCATACTCGACCAGCTCCGGACGGCTTTTCAGATTGAGCTTATCCATAATTTTTGCTTTATGTGCTTCAACTGTTTTTACGGAAATGAATAACTTCTCTGCTACATCTTTGTTGCTATAGCCTTTGGCGACAAGCGGCAAAATTTCCAGCTCTCGCCGTGACAGCACTTCATACACATCTTCAGAATCCACACTTGTATTCGTTTTGACAAATTCACGTACAAGTGATGTGGCGAGCTTCGGATGGATATATGTACCGCCTTGATAGATCGTGCGAATCGCCAGCAGTAGCTCTTCATCCGGTGCGTTTTTGAGTACATAACCCGATGCGCCATTACGCAGCACATGGAACAGGTACTCCTCATCATCATGCATCGTCAAAATGAGGATGCGTGTATCAGGATAATCTTCCTTGATTTTGCCCGTCGCGATCAGTCCGCTTTCGCCTGGCGGCATACTCAGATCCATGAGCAATAGATCCGGCTGATGCTTAGCAACCATCGTGTACGCTTCAATACCATCTGCCGCTGTACCGACGACCTCCATATCCGGTTGAAAATTTAATATCATCGCGAAGCCGCTGCGAACAATCGCATGATCGTCGGCAATTACGATTTTCATCATTGTCCCTCCCCCTGCATAGCGCTCAAAATCGGAATATCGAGTGTAATTCGTGTGCCTTTGCCCCTTTCCGAATGAACGCTAACTTTACCGCCAACCAGCTCGGCACGCTCCTGCATTCCGTATAGACCGAGTCCAGTGCCAATCGGATCATCTGCCGGGTCAAAGCCATTGCCGCGATCTTCGACGATCAGCCACATCCGTCCATTGTCCTCACGCAGCCTCAGATCGATATGATCCACATCTGCATATTTGAGCGCATTTAGAATCGCTTCCTGCCCAATCCGGTAAACGACGGTTTCCAGTTCACTTCCATAACGCTGCTGATCGAGATTGGATTCGAAGCCAATCGTTACGCCGTAGCTTTGCTGAATTCGTTTAAAATGCGAGCGAAAAGCCGCTTCCAGACCAAAATCGTCCAGCGCTGCCGGACGCAGCTCCACCGCCAGATTACGAATATCATCCAGCAGACGGGTCATCGATTCTTCCGTTTGGCGCATTTTTTTTAACAATTCTTCTTCGCCAGTCATATATTTAAGCACACGCAAATCAATAACCGCGCTCATTAATTCCTGAGCGACACTATCGTGCAGCTCACGTGAGATGCGGCGGCGTTCATTTTCCTGTGCATGAATTACATGCTTCATCATCTTGTTCTGGTAAAAGCTTTCCTGTGTTTTAAATTGCTGTGACAGATCGCGTAACATTAACACATGCACATCTTCATCAGCCAGCGTATGATACGAAGCCGCATAAGGGATCACCCCTTTACCGACCGTATCCAAATACACCTGAAAAGATGTAAATCGCTCCGATTCTGGATTTGTAAAATAGCATGCAATACATGTACGCAGCTCGGTCTCACTCATATAGCCACGGCACACACGACAGATTGTCTCGGCATGGCCTTCATACAATTGACGCAACACATCATCGTCCACAATGCGTTCTGCTGCCGGGTTCATATACAATACACGTCCAGCATTATTAAAAAAGAAGATCGCTTCTCTACTCTGACTGTACAGCTTGCTCATTAGTCGATTAATCTGTTCCTGCTCATGAACCTGCTTCAACTTGGGATGTACTCCTTTCCATTCAGCGCTCCGATACCGAGATGGGCCAGCTCATTCAGCTCCTGCATCATCTGGAAACTTACCCGCTGTTCATTCCGATATCCGCCCAGCAGTACACCAGCAACACGCGTATCATTCCATACCGGCACCGCGCCCAGACTCGTCAGACGCTCGGTGCGAATGATCGGATAATTGAACAGCGCATCACGTGGCACATCCTGCTCAACCGAAGCGAACATAAACGGTTTGCCTGTTTTGAATACCATACCGGCGATGCCACGTCCACTTTGCAGCACAATATCCTTGAACCGCTCGTTTCGATTACCGGAAGCATATTTCCATTTGATCACATAATGATATTCCGCAGGCTCTGCCAGCGCTAATGCCATAAAATCATAGCCGAATAACGCACGAATCTCGTCCAGCTCCTGCTGGTAATTCACTTGATCGTTCATTCACGCTCGCTCCTAATACAAGAGGGAAAGAAGGCAGCGCCCACTTTCCTCAGCTCGATTTATGTCTTCTATACAGGATATAACTTCTGCCAATATAATTCAATGGAACACTCCACACATGCACAAGACGTGTAAATGGCCAGAAGGCGAAAATCGCAAACCCGGTCAATGCATGGATTTTGAACGAAACCGGTACATTTCGCATGAATGACGCATCCGGTTGCAAAATGAACAGTCCACGGAACCAGATCGAGATCGTTTCCCGATAATCAAATTCCGGTTGAACCGCATTCGTGAATAGCGTAGCATACATGCCCATAAACACGATAAACAGCAGCAATGTGTTCACGACCAGATCCGACGCGCTGCTTAGCTTGCGCACGCTCCGAATCGTAAAACGACGTGATGTCAAAATGAGCATACCGACGAGTGTAATCACACCGAACAGACCGCCACCATACACCGCGCCCAGATGATACAGATGCTCGCTCACGCCCATTGCGGTCATCCATGAAGCCGGAATGCCCAGACCGACTACATGACCGATAATAACGGGCATGATCCCGATATGAAACAGCATACTGCCGAGCATCAACTGTTTCTTTTCAATAAATTCACTGGACTTGGCCGTCCAGCTAAACTGATCGGTACGGTAACGGAAAATGTGACCTACGATAAAGATCACTATACATGCATACGGGAAAATGACCCATAAAAACTGTTCAATCATGTTCACTCACCGGCTCTCCCTGTGTGATGCACGACTTGAGCGTTTGGCGTAGCGCGCGGACGAGATGCACATATGGACTATTGTACTTGCCCAGCGCCCCTACCAGATGATACGTTCCATCTTCCAGAATAGCCATCGGCATTCGGAAATTTTGCCCGGCTGATGGATGTCCACGCCAGTCGGCAGCATATAGAAATTCGCACATGAGCGGTAAATAATCCGGTAACTCCTCATCCGGCATTTCCAGCCCGAACATTTCATAGAGTAGCTTCAGCTTAGCAAGCATCTGCCCACGCTCACGTGCTTCTTCGAATTTGAAATAGGTCATGTACAGCGCGCAATCCTTTTGAAAATCAAACGTCTCCGTATACATTTCCTGAATCTGCTCCATACTGCGCTCATGCATCAACTCCCAGTATCGCTTTGCTTCCTCCGCACCAGGATGATCCGGCGCAAATGATTGTTCCAGCAATTGCGGATGAAAATCCAATTTCTCCGGGTACATGAGCTGGCGTGCAAAAAAGTGAAACGATGGTTTATATGCATATAATTGCTCCAGATTAATCACGCCAGATCCCCCCATAGAAATTCTCTTCATAGATCGTCTTCCCGTCCTTATCACGTCCTGGGCTAAACGAATCGACGGCACTGCATCCACTACAGCCACCATCCATACCGGCACCCATATTGCCCATAATATCGCCAAAACCAGCCGAACCTTGCGCCCGATATGGATTCATATGACCTTCCTTATGCGAGGTTGGAATCACAAACCGATCATCATATTTTGCAATCGCCAGCAGACGATACATTTGCTCGGTTTGACGGGCGGTTAATCCGACACGTTCCAGACGCTGTTCATCAAAATGATCTCCGGTTAGCTTGGCACGCATATAAGAACGCATCATTGCCATACGCTGCAACGCTTCTTTGACGGATTGACTATCACCCGCAGTCAGCATATTAGCCAGATACTGAATCGGTGTGCGCATCTCATCAATCGCCGGGAAAATCAAATCCGGATTATCGATCGAATCTTTACCTTCAAAATAGTTCATGATCGGACTGAGCGGCGGTACGTACCATACCATCGGCAATGTACGATATTCCGGATGCAGTGGGAACGCCAGCTTGTATTCGATAGCCAATTTATAGACCGGCGAATTTTGCGCTGCTTCAATCCAGTCGGCAGTTATACCGTCTTTTTTCGCCTGTGCGATAATTTCAGGATCATTCGGATTCAGAAATAGTCCGCATTGGGCTTCATATAGCGCCTGCTCATCCTGAATCGATGCTACTTCCTGTACACGATCCGCATCATATAACAGCACGCCCAGATAACGGATACGTCCGGTACATGTTTCCGAGCAGACGGTAGGCAAGCCGGCTTCGACACGTGGGAAGCAAAATGTGCATTTTTCCGCTTTGTTCGTTTGCCAGTTAAAATATACTTTTTTGTACGGACAGCCTGTCATGCAATAACGCCAGCCACGGCAAGCTTCCTGATCGACTAGCACGATACCGTCTTCATCGCGCTTGTACATCGCACCGGATGGACACGATGCTACACAGCTCGGATTCAGACAGTGCTCGCACAGACGAGGCAGATAGACCATAAACGATTTTTCAAAATTAAACTTGATCTCTTCTTCAATCTTCTCGATATTCGGGTCAAGTGGGCCGGTAATATGCGCACCTGCCAGATCATCTTCCCAGTTTGGACCCCAGTTTACTTCCATCTTTTCGCCGGTGACAGCGGAGTGTGGACGTGCCACCGGAGAATGCTTTTTTTCCGGCGACTGGGTTAGATGTTCATAGTTGTATGTCCACGGCTCGTAATAGTCTTTCATTTCAGGCATATCGGGATTGTAGAAAATTTTGCCGAGTGCCACTTTGGATAGTTTATTACCAGACTTCAGCTCTAGCTTGCCTTTACGTAGCTGCCAGCCGCCTTTATAGATGCTCTGATCTTCCCAGCGTTTCGGATAGCCGATACCCGGCTTCGTCTCCACATTGTTAAACCACATATATTCGGCACCTTTGCGGTTCGTCCACGTCGTCTTGCACGTAACACTACAGGTATGACAGCCGATGCATTTGTCCAGGTTCATGACCATGGCGATTTGTGCTTTAATCTTCAAGCCAGTTAACCTCCTTCATTTTGCGGACAGCGACATATACGTCACGCTGGTTACCGATCGGGCCATAATAGTTGAACCCGTAACTGAGCTGGGCGTAACCGCCGACCATCTGGGTCGGCTTCATATGAATGCGAGTCGGTGCATTGTGACTACCGCCGCGTGTATCGGTAATTTCCGAACCCGGTACGTTAATATGCTTGTCTTGTGCATGATACATAAACATCGTGCCACGTGGCATCCGGTGACTGACGACAGCACGTGCTGTGACCACACCATTACGGTTATATACTTCCAGCCAGTCGTTATCGTTAATATCGCTGGATGCTGCATCTTCATTGTTGATCCATACCGTTGGCCCACCACGGAACAGGGTCAGCATATGCTGGTTATCCTGATACGTAGAGTGAATATTCCATTTACCGTGCGGCGTCAGATAGCGCAGCACGAGTGAATCCTGACCGCCTTTAATCTCACGATCGCGTGGACCGAATACCATCGGTGGCAGCGTCGGCTTATACACTGGCAACGATTCGCCAAATTGTTCAAAAATTTCATGATCAATATAAAAATGCTGTCTGCCTGTTAGCGTCCGGAACGGAACTAAACGCTCAATATTCGTTGTAAATGGCGAATACCGTCTGCCCTGCTTGTTCGAGCCGCTGAATACCGGTGTCGGAATGACTTCACGCGGCTGTGATGTGATGCTTTGGAAGGTGATTCTTTCTGCTGCACGATCAGCGGAAATGTCTCGTAGTTCTACCCCATGATCGGCTTCGGCTTGAATATACGCTTTTTGTGATACACGACCATTCGTTGCTGACGACAGATGCAAGATCGTATCGGCAGCTTGACGTGCCGTTTGCAGCTTGGGCAGACCGTTTTTGATCGTTTCATCATAGTGCACACCGTTCAGTAGCTTCAGTTCTTCGTACTCCTCTGCTACCGAGAAGTTCACGCCGTGCGCGCCTGCTTTACCAGTCAGCAGGTTCGGACCGAGCGAGGTGAATTTATCGTAAATTTTCGTATAGTCGCGTTCGACGATGCTGAAGTTTGGCATCGTTTTACCAGGTTTCGGTTCAACCTCACCTTTGATCCAATCTTTGACCATGCCCATCGGCTGTGAAATTTCACCCATCGAATCATGTCCAAGTGGTGCGGTGACCAGATCTTTATATACGCCAGGCAGATGTGTCTTCGCCATCTCGGAAAATGTCTCAGCTAGACTGCGGTAGATGTCCCAGTCGGATCGTGACTCCCAGAGCGGATTGACCGCTGGATTGAACGGATGTACAAATGGATGCATATCGGTTGACGACAGATCGGTCTTTTCATACCATGTCGCTGCGGGTAGTACAATATCGGCATACAGCGGTGTCGTCGTCATGCGGAAATCGAGCGCAACCATCAGATCAAGCTTACCTTCTACATCTTCGCGCCATACAATTTCTTCTGGCTTTTGCTCTTCATTCGGACGTGCAATCAGATCATCGGATGCACCGAGTAGATGCTTCATAAAGTATTCCTGCCCTTTAGCCGAACTGGAAATCAGATTAGAGCGCCAGATAAACAGCGAGCGTGGGAAATTTTCCGGTGCGCCGGGATCTTCGACGGCGAACTTTGTCTGGCGGGACGTAACCTGCTCTACGGAATGCTGAATAATATCTTCGTTTGATGTTTTACCTGCACGCGCGGCTTCTTCTGCGAATAACAGGCTATTTTTATCAAACTGCGGATACGAAGGTAACCAGCCGAGACGTGCAGCCAGCACATTGTAATCAGCGGGATGACGATAATGTACCTCACCGCTCGTTGGTGATTGCAGCGAATCTGTGCCGCTTTCTTCATATCGCCACTGCTCGGTAGCAAAATAAAAGAACGAAGTCGCATTTTGCAATCGTGCCGGACCTTGCCAGTCTTTTGCAAAGGCAACGGTCGACCAGCCTTCGATTGGACGACATTTCTCCTGGCCTACATAGTGCGCCCAGCCGCCGCCATTTACACCTTGCGAAGCGGTCAATACGACCAGATTCAGAATCGAGCGATAGATCGTATCGCTGTTAAACCAGTGGTTAATGCCTGCACCCATAATGATCATCGAGCGTCCACCCGTATCAAGCGCATTTTGTGCAAATTCACGTGCGATCTGCACTACGACCGATGCTTTAACGCTCGTCACTTTTTCCTGCCATGCCGGTGTATACAGCGATTCGGCATCGTCATAGCCGCGTGCATTATGTGGGCTATCGATCCGCGCTACACCATACTGACTCATCATCAGATCATATACCGTTGTAATATAACGTTCGCTACCGTCCGCGAGCGTCATCCGGCGCGCCGGAATTGTGCGCGTAAATGTTCCATTGCCATTGTTATCAAAATAAGGGAATACGATCTCAAGCCATTCATGCTGCTGGCTCGTCATACTGAGCGCAGGTTCAATCACCGTTCCGTCCTCACGCTCCAAAATGAGATTCCACTTTACGTCCTTTTCCCAGCGCTGACCCATTGTGCCATTTGGCACAAGCAACTCAGCGCCAGCTTCATCATAGATGACCGGCTTCCAATCCGCATGCTCGCTCTGCTGCCCGATATCGCTTGCACGCAGGAAGCGTCCACCTTTCAGCCCATCGCCATGCGGCTCCAGTAAAATGACAAATGGCATATCGGTATACTGCTTCGCATAATTTATAAATAGCGGTTCCTGCCGCTGATGATAAAATTCATCCAAAATGACATAGGTCATCGCCTGGGCAATCGCAGCGTCTGTACCTGGATGTGGTGCGAGCCAGTTGTCTGCAAACTTCACATTTTCCGCCAGATCGGGAGCGACCGATACGACTTTCGTTCCTTTATAACGAACCTCGGTCATAAAATGCGCATCCGGTGTACGGGTCAACGGTACATTGGAACCCCACATGATTAGATAGCCGGCATTGTACCAGTCTGACGATTCCGGTACATCGGTCTGCTCACCCCAGATTTGCGGCGAAGCTGGTGGTAGATCGGCATACCAGTCGTAAAAGCTGAGCATCTGTCCACCAAGTAGTGAAATAAAACGCGCCCCGGATGCATAACTGACCATCGACATCGCCGGAATCGGTGTAAAGCCTGCGATCCGGTCAGGCCCATATTTGCGAATCGTATAAATAAGCTGGGCAGAAATCAGATACAGTACATCATCCCAGTTCACACGTACATGACCGCCTTTACCACGCGCTTTTTTATACTGAGTCGCTTTATCTGGATTTTCTACAATGCTTGCCCATGCTTCAATCGGATCGCTATGCTCAGCAAGTGCTTCTTTCCACAGCCGCATCAGTTTACCACGCATATACGGATATTTGATCCGTAGCGGGCTGTATTCATACCAGGAAAATGTCGCGCCACGTGGACAACCACGCGGTTCAAATTCCGGCATATCTGCACCACAGGATGGATAATCGATCTGCTGATTTTCCCAGGTGATAATGCCATTTTTCACAAATACTTTCCAACTGCATGAACCGGTGCAGTTGACACCATGCGTTGTACGCACGACTTTGTCATGGGACCAGCGTTGACGGTACATATTTTCCCAGTCTCTATTTTTCTCCTCCAAAATCGACCAGTTGCTGGAATAGCTCTCAATCGGCTTGAAGAAATTCAATTTGTATTTCCGTTTCATGTAAATGAACACTCCTTTTCCAATGCTTGAATCGACAAACATGGAGTTCAATGAAAAGTGGCAGTATAAAATCGATCTCGGTATACATCCGTTAAGATTGTTGTTCGCAAATGACTTGACGATATAGACAAGTTCTATGCTTTTATTATGATCTTCCGGCACAGCGACGGACATTAGGGAATTCCCTTTTCTCGTCGGGAAATGTCCTGATCTGTCGAATGCATGTTCATTTTCGATCTGTTACTCGGCGCTGCTCCACCATTCCAGAACAATACAAATGTGATGTACCTATAGATCATGATTATCTGGATAAAGTTCCAAAATATGATGTATTTTATTTAGAATAAATGGTAATTTATAATTGATATCCTAAATCTCTACTGCCACTAGTAATAATCCTCCTATACAGATTGCAACTCGGCAGGCGGTAGCCTTTAAACGAGGATCGGAAAGGAGTTTTGTAAGCGTTATCTTGCAAATGGACAATGATGGTGAGCAAGCGATAGTTGATCGGTCATACGATTCTGGTTAGCTGGGCATAACACTACTACATTGCAAAGGAGATCGGTTTATACACGTTAAACGACTGCTTGTTTGTATGTGCAGTCTGATCATTGTTACCTCGTAACCGTCCTAATCGACTTATCCATGAACAGGTTCATCGTTTCATACTTTGGCAGGACAAAGGAGAATGTATGATGAAGATTAAAGTGGTATTGGCGATGTTTGTAGTATGGACGCTGGTGTTCAGTCTGGCTGTTGCTCCGCTATCTACCTATGCAGCATCTTCCTCCCATACTAATCAGCAAGCGCGGTTATTTGGCGAGGTCGAAGAAACATTTACGATCGATAATAACCAGACCTATTATGTTGGGCCACTCGCTTCGACCGGTTATGTTAATGTGTGGCTTACATTTCCGCTGGCAGCAGGTGAAAGCCTGAGCTACAAATACGAATGGTATAATGAAGAAACTGACTCGTGGCAGGTGGTGAACAGTTCCAGTGTGACCGGTCCTTATTCGCAATATTTTTTCACCATCAATCATCCTGGATATGAGCAGCTCGGCGTCTACCGTCTTGCCTTCACAGCCAATGTAACGGCACCGATGGAAGTGTATCTGTATGGCGAATATATGGCTTGGTGATGAGTTTGTAATGTCGTTCTATCCATAAATCTATAGCTATCGCAACCGCATATCTACTCTCTGTCATATTATGAAAAAAGAGGGATCGCACCGATACCGATGCGATCCCTCTTTGCTATTTTTCGTACAACGCTTTAATAGATAATCTTCAAGATAAAACCCAGCTAATCCGCTGCTCATCTACACAAACCTGTAGCTGTGATTTATCGTTGTACAATACAATCTCCACACGATGATCCGTATGGCATTTCAGCTTGTCTACTACCCATACATTCGCTGGATCAGATCGATGATCATCTGGAATGACGACAGTCGCAATACCGATCGGGCGATCTATGCGAATCCCGGCATCGATAATAGAAGTTGGCTGCTTTTGCCCATAGATTGGAGACACCCAGCCTTCCTCGCAGACAATTTGCAACTTATGGTCATGGTCATCCGGCTCTGCTGAATCATGCTCACTGGATGTTGCCAGCGTCCAATACATGCGTGCAGATAGTTCGTTTTGCGGATAATCCAGTTGAACAGTCGGTGTAATATTAGGTTCGTTTATATCTGCTAATTCTACTTGTATACCTGCTGGGCTTGTCGTATCGCCAGTCATCACACGAACAACTGCATCAGGATGCAGCTGAAAGCGCTGATGCACTTCATGGTCTGCCTGCGCATCGATCCAATCTATCATAATGAGCAGCGGAATCTGCTTGCCCATCACCAGCCAGCGTCGGTGCTGAACAGGATCTTCTAAACGCATATATCCATCATGGGTCGCGTCCACCAGCTCATAGTCAGCATTGCTTTCGCGGCGAAGGGTCTGACAAGCTGCTGCTGGTTCTGCCCATGCTTGCGTCGAAATGTACGGCGTCTGATCGACACCATCGATCACGACCGTATTATGTGCAGCCGTGCTTTTGAAATAATGGCGCCAATAGCCTTCCTCATACGTATATCGACCTGGATCAACGAAAATTAATTGCCGCTGCCAGTACCATTCCAAATTTAGCGCATCCGCATGCCCGTGCGCTCCACCCATCGGCGCCGCATCAAAGAACAGATGTTGCCCCGGTGATTTCATCATATAATAGCCGGTTTGCGGAAAATCCATGCTCTCCACTTCAACAAGCTCCTGTTGCTGTAACCCCTTATACTTCTCGAACATCTCCGCACCAAACATCCATAAAAAGTCCGGACTCACCTCACCACGCAGCAGCAGATGCTCATCGTCCAAAATACCACCCAGTATTGCCACTCGTGCTCTGCCATTACTCACCCATTCCGAATCTCCAATCGCCGTCGAACGATGATCCGGGCGAATCATTGCCAGTGTGAATGTAGTCATCCGGTGTAGCTGCTGTCCATATGAAGTTGGAAATGGAAAACCTGACAATCTACCTAGCAAATACGGCGTACCAAACATCTCAATACTCGCATCATGATAATGCGTGGTCAGCTCACTCTGAATACCTTCCGGCCCGATCTGATCATACTGGCATAACTGTAAACGCTCCGTAGCCAGCTGACGCCAGTAAGGTGCTCTTGGATGCTCACTATAAAAGACACCGATCATAAACAAGCCCTGCATATGCATCATCGCATGATTAATTTCTGTTTGACCGAGATAAGACGTTAAATACACAGCATGCTGCTCCAGCGCCACTAATAGTTCAGTCGTAAATGCTTCATCGATCTGCTCACTACGCTGCATATATGCATAAGCCGATATCCATGACTGTACACGCAAACCTGTTTCCAGCAGACGCCACGGGCCTGGTAATTGGAAAAATGTAGCTTCCTCATACGGCATCGACGGCTGAGGTGGTGGATTCTGTGCACACCAGCTGCGAAAATGGCGAATGTACGTCGCTACATATTTCTCCTCACCTGTCATCAAATAGGCTCTTCCTAGATCCAGCATATGCCAGTGACGATTGATCCCCCATGTAAATTCAGGATCAAGCGACGGATTATATAACCAATCGACCGGATCCCCCATCGGTATCCAGTGTGTCAGATCATTCGTATACGGCACCATAAACAAATGTTGGCACGCTTGATCGGCAATTTGGATCGTATCTGCGGCTTGTTGTGGATAATGCTCCTGGTAAGCCGTAGCTGCCTGCTCCAGCTCATCTGCGGTCAAATAGTACGTTCTTGCACTCATCGTGTTATGATCCCCTTTCGATTTACCAGATTGACGTGCAAAGGACTGACCTCAAGCACTAGGCTTGCCTGAAGGTCAGTCCGATTCCATTTGCATTCGTGAGCGTATTCGTGATGCTACTTATTCGTCTTTGGACAGCTTGCCTTCCAGCTTCGCGGAACTAAAGCCTGGATCGGCTTTAATGGTCGTTAAACCTGAATCTCTAGCTTGCTGGAGTGCTGCATTATAGCGAGTATTCAGATCGCTAATGATTTGATCCACATCGCCGCCGGTCAGCACGTATTTGACAAAGTCCTCCGTCCATTTTGGCCCTTCAACCTGACTTTCTGTAGCCGACAATGGGTTCGCCGGATACAGTGCATCGTATTTACGAGGCAGAAAGCCTGCAATACCAGGAATCGTCGGTTTGGTAGCATGCTCCAATACGGTAGGGATCAGCGATACGCCATAGCCGTTTTCATAGTATTTCGTTTGCAAATCTGTGCTGTACACATAATTCATAAATTTCCATGCTGCGTCTTTATTGGGCGAGTCTGCGCTAATGCCGATATAGGAACCACCGATCACCTGTACCGCGCCGACAATTTTACCATCCTTTGTTGGCGGTGGAGCCGCTGCCCATTTTACCTGTGTTGGGAACTGATCTTTGTACACGCCTGGCTCACCAGAGTGGTTAAAATACATTCCGATTTTGCCCTGTGCGAATTGAGCACGCAGCGGATCGATATCTAGACTTTCCACACCTGGCAACATACTGCCATCTGTCATCATCTGGCGCATCGCCAGTGCAATATCTTTGTACATGCTAAAATCGAATTCGCCTGTAACGTAATTGTATCCGTCTACGCCAGTCGTTACACCAGCGGGTCCAACCGTGTTCGCTGGACGACCGAATCCGCTTACACCTTTGAGTGGACTGGCAAAGCCATAGATGCCTTGCGCTTTACCCATATCGGTAATTTTCTTCGCGTCCTGCACCATTTCGTCCAGTGTTGTTGGTGGAGCCGCAATGCCTGCTTGTTTGAACAGATCTTCGTTATAGATCAGGCGCCATGTTTGTCCCGTGTTGGGCAGCGTATAGATTTTGCCGTCAATTTCATTTTTATGATCAATGATAACGTCCTTGAACGTTTGCTTCATTTCGTTGCTCATATAGTCGTTAATTGGAGTCAGATATCCCTTTTTCACATACGTTTCAAAATCATCAATTTGCAGTACATCCGGCGCTTGTTTACTGGCAAAGGCGATGTCGACAGCCTGTGGATAGTTGTCCCCCATCACATTCATGTCGACTTCGATGTTGTCTTTGTTCGTTTTGTTAAACTCGTCTACCTTGCTCTGCATGAATTCAGCATCATGACGATCCGGAGTCCAGTATACAATCTTAGTTTTGCCACCACTTGATGCGGATGATGAAGAAGCGCTACTGTCTGTCGAACTCGAATTCGCAGAACAGGCAGCCAATGCGACGACGAGCATTGTACTTCCTACGACTTGCAACCATTTCTTCTGCATGTGCAGTCCCCCCGGATTTTGTTTTGGTGGGAGATGAGTCATTCACCTCTTGCTATTAACAATAACGGGTAAAATCTCACATGTGAGTAGGGTATATCGACTACACTGGGGTAGGGAATTCATCTTTTCTTCGCATTCTGCTGTTCAAAATAGTGCTGGCGAAACATCGATGGGTTCATGCCGCAATGCTTTTTAAACATTTCGCTAAAATACGGCCGATCCTCATAACCAAGCCGTGCGGAAATTAATTGCACCTGCATGCCCTCCAGCAGCCATTGCTTCGCCTTTTCAATGCGTAATGTGGTGACATAGTTAGCAAGCGTCATAGACGTTTCGCGTTTGAACAGATTCGCCAGATAGCTCGGACTTAAATGCACTGCACGCGCACAGCTATTCACCGTCAGATCACTATCCAGATGATCCTCGATATATTGCTTCACCTGCTGGATCACGCGCGAATACTCCTTATTTTGCTGACCACGAATACATTCACAACAGAATGAGCAAAATTCAGTCGTAATATTCATCCATTCGGCAAAGGTAAGTAGCGGCAAGCCTTGAATATCGGATAAACGCTCCGCCAGTCCATTGCATGGCACCCCTTCAAGCACTTCAAGCATCGTGCGATAAACGGTCATACATAATGTTTTAAATTGCTGCACCATCAATTCAGGACGGCAATAATCCGATTGCGATATCCACTCCAGAAATAATTCGTCCAGCATATATTCCGTCTGTTCGTTATTGCCAGAACGTAGCGCATACAGCAGCGCTTTTTCTTTATCCGGTGCATAACGCGGAATATCGCTTGTCCGCTGTGTCCGTTCATAGCTGTAACAGCCACCCGTTGAGCTGTAGAAGCGATACCCGAGTGCACGATCCGCTTCTTGATACGCATAAGCAAGCTGTGCAGGACCTTCCTGTATGGTGCTGTATCCTAGCGATATCGGGCCAGCCCCCTCACCTTCGATACAAGCTGCCGCCTCCTGCCATAATGACTCCATATCGATTGAACGGGAAGCTGGCAACAGCGCTACGATGCGCTGACTGCCATCATGCAGCACGATGCCGTCCTCGCGTTCCTCTATCATTTCGCGTAAAGCTGTAATCGTATGCTCATTCATTTTAGCCAGCGATTTCCCTTGCTCTCCTCGCTCTGTGTCAAAAATAAGCGTTCGATAACATGGCAACATTTTGTGCATCTGCCAGTTGTTCCACTGTTGCTCGTTGTCAACCGAAGGTGCACGATGAAGCAGTTTGCGCAGGAAATCATCGCGCTGATGACGGCGATTTTCCAGCAGTTCCATTTCCAGCAGACGCATTTTAGCTGTCTTTTCCGCTTCTTCCACAATCGCTTCCCGCAACTTCACCACCGTTTCGACCACCTGAGCCGGTGTAAAAGGCTTCGATAAATAATCAAAAGCGCCGAGGCGTACTGCCTCCTGCGCATAGACAAAATCGTTAAATCCGCTCATGAATATGACCCGGCTCGGCAAGTGCTCTTCGACCATTTTACGAATCATATCGCGGCCGCTCAGATGTGGCATACAAATATCAGTCAGCACAATATCCGGGCGAAGCTCACGAATCATTTCCAATCCACGCTGTCCATCCTCAGCTGTTCCGACAATCCGAATGCCATGTTTTTCCCACGGAATCTGATAAGCAATCCCGTTCACGACCATTTTAATATCGTCCATCACACACATTGTCAGCATACTCACAGACCTTCCTCCCCGTGAAATGGAATCGTGATCATCACCGTCGTCCGTTTATCAGGTGTACTTTCAAAATGCATCGATGCGGCCTCTCCATAATTTAAGCGCAGCCGGCTATAGATGTTATACAGCGCATAACTCGCATGCTTTTGCAGCGGCTCTTCCAGCGTGCGATTCATCGTATCAGCGTCCAGCCCATGCCCATTATCTGACACACTGAGCTTGAGATGATTGCGATTCACAGTCGCTTCAATCTCAATCCGACAGGGACGCTCCACATTTTTGAAGCCATGCAAAATTGAATTTTCAACGAGTGGCTGTAACAAAATTTTGGGCAATAACGCATGTCGTGCTGCCCCATCCATCCTGATCGTGTACATGAACATCTCTTCATAGCACTGCTGCTGAAGCAACATGTACTGCTCGACATGGTTTAGTTCCTGCTCCAGCGTCGTCATTTCCTGACCGTTATTCAGTCCCAGCTTGAACAGAAGCGATAACGAGACGATCATCTCCCCCACCTGTTCACTTTGACCAAACTGGCTTTTCCACAAAATCGTATTCAGCGTATTGTACAAAAAGTGTGGATTGATCTGTGCCTGAAGCGCTTTGATCTCGTAACGAAGGCGCTCCTGTTCACTGATCGTATTCGCCTCAATCAGATTTTCGATCTGTCCCATCATGCGGTTGAAGCGATATCCGATGACGCTTACTTCATCCTCATATTTACTGGCGAAGCGCGCATCGAGATCGTTATTTTCAACCCGCTGAATAATTCGGTATAGCTTATTCAACGGGCTTAACAATAGTCTGGTGAGCACGCTAGAGAACATGAGTGCGATCATCATACATCCGATCATAATCGCCAGAATGAGCCAGCCGATCTCACGCATCTCGCCAAGCAGATTGCTTTTGGACTGTACAGCGACGAGTGACCAGTTCTCATCCAGCTTAAGCCTGGCATAGTTCACCAGCTGCTCGTCATTTTCATTCGGATATGAAAAGGCACCCTGCTGCTGGCGTCCAAACGCCTCCAGAAAAGCAGCGGTGCCCAAATCGGTCGGTGCTGGGCTAACACCAGGTAATATACTTTGCCCTTGCCCATCAACTAAAAATAGCCCGATCTGATCATCCAGCACATTTTCCCGAATCAAATGATCCATATATTCTTCATTAAAGTTCACGATAAGATATACATCGGACAGATTATAGCCGTTGTTCAGCGAGTTGCGAAGGGGACGAACAAGTAAAGTGATGACACGCTTTTTCCCTTGAAACAGCTGATCCTCATGTCCAGCTACCCAGTGCACATTCCACGAACGATCAGCGATTTCCTTTTCATATAGCTGTCGAAATGAAGCATCGCCCATCAATGAATCCTGTGTTGAATAAAAATCACCTATCGGCGTAGCCAGCAGTACCGAATCGACGGCTGGCTCAATTTGTTTGAGCTGGGCAAACGGTGTTTGCATCAGTGATAGATCCGTATAAAAGCGCGAGCCGTCTTCGTTCCGGACATCGTTCATCACCCGATTGTACGTTTCGCTCATCATCAGGGAATAACTGGCTACAATCATATGCCGCATACTTTCATCCAGCGTCTGAACGGTTTTGTTGAGCATCGTTTGTTTGAGCTGCAATGCGTTCTGCTCAATGACTTTAGCGGCAAAATTATAGGCAAAACCGCCGGTTACCGTAATGCACACAAAGGTAAGCAATATATACAAAATATGAATGCGACTTTTGAGCGATAACTTGTAAAATCCCTTGCTCATTCCTCATCATCCTTTTACCGCTCCAAGAGTGACCTGCATGAAGGACTTGTTCGCAAATACGTACACGATCAGCAGTGGCAAGATCGAAATGCATGCCCCAGTTAGCATCAATTGCGATTCAGATGCCGCGCCAAAACCATAACGCAGATTAGACAAACCGACCGGTAACGTTTGCAAATCGGGATTGCTGAGTGTGAACACCAGCGGCAAAATGTATTCGTTCCACGAGTTCTGAAATACGCCCAGACCTGCAACTGCCAGCGCTGGACGCAGCAATGGCAAAATGATACGCCAGAACACCGAAGCAGGATGACATCCATCGATCCAGGCGGCTTCATCCAGTTCACGAGGAATGTTTCTCAGGAAGCCGATCATAATAAAATACGTGGCCGCATGGGCGCTAATAAGAATAAGAATGACACCCCATAGTGATTTTTGCAACCCTAGTAATACCATCAAATCAAACTGTGGACGCAGCACGACCGCGCCAATCGAAATGAACAATGTGCTTGCCATCAGACCGGTATAGATCTTCTTGCCCGGAAACTGGGCACGATCTACTGCATATGCCGCCATCGAGGACACCAGTAGCGTTCCAATCGTCGTCATCACACTGACAAACAAGCTGTTCCATGTAAAACGTGAGAAATTCGCTTTCGTCCATGCCGTTGCATAATTGCTAAACTGCCATACATCCGGCAAAATATGTGCACCGCTCGTCAGCTCCAAATTCGTCATAAATGAACCGGATACGACGATTACAATCGGAAATAGCGTTACAGCAGCCGTTACGAGCAGAAACACCCACAGAAGGGTTTTGCCTGTATATTTAATGACCATGTTTATTCCCCTCCTGATCGTTTAGTACATTTTATTCAGCTTACGAGATAAATAGAAATACAGGATCGTGACGATACCGACGATAATCGCTGTCACAAAGCCAACCGCACTGCCATAGCCGAGCTGCTGTTGCACCGGCGATTCAGGTGAAACCGGGAAAAGTAGCTTGAACAGGTACAGATACATCACCTCGGTTTTGCCATACGGCCCACCCTCTGTGAGCACCATAATACTTTCATAGCCTTTGAGTGAAATCGTAATCGCCAGCATAATAATCATCTGCATGACCGGACCGAGTAGCGGAATCGTAATGCTCCATAGTTTGCGTATTTCGCTTGCTCCATCTAATGAAGCTGCTTCGTACAGATCTTCTGAAATACCTTGCAGTCCAGCAAGGAACAATAGCATATAGTTACCAACCGCCCCCCAGATCGCGATCATAATCGTCGTCAGCATCGCATAGTCCGCGCCAAGCCAGCTAATCGGTGCCCCGATGATATGGAATTTCAGCAGAAATTGATTCAGTACGCCATTATACGAGTTGAAAATAATGAAAAAGACAATCGACATAACCGAGGCACTAAATACCGTCGGCAAATAGTAGATTGCTCGCAGCACAGTGCGCCCTCGTAGTTTACGATTCAAAATAAACGCCAGAATGAGCGATAGCGGAATGGTTACAATCAGCTTGCCTGCCGCATAAATGCCTGTATTCACAACAGACTGCCAGAACTCCGCATCCCGCAGCAAACGGGCAAAGTTACCAAAACCGATAAAGATCGGATCACCATACCCCTGATAGTTATAGAACATATACCGAAGCGCCCACATTAGCGGATACACACCCAGTACAAGCGTCAGAAACACGCTAGGAAAAATAAACAGATAGGCTGTTTTCTTGTTCACGGTAACCTTCCCCCTTTAGGTCTGTTGAAAAAAGTATACGGGAGTAGGTGAAGGGAGGGAGATAGGAAAATCAACTTTATCGTGTAGGATAATCTAACTTTGATGCGGAGATAGAATATGACTCATGGGGATGGTGAGCTGAAATATTGGTGGTTTTCTGGAATATTGGTAGTTTTATAGCGGAGTGTAGTGATTTTTACACATGTTTGTGGGTTGGGATATTTGAATGAGTATGTAAGTAAAAATTACGTATGGGTTGAATTAGTTAGTAGGGTATGGTCTTAACTATGGGTTAGAGTGAGGATGTAAAGGCTTGTATATTTAAAGCTTAAAAATTCAAGAGTTTAAAGATTTAAAATGAATGTTTTATCTATGTCCCATTCGAATTTCAACTTTAACCATATAATTGTTCCATCTCTTTTACTCCGGTTCTCTGTCTACGATCACAACGAATTAACATTGACGAGCAAACGGATAACGGCAAGTTGCTCAGGTTGCAGCGTAGGCATATGATGTTCAATCACATGGTCGACCAGCGCTTGATCGATAAATGGGATAACGAATAGTAACAGTTCATAGGTGATTTCTTGTGTTGTTAGCAGTTCTGCTAGTGCTTGTTCGGGCAATAATGAGAGGATTTCGGCTAGTTTTTGCTGGTTGGTATATTGTTGCCAGTGTGTTGCGACAAAAGATTGGAGCTGGTCGGGTGCTATACATGGTGCGATGGTCGACATTTGCTGGATGGTAATCTGGTGTTGATGTTCGTTGACATATTGATGCAGTCGCTCATCATAATATGGAGCAATCCGGATGACGGTTAAAATGTGATCGATCGTTAGGGGATCATCTCCGCAAACGATTGCATACAAAGCATTTTCAGTTAGGAATGGTGCAAGTTCGGTTAAAGCGTTGGCGTTCTCCGCCAGTGAATCGGTATGTAGTCTCGTAATATGGATAAGCGTTTCCTGATCCACTAACGGTGCCAATTGAATAATTTGTGCTACAGTTAGCGTCTGTAGATCATCGGGGAAAGATGATTTTTGATCGTCCTGTGCAATGATTGCATCGATTTGCACTGGATTTGTTAATGTGTGCAGGGGCATTGGGGTAGCTTGTCCGGGTGCGAATGAGTGTAGTAATTCGTCGGAAAGTTCCGTATTCTCGCCAAGTAACATAGCGATGTCAATATGTAGTCATTTTGCAAGTTTGATCATCGTGTAGAGATCGGGTAGCGATTTGCCAGTTTCCCATTTGGAGACTGCCTGAGGTATGACGTGCATATAGTCGGCAAGCTCCAATTGAGTGAGGTTCTGTTGCTTACGATAGTTGGCGATGGTCGCACCGATTAATATTGAATCCAGCATGATGATAAGCTCCCTGCCATTGCATTAGAATGTATGAATACTTGGATTGCTGTAAGCTACAATAAACGAAGGTAATTAAGGAAATGGGGCAACTTATGGTGTGAGTGATTTTTGAATACGGTTTAAATAAAAAGGCATTTGAGCAAAGTAAAATAGCTTACTTTTCACTGTGTTAGTGAACGTTTAGTATGAGATACGATTACAAATCATGTCGCTATACAGCATACGTTATTGTCTGTTTTGGAAACTTACAATTTATTTTCTCCTTCGACGTAGATTCGTTGTGTATCAGAAGCAAAATACGTCCATTTCCTCCCTCTAGCTGTGTTAGCAGGATCGCCTTCTACATTCGCCGCCCATTACTTATTTTTATTTTAGCGGTCATGGGCACAGATGTACAACAACCTGTAGTTGAGCCATCTATCCACTATGAGTTGAGTCTATTCCGGTATAATATTCGCTATTTATACTAATAATCTATCATGTCGTTCCACTTATTAAAATCATATTTTAACAGAATATTGTACTCCATCACCCGTTCCATAATTTCATATATTTACCTCCTTTTATTTTTGTAAGCGCTATCTTATAATCAATTGCGTAAACGTTTGCACAATCACACAACCCATATTGCTAAGGAGGACGAATGATGTACGTAAGATTTAATCAACACATGAAGCGGTCAGTAGCTGCCTGGATTGCGCTATTGATGGTGATGGCGGTACTGTTGGGGAGCTTTGGCCCTACGATCCATGCAGCGGATAATTCAGTAACCGTCTATTACAAAAAGGGCTTTACTTCACCGTACATACACTACCGGCAAGCTGATGGCAATTGGACAACAGCGCCCGGTATGAAAATGGCAGATGCTGAAGTGAGCGGCTACACGAAAGCAACGATCAATATTGGCACATCCACCCAGCTTGAAGCTGTCTTTAACAATGGTAGCGGTACATGGGACAACAATGGTTCCAAAAACTATCTGTTTAACACAGGCACATCGACCTTCACACCAGGCACGAACGGTGCCGCAGGTACGATTACAGCTGGTGCTCCATCCGGCTATACCACACCAACTGATCCATCGACTCCTCCTTCCGATAATTTTGGACCGGTTGACTGGAGTAAACGCAGCATTTATTTTATTATGACCGATCGCTTTAGCAATGGCGATACGAGCAATGATAACTATGGCGGCTTTACCTCCAACAAAAGCAATCCCGGCCAGTGGCATGGCGGCGACTTTCAGGGCATTATTAACAAGCTCGATTACATCAAAAATATGGGTTTTACTGCAATCTGGATCACACCTGTAACGATGCAAAAGAGCACTTATGCTTACCACGGCTACCATACGTATGATTTTTACTCTGTTGATGGTCACCTCGGCAATATGGCGAAATTCCAGGAGCTGGTGCGTACCGCACATAGCAAAAATATCGCTGTTATGCTCGATGTAGTCGCTAACCATACCGGCGATTTCCGCCCCAACAATGGGATAGCGAAAGCCCCATTCGATCAGGCAGACTGGTACCATAACGCCGGCGATATTACGCAAAATGACTACAATACGAACAATCAGTCCCGCATCGAAAATGGCGATGTGGCCAGTCTGGATGATCTGAAGCAAGAAAATCCAGCAGTAGCGACAGAGCTGAAAAACTGGGGCAAATGGATCATCCAGCAATCCGGCGTAGATGGATTACGCGTCGATACGGCAAAACATGTACCGAAGTGGTTCCTCAAAGACTTTGACAGCGCAGTCAACACATTCACAATTGGCGAAATATTTAATGGTAACCCGACCTATGTTGGCGATTACACCAACTATTTGGATGCAGCGCTCGATTTCCCAATGTACTACACCATTCGTGACGTATTTGCCAAAGACGGATCGATGAATCTGATCAAAGATCGTTATGCGCAGGACAATCGCTACAAAAATGCCAATCTGAACGGTACATTTATCGATAACCATGATGTGAAGCGTTTCCTGAACGAAGCATCCGGTAAACCAGGCGCATCATATGATAAATGGCCACAACTGAAAGCAGCGCTCGGCTTCCTGCTCACTTCACGCGGTATCCCGATCGTGTATCAAGGTACCGAACAGGGCTTTAGTGGCGGTGATGATCCGGCTAATCGTGAAGACATGACATTTGATACGAACAATGAGCTGTACAAATATATTGCCAAATTGAATGTCGTCCGCAATGCTCATCCAGCCTTGCAAAACGGGACGCAAAAAGAAAAATGGTCAGATAACACCGTGTATGGATTCCAGCGTACAAACGGTGCTGACGATGTGGTTGTACTGATTAACAATTCATGGAACAGCGAGACACGCACGATTCCGAATCTGGATAACGTCGGTAACGGTACAATATTGAAAAACCAGCTTGGCACCGATTCGGTGACCGTAAACGGTAGTTCGATCACGATTACACTCGCACCAAAAGAAGTGAAGATTTTGACTAAATAATGGAGTGATCTGTTCTATAGACGTCTTCATTTCACTTTCTTATTAAACGTTTGTATAGACTGCAAACGTGGAAGTGACAGCTCTACGACCCTATGAAAATAGCCTGCTTGTACGCATTAGCGACCAGCAGGCTATTTTTTATTTATGCAGGTGTGCAAACTCAGCGGCAGTAGCATAGCCATAAATCCAGTAATCTCCCTCTTTATACATATAAGGAATACCACATTCTTTTAATAAGGTGACAAAAGCAGCTTCGATATCGATCAGCTTATTTTCCACCAGACGTCCACGAAATTCCAATCGTCTCGGCTTGACCCGAATCCATTCCACATCACATGCGGGATGCTGCCAATCGCAAAACTGTGCATCATCTGATTCATCCCCAAGTATAGTGTGCCAATCACCATCATAGCTCACATCCTGTTGGAATGATTCTGGCTCGGCTTTTGGAGACAATACTTTTTTCACTTGAAAAGCCGGGGGGAATGGTAACTTGCGATATACACCAACCTTCAGCTTTTCCCAGCGTGTATCGTTCATTACTGACGTTAATCCACGGCGCTCTACTTCTTGCATAACTTGCTGCTTGTAGCGTATGTAATCCATGACTGTGCTCCTTTCTTCGTCCACTTGTTGTGCTGCCTTGATAGGGATGTATGAATGTATGGTAGTATGGAGAATAGAAATTGGATTGTACATTACATAATGAATAGCACTATTTAAAACGATGCGGATTGAACTCCAATGTACTCTTTCCAATTCGACACACCTATATGTTATCTGTTCGCCTTATCATTCTATTTTACTATATCAGTCATTCACTACGAGCAAAAGAAAGGAACTTATTATGGACTCTAAAAGCTCTAATTACCTTAAGAACTCTAAGAACTCTAAGAACTCTAAGAACTCTAAGAACTCTAAGAACTCTAAGGACTCTAAGGACTCTAAGGACTCTAACAATTTTAATGATTTTAAAACATCCAACCATATTAATCATCACAACCATCAATCTTCAGCTTTCAATGAACCTTCGACTACACATGAGTCTATTCATACAGAAGAGAATATAAAAGATACCTCTAACTCCATCACTCCAGCACAAATCCATCAATCGAAACCTTATATAACTAGCTCGATTTATAACGATTTTACGATTCAAACCGCACATACATTGCTTGAGCTATATACACAAATGGCAAAAGGACTTTGTACGACCCTTGCTGCTTCTTACTCAACAGAATCTACAATTGCCCCACTATCATCCACGCCGGACAACACTTCTTTTGAAGCGCTATTCGATCTGATCGCTGAACAAGAAGACGATACCGATCCGGTAATTTGTTATAAAAATGAGTATTGGAACATCGACCCTCATGGCGAGCATTGCCTGTTTATAAGCAGCTCTGGCATCTCGATGGAGGTGCATATTTATAATTATCGCTGGATCGATGCTGCCTTTTTCAGCCAGTTTCTACAAAGCCTTGCCCATGCTACCGGTCATCCGCACAGCCGACTTGCCCAGCAACTGACAGCATCGATTGCTCCAGCCGATTTCCAATCGATCTGCGCATTGCTGGAATATCTATGTGCTCAGGGAATGGTCATTCAGCACAATGCTGTACATTTTAGTCTGGCGTGATGTAATGCCCAATCAGTAAATGCTGATGCATAATACGCAACGAACAAGTAATGGTCATGAAAAATCCCTCATTGCCGAGAGCAAGAGGGATTTTTATTTCACATCTATTTTACATAATATATATGGATCATGTATATACACGACTACACCACTACATCATTCGCCATCTAACATTTTCCGACTGTGCACTCTATAATTAACAAAACAATACTTAGCAAAACAGTCTGGACGAAAAGAACGTCGACGATGCTACACAAACGCTATACTCGCTCGGCTACCAGCAAATGATACGGACGATATTCATGAAACGACATCTCGATCAACAGCTGAGACATCGGCGTATCATCAATGATCGCTTTACGTTTTGCTTTTAAAATAATCTGTTCCATATCCGCGTAGCTGCAACCTTCCATCCACTCGGCTGCCCACTGATCTAATCCTTGCTCCCGCGGGAAATCACCACATAAACGAGCCATGTATTCCAGTCGTAATGCAGCGGCTGGATTACTATAGATCATTTTCGTATCAAATCGACGCCAGATGGCATTGTCCAGCTCCGTTTCCAGATTGGTCGCTGCGATAAAAATACAATGCTCTGGAAACTCATCCAGACATTGCAGCAGTGTATTCACAACACGCGCCATTTCTTTTACTTCATCATTGTTATCGCGTGTACGTGCGACCGCGTCAAATTCATCCATAAACAGCACACAAGGTTCCAGCCGCGCATATTCGAAAATTTTACGCACATTGCTGCCTGTCTCGCCTAGATGAGCATGAATGAGTGCATCTAATCGCACCGTTACCAGCGGTAATTCCAGCTCATGTGCCAGATGGAAAGCGGTTAGCGTTTTGCCTGTGCCTGGAGGCCCGAACATCATAATTTTGTTTGGCACCGGCACGTCATGAAGGGCAAACTTCTCCTTCATATTTACAATTTTCAAAAATTCCTCGGTAATGATGCGATTTTCCGGCGAAAGTACAATATGGCGAGAACGCTGTCCGCATTCTTTGACACTGTATACCGACGCCATCTCAATTCCTTTTGTTAATGGCATCTTACCGTAGTTGCGACGGTTTTTACTCATGTGTGCTGTTCTCCTTCATTATGTTGAGTTGTTATGTTGTCTCATTTAGCTAAAAAAAGGCAATGGATCGTTCAGTTCACGCCAGTTACTGTGTAACTCTTCTCGTGTAAGCAATGCTTCATCCAGACTGCTCTCAATTTGCTCCCGATCCATATCGATACCGATAAATACTAATTTGGTCACACGATCTCCCCACGTCTCATCCCAATCCGGTGTGCGCGGCACTTCACCGCCAAAATGAACATCCAGTTCCTCCTGACTAAGTGCTGCAACCCACAGTCCCGCTGGCGACAACTGCTTGGAAGTTCCCGCATGGCTAAATGAAATAGCCATATTGTTGCGCGTTGCCAGCCACATCAATCCTTTGGAACGTATAATAGAGCTTGGATACTTTTTGACCCAGTTTAATAACCGTTCTGGATGAAAAGGAATTTTACGACGATACACAAACGAGCTAATGCCATATTCCTCTGTCTCCGGTGTATGTTCTTCTTTCAATAGTTCCTGAATCCAGCCTGCCGATTGGCTCGCTTTTTCAAAATCGAACAGCCCTGTATTTAAAATAGCTGTCGGATCAATCTTCCCATGTGTGGAATGAATAAGTCGCGCTTCCGGTTGCATCGCACGCAGTGCCTTTTCCAGACGTTCTAGCTCCACCGGCGTTACCAGATCGACCTTATTAATGATAAGCACATCGCAAAATTCAACCTGATCGGTAAGCAAATGCACAATCCCACGCGTATCATCCTCGCCAGCTGCCTGCCCACGATCCAGCAAGCTTTCGCGAGAATAATAATCCTGCCAAAATTGCGCTGCATCTACAACCGTAACCATCGTATCCAGCCGAGTTAGACTCGTTAAGTCGACTCCATTCTCTTCATCCACATACGTAAACGTCTGCGCAACCGGTACAGGCTCCCCAATTCCTGTTGATTCGATCAAAATATAATCAAACTTTTCCTCTCGTGCCAGCTTTTCCACTTCCAGCAGCAGATCTTCACGCAGCGTACAGCAAATGCAACCGTTAGACATTTCGACGAGCTTCTCGTCTGTACGTGATAATCCACCTCCATCGCGGATTAGATCAGCATCGATATTCACTTCACCTAGATCATTCACGATTACGGCTACACGTAGTCCTTCCCGATTGTTGAGCACATGATTCATAATCGTCGTTTTCCCGGACCCTAGATAACCGCTCAGTACAGTAACCGGGATTCTGCAATCCTGCTTGATTGCTGTCATGTACATCCACCTTTCTTCTTTGCCTATCTTCATTTTGTGTCGTCAGCCAATTCGTATCATCGACAAATTTATTTCTCAAAAAAGCGTAATTATTACGATTAAAACACAGGCATAGTTAAACTCAATAGAATGACAAGGTGCGATAAAATCGTTTATTAGAGTACAAGATTCGTATCCTTCTCATCTCGTATCGTGTACATCATTTGTTCTAATTTAACAAATGGCTTATAAATAGCATCCATCTCAAGCAGCACCATTTCACTTAGAGTTATGACGGAATATGATTAGATTTGAATGATACCAATAGATGAAGCTATCTCATTTACCGCAATCATTTCCTGGTCATAAGCTATATGCGACTGCGCGCAACGGATGAATAATCGTATTTTCGTCTATGATCACACCTTAATGCACACTCATTCATTTTATTAGCCATCAGAATATGTGATTCAAGACGAATGTACGGGCCACGGTAATGGATTCGAGAACGTCGTCCAATTCTGCTCCATCTCCTGCTCGGTAAGCAGACACTCATCCAGTTCTTCTTCCAATAGAGCTTGTTCCATTCCGATGCCGATCATGACTAGCTCGGTCAGACGATCTCCCCAGCGTGCATCCCAGCGTTCGTGTACATCCGGTTCTTCTTCCAGAATCGTTTGCTGTTCATCAACAGGCAATGCTGCTACCCATAATCCTGCTGGTCCAAATTGAATCGATGGTCCCGCCTGGCTCAAGCTTGCTGCCAGATCACCTTCGGCTGCGAGCCATACCAGTCCTTTGGCACGTACAACTTCCTCCGGCCATGCACTCATATATTCAGCCAGACGTTCTGGATGAAACGGGCGACGACGGCGATATACAAAAGAACCGATGCCGTATTCTTCTGTTTCCGGTGTATGCTTTTCTAGTTCCAACTCTCTAATCCAGCCTGCGGACTGACTCGTCTTATCAAAATCGAACAAGCCTGTATTCAAAATTTCCGATGGATCAACCGTTCCGTTCGTTGTACGAATAATCTTCGCCATTGGCTGAAGCTGACGAATGACACGTTCTAATCGTTCCAGCTCCTGTGGTTCGATCAGATCACATTTGTTC
Source organism: Paenibacillus wenxiniae (assembly GCF_039822605.1). Taxonomy (NCBI): domain Bacteria; kingdom Bacillati; phylum Bacillota; class Bacilli; order Caryophanales; family Paenibacillaceae; genus Paenibacillus; species Paenibacillus wenxiniae. The sequence goes on from NZ_JBCGUH010000002.1 coordinate 653,548, forward strand.
AATAGTAAAACATCACAGGTTTCAATCTGATCAATGAGCAGATCAACCACATCACGGGTGTCGTCCGTTCCGGTTGCCTGACCACGCTCTAATAACGTTTCGCCAGATTCATAATCATGCCAGAAGCGATTAGCATCGACGACCGTTACCATACAATCGAGGTATGCCAGATCGGTCAAATCAATACCGGATTCCTCATCTGCATACGTAAACGTCTGCGCGACCGGTACCGGCTCGCTAATACCCGTCGATTCAATCAAAACATAATCAAATCGACCTTCCTGCGCAAGCTTCTGCACTTCCTGTAGCAAATCATCTCGTAATGTACAGCAAATGCATCCGTTCGACATCTCGACGAGCTTTTCTTCCGTGCGCGATAATGCTCCTTGCTCCTTTACGATCGCTGCATCAATATTAATTTCACTCATATCATTTACAATCACAGCAACTTTCAGTCCCTGACGATTGTTCAAAATATGATTCAGTACGGTCGTCTTGCCGGCCCCCAAATACCCGCTAAGCACCGTCACCGGTAATCTTTTCCCAGTCATGTCTATTCTCCTTAATAGTAAATATTACGATTAATATGTAACAATATATGCCTGTTTGAATCTTTTGTCAACCATATCGGTTGCTTCAGACAGGCATACGCAGTAGATTAGAGACGTGCTTATTCGTTTGTTCCAACGTAAGAATGGCTAGTTTGGCTAGTTTAGCAGTTTAGCTAGTTTAGCTAATTTGGAAATTATACTTTAAACTGCGATCTTGTCTAGCCCAATAAAAATACTCGCAGATCCTATAAATCGCCGCAGACAAACAAAAGTCGTGCATTGTAGCAGCTTACAATTGCTTTAGGGATGTACCTTATTATTGTTCTTCATGCAGACACAACTGGATAAAAGCATTCAAGCTCTCCGCTTCGACAGAACGATTGTTCCAATCGTGCCAGAAATACAAAATCTGACCATAATTTCCATCATCCGCAGGGTCCATATCGATGCATACATAATCACCTGAACCATTCGTTGCAAATGGGATCCACGCCGGATTCCAGAGCATCGGCTTAATCGCTGCATCATTTTCGGGTTCCTCTCCATCTGGATCATATTCTTCCTGCAAAAATGTCCATGTCTCCATAATTTTCTTAATGGATGAAAAGGTGAGATTACGTAGTAATGGCATCGTCTCTAGCCGATCATCCTGTCCATCATGTACGCGATACCATTCTCGCATTTGATCTGGCAATTCTACTTTTAATAGCTCTTCCAGTTCCTCTAGCTCATAATTGCGTGCACTTCTTCGCAAACAAAGTTGCTCCAGCTTGCATTTGTTCATTTTCATCGCATGCTGCTGCACCGCCTTCCATAGATGCTCTGCAAATTGATGATTGATCATAACTTTCCTCCTTGTTTGATGTCATTTTGCCTCTTATCCGTACTCTGGATGTTAGCTTGTTCCTATACAGCATATCAGCAAAAAATGATTTTGACAGCTACCTCGAACGGGTTTATAATTTCTTTTTTTCGGGTTTTAGGTTTTTCTATTGTGAATTTTTCATATAATGTAATTTTCATTTAAAAGGATATAGATTTTAAAAATGTTGGCACGATGGATTTTGCCTGTTTGGAAGGTTGTTGGCTTGATTTATTGTCCACCTCGATGCCCACTTGCTGGATGGTCTGCTTTTATTTCAGCTTATAACTAAGTTGCACTCTCTGCTCTCTGCTCTCTGCTCTCTGCTCTCTGCTCTCTGCTCTCTGCTCTCTGCTCTCTGCTCTCTGCTCTCTGCTCTCTGCTCTCTGCTCTCTGCTCTCTGCTTAAATGGTGAGATTTTCTAATGCTATCCAGTCAATATCTTTTTTTATTTTCTTATCCTCTATTATGAATTTTTCATATGTTGATTTTTTATTTTAAAATTATTGGATCGGATATAAAAAAGCTTCGGTGCATCCGAGGATACATTCGAAGCTTTCGAGAATTTTTTCATCATCATCTTATCGATATTTCATCGTGTTTCTTCTATACTAATTTAATCGCTTACTATAGCGATTATCATCCAAATCGCTCGCCATCACTATATCGTTACCGCTATATCATTACTCCGTTTCTATATAACTTCTATCTATCGATTTTGCTCCACCTTTATTTTACGATTCGGCATCATCAGGAAGGCTCATCATCATTGCATCTTCTCTCGTTTCACTGCCACGCCGTCGTAATTTCCTGCTTCAAGCTCTCCAGGATCTGCTCCTTATCATCCCGGTAAAACATATTATAGGTGTCAAACGGAATGATACGTCCGTCCGGATGGGCGATGTGTACGCATGATTTTTTGACCGACCGCACATCAAAATTGTAGGCATCCAGAAACTGCATAATGATAACGCGGAATACATTATCATATACGATGCGCTCCGGCACAGCAGCGAGCGGCAGACAGCAAAGTAAGCTTTTGAGCGATAAGGCAGAGGATACTGGCGAATGTCCAGTCGATAGCAGCTCGAACAGCTTGCCACGGATAGCCGGATCATTTTCAAATACGATCGTATTACTGTCCCCTTCCAGCAAAATCTGCGGATCGATCATCCGAGTTAGGGGCAGCACTTCTCCATCCAGCTTTAACGCATAGCCCATCGCCAGTGAATCGGGATGACACGGTACTGGTAAAATATCATCGGAATTAAACACACCGGACTGATCGATAATCATCTGGCGCACTTCGCTTACCGTCAATCGATCGGTCGCTGGATCATAGCCTTCCAGTCGTCCTGCCGCCTGAATCGGCTGAATCGTGACGCCACGCACGGCAGGCTGCTCCAAACCGTATTGAATAATCGTCCCGACCTCATGATCATTTAATCCTTTTTTCAACGTGACCACGAGTGTCGTCGATAGATTTAATTCATTTAAATGGGCAATCGCCTGCTCGCGAATCGAGCGCAGATCGGCACCACGCAACTCTTTCAGCACCGACGCTTCCATACTATCAAATTGCAAATAAATTTCGAAGCCCGGCATATAGTCTGCCATTCGGCGTACAAACTCGCGATCTTTCGCAATACGGATTCCATTTGTGTTCACCATAATATGCTTGATCGGACGCGACTTACACATATCCAAAATTTCAAAAAAGTCCGGATGCGTCGTTGGCTCACCCCCACTAATCTGCACAATATCTGGCTCGCCTTCATTTTCGACAATACGATCGAGCATAAAAGCGATCTGTTCCAATGAACGATACGATGTGCGATGGGGTGACGATTCAGCAAAGCAGATCGGACACTGTAAATTGCAATGATCCGTAATTTCTAGTAGCGTTAGGCAACTATGCTGTTCATGATCCGGGCATAGTCCACAATCATATGGACAACCGTACTTGATCGGCGTATTCCATATTTGCGGCATTTCCGATGGCTTAATAAACTCGCGTGTACGATGATAGTAGTCCACATCGGTAGAAATGAGTACCTTTTCCGGGCCGTGGATCAGACAGCGTTTCTGCATGTAAATCCGACCATTTTCTTCAATAATCTTCGCTTCCACCTTACGATAACAAGTCGTGCAAATGCTGTTCGTGATCTCGTGGTATAAATAAGGACGGTTTTTAGGCATTATGTATTCCTCCTTGAACGAATAGGTTCGTTTTCAGTGAGCGCATGACGACTGTACATTGCAACATCGTGCAGAATAGGTAATGTATATCACGAGTAAACTTTATTTGGCCATATTCGCTCTTGTGGTCTGGCGACGCAGCAGGTCACCACGTCCCTTTAGCAATAACCAGCTATAATAGATTAATCCGGCGATACAGGCAAGCTGAATATTGTTCAGTCCCCAGTACGGATGCAGTGTCGGCTTGATAAATTCGATCAATAATCGGAAGCCCAGATAACCGAACATAAACCATTGGAAAAGTCGTCCCGACACATAGCCGCTAGATACATTTGTATCTTTTGTAATATGATCTGCTGATAGTGGTGACAGTGACAGCGGTGCATGTGCTTCACTGGACGTTGTCGTTGTTGACACGCTGGTCGCTGCTCTTTCTGTTGCTGGCGCTATTCCTTGTGCTGTTCCTGTTTTTATTGCTGGTGATGATACCGTTGCAATAGACGCCGTCTCTTTTTTCCAGCTTGCTCGGCTTTGACGATACATGGGATAAAGTACAATCCCTAACACGATCAAAAAACCCATCTCATACAGCTGTGTCGGATGCCGCAGCACCCCATCGCCAAAGTCTACACCGGTAAATAAACTTGTTGCTGTTCCATACGTATGATCATCCAACCCGGTCAAAAAACACCCGATGCGCCCGATCGCAATTCCGATCAACATCGGATAGGCAAAATCATCGCCGGTGGAACTTTTCCAGCCTGCCCATTTTTTAGCCAGTTCCACACCGATCAATCCGCCAAGTAACCCACCAACGATCGTCTTCCCACCCCATAGAAAGTGACCCTGACTGAACGCTGCCCACGTCGCCGCCGGATCTTCCAGCCAAAATAATACCTTTGAGCCGATCGCAGCACCGAGAATCGTACCCGCGAGAATTTGTAAACTGACCAGCTTCGACATCCCACTCGGTCTGCGGGTCCAGAGATAGATGCGAAAACCAATAAAATAAGCTAATGCTTCGAATAGCACATGCGGATGAATGCGTAGCGATCCTACATGAATATAAACCGGAAAGTCCACAGCGTTCCTCCTTTCGCCAGTCTTATTTTACAGCATCACATTATGCGATGTTCTATACATTTGCATCGTTATGCGATGTTCTGCGCTGTGTTCACTGTTCTGCGCTGTGTGCATCATTGTGCTAGATTCTTCAGATGCTACCTCGCCCTGTTCAGTTCTACTACATGATGCTCAGTTCTACTACATGATGCTCAGTTCTGCTGCATGATGCTCAGTTCTGCTACATAATGCTCAGTTAATTGCTCAGTTAGAAGTTCAGCAAGAAGATCAAGCTCCATGCCCTGCTCTCTTTTTCACATGAATTGCATCTTAATAGGAAAAGATCATCGCTCCACAGATCGCCAGAAACAGGATCGTCGCTCCCCCAATAACAGCCAAAATCGACACAATGACTTTCCAGGCAATCATCCCAGCACTATCTTGCTTCCGTGGTGGCGGCTGGATCGTTTGAAACGAATGATTGACTCTAGGTGTCACTGCATGCATTCCATCCAGGCAGCCTGCAACGGCTGGATCATAACATTCTTCACACAATGCCTTACCACATTGCCTGCACTGATACACCGCAGCCCGATCCGGATGATTGACACAATGAAACGTCTCCATCCTATCACCTCCTTATGAGCATTTCTGCATTCACATTTCTATCGATATGCGAACAGAAATTGATTTCATTTACATATTCGCTATATGTAAGGGTTTACCTTCTATATATTAGGAAATAATACTGACTATGCCTCATTTCCATTCACCCCAACCTACATCAATTTACATCAAAAAAAGCAGCCTATACCGGCTGCTTTTCCTGCCAAATCTTCGATTTCACTTCACGTCTCACAATCGGTGCAACTTCCGTAGCAAATCGCTGCAACTGTTCCTGCTGCTCACTTGCCGTCAATCCATCTACACTAATGCCAAGCACCTCATGTCCGAACAACTGCTGATAACGCAAAATTTTCTCTGCCACCTGCTGAGGACTCCCTACCAGTGCAGGTCCATTGACAATATTATCTTCTAAATCGGTAAACGGACTCCCGTTATGCTTTGCCGCATCCGTACCTTGAAACGAGTCATAATACGGTCGATAACGCCGCACGGCTTCTTCCGTTGTACTGGCAATATACAATGCGCCAGCTCCTGCGCCCACTACAGCACGCGCGGGATCATGTCCATAATACGCCAACCGTTCCCGATAATGATCAATCAGCTGCTTATACTTATCGGGACGATGAAATGTATTGGACGAAAAAATAGGTTCGCCATAACGTGCAGCCAGCTCTGTTGAACGCTCACTCGATGCACTGCCATGCCAGATCGGAATCGACGCTTGCAATGGACGCGGCTGACTTGTAAATTGCTGGAATGCTGGGCGATAATTGCCTGACCAGTCTATCTTTTCTTCGCTCCATAAGCGGCGTAGTAACTCGTAGCGCTCCTGTAATGAATCCCATTGCTGCTCTTCTTTCAAGCCAAACAATGGATAATGACGAGGATCATTGCCTTTACCAATAATCAACTCCAATCGCCCACCTGATAGCTGATCCAGGGTTGCATAATCTTCAGCCACCCGTACAGGATCAAGTACGCTGAGTACCGTGACAGTGGTCAACAAACGAATGCGAGAAGTACGCGCTGCAATCGCGGTTAACATGACTGCCGGAGAGGAAGATAGAAATGGCTCTCCGTGCCGTTCTCCGATCCCGTAAGCATCATAGCCCAGCTGCTCAACCCACTGCGCCTGTTGTAATACGCTGGCGATTTTTTGCCCATCTGTCAGGCGTTCGCCGGTGAGCGCATGCGGAAGATTAGCCATCAGGCTAAAGACGACAAATTTCATACGTTTCTCCTTTATATACGATAATCGATAGATTGAGGCTGGAAAGGATAATTGGAATAGCGATGATATATGGCATAACGGTATAAATAAAATAGCCATTCCATACGTTTCATCATCCCATATGTCTACAATTTAGAAGCGGCGGAACGATAATGCGGGCTGCTGAACAGATCGACCGCCACCGGACGCGGCCTGCGCCAGCTCAGCAGTCTGCACCTCATCACTCGATGCCGCAGCTTGTTTCGACTGCTCATACAGCGCAAATCGCTCTTTATTAACACGTTTGCGCAGCAGATGCATCACACCATCCCCTGTACCTTTATCAAAAGCAAACAGACGTTCATAGCCCCAGCGTTCATACATCGGCAATAACCACGGATGTTTCTCTGCCGTTGCCAGTGTAACCGCTGGTGCGCCCAGCTCCTTATCGATGACTTCCTGCTCGACCCAATTGAGCAGCTTGCGTCCCCATCCACTTCCCTGTGCATCGGGATCAACTGCAAACCACATCACAAATGGCAAATCCATCTGCTCTGCCAGCAGCTTCATCCGCTGCGGATCAGCCAGTGTAATGGTAGCGACGATGTCCCCATCCCGTTCCAGCACATAGCATTTATTAGCTATAATATTATCGCGAATCTGCTCCACATCTGCATGTGCCGCAGGCCATTGTAGTTCAAGCTCACGAATCGTCACATAAGCAGCATGTATGATGCGTTGCACAACAGGCGCATCTTCGGGTACAGCCAGACGATAGATTTCACTCATCATTCCCACTCCTTATTCCGACTATTTCAATCGAATTTAATATATATAATTTATCATTGGATATCAACAGTGACCAATCGAACTTTTCTATATATGTTGATAGAAAGATTCAATTTATAAAATCATAACATAATAGAGATAAAGATCCGCAAGCACTTTACTCACGGATCTTTATCTCTATTACCGGATATTCGATATTCAGCTCAGATTCCGTTGAATTTCCAGGTCATATTTATTGATTAATTCATCAAATAGTTGTTCCTCAGCTATTTTTAAGTGCTTTATAGTTGCTATGATGGAGTCATATCTTTTATACATACGTTCTTCTTTTATTGATATATTGCAATACATTACAAGATTCCTTAATTTTTCTGCTACATTCACTAACATCTCAGCTTTTTCCAAGTAAATTGGATTGTCAATATAATTTTTTACAGCAAGTGCTACTAATTTTTTATGTTCATACAGTAAATGAAAAGCATGAATATCGAAAGGTCTATTAACCAAGTTAACTTTTTGTCTTCCCAACATATCAATCATAATCTCATAAACTTCGATCCCTGTTCTACGATTATCTTTCAACAAAACTTTACTTACATGGTTTGTATATCCTAAGTATTCTTTAAAACAATCGATTAGATCATTTTTAGTAAAATTAAGAACCGTTTCATAATAAAAATCATCTTTTTCTTTGTACTTGTTCGTTTTTTGTATAGTCCATATTCCATCCAAATAATCAACTGCCCAATCAACATGTGGAATTTTGTTTGTATTTATTTTGATTTCATCAAATGACAACCATTTCGCAGCGTAGAATCCATTCCAAAAATCATGACACAAAAACTTTTTAGACACTAGATCATATCCTGAGATTAAAACCTCGTGTTTTCTGTCATTACCGGTATCCCTAAAAAAGAATACATAACTTTCAGTATTTATTAAATGAATTATTAAATCACTCAATTCCCAGTTACTCAAAAGAATTTCTTTGTCATAGCTTCTACATACAATCAACGGACAGGATGAAAATCTTAATTTGTGCCACGGAAAGTATTGCGAGCAAAAATCAACTCCATATCCCCCATTCTCGTGATAATGAATAAATGTCAATAAGTAGTTATGAAATACCCAGCTTAAAGCGCGCGAGTCATTGTCAATAATAGAAAAAAGACTGGCATGCTGAGGATAAGTCGATAGTAAAGGAGAATGGGTTTCAAGAACTTTAATTTCCAGAACTAACACCCCTTAATAAATAAGTTATATAAATATAGCTAAAATGGTTTGACCTAATATGACAAAATAAATAGTTTATAATATTAATTTTCACAGATGTAGACCGATTCAGGGTAATAACGCATTGAGTCTCTTCTATTATTAAGCATATTCTCCCACTCTGTAGCATCTTTGAGGCTATTTCCTAACATACTGAGAGGAATTTGCAGATTCAAAATTCTACCATTTATTTTAAAACGTGTTACTCCGGCAGGCAGAACTTTATTTTGACTAACCACTTCTTCGATTTCTCGCAAGGTACATGTCGAATACGAAATACGTAACATATTAGGCTTTAATTCCATTTCTTTATCAGTTTCTATTCTAGTAACAGTATAATTATTTTGATAAAAACTAATAAGCTCATGCCAAATGTCAAAATGATTTTGTTGTGCATATGGATACACATAGTAAGATACGCTATCATTTCTCATTTTAGCTAAAAGTCGTTCTGGCAAAGGAAATCTTTCTATTCGTACTAGATTCTTCTGGCTTTTTAAATATTCGATTACATTTATATCTGAAATACTATGGTCCCAATTATCGATCACAACATTCTCAATCCCTACAATATGAAGTGGTATTTGGCTATATCCTAATGCTTGTAGAGAAGACGTTCGATGTGCACCATCGATAACCAGATACTTTCCATTCTTCATTTTTATGGCAGCCGGTGGATGACGTAAAACGCCCTCCGAACGAATAGAATTTTGGGTTTTTTCGAGTCGAGCCGGCTCACAATTTTCATGTAAAACAATTAACGATGAATCGATCATTTTCAAACTAGAAAGAGCATCATTCATAACTGTCACTCCCAACCTTATGAATTATGTAAAACCGATGCTATTCATCCATCTCAGTTCCGATCTTGTTCTCTATAGACTGCCGGTAGTAATAAGTTGAAATAGCTACATCAAAAATTGCCATTCCCATTGGATTGAAAAGAACGGGTTTATCGTTTGGCAAAGTCGTCATTTTGTTATTGCATACAATTTCAGTTATTGAAATCGTATCTTCTTTTTGAAGTCCACCCTGTTTATGCATTAATTCAATATCTGTATTTTCGCGGCATACTTCTTCCCAATCATCTACAATAATAGATGGAGCATAATTTAAAATTTCCGGTTTGAAATCACGTAAAGAAATATTAAGCAATAAAGCACGATCTTTAGGCTTTTTATCAATATATCCATTAGGTGATACTGTGCATGTAATAAATACATCAGAATGCAAATAGGCTTCTTCCCAATTGTTCACAATTTCTATGCGACTTTTAATATTTTCGGGAATAAGCTCTTCTTTAATTCCAGCAATATCATATAACCATACTTTTGAAATACGATCCCCTAGTATACTTGTGACCATTTGCAAATGAAGCTGGCCAATTGGACCATAACCGATAATACCAATAGTCACATCTTCTAAACAATTCAGCTGCTCATAATATTGTATGATTAGCCCTGTAACTGACGCTGTACGAATACCACTTACTAAAGCAGTATTTAAAATACAAAGAGGTTCTCCAGTATCAGCATCATTTAAAATGGTTACGGAGTGCGCTCTGGGGATTTGTTTTTGAATATTTTTTGGAAAACTAGCGATCCACTTGATTCCAGCCATATTAATGTTGCCTCCGACAAAAGCGGGCATTGCAATAATTCGATTACTAGATTCGCGATATCTTAAATAGGGTTTTATTGGTTGTGCTACATCTTGCTTATGTAAAACGTTGACAGCATGCTTAATGGTGTCAATGGTCTGACTCCAATCAATACCCATTTGTTTAATATGTGTAGTATTTAAATATTTCATTTAAAAACCTCCTAATTTGGTAGGTGTTTATTTAATAAAAGATACCTTGTTTGAATTAGACTACTAAACAAGATATCTTTTATCAAAATTTGTATACATAAATTAAATTAAATTAAATTAAATGATTAACAACGATTTCAACTTCCACATCTATAATTTATGCAACTTTGTTCGAAATACGGTCTATGATTTTGGCTATCGTATTGAAATTTTCGGTCAACAGCTCTTCATCAGTAAATTCGATTTTAAACTCTGTTTCGAGCTGAAGAATTAGCTTAATAGTAGCTAATGAGTCAAGACCATATTTTAATAAATCTTCGTTACGATCTATCGCCGTATTATCCGTCAAATCTATGATTTTAGATAGAGCATTACGTGTTTGTTGTTCTAATGAATTCATCATTTAACCTCACTAATCAATTTTTAAAATTAGTTGTACGATAATTCTGATTTTTCTTTTTCATGTTTATGTTCTTCATCCTGCTCATCTTTGATCCATAACTCTTTGAAATATGCATTGCTGTTAATTAAATAATTAAAGTCTCCCTGATCGATAACATCCCCATTTTTAACTAAGAGGATATTATCTACATTTCTGATCGAATTAAGGCGATGAGCAATAATAATAACGGTCTTACCAGCAAAGTAATCTAATATATAATTCATTATTTTTTTCTCTGTAATATTGTCTAATGCAGATACAGGTTCATCCAATATTACAACATCGCGGTTTTGAGCCAGAACACGTCCAAAAGCTAAGCGTTGCTTTTCACCACCAGACAGTTTCATTCCTCTTTCTCCAACTGGTGTGCTCAATTGTTCAGGTAAGCTCAATACTTTTTCTTTCAGGAACACATTTTCAAGTATTTGATAAATCTCTTCATCGGAAAGATTATCATCAAAAACGATATTATTTCGGATAGAAGTATCAAACACGGGTGCGTCCTGTGAAATGTACGATAGCTGATTATAAAAGCTGTCTAATTTTATAGCATCAATATCCGTTCCATCCAATAAAATTTGACCTGAGTCTTTTTTCAAAAGACCTAAAAGCAGTTTTACAATAGTAGATTTACCGCTGCCGCTAAGACCTACAATCGCTAACGATTTTCCGTGTGGAATTGTAAAAGAAACATTGTTCAACACTTTTACATTTCCATAATTAAAAGCTACATTTTCAAATTTAATATCGCCTTTAAGCTGCTTAATATCCAATCCGGTATTCAAGTTTTTATCTTCTGGTGCATCTAAAAATTCTTCAAATCTGTTATAAGTTACTCGATTTAATTTGTAATCTACATAAATCACGTTAAAAATAGCGACTGGCGTATAGACTTTATCAATAAACATTGTAAGTGCCACTATAATACCTACAGTCGCATCGCCAGATAAAATACTTTTTATTCCATAAATGATGATGATGATTTTAATAATACTAACTAACAGAGAAAATATACCGAAAAATGATTCATGGATCATACGGATCTGAGAGCTTTTCTTAACAATATCATTGGCAGTATGATTTAATCGATTGATTTCCTTAGCATATCTTTTGTTAATTCTAAATACGACAAGCTCCATAAATCCTCGAATAGAATAACGGGACATATTCTCTTGACTTTGTAGTAGCGAAGACTTGATGCTATAAAGAAATCGCAATAGTAAATTGGTTAAAACAAAAATAATGACATAACCTAAAGCAATGACAAGCATAATTTTGATATTATAAAAACTAATGAAATATAGACTGAATATTACGGTAGGTAACAATTCACTCAGTATTCTCAGATAAAAAGAAAATACAATATTTGTACCCGCATTCGCGCCATTCTCAATAACTTTGATCATTTCCCCGGTACCTATATTTTGATAGGAACGGTAATCAATTTTAGAAATTTTGGAGAGAGCCATAATCTTTAATTTTTCTAGTATACTATTGGACAGAAAGACTTGAGGATATTCAATCAAATAATTGAATATACTAGTACCTATTAGAAGAAATCCATATATAAAAACTAACTGTGTAATCTCGTTATAATTGTGTATGATTGCAACTTTGTCTAATATTTCTTGAAAAACTTTGATGCCAAATGCACTGAAAAATTGAATCGTGCAGCCTAATATGACATAGGCAAATATCCACCATTTGAACATAAAAAAACATTTTTTTAACAAGTCCATCAGCCTCTTTTGTAAATTATTTCAAATAAGGTTGTAACATATACCCAGATGTATAGATCAAGTTCCAAACGATCATAAATATTGCTGTACTTATTCCTTTATCACGTAGTATATGAGGGATGTCTTTCCAAAATGCCCCTACTCCCTGCATTATTCCTTTCTCTACGCCTATTCGCTTTCCAGTTCCATAGTAAAAGGCTGCTTTTAGATCCTGCTTTATTTTCAAAGGTACATGATAAATTTCAGCAGAAGGTAAGGCAAAAATTTTTAAGTTTGACTTACGTATACGAATATTTAACTCTGCATCTTCTACCCAGCGAATTTCATGATCAAAATAATAAGATTCAATATGAGTCAAAATATCTTTTCTCAATCCTAGAGCGGGCGCAAACGCAAAACCAGTATTCGATGGATTATTTAAATACTCGCGAGCCTGTTTAACAATGTTACTTTGCCAGTTATTACTCAAAAAATTTATTCTTCCATTCACTATATATTCGTTATCCATCGCATTATAAAATTGACGAATTGCTCCCTTTTTAAATATACAATCTGAGTCCATAAGAATGACTTTATTATAAAGAGCAGCATGCATACCGACATCTCTAGCTTTACTAAGATTTCGTTCTTCAATAGAAATAATTTTTAAGTTTTGCTTATGTTTCTGAATAGTTTTAAGTAAATTTAATATTTCATCTGAAGCTCCATTGGCTACAACTAGTATTTCACAATCTTCATCAACAGAATGAATACATGATTCTATCCTCTGATCAGTTGCAACTGCTATCAAAACGGTAAGATCCATAAGTCCTCCATCTACTCTAAATTAGCTTCAAGTGAAAAACAAAATTCAGGATTAGTCATACCTTCCGTATTAAGTAATAAAACAGAAGAAGAATTAATGTTAAGATTGGAGCTTAAAATAGGATCGTCCATAATAGCTAATAGTCCAGCTAATGCTGCGGCTCCACTTTCTCCGGTTGATATCCCATATCGATAATAATAGGTTGCAGCAGTATACACGTACATATCCGGTATAGCGATACTTAAGTACATACTATTTTTCAATATGTCCCATGACCTTAATGAAGGAAACCCACAATTTAGACCTGCCATAATCGAATCCTGTAAACCGTTGCTGGCTACGGCTTTATTCGCAATTAAAGACTCCAAAATACAGCTCGAACTTAATGGTTCCACTACGATAATTTTGGTATTGGATTTTTTGTAATGTTTAAAATAAAGAGCTGCTGCTGCTGCAATTCCGCCTACTCCAGCAGGAACAAATACATAATCGTAAACTTGTGAAGTTTGCACATCCAGCTCTTTGAACAATGTTGTATAACCTAATATAATGCTCATCGGTCTTTCCAAATTCCCTATATAAGCGGTATCAGAAACAATCTCATAATTGTTATGTGTTGAATCTTCGTTACAAATTCTCACACAATCATCAAATGTCCCATCTATTAATACTACTGTAGCTCCTTCTGCTTCAATACTTTTAATTCTGGCTTCAGCAGAATTTTCAGGCATATAAATGATGGCGGTTTGCTTAATTAATTTAGAAAACCAGGCCACTGCTTTACCATGATTTCCATCTGTAGCAGCGCTAAACGTAATAGAAGGTAAATTTTTAATAGAACCGTCCCATAAATTGCTAGCCTTCAAATCTATATTCATCTCTTTTTTCAAACGTTCTTTTAAAATTGAAAATATAGAATAACTAGCTCCTAAACCTTTAAAAGAGTTAATATTAAAACGTGTCGATTCATCTTTTATGTGCATCGTTTTCGTCAATGAATTGCTTTCTACTTTTATAAGTGGACTTGGATCATAACCGGGTATATGTTTGTGAAAATCTATAATTTCACTATTGGCTATACCATCATTTGGGCTATCGCTTCCGGTATAATTCTCATTAAATTTATATCGAACTTTTTCTAACATAAAGGGCCTTCTTCCTTAATAAGTAAAATTATTGAGGATAAGCTATTGCTAATTTTTCTAGTAAATGCTCACTGCCTTCAACCCATCCATGCCATTTTTCTCTAACATATGGAATTTGGGCATAATGAATCGGATCTTCTAATCCAACTCGCTTAAAAGCATGATATCTCGTAGAACAATTACCGCATTTTCCACATGCCTGGCAATCTTCCCCTACATGCTCTTGTTCTACAAAGTTGTGACAGGACCAACAATTTTTGAAATTTACTTTTAAATGTTCGCCAATATAAATTAATTCACTTTTTCCACCAAGATAAAGTAGTACTGGATACATTTCTATCTCTTTAGAGCAATATTGCAAATTTAATACGTGTTGAAAACATTCAAAATAAGGAAGCCGGTTATCTGGCGATAATGTATCATCATGATGCCCACCTGTTACAATATATTTGATGTTATGTTTCAAAGCGTATATAATTCCAATATTCAAAAGGTTGGTATTTCTAAACGGAACGTATTCTGATTTAGAATTATCTTTTCGTAGTTCTATGCCGTCATTTAATAAGGCAGAGCCTCCAATTTGCTTCATACATGACAAAGAAATTTGTTCGTATGGTGTGTGCTGGGATACATTTAATTCGGAAACTATTTTTTCAACAGCATATTTTTCTTGGTTACGATTGGATTGACCATATTGAACATTGTACAAAGAAATATCTTTTCCCAATTTTCTCATAATATAGGCAGCAACTGTACAATCAAGCCCACCTGAAAACAGAATGACAGCCTTATCATCTGACAACGTAATCGGTTGAGACTTCATATACAATCCATCAGTGTTAAGTTTTAAAATTGGAAAGTTAATGGAGATGTCATGCCCTTCCGATGTTCCTATCATAGCCAAATTATTTAAAGCTTGAATATAATCGCTAACGGAAGAGGTTATACATTGTAACTCTTGTTCTGTCCACGGAATCCATAAGTTGTTACTTTCAATTGCCTCTGTTCTAGCTACTGCGAGAGAACATACAGTTAGAAAATAATTTGATAATGAATACACATAATCATGTTCCAAAAACACATTTTTATGTTCTAACTCTGGATAAAGAGCCTGTATTTCTTCAAAATAGTACGTTTCGCACGTACTTAATTTGTATTTACTTTCCAAGTTGGACAAATATATGGTGTAATCTTCTTTCCGATTAGGCAAAATAGCGATAGGCGTAATAAGAAATGAAGATATTCCTTCATCTAACATTTTAGTAATGCTCGAATGATCTTTGGCTTCTACTCCAGAAATTAACAATACGTGAGATTTACCTTTGTTCTCATTATGTTGTTTCATTTATAATGTGCTCCTTTAGTGCAAAATCTCTAATTGTTTTTTATCTACTTTACCGTTTGAATTTCGAGGCATACGATCAATCATGATCCACTTGTATGGAATTTTGTACGGCTCTAATTTAGCAATCAAATACGTTTTAATTTCGTCTAGCTCTTGTTGTGAATTATTTTCAGTAATAAGGTAGCAATATATTTTGTTCGTATCGTTCTCATTCATCGCTAAAATGCAGCACTCCTTTGTTAAGGAATGTTTTTCAATTATATTTTGTATTTCCAATAGTTCGACTCGATATCCGTTTATTTTAACCTGTGTATCTTTTCGACCCACAAAAATAATATCGTTATTAGGTAAACGCTTTACGAGATCTCCAGTAAAATAGACTTTTTCTAAGCTCTCTGGAAAAATAGGATTTACTTTCAATACCTTTTCTGTCGCGTCTTGGTTTTTCCAGTATCCACTCATAATGGAGTTACCACGAATAACTAACTCTCCTATTTCGTCAGGTTCTGTTAGCTCATTGTCCTCATTTATTACTAATAATTCAGTACCTTCGATCGGATCTCCAATCGGGAAATTTTTGATCTCGTCAGTAACAGGATAAGTAATCTCATGGAATGTACTTGAGGCATACGTTTCAGTAGTACCATAACCATTAATAAAAGTGACATTGGGCAAATAGGTTTGCAATGTTTGGATTGTAGTTGTAGGGCAGCTCTCATATCCAAAATAAATTTCTTGTAGACTAGATAAATCATATTCTTGCAATATATGTTTGTTTGACGATAAAAGTAACAGCAGCGAAGGCCCGCAACCAAAATTTGTTATGTTCTCACGTTCGATTACTTTCAAAAATTTGTTGATAGACATAAGACCTTTATACAGATAAACGAATCCGCCTCCAATAAAGCTAGGTACGATTTCAGTTAGAAATGGATCGAAAGAGAGCGGCGTATCACTCAAAGTCCTCGTAGCCTCATTATGGTGAAATCGCTTTGTAACGTAATTCATAAACGGTGTAATACACTCGTGACGTACGATGACTCCTTTTGGCGTCCCGGTAGTTCCAGAAGTAAATACGATGTTGATTATATCTGAACTAATAATGTGTTCTGGATGTTGAATATGTACCTCAAAATCTGAATATTTTTCAAAAACATACATATTTTGATCCTCAGATGCACTGCCATGAATAATAAGTTTCAAATCTTTTTTCATGCTCAACTGATCTAGCTTATTACAGTATTTAGCGTCTGCAATAACTGTGCTTACTTCTGTTTCATTAATAATATATTCAATAACATCTTCAGAACTTGAAGTATTAATAGGGACATAAATCGCTCCCTTTTTCATGATTCCTACAAGAGCAATTATGCTATGAATTGAAGAATCCATAAGTAAAGCAACTCGCTCCCCTTTTTTTACACCTAAAGAATATAAATAATTACAAAATTGATTAGACTGATCATGGAGTTCGCCATGTGTTAATGTATGATCATATTCTTTTAGTAGTATGTTATTCGAGGTTTTGTACAAATTATCTATCAAGAAATCATGTACTAGTTGGCTCATATAAATCTCCTTCTAAACAAAATGTTGTTTTTTCTCGCTAATAAGTTTTTCACACCATACATCATTATAGATCGTATCCATATAGCGCTCTCCTCGATCTGGAAAAATAGTTAGCACTTTAGGAGGAGTGTCGGTTTTTACATTCATAAAATACTTTTTAATTGCACTCATAACTAAGCCGGAAGAGCCACCTGCTAAGATGGAGTTCTCTTTTAATAATTGATGACACATTTTCACTGCTTCATATTCTTCTATAATAATTACATCATCGATACTAGCGTCATTCAGGATCTCTGGAACGATACTTGAACCTACTCCTGGAATATATCTTTTTTTCGATGGGCCTCCGAAAATGATCGAGCCTTCTGTATCCACTGCAATCACTTTACAATTCGGGAATTTCTCTTTGATTTTCCGAGAAACTCCAGTAATGGTTCCTCCCGAACTTACACCCATAAAAATATAATCGATTTCATTTAATTCATTACAAATTTCATTTCCTAATGTCATATAATAAGCCTCTGCATTGTAGCGGCTAGCATATTGGTTTACCCAATATGAATTCTCAACCGTTTCCACTAACTCTTTAACTGTTTCAATTCGACTCAGAAGATAGCCACCATTAGAATCAGGTTTTTGAACTTTAAATACTTTGCTGCTAAGATCGTTTATAATCCTTTCGTTAGTCGAAGTAATATTAGGATCTATAACACAATAGAAATTCAATCCTAATAATTTACAATAGGTAGATAGAGCAATCCCAAAATTTCCAGAAGAAGACTCTATTATGGTCGTATTTTTATTGATTATGTTTTTGGATAGAAGTTTAGGAAGTATGTAAGATGCGGAACGATCTTTTACACTACCTGTTGGGTTATAATATTCAAGTTTAACTTTTATATTTATATGTTCCAGTCCTTGAATTTCGATATCTACTAGAGGAGTCTCTCCTACTTTGTTAAGAATATTCATATTATTCCTTCTTTATCATTGTATTTATACTCTTGTAGAGGTTTTTATAACTGTAAAAATGTTAAGTACAGTTAGGATATTGAACTTTGATTGTTTTTAAATCACATACTTATTTTTATTAAATTCCTACCAGTTTTAAAAATTCATCATTCATTTTTTCGGATTCATTAAAACATCCATGTGTAGAACGAGTAATCGTTTCACTTTGTTGTTTTTCGATCCCTCGCATCATCATACATAAGTGTTTAGCTTGTATAATTACAGATACTCCCTGAGCGTCTAAATATTCTTCGAGAGTTTTAGCAATTTGATCTGTTAATCTTTCCTGTACTTGTAATCTTCTTGAAAAATGATTTACCAATCTTGCTACTTTACTTAAACCAACAATTTTCCCATTAGGAATATATCCAATATGACAAGTTCCCCAAAAAGGCAATAAATGATGTTCACATAAGCTATAAAATTCAATATTTTTTACAATTACAATATTTTTCGAATTTTCATTAAAGATGGCTCCATTGAAAAGCTCGTCCAAATCTTCGTTGTATCCACTTGTCAAAAAATCAAACGCTTTGGCTGCTCTGTAAGGAGTTTTAATCAGTCCTTCACGCTCACTATCTTCACCGATACTTTCAATAATTTTTTTGTAGGATGCTTCTAAATCCACTGCTTTAGAAGAATATAAATTTGTCATAATTTCATTACCTCTTTTCTTATACATTATTTAGTCAAGACAATTTGATTATTAAATATAAGTGCGTCTAATTTGCTGTTGACGAAATAATCAATCGCATCTTGTATATGGAATATGATTGGAGTTTTTAAATTGAATGATGTATTAATAACAATAGAAGAGCCGGTAATTTCTTTGATCGTTTTTAACTGTTTATAATAAATAACATTAAAATCAGGATCAACAAACTCAGGACGAAATGTATGATCGACATGAATAATAGCTGGAAACTCAGATTTAATTGCCTGTGAGTTATAAGCAATATTCATATATTTCCCTAGAAACTTCGTTTCATTTACAAGCAGTTTGGAAGCATCTTCTTGAAGCATACTTGGTCCTAATGGTCGTCCGGTTTCGCGATGTTTAATCGAAGTATTAATATAATCAAGGCGATCTTTATCTCTCGGAGAAGAGATGATACTTCTATTGCCTAGTGCTCTAGGTCCCCATTCATTTCTTCCTTGAAATAAAGCTACAACTTTCTCATTTGATATCAAGTTAGCAATAACTTCCTGAGCATTTTCCGTAATTTGATACTTTAATTCATTTGACTTTAATTCCTCGATTATTTCTTCATTCGAATATTCTATTCCGATAAACGGATCAAAGAATGGCTTATTTAGATGAGACGGATAGCCTAATTTATAAGCAAGCTCAAGAGCGGCTCCCAGTGATACACCAGCATCATTAGCTGCGGGATTTATGTATATTTCTTCAACGTTTTGTTCTTCTAATATACGCCCGTTCATAATGCAATTAAGAGCTACGCCACCACTCATACAAATTTTATTGATTTTGGTTTTGTTAATATAATAGTTCACAATTTGAACTACATATTCCTCAAGCAGGTTTTGAACTGAAGCAGCAAGGTTTTTATAAATATCCTCTATTTCGTAAAAGGAATTTACATTTTTATGATTATCTTCAATCCCTAGCTCTTCTTTAATAAAATGCTTCCACATTGTAATAACATTAGCTTGTTCATTCGTGTTTTTCTCAGTGAATCTACTTACAACTTGATATATTCTCTCCAATTTGTCGTTTAGAAGTAATTTATCTTCTTCTAGTATGAGTGCTTGTTTGAAATCATTGATAAATATAGGTTTTCCATATGATGCTAATCCCATCGTTTTTCCAGACTCATGATTTTTAAATCCTAAAACTTCATTTACAGCTTCGTACAAATAACCTAGCGATTCTTTAATTCCACTGTAACTAATTTTTTCTAACTCTCCATTTTCTGCCACCCATACACTTGACGACTCCTGTTCTCCCTGTCCATCAAAAACAAAGGTTAGGCATGTATTAAATTGAGAAGTTCTAAAAGAGCTTGCTGCGTGGGCTAAATGATGACCTATATAGACTATTTCGATTTCTTTATCGATCGTTGCTCCCTGGAAGAGCGCTTTCAATATTTCTTGATTATTATTAAAAGGAAACTCTGTATTATTCACTTCGTACATATGAGGATAATTCCAACCGAAAGCTATATAATCAATATCAGCCGGCGATAAACTATAATACTCTAACAAATAATGGATAGATTGTGTAGGTAGTACATTATATGAGCATTTTTGTTTCGTGATCTTTTCTTCTTCTAATGCTCCGAGAACTTCACAGCGGTTTGAATCCACTTCTACCAAACAAGCAGAAGCATCATGGCCATTTTCCATCCAACCATTAATACCTAAAATTAATTTTCCACTTTTGTTAAATGCTTTTTTCTTCATATCCTACAACTCGCTTCATTGTATATTTTGATATGCTAAACTTTTCTTTTGTTCCCCCATAATAAAGTATGTAACTGAGGTAGAACCTTAACAGACTTAAGACTCGGGTCATTAATTACTTTGTTACATAATTTTTCTAAATCTCGTAACAACTCTGCTGTATGATCTTCTTCACTATAGGGAGTTAAATTGCCTACTGAAAGATAAAATTCAATATTAGGATACCTGAAGTGCAGATTTTTAGCATACTGGTAATCTTCTTCATTAAAGATAACCACTTTCAAGCTTTTATTTTGTTTATTGCTTTGTATATTGTTTATTATAAAATCTAACTTCGTATAATCTGTAACCATTCCAGAGCTTGGCGGCTTAGGAGAAATCACAATATCATCCGATTTAGAAAACCAATCTTGATATTTAGTCCCTTGCGTTTCAATTCCCATTGATATTCCTTTAGAATGTAAAATATCAATCAATTCGCTCATACCCTGACCAATTAAAGCCGGGTTTCCACCTGTAATTGTAACATGATCAAAACCTCCTCCCCCTATTTTATAAATTTCCTCAAAAGCTTTATCAGGTGAGTACATAATAGGTTTTTCAGTTCCATCCCAAGTGAAGGCAGAATCGCACCAGGAACATGAATAATCACATCCTGCTGTTCTCATAAACATAGTTTTTCTACCAATCATCATGCCTTCTCCTTGAATAGTTGGACCGAAAATTTCCAATATAGGAATATTTGATTTTGTTCTTAATTTATTCATTAAATGCACCCGACATCTTTGTTAAAAACAAAGGGCCTTTTTCTGGAATATCTTCATATAACACTTCTGCCCAACCAGTAGGAGTTTCCCAAAGTTTAACAGAATGAACAGGCAAATTACGTTTAGCAAGCTTCCAACAAATATAAGTAGCCATGTTTTCTACGGTTGTTCTAAATCCAAGTAAACAAACTTTAGAGCCTGAATTTTTTATAGTTTCATAGCTAGGTTCGTTGCCTTGAGCTATAAAAGCATGATCGAATTCGTTTATGACCTCTTCCTTCACAATCGCCTTCAAATCGGAAAAATCGATAACAAATCCTTCATCTGTACTACCTTCACTCAAAATTGGTTCCGCTTTCAAATTAACCTCTAACTTGTATGTATGTCCATGAACATTAGCACATTTCCCTTTATGATTAACTAGTTGATGTGCACTATCAAAAGAAAATATTTTACATACTTTAACTTCATTTTGAGCCATTCTAAATTCCTCCTACTTGTATCTCTTTACATTTTTTGTATTTGAAATTATTGTTATAGATACAAACATAATACAATTATCTTGTTCGTGCAACCCTTAAATAAATGTTTGTAGTTATAATACATATATTTATTTACCTTATTTTCATTTACATATAAAATTGATCTATTTTTTTCTTTATTGTGCTTTATTTTCAAAAAAAATAGCATAAATTAAAGAAAAAATTTAAGTTATAAGGAGTTAAATGGAAATTAAACTTAGTTTTTAGTTAATATAAATATATACTTTTTACTAAGAAAACATTAAATATATATAATAATGAGTATGAAAAAAAACTAATTAGTGGTATAAATACTAATGTGTAAGCGGTATTTTAGTCGTTTATATTTGGAAAAAAATTTATAGTTGTTCAGCTGATTATCTATCTCAATTTAAGGAGTTTACAATGAAAACTTTACCTCTTTCTAAACCATTAATTTCCAGCTATCCGCAACATGCTTTTTACCTTTCAATCATTTCGAATAATGTAGAATGT
This sequence comes from Paenibacillus wenxiniae, assembly GCF_039822605.1. NCBI lineage: Bacteria > Bacillati > Bacillota > Bacilli > Caryophanales > Paenibacillaceae > Paenibacillus > Paenibacillus wenxiniae. The sequence continues at coordinate 676,195 of NZ_JBCGUH010000002.1, forward strand.
CAGCCATGGATTTATTCTCAGTATACAAATATGTTCTTATCTGACTGGAAAGATGAAGAGCTTTTTTTAGACTTTTATGTACAAACACCGGAACATCATTTTAATCCCTGGTTTAAAGATTCTCAAAGACTTCACCGCAATCTCATTAAACAGTCCATTTCAGATATTATAAGTTTTATAAGAAATCAGATCGATGAAGACTACTATATTTGGACACATATTGATGAGTATTTTATACCAGGTACTCCTTCTTATAAGACAAAAAGATTTGCTCATGCCATTCTAATTTATGGCTATGATGATATTAATGAAGAGCTACATATTTCTGGTTTTTTTAACTCACGTCATTATTCTCAAATCATTATATCCTATGAAAATTTTAAAATGGCATTCGAAAATTGCGATATTTATGATGATTACTTAAATTATACACATCTTTTGAAAATCAACCCGGAATACCATAATGGAAGTATCTATCAATTTGATATCTTATATTTTGTAGAATGTATAAACAATTATTATAAATCTATTAACGAAACAGAAAACTTCAAAAGCTTTTACACCCCACAACTGTATTCAGATCGTACTTTTGGTATTAGAATTTATAGCAAGCTTATAGAATACTTAGAATCAATACTTTCTAAGCAACAAACTATAGATAGACGTATACTATTTATTCTTGTAGAGCATAAAAAATTTATGAATATGAAAATTAAATATATTGAGCAAGAAGGTCATTACTACTTTCCTAAATTATTTAAAGAAAACTACGAACGAATTGAAAAAGAGACACTTATTGCGCTTAATCAATTACTAAAATACGAGATAACTAAATCTGAAGATAATATTATTAGATTAATTGAACGTTTAAGATTTATACATATGCTCGAGAACGATACGCTAGAGTTACTAATGATTGATTTTAACGAAAAAGGATTGTTATAGTAGCCTTTACTTTTCTCTGATGCGTTTAGTCTATACACGGATCAAGGATTATAATCATTTATTAGCATTGCTGCTTATGTAGAGCTATATTAAAATCAAATTGTAAATTAGTATTGGCTATGATAGAAATCCTTTATCTTATCTTCAATTTACATTCAATAGTTCATAAGTATATAAAAAACACCGCTCCGCAATAAATGATAACTTTCTTGTGCATATCCATTCACCTCTAAGGCGACAGATCTACATTCAAAAGCTACCATTCATAGCAAAAGCGGTGTTCCTTGCAAACTCTATATTATTCGATCACAAAACCGTTTTCTTTGTCGTTTTTTAGTTTCTCCGGTGTAACGTCATTACCTTCTGCGTCTACTACAGTTAGACGGGAAAAGGTATGCAGCACTTGACCGCGAATTTCGCGCAGATACTCTTGGCGCAGAACATGCTGTTCTTCTTTTTCAATCTCAGTCAGGCCCTGCTCACGTTGTTTTTTAGCGAGTTCATTAATACGAGTTAAGCTTTTGATCATCATTATTATTCCTCCTTCGCAGAGAGCCATAGGCAACTGCTTGGTCAATATCTCAAATTAAACAATTATTAATTTAAGATAAATTTAGTATAACATATTTTTTGGAAAATGCAACCAACACCATTCTGTAGGTTTCATGTCGCTACCAGCAGCTACGAGAACATAACGACTTAGTATGATTTGGTATACATAATAGACATCTATCGTAAACGATTCTTATCAAAAAGACAAAATATTTGACACATAAATCAATATATCGTAATATTACGATATTAGGATTGAGAGAGGAGCTTTCACATTGGAAACCGAAGTTTTTGATATGAAGGATTTTGACATGAAGGATATGAAGCAATACGACGAACCTGCCAATTTACTCAAAGCATTGTCTCATCCTGTTCGACTGTGTATCGTGCGCGGACTTATGCGCAAGAAGAAATGCAATGTGTCGTTTATGCAGGAATGTCTGGATATGCCGCAGTCGACCGTATCGCAACATTTGCAAAAGCTACGCAGTGCAGGCATTGTCGCTACCGAGCGCAATGGGCTTGAAGTGAACTATATTTTAGCGAATGAGCGTATCGCCCATATCGTTACGATTTTATTAGGAGAGGAAGATTGTGAACATGAGTAAAAAAGTGCTTATTATTGGTGGAGTAGCCGGCGGTGCGTCTGCTGCTGCACGACTGCGTCGTCTGGATGAACAAGCAGAGATCATTTTGTTTGAAAAAGGGCCTCATATTTCGTTTGCCAACTGTGGTCTTCCTTATTATATAGGTGGCTCAATTACAGAGCGTGAACGGCTGCTCGTGCAAACGCCACAGGGAATAACGGATCGCTTCCGTATTGATGTACGGACAGAAAGTGAAGTGATCTCGATTGATCCGGCAGCACGTACAGTAACAGTGAACAGTCAGGAACGCGGTCAGTACATGGAAACGTATGATGAACTACTATTGTCTCCCGGTGCACGTCCCATCATCCCCAACGTTCCCGGTGCTGATCATCCTCTACTGTACACAGTACGCAACGTCAAAGACATTGATCGTGTAAAGGAGCAGGTACAGCGGATCGATGGCGGCTCTGCTATTGTGGTCGGTGGTGGTTTTATCGGTGTGGAAATGGCGGAGAATCTACGTGAAGCAGGGCTGGATGTCACGCTTATCGAAGGCAATCCACAGTTGCTCGCTCCATTCGATCCTGAGCTAGCTGCTGTACTTGCAGAAGAAATGCAGCATAACGGCGTAAAGCTTGTCTTTTCCCAGCGTGTACAGGGCTTCACATCATCAGCGCATGGCATTGGCGTCCAGCTTCAAGACAATATGATGTTAGAAGCGAATATGGTCATTCTGGCGATCGGTGTCACACCAGATACCGTCTTCCTACAAGGTACAGACATTGCGCTTGGCGCACGTGGACATATTATCGTAAATGAAGCGATGCAAACGAATATCCCACATATTTATGCGGTTGGTGATGCAATTGAAGTGCATGATCTAGTGCTCGGTACGCCTGCGGCGATCCCGCTTGCCGGTCCTGCCAATAAGCAAGGTCGTATTGCAGCCGATCAGATTGCTGGTATCCCTTCTACGTATAAAGGAACACAGGGAACATCAATCATTAAAGTGTTTGGATTAACGGGCGCTTCTACAGGCAGCAATGAGAAGACGCTCCAACGTCATAACATCCGCTATCAATCGGTTATCGTGCATCCAAGCTCTCACGCATCTTACTATCCTGGTGCAAGTTCGATGATGCTGAAGCTGCTATTTGCACCGGATGGACGGATTCTAGGTGCGCAGGCTGTAGGTTATGAAGGTGTAGACAAGCGAATCGACGATATCGCGGTTGCCATTCGTTTTGGCGGTAACGTCTCCGATCTGACCGAGCTAGAATTGAGCTATGCCCCTCCCTACTCTTCTGCCAAAGATCCGGTGAACATCGCTGGTTATGCCGCAGACAATATACTTGCCGGACGAACGGCTGTATTCACGTATGATCAGATCGCACAGTATGATCCAGCGCAGCAGCAATTGCTGGACGTTCGCAGTAGTCTGGAACATGGAAACGGACATATTCCAGGCTCGCTCTCGATTCCGGTCGATGAGCTTCGTGATCGATTACATGAGCTGGATCAAAACAAAGAATTGCTCGTCTATTGTCAGGTCGGTCTGCGTGGTTATACCGCTTCACGTATTTTAGCTCAGCATGGTTATCAGGTGAAAAATCTAAGTGGTGGCTATAAAACGTATAAACAAGCGCAATTTAAGCCGATGAATCCTTTCTCTTCCTCTAATGAACATACACAGTCAGGACAGGCTATAGGTAGCGCTACTCATTCTAATGTTCCAAAGACCGATCAGATCGCTGTAGACACAGTGGGTCATAGCCTTCTGACTGTCACACCTTCATCTACAAGTACGCTTGCTGACCGTTCGTTTACAGTTGCACCTCCCCAACAGAACTCATTAGCTGCCGATGTCACTACACATGAGCTGAACGTATGCGGCTTGAGCTGTCCAGGTCCGCTCATTCAAGTGAAACAGAAGATGGATGGATTAACTGATGGAGATCAATTGCATGTACTCGCCTCTGACCCAGGCTTCTATGAAGATGTGAAGGCATGGTCGCAAATGTCCGGTCATATGCTCATTCAGTTGGATCGTGGCAAAGGCGGCACAATCGAAGCGACACTGACCAAAACGCCAAAAGAGCAGACCGATGCCAGCACAAGCAACCAGCCTGCCGCCGATCCAGCCAGCACGATGGTCGTATTTAGCGGCGACCTGGACAAGGCAATTGCCTCATTCATTATTGCGAACGGTGCTGCTGCGAGCGGACGTAAAGTAACGATGTTTTTCACCTTCTGGGGCTTGAACATTTTGCGCAAGTCAGAGCCGATGCCAGTTCAGAAAAATATGATCAGTCGCATGTTCGGTATGATGATGCCACGTGGTAGTCAGCGACTCGGTTTATCGAAAATGAATATGCTTGGGATCGGGCCGAAGCTTATCCGTGGTATTATGGGCAATCAAAATATCGCTTCATTAGAGGATTTGATTCGCAGCGCATCCGAGCAAGGTGTTGAAATGGTCGCCTGCCAGATGTCAATGGATGTGATGGGCATTCAGCATGAGGAGTTAATCGATGGGATCAAAATTGCCGGTGTAGGCTATTATCTCGGTCAAGCCGATCGTGCAGGTCATAATTTATTCATTTAACTGCATACTATATTTAAATGCATAATTTAAATGCGTACTACACTATCATTATCATTAAATAAGTACAACATAAATAAAGCGTGCAGCCTCTCCCCTGTAGAGTTCTGCACGCTTTTATACGGTTGAATCGATAATGTTCAAGGTGATCGATGATGCTCCTTCGGTCGGTCATTTTAAATGGGCATGCCATAAAATAGACAGGTTAATATGCCTGTACGCTGAGAAGGAAAAACAATTCCCTCAGCTTTCTGTTCATTTGACGATTGTTTTAATTCACAACACGTCTTGCAGTCACATAACGCTTTTTGTAATACGATTCAGACAGGCTACTTACCGTTACGCCTGAGCTGCTGGCTGCATGAATAAATTTGTTATTGCCAATATAGATTCCAACATGGGAGATGCCATATCCTAACGTGTTAAAAAACACCAGATCGCCGATCGACAGATTGCCTTTGTATACGGCTTTGCCGATATGAGCCTGCTGGCGAGCAGTGCGTGGTAATGTCTTGTGCATCTTTTTGTACACATAGCGGGTAAAGCCAGAGCAGTCAAAGCCTCGTGTGCTTGTTCCACCCATTACATACGGTGTACCCATTACTTTGGAAGCCTGGGATTTAATTTCGCTTTTAAATGTCGGTGTGCTGGCTGAGGCGCCGGTTGGTTGCGCCGTGCAGATCACAGCAGCAGCCAGCAGAGACAATATCGTTTTCTTCAAAAAAATACTTCTCCCTTCGGTGCTTGCGGAGTTGATTTCAAGGAGTCCAGGGTACTGACATAACTATGTATTGCCCAATCCCGTATGTGACCACCCGCTGCAAAAATAATGTCTGATCCAGAACGTCAACATCGATAACATGCAAAAATAAGATTTCATTTATATGGTCGCTATCTAAATTAAATGAAAATGAAACACTTATTAAGATTTTGTAACCTTTATCACCTTAAAACATTTCGGGTGCATTTGTCAAATTCCGCCACAATCTACACGACAGAACATAGGCAGAACATATAGGTATATTTCCGTGTTTGCACACAAAAGACCTATTTTAGACTACCAGTCATGAGCAACTTTCGCAACTTTACGTATTTAAGGTACAAAAAAATCCCATTGCACCCGAAGGAACAACAGGATTATTGTAGATCATAAACTAGAAACAGGAAGACTGTACTTGATGCTTAAATGTGCTGTATAACCTCACATTTAAGCTAAAATGAACTTATTTACGAAAGCGAACCTGCTCCTGAATGGCATAGCGAATAATATGGTTGCGATGCTGTTCCTTAATATCGCTATATTTGAGTGCAATTTTGTAACGTTGATCATCTACCTGGTTCATATATACCAGATCCGCTTTGAAAGGCAGCGATATTTCGTTCTCGCCTTTATATAAATATAACGTCCCTGTGTACTTGTTATATTCGATCGGCTGACGGCTGTAAAAAGACAATCCACCACCGCTAATATCATGCGTATAAATTTGCAATTGCATTTCTTCTTCTATCTCCAGCACGTTCAGATCACAGCGTAATGACGTGTTAATACGCAAATAATCACGATTCTGGATTTTGATAATCTCCTCGACAGCAGGACTTTTCAGATGAATTTGAAACTGATCGGTATTCGCCCGTGTGATCACCGTTCTGAACTGATATTTCATTTTATTATTGCCAATAAAAAAGGCAAACACTTCTTTTTTCATCATTTCGCTAAGCGGTACTTTTTCACTCGACGAGGACATATAATCCAGTCGCGTAATATCAGCTAGTGTAATAAATTCTTCATCAAACGTTTCTACACGGCCTACAAACATATTGCCTTCATCATCTTGCACATCCAAATATTGATTAGCAAAAATATAATTTTGCAGTTTCATCGACGTACTCCCCCTAGTTATAACATGCCCGAAAAACCTTATCTCATACGCCCGGACAACTTTATCTATAAAACGTATTAACTGCATTCCTATCTATAAGTATGAAGTCCAACCGCGCATACAAACCTCAGTTTCGCCTCTATATCACCTATACAAGACAGTGAACATTTTACACCAATAATAACACAAAAGTCCTAATAAGCGAATAGAATAATTGTCGAATTTTGGTTAAAAAGAACCAGTTTGATCCCGGATCCATTTTTATCTTTACATGATATATATGAAAAATGTTAAAAACAATTCCTTATGCATAGTAGTATGGTTGCGTTTACATGTATGTATTGTTAAAAAAGAATGATTACTCCCTCTATAGCACTACTTGATCGATTATAAAAATAGTTCTGTATGCTAGTAGATCGCAGTTAAAGGAACATCATTTACCATTATATAGGTGTACATCCTAATCTGCTTAATAAAAAGGCTCTCGCATCTTATGTAAGATGCGAGAGCCTTTCATTTGGTTATCGTATGAGCTTATCTGTATATAGTCTTTATACAGTTGATTGTTTTATATAGTGGAAGTCTTTTGGTCGGATGGGGACATATGCATCGTCTTGCTCATATGTGAACCATCAAATCGCAATACACGCATCGCATTCAGCACCGCTAGCAGCGTTACGCCCACATCGGAAAATACAGCCTCCCACATCGTCGCAATCCCGAACGCACCGAGCAATAGAAATACCGCTTTAATTCCTAGCGCAAACATAATATTTTGCCATACGATGCGCCGTGTGCGGCGAGCAATTTCAATCGCTACCGGCAAACGGGACGGCTCATCATTCATAATGACTACATCTGCCGCTTCAATCGCAGCATCAGAACCTAATCCACCCATCGCTACCCCAATATCGGCACGCGCCAGTACCGGTGTATCATTGATCCCGTCCCCGACAAAAATAATTTTCTCGCCGCGTGCGCGCAGCGCATCCAAACGCTCCAGCTGCATCACTTTGTCCTGTGGCAACAGTTCGGCATGTACTTCGTCTACTCCAAGCTGTGTGCCGACCTGCTCGCCTGTCTGACGCGTATCACCGGTCAGCATCATCACACGGCGTATGCCCTTCTGCTTAAGCTGACGAATCGCAGCGGCGGCATCATGCTTCACTTCATCGGAAATAACGATCGTTCCAGCAAATTGTCCATCCACCGCTACATATACTACCGTGCCGCCGGATAGATCCGGTTCTGCCTCAATTCTTTCACGCTGAAGCAGGCGATAATTCCCGGCTAACACACATTGTCCATCCAAACTGGCTTCAATACCGTAACCAGCGGCTTCGCTATATTCGCTTATACGTGCTTCGTTCCATTTTCCGTGGTACGCATTACGAATCGACTCGGCAATCGGGTGACTGGAATGTAGCTCTGTATGTGCTGCGATATCCAGCAGCTGTTCCTCTGTATAACCTGCCGCTGGACGAATCGCGGTCACAGCGAATGTTCCTTTAGTTAATGTACCGGTTTTATCAAAAACAACATACTTAACATGATTTAGCGCTTCAAGATAGTTACTGCCTTTGATCAGAATCCCATTCTTTGATGCCGCTCCAATCCCACCGAAAAAGCCGAGTGGAATCGAGACGACAAGCGCACACGGACATGAAATGACGAGAAAGACGAGTGCGCGATAGATCCAATCACTAAAGGTAGCCCCATTCAGAAGCAGCGGCGGTACGACAGCCAGCAAAGCGGCAATCATAACGACTGCCGGTGTATAATAACGTGCAAAACGGGTAATAAACTTTTCCGTTTGTGCTTTTTTGCTGCTCGCATTTTGAACCAGCTCCAAAATTTTGGATACAGATGACTCGCTGAAAATACGCTCTACTTCCAATGTAAGCACACCATTTTTGTTTACAAAGCCAGCAAGCACTTCGCTGCCTTCTTTCGCTTCCCGTGGCACCGATTCTCCTGTTAATGCAGATGTATCGAGCATCGAGCTGCCTTCTACGACAATTCCATCCAACGGTACTTTTTCCCCTGGACGAATGACGATTCGATCACCGATCCGAATCTGCTCCGGTGACACCTGGCGAATGCCTGCTGCCGTTTGCACATTCGCATAATCCGGACGAATATTCATCAGCTCGGCGATTGAGCGGCGTGAACGCTCCACAGCGGCACCCTGAAACATTTCACCCAGCTGGTAAAATAGCATCACCGCTACACCTTCTGGATATTGTCCAATCGCAAACGCGCCAATCGTCGCAACTGACATTAGAAAATACTCATCAAACACCTGACCGCGTGCGATATTACGAAGCGCCTGCCACACAATATCTCCACCAGCAATCACATAAGCGAGTAGAAATACAGACAGCTCTAACACGGGTGGCATCGGTAGTAACAAACCTGCTGCCATTAGCAGTCCGCCGCTCAGCAAACGAAATAGTAGCTTACGCTGGTGTCCACCGTCATGATGATGGGTATGACCAGCATGCTCATGTTCGTTATGCTCCGTATTATGCTGTTGATCGGCACCTGTATGAGTATGACCGCTGTGACTCTCCCCAGTGTGACCAGAATGAGTAAAATTTGCCGGTGTAGTTGAGACTGAACCGTTAACAGAATGTGAACTGGATGCAGAAGCTGCTGCGGCAGATATTGCATTTTGACCGGTGCCAGCTTGATCCGATGCCGTCCATGTTGCTGTGTCTAAAGCTGCTCCTGCGGTCGGTAATGGTTTGATCCGAACGCGAATATGTGGCTCAATGCGATTGACGGTTCGTAATGCCTCACCTGCAATCTGTTCTGCCTGTGCTGCTTCGGCTTCCAATGTCAGTGTCTTATTTACAAAATTGACGGAGCACGAAGATACGCCTTTGAGTTTGCCAACGCCGTTCTCGATTTTCATAGCACAGTTTGCACAGTGAAGTCCATCAAGGGTAAGTTCACGTTTGCTTAATGCGGCGGCTTGTCCCATGGGATGATTCCCTCCTTTGGATTCAAGATTGTTGATTTGTGAATGGATTGGTGAAAATATAAGAGGTTAGCAAAAAGGTAGTGAGTTGATGGAATATTTCAAAGAAATCGGTTTATAAAACCAATACATGAGTAATTGTTCATATGTTATAATCAGTATAGACTTCTTGATCGTCGTTGTCAAAAGAATGTGTAGGTATCGGATGCGATATGGCATATGAAGACCAACATAGAATAGTCGTATCCAAATAAAATAGTCCCGTCGAAATATCTTACTCATACCCAGATAGCCCTGCTCCCTATAGGAGCAAGGCTATTTCAATTTATAGTTTGTTGTATGGATATACTCTACTCGTCGCCGCATTTAATATTAGACTGATTTTAGTATCTTATGCTGTGTTTAACAATATAATTATGAGAGATGCGATCAATGATTAGAGCGAATAAGTAGCATCATTGATCGTATGCCTGCGTATCCGCTCTACAGACTGGCTGTAGTCTTAATCACGTGTCCTCACCCGACTACAAGCAACCATACATACAGTCCCAGCAAGGTGAAGAACAGCGTCGGAATGGTCAAAATCAAGCCGATTCGGAAATACGTTCCCCATGAAATGCGAATGCCTTTGTTGCCAAGCACATGCAGCCATAGTAGTGTCGCCAGCGAGCCAATCGGTGTAATTTTCGGTCCCAAATCAGAACCGATGATATTCGCATAAATCAAACCTTCCTGAATGATGCCCTGCGCACCGGACGCATGAATCGAGAGCGCCCCGATCAGCACGGTCGGCAAATTGTTCATGACCGAGGACAAGATCGCTGTCAGGAAGCCCATGCCCATCGTCGTCGCCAATAATCCATGCGCGGAGAACGCTTGAATCCAGGTCGCTAAAATTTCGGTCAACCCTGCATTACGCAAACCATACACGACCACATACATCCCGATCGAGAAAAAGACAATCGCCCACGGTGCATTACGAATAATTTCGCGCGCCTGCACGACCGTACTGCGATTCGCCATAATCAGGAAGAAAATCGCAATTGCGCCCGCCACGACCGACACCGGAATTTTCAAAAATTCACTAACAAAATAGCCAATCAGCAGCAGACCGAGCACCCACCACGACAATCGGAACAGCTTCGGATCACGGATGGCCGCTACTGGAGGCTTAAGCTGACTCTCGTCAAAGGTGCGCGGAATACTTTTACGAAAATACACATACAGCACACCGATACTCGCTGCCAGCGCGAACAGATTCGGCACCAGCATCCGGCTCGCATACTGCATAAAGGTCACACCAAAATAATCTGCCGATACGATGTTCACCAGATTGCTCACCGTGAGTGGCAATGAAGTGGTATCTGCAATAAATCCGCCTGCAATAATAAACGGAAATACATACTTTTCTTCCAAATTCAGTGCCCGTACCATCGCGAGCACGATTGGAGTTAGAATCAGTGCGGCACCATCATTCGCGAACAATGCTGACACGACTGCTCCCAGCACGGAGATGTAAATAAACATTCGTACACCATTTCCGTGCGATAGACGCGCCATATGAAGGGCAGCCCATTCGAAAAAACCGATTCGATCCAACACGAGCGAAATTATAATAATCGCTACAAAAGCAAGGGTGGCATTCCAGACGATGTCGGTCACATCGATCACATCCTGCCAGCCGACCACGCCGGTCAATAGCGCTACAGCCGCACCGCCACACGCTGACCAGCCGATCGACAAATGACGCGGTTGCCAGATGACCAGCGTCAGCGTCAATACAAAAATTACAATTGCAAGTACAGTAACTACCACGTTGACATCCTCCAGATCGTCTATCACTATTCTATGCAGCTAATGGGCAAGCCATTATGACGTCTGACATAGCCATCCAGCAAGCATAGAGCGTGACATGTTGCTTCAAATCTTCATTTGCAAAAACCTGCTATCGATTGCAGCTCGAAACTGCCCAACCATGAAACAGAGGCCGAGCAGTTTCAAGTATATCGCATCATGCTTGATGTGCGTCTATCCGTTTAAAAAAGACGGCACACGCTACACTATGCTATTATTTACATCCTAAATGTATTGACTTGAATCAGCAATCATAAAATTTTTATAATTTAAGCTTTCATTGCAGGTCAATCAGCCTACCCCAATCCTATGATCTTGCCTGCTAGCCAATTTGTAACGGTATCTATAGCAAACGTTTAACCGATTGCCGTATACATAAAAAGTGATCTTATGGAGCCGATATAGCCGATTCGCTTTGATTACAGCATACGATTTTATCAAAATTACGCAATAGCTCCTCACGACCAGGCAAATGACGAAGCACTGCTTGAATATGCGGCTTGTCCTCAATATTGAGCGAGTAATACACCCATTGTCCGCGCCGTTCTTCCTTTACGATCCGGTGTGATTTCAGCTTACGCATATGCTGACTGATGCCCGGCTGCGAAATATCAAAAATCTCCACAAACTCGCACACACACCATTCCCGTTCTTTTAACAATGCAAGCATCATCAAACGATTTTTGTCTCCGAGTAGCTTCATTTGCTCTGCTACTTCCTCTATATGATGCATTGCTGATACGGCGACTTCCGTTTTCATTCTGCTTCCTCCCATTTGCTCTGACGATGCAGAGCAGGATCGATCATCAACTCGTTGCCACTGCTGATCCAGGTCGATGTTTCAGTCATGCTACTGAGCATCTTACAGCAGCCGCAGGCTGATATGATCTGATTGTACATAATCAGCAGCGTATCGTCACAGTTTAATATAAGAATATACTTATATCTAAATAAAAGATAGGAATAGGCATTATCTTTTGTTAAATAGCACTGCGTCGCCATTCAGCCGTATGCATACGATTAAAAATATAACATTATAGAACATACAGGTGATCATTAAACAATCATTTGTCCCTCTGACTCTTTTGTACATATTTAAAAATCCGCTATTCGTAATCACAACGATTTTTGGTATAATCGAATTATGACGTTATACGAGGAAGGTGATTTTCGTGAAGCAGGAAGCCTTGATTGAAGAATGCGGCCACTGCCTGAATGCTAATGAAGCTTCACAGCAGGAACTTGCTCGTATTAAGCAGGAGCTGGTCAGTGACAATACCGCTTTATCGATGGCCGAAATGTTTAAGGCGCTCGGTGATCCGACAAGAGTACGCTTGATCTATGCACTGCTCCAGCAAGAGCTGTGTGTGCATGATATATGCGAAGTGCTCGATATGACACAATCCGCCGTGTCTCATCAGCTACGTTATTTGCGTAATATGCGTATCGTTAAGCCTCGAAAAGTAGGCAAAACAGTATTTTATTCGCTCGATGATTATCATGTAGAAGAAATTTTCAAGCAGACGTATCAGCATTTAAACCATACGTAATCCGCTGATAGGATCGCGTATCAAACGACAATATATCGTTAACAACAGCAAAGCTCCAGCGCATGGATACATCGTGCGCTGGAGCTTTTATTGTTATTTGTTGGGCTGCTATATTAATGCTCATTGACCTCACATGCGATATCCGGCGTTTCCAGTTGAATCGTAATATGCCCGATACCGTACTGCCCCTGTAAAAGCGTGCGCGCCGCTTGCAAAATAGCGGTGCCCTGTGCCATATCGCTAATACGCAGATGACAACTAAGCAGTGGAAGCTCAGAAGTGAGTGACCATACATGCAAATCGTGCACGCCCATGACATGCTCAATTCCTTCAAGATCGGCTGTCATTTGCGCCGTATCAATATCGACGGGCGTACCTTCCATCAAAATATGCACCGAGTCGCGTGTAATCCGATACGCACTAATCAATACAAGCACGGCTACAATTACACTGGCAATCGGGTCAGCCAGATTCCAGCCAAATGCCATAATGAGCAATGCCGCTGCAATCGCGCCTACCGAACCGAGCATATCGCCCATCACGTGCAGCAAAGCGCTACGCATATTCAGATTGCTCGAAGCGCCTTCGCCTTTCATTAATACATAGGCAGCAGCAATATTAACGAGCAGTCCAATGACCGCAATGATCAGCATGCCTGTACTCGCTACCCCCTGCGGCTGACTAAAACGCTGAAAAGCTTCCCAGAAAATGTACAGCGAGATGACAACGAGAGCGACACCATTAATAAAAGCCGCCAATACTTCAAAACGTTTGTACCCATAAGTTTTACTATTGCTTGCTTTACGTTGTCCCCAGATCATCGCCAGCAAACTAAGCCCCAGCGCCGCGGCATCGCTCAGCATATGCCCGGCATCGGACAAAAGGGCAAGGCTGTTCGTTACAAAGCCGCCAATGACTTCGACAATCATAAAGCTAAAGATGAGGAAAAAAGAAAGGGTGAGCGACTTCTTGTTGCTCGTATGGGCGTGCGAATGGCTATGTCCGCCATGACCGTGGTGATGACTATGTTTGTGCGCGCCTTTGCCTGTGTGCTGGTGGTTATGATCATGGTCGTGAGGCTGGTCATGATCGTGGTTATGGTGTTTGGTAGTAGAGGATGACAATGGGATCAACTCCTTTATGGTTATTGGTGAGCTTTCATTTAATATATGAGCAATTGTTCATGTGTTTATTATAAAAGATGATTGGAGGTGTGGCAACTGTGTTTTGTGTAGAGTGGTAGTTGGGTTGTGTTTACATTAACGAAGAAGAGAGATTGGCTAGTGACAGGATGAAAAGTCACTCCCACATGGAGAGTGACTTGGACGGTAACGTATCCGACGATTACTGGATAATTTTAATCTATACTTCTGCAAGAGGAGTGACCATTGTTTCGCCGTCATTGATCCGCTCAGTTAGGTCATTTCAATCCACACTTCTGCACGAGGAGTGACAGCCGCGCATCGATCGCAATCGAATGGGGCTTAAAGATTTCAATCCACACTCCTGCACGAGGAGTGACACCCTACGTAGAAGATGGGTTTACAACCTATGAAATTTCAATCCACACTCCTGCACGAGGAGTGACACAAATCAACTCTGTAAAATCAACTAAAGTGAGAATTTCAATCCACACTCCTGCACGAGGAGTGACTGGTACTTGCTGTACAGGTTGTTACTAAGGGGTTGTATTTCAATCCACACTCCTGCACGAGGAGTGACGTACCCACTCTCAGCCCTTATGTATCAAAGGAAAAACCACCCAAAAGTGCGAACCTCCCTTTTAGCCTACTCGAAACTGCATCAAAAAACAACAAAAAACCCCGCAGCCCTTGCTGGGTGCGGGGTGCGAACCTCCCAGGGATTTGATGTGAGCTTGGGGTTCGCGCAAAGTAGCTCACACTCTCTCCGTCGTACCCGTTTCAACTCATTCCTTAATCCCAGGCTTCTGATCTGCATAAAGCGGCATACATCATATCACTCATCAAGCCTGTACAACATAACGCTCCTGCTCTTCCATCGTCCGCGCAGTCATCACCGGATGATCCATACGATACAGATGACGATACCGCTCTGATGTAGCATACAGTTGTTGATGTGATCCACGCATCACGATCTCGCCTTCATCGATAAATACAATCTCATCCATCTGCTCCGCCCGAACGAGTCGATGCGTCACCCAGATCATCGTTTTATCGCCCAGGCTGCCCAGTATCGTATCCAATAACTCGCGCTCTGTACGCGGATCAAGACCGACTGTCGGTTCATCCAAAATGACGATCGGTGTCTGTTGTAGCAGCACACGAGCGAGTGCAATGCGCTGACGTTCTCCGCCGGAGAAGCGACGGCCTGCCTCCTGCATCGGTGTATGATAGCCTAGTGGTAAAGCTGCGATCAGTTTGGATAATTGGGCGGCATCCAGTACCTGCTCCACCTCTTCTGCTGCCGCTTCTGGACGGCTTAGACGAATATTGTTGAGCAGGGTCGTATCGAATAAATACGGCTTTTGATTCAGCACTGCGATCCATTGATGAATCTGTTGTTGCCACTGTGTAGCCAATTGTCCGTGAATGAGCACCTGTCCATGATCCGGCTCATACGCTCCTTGAATAAGTTTGAGTAATGTCGATTTGCCCGCACCGCTCGGCCCGATGATCGCGATTCTTTTGCCCTGCTCAATCGTTAGGTTTACATTGCGCAGCACAGGCTCCCTTTCACCTGGATACGTATAGTGCACCTGCCGAAGTTGAATACTGTTCGATGGGTTGATCTTTTCCAACCATACTGTCGATGCTAATGACTGCGCAGGCTTACGTTTTGATGTGGAGGCAATGCTACTATTTGATGCAGTGCTACCAGGTGTTGAAGCAGTGACATCGTTCAATTCATCGTTCAATTCATCATCCAATTCGTTATTCAATTTATCGAGCCTTGCTACCGATTCCTCATAGGACGGAATACGCTGAATCGCATCGGTCATTGGCAAAAAAGCTTCAGTAATAGGCAACATTACGAGCACAAATGCAGCTAGCATGGTGGCATCCATACTACGATCCGTCACTTGCCCGGTTGCCCAGACGGCAGTTTGCGCAACGACCAGACCGACCACAATTTGCAGAAGAAGGGCGACATACCGCTTGTGACGACTCAGCTTGCGTTCATACTGAGCCGCTGCACGCTCTTCCTCCGCATAACTGTCTGCAAATTCATGCTGTCGTCCGCTAATGAGCAAATCGCCAAGCCCCATCACCGTATCGGTAAGCCGACTATACAGTGCAGCTTGCTGTTGTTTAAGTTGCTGTTGCCATGTACGACTTATATATAACGAGGCAAATGGTACAATCGCTACCAGTACGAGCACATAGAGTGCGATAATCCCGGCAAAGACCGGATCAAACCAGCCCAGCAACCCAACGACTACGCCGTACACAATTAAGGCAGCTACCGCCGGGAAAATTGTACGCACATACATATTTTGCAGCGATTCCAGATCGTCTGACATCACACCAAGCAGATCGCCTGTGCGATACTGACCACGTAAGCGTAAAGCATGCGGCTCCAGTTGGTCGTATAGACGCACACGCATCGCCGATAGGACGCGCAGCACAGCACTATGCGCGAGCAGCCGCTCCACATAGCGCAGTACAGAACGAGCAATACCGAATGTACGCACGCCTACAATGGGCACATACAACATCAGTATATTTTCTGGACGCAAGGAAGCTTTTGATATTAAATAGCCCGACGTAAACGTGAGCATGGCTGCGCATAATAATGTCAGTGCTGCAAGCGCAATAATGGCGGCAAAGCGCAAACTATTTTGTTTCACATAAGGCATAATCCAGCCGTTGCTGCTCATGCGCTTCCCTCCCATTGCTCGTTAATCCAGCTACAATACAACCCGTTCTGCTCCAGCAGCCCTTGATGCGTGCCCTGCTCCACAATCTGTCCTTGCTCCATCACAATAATCCAGTCCATATCTGTCATCCAGTGCAGTCGATGGGTAGCGAGCAGAACTAATTTATTGTCAAATAACGGTAGCATCGTCTGCTTCAATTCATACTCAGTCTCAATATCCAAATGCGCAGTCGGCTCGTCTAATAAAAGCACATGCCGCTGTCCAAGCAAAGCACGTGCCAGCGCAACCCGTTGCTCCTGCCCACCGCTTAGCATCCGTCCGCCTTCACCGACATGCTCGTTTAAACCTTGCGGTAATGATTGGAGCAGCTTACCAAGACCTGCACACTGCGCGGCTTCAGCAACTTCTGACTCTGTAGCATTTGGCTCATACAGTGCAATATTGTCTCGTAATGTACCGCTAAATATATAAGGATGCTGCGGAATATAGGCTGCCGCTGTACGCCAGTGTTGACCATGAAGCTGACTACTATGACCATGAGCATCGCGCCAGATCGCCTGGCCTTCATCGGGTACAAGAAAGCCAGCCAGCAGATCGATAAGTGTGGACTTGCCGGCTCCACTTGCGCCGATAATACCGATTTTACCGTAGCCTTGCCAGTTCAATGATACATTCGTTAATGCGGTATAACGATCATGCACTATAGGTGCTTGATCTGCTTGGATCGAAGTCACTTCCGATCGATTCGTAGTTTGCCAAGTAGAATGCTGTGAATCATGTCCGTAATGAATCGATACCGCTTCAATCATGAGCGTGCTTGCTTCATTCCAGGTTCTATTGTCCGATGCAGACTCATTTCGTACAATACGAGAGCGCTTGAAGATAGCATGAGACTCGTTGATTGCAGCATATGACTCATTGAACGTAGCATATGACTCATTGAACGTAGCATATGACTCATTGAACGTAGCATGAGACTCTTTGCATGCAATAGACGAATTGCTAGACTGGCCCGGTATCGGCTGCTGCATCATACGCTGAATCTCCTCACCTGCCTCCTTGCCATCCATCGTTGCATGATAATCTGCTCCCAGCGAACGAATCGGGACGAAAAACTCTGGTGCCAGCATGAG
This sequence comes from Paenibacillus wenxiniae, assembly GCF_039822605.1. Classification (NCBI taxonomy): domain Bacteria; kingdom Bacillati; phylum Bacillota; class Bacilli; order Caryophanales; family Paenibacillaceae; genus Paenibacillus; species Paenibacillus wenxiniae. The sequence continues at coordinate 694,143 of NZ_JBCGUH010000002.1, forward strand.
AATGGTCAACGCTGGCTCTAGCAACATTTCGCCATGTACAAGGCGTAAACCGAGACTTACCGCTACAAACGCTACCGATAACATCGTAAAGAAATCAAGCGCGAATGACGATAAAAACGCGACTCGCATCGAGCCAATCGTCGCTTTGCGATATTGCTCACTTGTGCGCCCGATTGTAACTGCATGCGCACGGCTGCGACCGAGAAAGCGCAGCGTCTCCAGCCCTCGCAATGAATCGACAAAATGATTGGATAACACGCGATACGTTGCCCATTGGCGATCCATCTGCTTTTGCGCAGCTAATCCAAGCAAGATCATAAACGCAATGAGAATAGGAAACACTAACCCTAAGATCATCGCTGATATCCAGTCCAGGCGAAGCACATAGATACCAATGAACAGCGGTGTCAGACCGTTAGATACCATACGCGGAATGATCAGCTCCAGATACGTACGATATTTCGCAATACCTTCACGTACAAGTGTGACTAGATTGCCTGTTCCTTGCCCCATCGCATAACGTGGTCCAAGTGCAAACAGTTGATCGATCAACGCCCGGCGAAATTGTTGTCCGGTACGCTCAGCGAAGTCATAAGCGAGCTTTTGTAATAACATGGACAGGAATTGACGAGCGATCAGGGCACTGACAAAACCGCCGATATGACCGAGCTGGCTCTGGAGCGTATCACCGGAAAATAGTCCACTTACCGCCTGCGCCAGCCATACCGATTGCAGCACAATTACGATCGTTTGCAGTAATGTTAGCAGAGCGGTCAGGAGCATCACCAACCTAATTCCCTGTAGCTTCCATAAATCCTTGCCCATACAGCTCCAGCTCCCTTTACGTTATTGCTTCATCTGATCGATGCTTACTTCTTGATGGCTCTATAGTTCTAGCCCTGTATTTCGTGCACATACATCGTTTCGTAGGATGACCTTCATATCGTATAAATGTCATTCACTTTTCTAATCGCTCCGTTGCTATTGTTTCGTTCTATAGCTACCATTGTTGTACAACGTACAATCGACCGTTTAATATTCCAGATGTGTTTTCTCGTTTAACCGTTTATGGAACACAAAATAACTCCAGATCTGATAACCAAGTACGAATGGCAGCAACGTTATAGCCACAATCGTCATCACTTTAAGCGAATACGGACCGGATGCAGCATTGTACACGGTCAGATCATAGGCTGCTCCAAGCGAGCTAACCATCACGCGAGGGAATAACGCTACGAAAATACCAGAAATCGCCAGCGCAATCAGTCCTCCCGTCATGCCAAATGCCCAGCCTTCACGGCGTTTAGCAATGAAATAGCCTGCGAGTATGAACAATACGATGCCTAACGCCGCCATCGCAATCAATACAGCTCCACGCACACGGAATGCATCCGTATAGACCGCGGTCAGTATCGCAGTTAATACAAACAAAACTGCCAGTGGTATCATTAACTTATGCGCCAGTGCATGAGCACGCTCACGCAATTGTCCGGTTGTACGCAGTGCCGAGAACATCAAACCGTGCAGCAGACAAAGCATCACAGTCGTCAGACCCGCAACGAGCGAATACGGATTGATCACATCGAACAACCCAGCATACATTTGCATGTCACGATCAATCGGCAATCCTTTCAACATTGTGGAAAATGCAACACCGAACAATAGCGGCGGCAGCAGACTGCCCAGGAAGATGCACCAATCCCACACGGCCGTCCATGTCCGATGACCAACTTTACCACGAAATTCAAAAGCGACACCACGCGCAATAAGCGCCAGCAGCAGCACGACAAACGGAATATAAAATCCGCTGAACAACGTAGCATACCAGTTAGGAAAAGCGGCAAACATCGCGCCACCTGCGGTGAGCAGCCATACTTCATTTCCGTCCCAGAATGGGCCGATCGAATTGATCAGCAATCGTTTCTCCCCATCTGTACGTGCCAGCAGACGGGTGGACATACCTACGCCAAAGTCAAACCCTTCCAAAAAGAAAAATCCGACAAATAATACAGCAATCAATACAAACCACAGCTCATTAAGAGACAGCATGTTTCAACGCCTCCATTTCAAACGGATCATTACCGCCATGATCGTGTTCAGTTTGTTCATCGTGTGGACCTTTTTTGATCACTTTGACGAACAGATATACCATCACGCCACCAAGCGCCGAATAGATCAACGTAAACGTAATGATCGAAAATAGCACCGAGCCAGCCGATACGTTAGGCGATATACTGTCTGCTGTCGTCATCAAGCCAAACACCGACCACGGCTGACGCCCAATTTCGGTCATTAACCAACCTGTCGTGTTCGAGATAAACGGCAGCGCAATCGCATATGTCATCGCCCATAAATACCAGCGTGGCATGCTGTCCATTTTGCGACGTAGTAGCATCCATGCTCCGTAGAGGGATAGCAAAACTAACAATCCACCACCCGCCACCATAAAGCGGAAGCTCCAGAACGTTGTTTTTACCGGAGGAATATAATCGCCTGCTCCATATTTCTGCTCATATTGTGCCTGCAACTCATTCATCCCAGTGACAGAACCGGTGAATTTACCATAAGATAGATAGCTTAATAGTCCGTTCAGTGGAAAATTCACTTCATAGCTATTGCTACGACTGTCTGTATCGATTCCACCAAATAACATCCACGGTGCCTGTTCTGATGTCGTTTGCCAGATCCCTTCGGCTGCTGCCATTTTCATCGGCTGTGTTTGCACTAAATATTGCGCCTGATCATGACCGCTAAAAGCGACGATAAGCGAAGAAAAGAGTCCAACGATGATGCTGATTTTGAATGATTTGCGGAATAAATGGGTGTCTTTGCGGCGCAGCAGCTTGTACGCACTCACGCCTGCCATCAGGAAAGCACCCGTTACATACGCACCAAACACGGTATGCGGAAATTCCACTAACAATTGTCCATTCGTTAATAGCGCCAGAAAATCATTCATTTCCGCGCGTCCATTGTTCATCTGGAAGCCAACCGGATGCTGCATAAATGAATTGGCAGCTAAAATCCACAGCGCTGATAGCATCGTACCGAGCGCAACGAGCCAGATACAGACCAGATGTACCTTTTTCGATAGACGTTCCCAGCCAAAAATCCATAGTCCGATAAAGGTCGATTCCATAAAGAAAGCAAGCAATGCTTCTACCGCCAGCGGAGCGCCGAATACGTCTCCGACAAAGCGCGAATAATTCGACCAGTTCATGCCAAACTGGAATTCCTGTAAAATACCCGTTACGACCCCAACAGCAAAATTAATTAAAAATAGCTTCCCCCAAAACTTCGTTAATACTTTGTAGTCTTCATTTTTCGTGACCACATACATCGTTTCCAGCAGCGCTACGAGCAATACAAGCCCGATCGATACCGGAACGAAGAAAAAGTGGAACACCGTTGTGAGCGCATATTGAATACGCGACAACATAATAACGTCCATGCGAATACGTCCTTTCTCCCCTAAATTGTTAGATAAGCGATCTGATTTGCGGTTGGCATACGGTCTGTTTGTGTGAAAATACAGTCAGGCTTGTATCGATGAGTCGTCCTATTCTCCATTCATTATGTGTTGACCGTGCTACCTGTAAAATATGATGTATCACCACAAAGATAAGTTTGTGTTGTCATACCGATTCGATCTGTATCAGATCCAATACATCATACGTCAAATAGAATGCGGTCAACAGACTAATGGGTGCTGCTTCTCTCATGCTGTTCAAACATAACAGGTCGAATAGACTGTATACATTGCTCTGCTAACTTGTGAACAAGACTGACTGCGGTATGTAGGATGCCGCCCTCCAAAATCTATTCCTAGTTTCGCAAAAATGTTACTCGCCGATTGTGATTTTTATCACTAAATATATCTAAAAATCAAACAAAAAGTGACAAAAAGTGATTGAAATCACAAAATCATTGCCTGATAACGCTTACGAGTAAATTAGCATTAGTTCAGGATCGTAATGGAGTACAATTTAAGCACAAAAAGTACAATTAGAGTACAAAATGAACACTGCTATTTCTTCATCTGCTAACCGGTGATCCAGCATTGTTTTCAGAGTAGGATGAGTGGTGTAATGGTAGGAAGGTTTTATTTTACCAAACATACATAACATGCAGTAAACGTACAAAATAAAATCTTGTTGCTTGTGCACAATGTCATTACAGAGGAAGCAGAGGAGCAGGCAATACTGGATGAATACGACTCGCTTCTAAATACAGATACGTTGTAGATCATATTTTATATTTTGAAATAAGGGATCGAACTTGCCTGGCTATACTACATTTCTAAACCAATCAGTCTCGTAACAAGCAATCCATTTCAGCCAAAATAGGGGTGTGATGATCCGTATGATCGAATTTTTCACAGGCATGTCACCGATGCTGCAAGCTTTTTTCGCCACCCTGTTCACATGGGGTATGACCGCGCTTGGTGCTGCACTTGTATTCACTTCCAAAAAACTGAACCAGAAAGTGTTTGATGGGATGCTCGGCTTTGCCGGAGGGGTGATGATCGCTGCTAGCTTTTGGTCGCTCATTGCACCGGCACTGGAAATGGCAGAGCAAAACAGTTCCTTACCTGGCTGGATTCCAGCTGCCATCGGTTTTATGCTTGGTGGATTGTTTCTATGGGCAGCCGATAAAGTTATTCCCCACCTCCATCCTTCCCTGAATCCGACAACAGATGGGCATGCACCGGAAGGCATGGGTACACGTAATAAACGGCGCAGTACACTGCTCGTATTTGCAATCACGCTCCATAATATACCGGAAGGATTATCGGTCGGCGTCGCTTTTGGTGCTGTTGCCAATGGCACTTCCGGTCAATCTCTGGCCGCAGCGATTGCACTGGCGATCGGCATCGGTATTCAAAACTTCCCGGAAGGACTCGCTGTATCGATGCCACTGCGCGGCGAAGGCATGAGTCGCCGTAAAGCCTTTTTCTACGGTCAACTATCTGGCATGGTCGAACCGATCGCCGCTGTAGTCGGTGTGCTCGCCGTCACACTCGTCACTCCATTATTGCCCTACGCCCTCTGCTTCGCCGCGGGTGCTATGATTTTCGTCGTCGCTGAAGAAGTCATCCCCGGCTCTCAGGAAAATGGCAATAAAGACCTCGCTTCGATGAGTCTAATGATTGGCTTTACGGTGATGATGGTGCTGGATGTAGCGTTGGGATAGGACATGGATGCAGTATGATAAGTTAGATAGGATCACGATGCCCATGTATTCGTATTCGTATTCGTATTCGTATTCGTATTCGTATTCGTATTCGTATTCGTATTCGTATTCGTATTCGTATTCGTATTCGTATTCGTATTCGTATTCGTATCAAATTATGTATATTTCATCGTTGCTTTCAACAATAATTAATCAAATCCGATATCCCGTCAACGCTACTCCATTAGTATATCTCTTAACTACATGATGAATTTACATACATTTTGTTGAACTAGCCATTATGAATGCTATGTATTACTTCATCCCGTTAAACATCTAAAACAAATAAATAGCCTTCGATGTTGTAGATTCGTTTCACAACATCAAAGGCTATTATTACATAGTGTATAGAAATAAGTTCAAGCCTGTATTTAAACTTCTGTCAATGAAACACCAACCATACGACCAGCGGAGCAATCACCGAGGCCACAATCGCACTAATCGTCATCGCAATCGAGCTGAGCGACGAAGCGCGTTCTCCGATTTCCAGCGCCTTTGCCGTTCCTAGCGCATGACTCGCACTACCGAGTGCGATACCGCTACCAATCACATGATGAATCCGAAACCATTTCAATATTGATAATCCTACAACCGCACCTGTAAACCCTGCAATCATGACAAACACTGATGTCAGCGACGAATCGCCACCCAGATGATTCACAATTTGAATCGCTACCGGCGTCGTGACCGACTTGGGCACAACAGATAAAATAAACGCGCGGCTAAATCCAAGCATAAGCGCAAGCAACATACCACTTAACATACCGGCAAATACACCAGCTAACGAGCCGCCAACGATCGGTATCCAGTTGCGCAGGAGCTGTTCACGCTGCTTATACAGTGGATAAGCAAGCGCTACAACCGCAGGTCCGAGCAGCTCATTAATCCACTGGCCGCCGACCATATACGTCGAATACGGAATATGCAAAAGCAGCAACAGGATCACAATTGCCGCCGTACCTGTTAAAGCCGGCATCAGAAAAGGCAACCGATAGCGCTTATATACGATCGCCATCAAGGCATAAATAAGCACTGTGCCTACGACCATACTTAACGCAAGTGCTATCGTCATAGCTGTGTCCCCTTCTTTCCATAGAGCTTAGCTTGAGCCGTATCATTTGTAGGGGATGGAGCAGCATGGGGCACTTTTTTATCGCTTCGTGCGGCTCGCTCATTCTGTTCGACTTGCCCCCCAACACGGACATGTCCGTTCTCGTGCATATCTGATACTATTCCCTCCACCGTATCGTTCGACTCATTCGCCCCACGTCTACGTTCTGTTAAAATAGCCAACCACTGGCTGGCATGACCGGCTGCGATTATCGTAATGATCGTACTGGCGATAACAATCGCTACCAGCAATAGCCCTTTGCCTGCAAACAGATCCAGATGGTTGATCACCCCAACCGTCGCCGGAACAAAAAATAAAGGCAAATAAAACAAAATCGTCGTACTGCCTGCCTCAATCCATGATACCGGAATGATCCGGCAGAGCAGCAGTACAAACAGCAGTAATAGTCCGATAATGCTGCCTGGAATCGCCAGATGCAGCCATGCTTGAATCTGCCCACCGAGCCAGGCAAAGGCATATAATAGCGCGATCTGGATAATGATTTTGAGAAGTTTCATTGTCTCCTATCCTTTCCTATCCATTTCTTACTCTCTCTCTGTAACTCTGTACATATCTTCATATCCTTCTAGCTTACCAGATTTTAAAGAAGATACCTATAGATGCAAACGATTGATAACGCTTACCTTTTACAAAATGATAACTATTTTATGCAGATTTCCCTATCCTCGTTTTCGTATTATTGGTTGCTAAATGATGCGGTTACGCCTATGTATGTCGGTTTATTCATCATAAAAGCCACTTTGCTTCAGATGGAAGCAAAGTGGCTTGAAAAGGATAATTATTTAGAAGCAGCAGGGTTATTATGTTTGCGCTTTTTGGATGAATGCTTTTTGGATGATTGGCTTGACGTTTGTTTCGTAGCGTCTGCCTCTACAGCTGCAATAGCTTCCGCTTCAATTGCAGCTGCTTCTTCAATAACCGGAGCCGCATCGACCGGATACATACGCTGGAACAGCAATGTTTGCAGGATGAGGAATGTACCGCTCACCATCCAGTACAGCGGCATCGCCGCAGGTGCACTGAACGAGAAAAATGCCATCATAATCGGCGAAATATACGCCATTAATGCCATCTGCTTTTGCTGTTCAGGTGTCATCGTTTTTTGCGATAACTTCGCTTGCACAAGATACAGGGCAGCTACAATAATCGCCATGATCCAGTCGGGATGCCCCAGCTTGAACCAGAGAAAGGAATGCGTAGACAGCTCTGGTGTCAGGCGAATCGCTGTGTACATACCGGACAGAATCGGCAATTGAATAAGAATCGGCAGACAGCCGATATTGAGCGGATTGAAATTATGCTTTTTGTACAGCTCCATCATTTCCTGCTGCATTTTTTGCTGTTCTTCGCGTTCCTTTTTGTTCTCATATCGCTTTTTCAAATCATCCAGCTCAGGCTGCATGCGGCTCATGACTCGTTTCATCGCCTGCTGTGATTTGGCCTGTCGCATCATGAGCGGCAACAGGGCAAAGCGCACGATCAATGTCAGCACGATAATGGCCATACCATAACTACCGCCAAACCAACCTGCAATATGCTGCATACTGTACGACAGCGGGTACACAACATAATGATTAAAAAAGCCCGGTGTCCCTGAATCGATCTCGGTTACGTTGTTACCACAACCGGCCAGTAGCACCATCAATAACATGACTAATGTTAGACCGTAAAAGCGGCCCCTTTTACTTGAAACTCCAGTGAATCCCTTGAATACGTCCATATTGTTCCTCCTCGTTGATGTGTAAAATTAGATGCAATCAACGGGGAGCAGCAGTCCGAGCCATCATCATCGGGCGCTTCCTTCCTACGTATTGTTCGGGATAAACGGAGCGGCGCCGGATGACTCGTAATCGCTAAAATGAGTGGGAATACGATATGTTCCTTCACTCGATTGCCAATCAGCCAGAAGTGTGCCACATCACAGTACAATCGCAAAATCAATGAGCATGTGAGCACAATGATCAGCATGATCGATAAAAGATAAGGCAGCCAGTCCTGAATATCCTGCAAGAGATTCACCTCCTTTTCCGTATCGTGATTAGATTCCTATGTAGTATAACATTTTATACACATATAGGTGTAGACAATCTTCGACAGCAGTGACGGCAATCTTGTGAACAAACGACATTTTGTGCATAAAACTTGAAAACGTTTTTGCAATCGTATACAATGAACGTGAAAAGACAACAACATAACACAGGATTGTTACTGGTGATGCAGGCAAAACCTAAATTGGCAACGAAACCGGCATGAAAATGCTGCTTTTGTTCCGGTTTAGGTTTTTTTTCGTTTCATCGGTTATATCCTTAATCGATCTTACACAGAAAGAGGTTATGCAAATGGCAGCACCAAAAGGATTTCCGACAGACTTTCTATGGGGTGGCGCTACGGCAGCCAACCAGCTGGAAGGTGGCTATAACGAAGGCGGCAAAGGTTTGTCCAGTGCAGACATGATCGCTTATATTCCGAAAGATCAGCGCAGTAAAGAGCTTTCTCATGCGATGGAGATTACATCCGAGCGCATCGACGGCATTCTAAACGGCGACATTCAGGCACGCTTTCCTAAACGTGACGGTATCGATTTCTACCATCGTTACAAAGAAGATATCGCTCTGTTCGCCGAGCTTGGTTTTAAAGTATTCCGCCTGTCCATCCACTGGTCACGTATTTTCCCGAACGGTTATGATGAGCAGCCGAACGAGGAAGGTTTGCAATTTTATGACAATGTATTCGATGAGCTGCTCAAGCATGGCATTCAGCCGCTTGTAACGTTATCTCACTACGAAACACCGCTCGGTCTGACGCAAAAATACAACGGCTGGGTCGATCGCGAAGTCGTTGGACATTTTGCCCGTTATGCGGAGACGGTATTCAAGCGTTACAGGGACAAAGTGAAATACTGGCTGACGTTTAACGAGATCAATGTGATCACGATCAGTGCTTTCACAGGCGGTGGCGTTGTCGTCGATCGTCTGGACAACAAGCTGCAAGGCATGTATCAGGCGCTGCATCATCAATTCGTAGCTAGCTCGATCGCCACCAAGCTTTGCCACGAGATTATTCCCGATGCACAGATTGGCTGTATGCTAGCACGAATGGAAACGTATCCGAACAGCTGTAATCCTGAAGATATCCGTAAAGCACAGCTCGCTAACCAGATGAACCTGTTCTTCACCGATGTGCATGCACGCGGCGAATATCCGAAATTCATGGAGCGCTATTTTGAAGAAAACAATATCGTCTTGCAAAAAGAAGCTGGCGACGATGAGCTGCTGAAGCAGTACACCGTAGACTATATCTCCTTTAGCTATTATATGACTATTACAGTATCCGAAAATCCGACAGGTGAAGAAGGCGTCGGCAACCTTGTAGCTGGCAGCGTAGTGAACCCGTATCTGGAATCGTCCGACTGGGGCTGGCAGATCGATCCAATCGGCTTGCGTGTGACGCTGAATGCCATGTATGATCGTTATCAAAAACCACTATTCATTGTGGAAAATGGTCTCGGTGCGTATGACAAAGTAGAAGAAGACGGTTCGATCCACGATCCATATCGTATCGAATACCTGCGTAAGCATATCGAGCAAATGAAAGAAGCGGTTCGCGATGGCGTTGACCTGATGGGTTATACGGCATGGGGTCCTATCGACCTTGTCAGCATGTCCACTTCCGAAATGTCCAAACGTTACGGCTTCATCTATGTCGATCAAGACGACGATGGCAACGGTACACTGGCTCGTTCGAAAAAGGATTCATTCCACTGGTACAAACAGGTGATTGCTTCTAACGGTGAACAACTGTAAGTGATTAGCAACTGGTCTGCAACTGATTTGTAATTGATTTGCAAGTGATCCATACGTATCGATTGTAACAATCATGCCTACCTCTACTGGATCTATGCAATATACAAATTTACGTAACTTTAACTTTAAGTATGTTGTAATCGGTACAAACGAATTATGCTTTGGCGCTGACTGCTCTGGAATTGGGGTGAAGGAGTAGTCCAGCTTCAAATATTTCATCAACCATCCGAAACAGGCGACAGCTCCGGTTCATCCGGTTCTGTCGCCTGTTCTCGTTATAGTTTCGTCAATTATCGTCCTTACTTGCGACCGGAATCGCAAGCTGTACTACCGATTTACGAATCCAAATCATAAGCTCCACCACCAGTAATACCGTAATGACCCATGCACCTACATCTAATACAAAATGATGCATGAATCGTGCAATCGGTATAGCCGCAGCAATTTGAACCGTATGCAAGGTGAGAAAATAAAACATCCCCAGCGTAAATAATCGTGTCCACTGTGCGGTATGATAACGTCCTACTCCATGACGCCAACCGTGCTGACGAATACGTTTGATCCCATACATCGTTTCTATGCTTTCGATTATAAGGACTAAAATCGCTACTACCCACCATAATCCGTAAGCTATCCACTCATTCCATGCTCCGGTTAGGCTAATCGCTGCACCGCTAATCGCCAATCCACCATATACAATACAATTGGTTATTTTCCATGCGTCCACATTCCATGTAGAAGCATGCAGATAACGCCAGATCATAATAACAATCCCAATCATATAACATACTAATCCGAGAAAAATAAAACTACGTGTGAACCAGACTCCCAGTGAAAGTGCAAACACGTGATGACAGAGCAACAAAACCGATTGAGTAGCAACCGCAGGTAACAACACCGTACCATCGACTCGTGATGAGGATGAATCCATAATGAGTCGATACCAGCCCAGTCCTGTATAACACATATAAAATAGCCACAGTCCAATATTGAGCGTCGCCATAATATACACGCTCTCCCGTAACCAATCAGTATGAAAGCTGGCATATAAATTAATCAATAATGTAGATGTTCCAGCTACCCAGGTCCCAACAGCAAAGCGCTGAACTGGATCAGCCAAATGATCCCGATAAAAGGTAGACCGGCGAATCGATGTTACATAACTGGCTAACAAATATAACCAGACAAATACAATTCCAATGATCAACACTCTTGATATGAAGCTTTGCGGAGATTGCCCTGACCAATAAGTCCAGACACCTTGCATATAAATGCCAAGTGCCATGACCATACTGCCTGCTGCTGTGGGTGCAGCAGGCAATTTTTTGCCAAGCGCAATCAAAGCAATGATGATGCAGCTAAGCAATAAAATAATGAGCACCGTTATGATCTCCTTTTCGTTCGGTACGTATCGAGCTTTACATCATGCTTTTGTATTGCTGTCCGCTATCCCTACTATAGCTTTGCTTTAATTTGATTGAGCTTGATTGGGCTTTGCTTTAACTTTAATCCGGCGGTACTTTAGCTGTGCTCTATCTAACTCATCACCTGATTCGCTCTCCTCATATTGATCAACTCCGCTGTGGAATATAAGGTGGAATCGGAGTATTCATAACCGAGATCGGGATTTCTAGCTCCTGTCCCATTTGAATATCATACGGGGTAATCAATCGATTCGCCTCTAGCAGATGCTCTACCGATAAATGATACTGACTGGCGATATACGCTGCCGATTCCTCACCAACGACAATATGCTGTTTCCGCAGCTTTTCAATGCGACAGGCTGCCTGCTTGAAGGTAGGTTGCTTAGATAATGGGTCAGTAAAGTCTGCGGTCAGCTCATTCGCCGCTTGGTTGCCTTCCCAGCTGCCATAATGAAATGGGACAAATACCAGTCCTCGCTGTACTGCATCGCCTACTCGGGCAGGCACCTCAATCCAACCGCGCGGTGATACAATCCGTACAACTTCTCCCTGTACAATCGATAACTTTGCCGCATCCTCTGTATGAATCTCCACATAGCCATGCGGAGCTGCCATTTGCAGATGCGGGGCACGTGCCGTTTTCGTGCGCGTATGCCAGTGCCATACGAGACGCCCTGTCGTGAGCCACATCGGATAATCATCATTCGGCTGCTCAGTTGGCGCTAAATAACGAGTGGGATGAAGTAGCGCGCGTCCGTTCGCCCCCTTAGCAGCAAACTCACCATGACTCAGTGGACGACCGCTAAACTGATCCTTCGTATAGCTCTGTGCTTCGTCAACACCTGTCATAAAGCGAAGATCACTATACAATCGCGGCGTTCCATGCGGATGCTGCTCATTTACAGGCCAGCGTAATCCATTATGTTGCTCCAACCGCTCATACGTAATGCCTGTCATATCACAAGGTCGTCCACGCGAAACGGTTTTCCATTCCTCAAAGCATTGTTCTGGCGTTGAGTAACCGATCAGCGGTTGTCCATCTTTATCTTTCAGTTCCATACGATGGGCAAACTCAATTAGCACCTCCAGATCGGTTTTTACACCAGCTGGCGGCTCAATCGCTTTGCGCAACACATTGATCGTTCGATCTGCATTTTCCATCGTGCCTTCCTTTTCGCCCCATAATGCCACCGGCAAGATAACATCAGCAATCGTTGCGGTTTCAGTCAAAAAGGGATCCTGTACAACGACAAAAATCTTTTCCAATGCTTTACGTGCACGCTGGCGATTGGGCAAAGATACCATCGGATTTGTGCCGATATTCCAGAAAAACGTCACTTTGCCTTGCTCAATCAGATCGATCTGCTCCTCGATTCCTTTTTCCGGCCCAACGGGTAGATCATCCGCTTCCACATTCCACAAATCAGCCATTTCCTGAATATGTTGCGGATTCATCGGGTTACGCTGTGCTGGATACGTACCCACACCGCCGGCAGTACGATTAGCAGATGAGCTTGGCTGTCCTGCCATATGCAGCGGACCACAGCCCGGACGACCGATCAAACCACGCAGCAGGTGCAAATTGTTAATCGCTACACATGCGGTCGTGGCATCGGCACTTTGGAACGTTCCCTGTAATGTTGTCGTTACGAGCGAAGCGGTCTCGCTCAATATATCGGCTGCCTGCTCTAGCGTTTCAACTGGGATACCTGTTATCTCTGCGGTACGCTCCGGTGTCCAGTCCTGCACTGATGATTGCATCGCTTCATAACCAATCGTATATTGCTCTACAAACTTTTGATCTACCGCACCGCGCTCTATCATCATACGAATAAGTCCATTCAGCAGCGCTACATTCGTACCCGGACGAAGCGCCAGATGCAAATCCGCATGACGTGCGGTCAAAGTCTGACGCGGATCGACGACAATGATGTACGGTTTACCTTCACGCTGCTTGCGCTGCATTATGCGCTCATGTAACACGGTGCCCGTCTCCGCTATATTATGACCGAACAGCATCAATGTATCGGCAACATCCACATCGTCATACGATGCTGGTGTACCATCTACGCCAAAAGATTGCAGCAGACAAAATTCAGTTGTCGCTGTACATAACCGTGTATTGGCGTCCAGCAAATGGGTATGCAAGCCAGCGCGTCCAATTTTAGCAATCGTATAATAATCTTCCAGATAGCCCTGTCCTGTCGAATAAATTGCGATGCTATTACTGCCCTGCTCCTTTAGCGACTGTTTCGCTTTGGACACAATGAGCTGCATCGCTTCTTCCCAGCTCGCTGGTTGCAATTGACCGTGCTCATTACGAATTAATGGGGTAAGCAGACGATCCGGGCTATGGTTAGCGTACCACTGATTTTCCCCTTTTGGTCCTAAACGTCCCCGGTTGATCGGATGATCACCGTTTCCTTTAATCCCAACAATTTTGTCGTCTTTTACAGCAATATGACATCCACATCCGACAGAGCAAATATTGCAGGTGCTGTATACCCAGCGATCGACTTCACCTTGACTGTATACATTCATATCGATGCGCTCATTTTGCCAGCTCATGCTTTCACCTCCGTTTCAGTATAAGCAGCGGGGATGACAAACTTGAGCGCTTTCGCTCCAAATTGTTCAGCAAGTCCTGCACCTGCCATTTCCAACCGATGATGCATATCGTTAAAACGCCCTTGAATATCTTCGCTGGCGGCTGTCTCAAATGAAGGCATCCATTGTACTGCCCGTACCCACGCGCGTACCGTCGGCTCACTCGTTTCCTGATTTTGATACAGCAGTGAAAGGTAGGGCTTCATCTCATCAAGCGATAAAAAATGATCTGCTGCTCCATCAGATTCCTGTTCAGGCGATGAAGCTGTGGCAAGTAAAGGTAATAATCGGCTCAATGCTTCCTGTTGCTCATGCAAGCTGTACCGGATCAGTTCGATCAACGGATGCTTCATCGATTCGGTTTCCTGTAGCGTATGTTGTACGTCCTGTTCCATCTGACTAAACGTATGATGTAAATCCGTCATGATGTTCCTCCTTTGGATGATGTTCATATGCATCGCCGTAATGGATGAGTTGTTATGCGGCGATTTTTAACGATTTTAGCGATTCTAGCGATTCCAGAAATTTTTAGCGGTCTTTAATGGTAGTTAGCGATGTTTAAAGATGTTCGTTTGTTCAAAGATGTTCGTTCATGCTGACGAATACATTGCATAAACGGATATTCGTATTTGCGCAAAATAAGGTGCACTGTATTACGTATACAAGCTATTACCCGGTTTTCATGTTATGTATCCTTAAACATAAAAACCCATCCGCTTATCGTTCAAGCAGATGGGTTGAATAATGGGTGGCTGACAGATTAGATACAGTCGCTCATGTACACAGTTAGTCGTATGTTGCTAAAAAATTTTCACGATCAAAGTATGTTCAAATTATAGTTAGTTCAATTACTATTAGTTCAATTATGCTCAGTCAAAGTATTCCAGGCACGAGATTGGCACTTCAAAAATAGTTTGAATGAGAACCAACATATAAGATCATAGTTCAGCAACAAGATTCAATCTCGATTAACTATACACATACATGATCATCACAGAACAAGTTAATATACAGCAGGTGAGTATAAAAGGATTAGCTTATATACAACGAATATAGCTTTAAATAATCAAAAGTAGTTAAACTATCAGTATTACTCTATTTCTAATTCTATTTGTATTTCTATTTTTATGTCTGCTTTCACTTCTACCACACCTATTTCAAAATAACCGTCACTTCTCGCTCTGTTGGCACGTTTAAACTTACATATGGAGTCGTACCATCATACTGTACCGTTGCCTCTACACCATCAATCTGCGCTGTCGTCCACGGTATTCCCAAACTCAACTTCACATTCTGATCCGTAACGAGCGCAGACAAGCTTACCTTCACCCAACCAGCAGCCCTATCCCATAATAGTCGATCAACTCTAACCTGCGAACGTGCCATTAATCCATCCATACGCCCCGCTGCCCAGTCGGCAGGAAGTGCAGGCAATAGCTCAATCTCGCCTGTATTGGAATAAAGAAGTGCTTCGTGAATCGTAGCCACAACACCAAAGGCAGTATCGGTGCAGTAACAATGATTGCGGCGATTCGTATCATGATCGGTCATAAGTGACGTATAATAGCCATCTTCTACCATCATCGGCAGCAGGGCTTGCTGTACCCCTTCACCATTTTTCAGCCTTGCATGAACAAGCGCTTTGTGCATCCAGCCATGACCTGCTGTAGCATCTTCTGTGTTGAATTGATCCCGATTAGCCAGTGCGATACTGGAAGCCGCCGCTAGTGCAGCATTCGTCTGTGTTTCATAGCCAGGCCATGCTGGATATAGATGACTCAGATGACGGTGATTGTTGTTCTCGATATAATCTTTCATTGCCCACTCGCATAGTGCGCCATCCGTATCATAGCGATAGTCTGGGAGCTGAATAAGCAAGCTTTCCCAGCGTGCTATAGCAGCTTCATAACCAGGACGCTGGAGTGCTCGTTCCACCTGAATCGTCATATTCAACCCATCTCGCGCCGCAGCAATATCCATCGTTGCATTGGCTGTAATCGTACTGTTATAGCCGATCGGATGATTTTCAGGCGAATAGGCAGGTAAAATAATATACCGCTCACCTGGAAGCAACGCCGTCTTGCCCTGTTCATAACATGCCTGTCCAGCTTGATCTGTAAAATATTCCGGTGTACACATCTGCTCCCAGAAATTCGCCTGCTTGGTAAGCAGCGGTAACAGAATATGTTGAAGCAACTTTAGCGTACCGCGCTTTTTTAATGCTTGGAATGCTTCATCCGATAGCCCACCGTCATGTACCGACAGCAGCGATTGCAGACGATCGATATTCATCTCTGCTACAATCGGAAGCTCCATCTCACCAAAACATTGCCAGTATTCAAAAATCGGCAACAGACACCAGCTTGCTCCTGCATTCCAATATTCGAACGGATAATCATTATCGTATTCCACATGCATCGCACGATCCCCATCGGAATTCACACTAATCTGAATCGCATCACGCATACCGTAAGCCATAAACGCATTCAGCTGAAAATCAGGCGCATTACGTAGAAAAAAGGTAATATAGCCGTGCTGTGCTGCGGTTAGTGCTCCAGTATTCATGGCCGCCACCTGCAAATTCACATTGGCATCCAGCGTATAAATGCCTCGCCAGCCCGGATTCCATTCCCCTGTCCACATCCCGCATAGACGCGGTGCACTCGCTCCGCTACAACAGATCATCGCATAACGTCCTTGATTGTATACCTGCTCCAAAAAGGCAGAATCTATATGATGCGTAGCCGCTTTTTGCCGCTCGATCAAGGTGAGATTGTCTGTATGTTTGGTGCTCTCATCTCCACCTAGCGTGAATTGCACAGCGTTGAATTCAGCACGATGCCATGCAGCATGAGCAGCCAGCGCTGCTTCATAATGAAATTCATTTTCAGCTGTCGTATACTTCTGCACCACCTTATCGGTATGGTGCAATAACTGATCCAGTACATCATACTGTGAACTTTCCGCAAATAATTCTATATCTCCAAGCGTATGCGTTCGTCCGGAAACGGTAATAAGATACACGGCATCTGCATGTTCAATGCGAATAGCAGGATTCGGCTCTGCGCCTACATTCATCTCTTCATTCGTCGTGTCCAGCACAACTCTTTCCTGTGTACCATTTATAACAACGACTCTGGTCACCCCTGCATAACCGCCATCACGTAGTTCACTGTCTGCATATGCTGGATAATGCACGATCTGTGCAATATAACGGGCTTCTGTGTCGACAAGCTTCTTATATTGAAGCGCCTTCACCGCAGACATTCCATGATGTGCTCCACTCATATGAGAAATATCATCGATAGATACGATCAGATTGAGCTTACTGCCCTGGTCGGAATGCTGCAATCTCGTAATGGAAACGTCATCTGTTCGCGATGTAAACGAAGTCCTTATCCAACTTCCTGCCGCATTGCGATACCTCACCCCCGTCTCTGCTGTCTCGTAGTTCGTCCAACGCTTGTAGTCTGTAACTTCGGGCTGATCTTTCATATGAAGCCTTAGCTGATGTCCCGGGTGATAGCTGTAATAAAACGTTCTCTGACGCGTTTGACCGTTATCATGCTTGATCGTCCACTGATCATTTTGCTGAAAAACATGTTGCCGTGCTTCTTCCAATTGCCCGGTTAACTCAGCCGGAATATGCCGTGGATCGGCGGAAGGAAAGTTAAACCACATATGTTGAAAAATAAAGCTATCTCTATACGGCGAACCAGACGTAATATAGCCATTCGTTCCATTTCCACTGACCATGCCTTCTCGCCACGCATATCCCGGATCATCACTAGAGATCTCCGTGTATTGCAGCGCATAATTACCCCTTCGATATAGAGACGTTTCTGTAGGATTCATGCGGCATTCCTCCATTTGCTCAGCTTTCATTCCTAGCTATAATTATAATAACAATACACTGTAGACGTTATAGTAAGAACTGACTCGATGACGGTCAGAATGTCGCATGATGACAGAGGAGAGATAGGGATGAACTTGCCACCGATTCATATTGAAGATATGAATATTAAGCTCAAGCTAGACGAACTGATATTGAATGTATTGTATGTAAAATTCGGCTATTTCCATCACTCGATGCCAAAACACAGTCATAGTCATAGCAGCTATGAGTTGCATTACATCCCAAGTGGTAAAGGTCATTTAATTGCAGATGGACGGCATTATGCACTGACACCAGGCACATTGTTTATGACGGGTCCAGAGATTGAGCATGAGCAGGTGCCTGATATGACCGATCCGATGGCGGAATACTGTATCTTTTTTGAGATTGTATCCGGGCAAACGTCAGCTCAACGTGATCCATATTATGGCGGCAACAACACGCTGCTGTCACAATGGTTAATAGAGCGACCTTTTTGGATGGGCACCGATACGGCAAATAAGATGATGTCGTTATTTGACATGCTCGCTCACGAAGCTTCACTCCAGCAGATCGGGTTTCATCGTATGATTATTAATATTTTGGAACTCATTCTCACTCAGACGTTGCGCTACTACGATGAGGATCATTTCCAGCCACCTCATGTCCCTGTAAAAACGCTCGATGATCGCAGACTGGTGACGATTGAAAATAGCTTTTTGTATGACTACCATTCGATTACACTGAAGCAACTCGCCCATCAGCTCGGATTGAGTACGAGACAAACCGAACGAACGGTACACAGGCAATATGGGATGTCATTTGCAAATAAAAAGTTGCAGGCTCGTATGGAAGCAGCGGTACAATTACTGCTGACGACAGACCAGACGATTCGCGAAGTCGCGCGTGCGCTCGGCTTCACTACACCCGAGCGATTCAGTCATGCGTTTAAGCAATATTTTCACTGTTCTCCTTCCGCCTATCGGCTTGAACATCAGGAGGCGGATGGAGAACAGGGCGAAAGCGTAATTAACGTGAACATAACTAAACCGAACACGCATACAAACACAAACTGAACGTCGACTATACTGCGGTATTCGTATACAGACCGATTTAAATGTCAACTTTATAGGTGTACTACTATCTTTATAAATAAAAGCTTCATTCAGCTTTAAAACTCAAGTTATTCTCGGTCAAATCACCAGTACCTTAACGAAGATTAGTTTCAACTTTAAATTCGCTTCAAATTCTGAACGATACACATTCTGGAATACGATCGAAGTGAATATTGAATAGGGTCAAGGTACTAGGTTCACCCACTTCTTTAACTCTTTAACTTCCAGCGTACTTTTTATGTAGAACAATCTCTTTGTAAAATAAAAAAAGCGCCCAGAAATGAACCTGAGCGCAAGCCTATCACTTAAAACCATTACAATTAGAACCATGATAACGACCAGAACGACCGCTTTTAATGATGACGAACCCTCATTCCCGTACTGCTCGGTGTCTCACTCTCAGATAAAGGCTGTCCCGAATGACGAATAAGCGCAACCAACCAGAAGGTAAGCTCCAGCAAAAGCAGTATACTGATTAGCCATCCTCCAGCTTTTAATACCCCGCGATGAAGCAGCAGTGATAAAGAACCTTCTTGCAGGAGCGGCAACGTATACCATGTGAGTACATAAAACATACCGAGCGTGAACAGTCTTGTCCATTGTGCGGTATGATAGCGACCAATGCCTGTTCGCCAGCCGGTATGACGGATACGGCTAATCGCCTGGATTGCTTCGCGTCCTTCAATTAGTAACAGCAGCGCCAGAATGACCCACCACGCATCTGTAATATGCTCCGCACTCCATGCATGTGTCGCGCTTGCGGTTACAGCCGCGATAGCAGGAGCACCGTATACCATCACATAAGTAGCATTCCAGCGACCGTACGTCTGCTTCGTCCGTGGACGTCTGGCATACTGTCGCCATAATTGCCAGGCTCCAATGAGATACAAAACCATGCCGATCGCAATCAGAATTCGGCTTATCCACAGCCCATCTGCCAGATCGAATACTTCATGGATCATCCAGGCAATCGATTGTGTCGCTGTCGCAGGTAGCCATACACTTCCATCCAGCTGTCCGCGATACGATTGACCTGCCAGTTGACGCCAGCCATTCAATACGGACCACAGGTAAAATAACCACAGTACGACATTTAATACGGCCATAATATGAACTGTTTCATTAATCCAGCCTGCTCCAAACGCATAATACACATTGATAAGCAGCACCGATGTTCCAGTCGCCCAGCTTCCAATCGCCAGACGACGCATCGGATCAGCCAGATGATCCCGATAAAACGTAGACCGACGAATCGACGTCAAATAGCTCGCCAGTAAGTATAACCATATCAGTATCGTTCCGAGCACAAGCAGTCTGGAAGATAGACTATTTACGCTCTGACCGGACATATATGGCCATACGCCTGATACAAAAATGCTCAGTGCCATCACCATGCTTCCGGCAGCCGTTGGCGCAGCAGGCCAATTTTTGCCAAAGCTAATCAAGCCGATGATCAGACAGCAAAGCAATAAAATAATAAACATGAATCCTTCTCCTTTGATCATGCATCCGGCAGGTTTGCATATGCATCACAAGTTTGTCGTAACCCCATCTATACAATCAAGTGATATGCCATCAACCCTGTTCGTCCGGTCAGCATGTTCCACTCGCAATAAGGCGAGATGTCTGCTGTTATCTGCTTTATATTCCATTTATGATGTAGAATTTCCTGCTTTTGGACATATCTAACAAAAAACTCAACAGGCGCAGGTGTACCTGCACTATTGCAAGTATACCATTGCTGGCTGTTGAGTTTAAGTAAATCATTGGGTGAATGAGATAAATTTCGCTGAGAAGTTGGCTTGTGGGCTTTTATACTGCTAGTAAGGCTAGTGATTGCTGATAAACGGAAACTGCATGCGAACTTTGGGTAATCGCGCATCCATCACTTACGGCAAGCAATACGGGGACAGGCTCCCGTCTCGCACAGGAATCTACGGAGTAGGAGTACAATGTAGATTCCCGTGCTCGGAAGCAGTAAAATATTTTATTAAGCGAAATTCCCCTTCTCATCGCACACCGTGGTTTCTGTTCCGAATCAGTGTATATGCTTGTACGGCTGTGTACATACACTAACTCTTTTCTTTTACGCTTTAAATGATTGCTAGTGAATCATCCACACAAATTCAGCAACATTCGTCCACTCTTGCTTGAGTTCTCCCTTACTCCGCACGATCCTTCGTTACGATCTTAAGCGGCGCTGGCATCGATGATGCTACCGATTTGCCTTGCAGGACGTCGCGGGCAGCGTCTACTGCCATTTGGCCGATCAATTTCGGTTGTTGAGCAACGGTAGCGGTTAGTTGGCCTTGTTTGATAGAGTTGATGGCATCTTCGTTGCCGTCAAAGCCTACGACTGGAATGTCTTTGCCTGCACTTTCGATCGCTTCGATAGCGCCGAGTGCCATTTCATCGTTGTGAGCGAATACGCCCTGTACGTCCGGGTTCGCTTGCAGCAAATTTTCCATTACGGTCAAGCCTTTCGTGCGGTCAAAATCAGCAGCCTGGCTAGCGATCACATCGAGTTGTTTATCGGCAACTTCGTGGAAGCCTTTCCCGCGTTCACGAGTTGCAGATGCGCCGGGTACGCCTTGCAGTTCGATCACTTTGGCTCCTTTGCCAAGCTTCTTCACAAGGTATTCGGCTGCCATGCGTCCGCCTTTGGCATTGTCGGAAGCGACGAGTGTTTTCACATCGCCTTTATCGGCAGAACGATCAAGCGTAATGACCGGGATGTCGAGATTGTTCGCTGATTGTACGGCAGCAGAGATCGCTGCGGAATCGGTCGGGTTGATCAGTAGTGCGTCTACCCCTTGTTGCAGCAGATCGTCAACGTCATTGCTCTGTTTGGCAGAATCGTTTTGCGCGTCAACGACGATCACTTTCATGCCCAGCTTCTGTGCTTCAGCAGCTACGCCATCTTTTAACGATACGAAAAATGGATTGTTTAACGTGGAGATCGACAGTCCAATGGTCATTTCTCCGGTGGTGGCTGCCTTTTTCGGCTTCGCCCATTCCGGCGGTTGCATGGAGCAGCCTGCCAGCAACAGTAAGGTCAGCGCGAGCGTTAGTAGCATGTTAATTTTTTTCATCGGGTTCCCTTCTTTCTTTAAGCCATTTGTTCTATTGGATGAGTATGCTTTGTAAACGCAAAGTGCAGGAGGAGATTGGCACTGTGATTGGGCGTTATTCGTTCTATTGGCTGGACATGCTGTGTAAACGATTCAGTGATGCCATCTTTATCTCGATGTCTGGCTATATATAAATAGCGGTTTACAGCAGGACTATATACTTCACGTTACAATAAATCCTTAGTGTCACGCCGAACGCTTCCGGTCAATTAAGACAGCAATAACGATCACGACACCTTTAACGACCATCTGGTAAAAGGACGATACGCCGAGCAAGTTCAAACCGTTGTTCAACGTCGCGATGATGAGCGCGCCGATCAATGTGCCGATAATCCGACCACGTCCACCGGACAGGCTCGTACCCCCAAGTACAACCGCTGCGATCGCATCCAGCTCGTAGGATGTTCCTGCTGTAGGTTGAGCGGAGTTCAGACGAGACGTCAGAATTGCGCCTGCCAGCGCAGCCAGCATCCCTGCGAGCGAATAAATCATAATTTTGACACGGGTTACTTTAATACCGGATACGATCGATGCTTTCTCGTTACCACCAATCGCATACGTTCTACGCCCAAATGCCGTTTTATGCAAGATCACCCACAAAATCGCGAAGGCGATCATCATCGTAATCGCCGGAACTGGAATACCGAGGAAGTACCCGCGTCCGAACAATTGAAATGCCATACTGTCACCAAGTCCGGTGATCGGGTTACCGCCCGTGTACACAAGCGTCAAGCCGCGGAATACCGTCATCGTTGCCAGTGTAGCGATAAATGGAGCCATTTTCCCCTTCGTGATCATAAGGCCGTTAACCATGCCCATCACTGCACCAGCCAGACAGCCTATTATGATCGCCAGAATCGGGTCCATGCCGGATAGCATCAGATTGGCGACAAAAGCGCTCGATAACGCCAAAATCGAACCGACCGACAAATCAATACCGCCCGTCAAAATAACAAATGTCATACCGAATGCGATCAACGCATTAATCGCGACCTGACGCAGCAAGTTCAAAATATTAAGCGGTTCCAAAAAAGCTGGATTCAAAATCGATACAATAATAACGAGAATAATAAATCCGAGCAGTGGACCGAGCTTCTGTGTCACCTCAGAAATGTTGCGTCCGGCGGATTTAGGTTGTGATGCAGTTTGCATATTATTGGCCTCCTGTAGCTAAAGTCATAATCTGTTCCTGTGTCGCCTGCTCGCGTGGAAGCTCTCCACTAAGCTTGCCTTCATGTACAACGATAATGCGATCGCTCATGCCCAAAATTTCCGGCAACTCGGACGATACCATAATGATCGCCACACCACGATCAGTCAGCTCATTCATCAATTGATAAATTTCCCGCTTCGCGCCCACATCAACACCGCGTGTTGGCTCATCCAGAATGAGCAAGCTTGGACCGATACCGATCCATTTGGCAATCACGACTTTTTGCTGATTACCGCCAGACAGACTACGTGCAGGCGTTTCCGCTGATTGTGTTTTCACCTGTAAACGCTTGATCAGTGTATCGACAAATTCCAGTTCCTTTTTGCTGGAAATGAATCCGTTGGATGTGAAGCTAAACAGATTCGGCAGCGCCATATTATCGCGAATGGAAAAGTCGAGAATAAGTCCTTCATCTTTACGATCCTCGGTAATAAAGCCAATTCCGTGCCGAACTGCATCATCCGGACGGCGAATATGAACCGGCTTGCCATGAATCCGAATCTCTCCACGATCCAATGATTCCAGTCCGAATAGCGCTCGCATAATCTCGGTACGTCCCGCACCCATTAGACCGGAGAAGCCGACAATTTCGCCTGCTCTAACGCTAAAACTCACATCGCTGAATTGTCCCTGTTTCGTAGCACCTTTCACTTCCAGCACCACTTCGCCAGGCTTCGATGTACGTAACGGATAACGTTCGGTCAGCTCACGTCCAACCATTTTACGTACCACTTCATCAAAATTAGTCGCTGCAATGTCCTTCGTATCGACGGTACGTCCATCACGCATAACGGTAATCCGGTCACATAAAGCGAATATTTCCTCCATCCGGTGCGAGATGTAGACGATTGAAACACCTTCCTTTTTTAAAGCGCGAATCACATCAAACAGCTTTTGAATCTCGCGTTCGGTTAACGCTGCGGTCGGCTCATCCATAATGATCACTCTGGCATCAGTCATAAGCGCTTTGGCGATCTCAATCATCTGCTGCTGACCGACAGAGCATAGCCCTGCTTCCTGCTGTAATGGCAGATCAACAGCGAGACGGGCAAACTGCTCTTTTGCTAACGCTTTCATCTTGCGGCTATTCAACCAGCCTACCGACGAAGTGACCTCTTTGCCGATAAACAGATTTTCAAGCACCGTCATTTCAGGCCATATATTCAGCTCCTGATGGATAAAAGCAATTCCCGCTTCTTCCGCCTGCTTCGGACTAGTAAAATATAATTCCTGCCCATCGATGACAATCGTGCCTTCATCGCGCTGGTGCAGCCCGACGAGAATATTCATCATCGTCGACTTGCCCGCACCATTCTCACCCATCAGCGCATGCACTTCACCGGCTCGCAGCTCGAAATCAACGCCGCTGAGCACCTGATTCGTGCCAAAAGCTTTGTGGATATTGTTCATTTGAATGTGCATCCTCGCTCCTCCTCATTCGTTTATGTGTCAATTTTTTCATTCGCTCATCCGTTTATTCGTTTATTCGTTCATTCGTTCATTCGTTTATTCGTTGTTAGCCGATTATTATTCACCAAAATAAACACCAGCTTGCAAAATACAATTCGCATACGGCTTGGCTTCGCCTGTACGAATGACTACTTTCGCGCCGCCTGTTAGCTGCTTAAACTGTTCATGTGTACATCGCTGCTGCTCTGCCTCTGCAAAACGACTGCTCATATATTGAAAGGCTTCTGGATTGTGCTCGACCATTTCCGCAGCGATGACCACCTTTTCCACTTCCATATCGGCTGCAATCGCTTCAACGACCTGCTCGAAGCTGGGCACGCCATACGTAAGCGCCAGATCGATCTTCGCCACGCCTTCCGGCACGGGCAGACCGATATCGCCAATGAC
The DNA here is from genome assembly GCF_039822605.1 of Paenibacillus wenxiniae. Classification (NCBI taxonomy): domain Bacteria; kingdom Bacillati; phylum Bacillota; class Bacilli; order Caryophanales; family Paenibacillaceae; genus Paenibacillus; species Paenibacillus wenxiniae. The sequence continues at coordinate 719,531 of NZ_JBCGUH010000002.1, forward strand.
GATATAATCGGTATGCCCGAGGTCTGCCAGAACTTTACTAATGTGACTGTTCAATATCCCATGCTTTTTCATGAGAGCGCCGCCTCCACTTCTGCCCGGGTCGGCATCCCGCCCTGTGCACCAAACTTGGTCACCGATAGCGAAGCCGCACGATTAGCAAAACGAATGCTATCTGCAAGGGACTGTCCCTCAGCCAGAGCAACTGCCAATGCGGCGTTAAATGTGTCCCCTGCACCCGTGGTGTCCACCGCATCTACTTTGAATGTAGGAACAACGCATTCTTCTTCACCGTTGTAGTAGCGTACTCCATTGCTGCCCTCCGTTACGAGCAAACGATTTGGATGGTTGCGTAGCGCTTCCGACAAGCTGATGCCTTCAAAGATAACCGATGCTTCATGCTCATTAGGTGTAATATAGGCTGCATGTTGCAGCACTTCGGCATCGATCTTGCGTGCTGGAGCCGGATTGAGCAGTAAGGGCACACCTGCTTCGACACAGATGCGGCTTACAACAGCGACCGTCTCCGCTGGAATCTCCTGCTGAATGAGTACGATATCCGAACTACGGATGATTTCCGCGGCCTGCTCTACATAATCTGACGTCACTTCATTATTGGCTGCCGGTACAACGATAATGCTATTATCGCCTTCTGCCAGTGTAATATGAGCGGTGCCACTTTCCATATCTGTAACCGGTTTCACATGTGTTACAGAAACGTGATTTTCTTTAAAATTGTTTAAAATCGTTTCGCCCAGATGATCATCACCCACGCGACCGATCATAACGACTTCGGCTCCGAGTCTAGCAGCGGCTACTGCTTGATTGGCACCTTTGCCACCGGGAACCGTTTTAAAACTATCGCCCATGACCGTTTCTCCAGCGCCGGGACGACGAGGCGACGTTACGACTAGATCCATTGAGCAACTTCCAACCACGCATACTTTGGCTTGTTTTGCATTTGTCATTTTATACAGCTCCTTAATTGTGTGATGTTGATCGATGTGGTGATGTTAATCGATATGGTGATGTTAATCGATGTGTAAGTATATCTGTATGTTGGAGTTCATAGTGACTGCGTATGGTTAGCTTTATACACAAATATGATGTGTGGATAGACGTAGTATGTGCGAGATTATGATCGGGTGGGTATGCAAACCTCGTTGATGAAGCAGCAACCACTCCGGCAAGGAATAAGGGGACAGACTCCGGTTTCACACAGGAATCTACCGGATAAGGAGAGAATGGAGATTCCCGTGTTCAAAGTAGTAAGATATTTTGCTATGCAAAAATCCTTTTCTCATTGAACCCCGTGTTAGGAAATCGCTAACACTGTAAGTCGTCTTTTCCCCTTATTTCCTTGCCGCAGTGAAGTGCAGCTCACATCATACTACATACGATTTTGTATATACTTGTGGTACGTTAATCGTGAATGATTAGAGTTTTGCAACAGATCTAAATCTTTCACTATCAGGGATATTAATACCCATTAACAACTAATATTTAAAGCGATCAACTATTTAAAATCATCAACGGATTATTTGCAAACACTATTACTTACATACAGTCATAGAGCTATAGTCAGCATGTGCTGACAAATAGAAATGCCCCTAACAGCTACAGCTACAGCTACAGCTACAGCTACAGCTACAGCTACAGCTACAGCTACAGCTACAGCTACAGCTACAGCTACACAATTATAATTTAGTGCTTGATAAGTCAATACGTCTATATGAGTCAATACGCCGATTATGGTGTTAATTCTAGCTTTTTATACCGTGTATCGTAAATTCTCAAGCTAATAGTTGAATACACATTTGCGTCATTCGTTTTTTATCTATCACGATCTCATCCATTCCCACTCCTTGCTCGTCTACATTGATGTTTTCCTATAAACGAGTAAACGAGCGGCGGACAAGCGTTCGATTCATTCAAAGTTATTCAAATTCATTTAAAGCATCTTCCGCGTCGTATCTCGCTCCACAAACGCAACCGGCATTTGGATCGTGCGATTTACGACAGGGGTGCCTTCGACGAAAGCGATTAGCAGCTCAGCTGCTGCGCGTCCCATATCGTAAGCGGGCTGGCGAATCGTCGATAATGCTGGCGATAGCAAGCTGCTCAGCGGGATATCGTCAAAGCCGACAATTTGCACGTCATGCGGTACTTTTTTCCCGAGGCGCAGCGCTTCATGCAGTACAGCGGTAGCCACAATATCGTTGCTCGCTATAACGCCGTCTGTGTCTGGATGCTGCTTGAATAACTGGCGTGCCCATTTCTCTGCATCGGCAAAAGCGAATGATGCTGTATGCACAATATGATAATCGATCGCTTTTCCTTCGAGTAGTTCGGCGGCTCCGCGAAAGCGATCCTGTGCTGTCCGGATATGCTCTGGTCCTTGCAAAATGGTAATGCGTTTACTGCCGCGTTCCACCAGTGCCTCAGCAGCAAGGCGTCCGCCTTCGCGTCCATCTGCATAGACGGATGGGCGATCACTGGCAATTCGGTCTAAAAATACGACCGGCAAGTTCAAACTTGCATAGGCGGAGCTATCCGGATCATTCGTTGAACTGATCAAGCCTACGACATTGTTCTGGATAAAAGTCTGGATATAATCCTTTTCCTTCTCTTTGCTTTCATCGCTATTGCCGAAAATGAGCCGAAATCCGCTCTCCTGCATTCGATCTTCTACACCGCGTGCGAGTTGCGGAAAATATGGATTCGTAATGTCTGGCAGCAATAGTCCGATCAAACGCGATTTGCGCTTGTATAGGGAGCGTGCCACTTCATTGGGCGTATAATTCAATTCACGCACCGCATCTTCTACTTTGCGGCGTGTATCTTCATGTACATATCCTATTGCGTTAATGACGCGGGATACGGTCGCAACCGATACTCCAGCATGCTTTGCTACATCTTTTATCGTTGTCAATAGTTTTTCACCTCAATGTGTAACCGGTTACAGACATACAGTAACATATTGATTTTCATTTAGCAATACTTTTTTGCGCGTAAAACTTTACGAAAATGTTGTGATGAATAACAAATCACGACTACAAAAAACAAACCACAGACAATGATCACACCATTATCTGCGGCTTGTAAGCGATATACGCATTGGTATAGCCTATGAACTTGTATAATCAAGGATTACACCTGTCCCACCCAACCCGCTTCTGCAATCTGGAACCAGCGCTGACGAATACGATCGAACTCCTCTTTCGACAATTCTCCATCTTCCAGCAGTGCAGCATTTTCCGCCCAGCGTGTTGGACGCGTTGTACCAACGATCATCGTATCTACCCCGGGAATGCTAAGTGTAAAACGCAGCGCTTGTTGGATACTCGTCTGCACATCTTGCTCTTCCAGGAATGGATAGTTCAGATCACGTAAGCGGTTCCAATATACATATTCATAATCTTCTGGTTTCACTTCTTCCTTCGTCCATGCTGCATTGGCAAGTGGGCGTTTCGCTACAATCCCCATTCCGCGCTCAAGTGCCTTCGGTAGCGTGAGCGAGATCGCTTCCTGATCCGCAATATTAACTGACGTTTCCAAACTATCAAATACACCAGTTTCGATTGCATATAGCGCATCTGTACTATCACCGCTATAACCAATATAACGTGTTTTGCCCTGCTGCTTGGCACGTTGCAGTACTTCGATCACATCTCCGCGGCGTAGCACTTCTTCTGAGCAGCTGTGCAGGTGAATCACGTCCACATGATCGGTTTGCAAACGACGCAAGCTACGATCGATACTCTGTTCCAGCATCGTTTTATCCCAGTCTGGAGCTTCGAAACCAGCAGCATGACCGCATTTGGTAAACAAATAATAATCGTCACGTCGATCTGCTAGTGCGTTGCCAATTAGCTCCTCACTATCTCCATAACATTCTGCCGTATCAATCACATTCAAGCCTGCATCCAGTGCACTATGTAGCAACTGGTTCACTTCTTCCTGCGAAACCCCACTGCCAATCTCTGAACCGCCAAAACCAAGAATGCTAACTTTCATGTCGGTATTGCCGTATTTACGCTGTTCCATAAGGGCCTCCGTGGATAGATGGATTTGAGCCAAATCACAGACTCAGAGCTATCACGCTGTATATGTATTACCCTATTTACAGCCATTTGCGGCACATCTGTTTATGACTTGTTACTACTTTTCTATTTTACGCACAAATAACGTATCTATAAATGCATCTAACACTTGCATCGGAACGATATCCGTCGGTAAAATAAGCGAAAAGTGACGCTTCTGCTGAATGCCCTGCACCACCACTTCGACCAGCTCGCCATAGGCAAGCTCTCTTACATCTACATCTACATCTACAAATGAGCCTACATCAAAAAGACGGGTTCCCTAAAGAACCCGTTTTTTACACCCATATTCATTTAGAACATCTTACATGTTCTCAATCAATGACACACGTTCTTAATCAATGACGCTGATCAGCTGCACTTGCATGACTGCGCGCCATACTGATCACATAACCGCCCACAGCACCAATCACAGCAGGCAATACCCAGCCTAGACCGATACTATACATCGGAATATATCCCGTCATAAATGTATCCAGCCAGCTCAGATGCAGCTTCGTTTCGCGCAACCCATCCGGAATGCTAACGAGAAATACGAGTAACATGCTGCCCTGATATACGAGACGATTGCCTTTGAATAGATGATGACAAAATGTAAGGATCATCAGCACAATTGCCAGCGGATAAATAATTTTCAGTACCGGTACAGAAATCTGAATTAATTCATTCAGACCGATATTTGCGATAATCGCACTGAATATACACATGCTCACAACGAGCTTTTTGTACGACAGACGCGGCAGCAGCTTGTGGAAATAGCTGGCGCATGATGTGATCAGACCGATGCTCGTTGTTAGGCAGGCGATCGTGATCATCAGTCCGAGGAATACACCGCCGGATGTGCCAAAATAGTAACTCGACATACGCGCCAGAATCTGACCGCCATTTTCCAAATAACCAAATGCGGTTACACTGGATGCGCTAATGTATGAGAGCGATACGTAGAGCACGGACAGGATAATCGCTGCAATACCAGCCGCTTTGATCGATACGGTAACGACCTGCTTACGACTCGTTGCCCCACGCGAACGAATCGCTTGAATGACGATAATACCGAACACAAATGATGCCAGTGCATCCATCGTCAGATAGCCTTCCTGAAAACCCTGGAACAGCGCATGACTTGCATACTTCGCTGTCGGCGGCTGCAAAGCACCGATTGGATACAATAGACCCGCGATAATCAGAATGCTAATAAAGCTCAGTTTAATCGGCGTTAACACTTTGCCGACCAGATCGACAATACGTGCTGGATTAAGCGAGAAAAAGCAAGTGATCGAAAAGAACACAATCGAAAATAGAATCGATATCAACAGATGCGAACCGCCATCGAGAAATGGCTTCACGCCTATTTCAAACGATACATTGCCTGTTCTCGGAATCGCAAATAGCGGTCCAATTGCCAGATAAAGCACCGTTGTGAACACAACGCCGAATACCGGGTGCACCCGGCTGGAAAGCGACTGTAGATCTTCTTTGCCCGATACACCAAGCGCAATAACGCCAAGTGTTGGCAAGCCGACACCGGTAATAAGAAAGCCGATGTTCGCCGCCCAGAAGTTCGTGCCTGATGATTGTCCAAGCAATGTTGGGAAGATCAGATTCCCTGCTCCAAAAAAGAGCGCAAACAGCATTAATCCAATAACGATAATGAATGAAAAAGGTACTTTTTTCTCCAAAAAACAAACCTCCGATAAATCCTGCTTCTGCATGATTGATAATAAAATGTCCCTTTACCGCGAAGACGCAGCAACGTGCAAAGCTACAAAAAAGCATAGCGATTATCCTGATCTGTTTCCCTCCACTTGGATACAGACAAAATAGGTTACGCACAGTGATATATATTTTAGCTCAATTTGTCCAATGTCACAACGATTATGATCAACAATCTTTTGAACGATTATGAATAGGGATGTCAATTATGTGACAAAGCAATTGCTCATTCGGTAGTATACACCATACAATCTCCTATCCATACAATCTACTATTGGTTCAATTTCCATACAAATAGGCATACCCGCATCGTAACCGGATATGCCTGTTCCATTTCATTGTATTGTATTACATATTAAATTTTATATGCCAAAAGTCGAACCCCTCTAATCACTCCGACCAAAATGCAAAAAGTACAGCTTACCATTTGTAAAAAATAAAAAGTCGTCCCATTCCAATTCATAAAACGAATCCGGCTTACTATCGACACGAAAAGCTGTCGTCATACTGCCTTCTCGACTCAGCCATTCTTTCAATATATGTATAAACTGACGACTTGCCTGCTCCTGATCATAGCCGATCATGCTACGATCTACCTGGTGTTGACGTTCATCGTATAACTGATAAAAAAACCAGCGCGGTAGCAGCTCCAGTAATGTCTCTTCCCAGGTCGTCAAACGATCCAGACTCACCTGTGTCGGACTCAGTTGCATATACGTACATACGCTTTCCACCAGTGTCCCTGTAGCCGGAATTTCATCCAGATCATAATCAAGCGAGCAATTCGCCTGCATATTCATCTGAGCAATGCCCTGTAAATAACCTTTAATATAATCCTGTGTCAACATATCTCTTTTCCTCCTGCCGCCGCTTTTACACATCAGCAGACCTGCTGATCCATGCCCTTACCGTATTGGAAGAGCGTTTATCCATAGTCAGCTAGTTCTGTCAGTATCATGGTGCTTATGTTATCTAATGCATATTGTAGCATGCGGGCGATTGTAGCGTCTGTTTTATTTCGTTGTACTGGTCATATGATAGGCGCTTAGGTAGAGAACAGCATAAGCGCGATTACTTCTGCCACTCCAAGCAGAGAACATAAGGAGCGCGGTCGCTTCTACCACTTCAGGCAGAGAACATAGAAACGTGGTTGCTTATGCTACTCCAGACAGAGAACATAGGAACGTGGTCGCTTCTGCCACTCCAGGCATGGGAACGACTGTAAACTTGAACAGCTGAATATAGCTGTATGATTGATCACTTTATAACTGTATCAACACTGGCATGATAAACACCGGCATGTGTACATTTGTAAATGTACACAAATATAAATATACACAAACCAATCACACTGCAAACATAAATATTGTATACAACTTAATTTTGTGATATGATAAATACATAAGATGAATATAGGCGTAAGGTAGACGATATAAATTAAGGTAAATGCTACGATTCGTTTCTTACACCCACATCAATTGGTTAATAAGATTGTATACTATTTTATAAAGGACAGGTGAGATCGATGAGAATTCAAGTGACTGAGCTGGCTGACCGTAAATTGAGAGACAATCTGGCAGGTAAAGAAGGCATGTACAAGCTGCTGTATGATACCGGTGAAGGTTGTGGTTGTGATGGTATTCCGGTATTACTTATCGTCGATCGTCAGGATGCTAATGATGAAGTGATTGAAACTAACTCTGTACCGATCTTGATTGATCGTCAGCATCAGATTTATTTTGAAGATTCGATGTCACTGGATGCAGAAGTGAATTTCACCTCGTTTAAACTGCGTAGTGATTCGATGACGTACAGCAATAATGTGAAAATTCGCGATTTGCGCGGGCTTGAAGTTCCTGCCAGCCAGGCTTCCAACTCGTGTGCATTACGTTAATGGAAAGATAGGAAATCGATTAGTATTGCCTTTCTATGTGTAAAATGAGCAGCGGCGTCAGATGAATATATGATCACAGACGTAGCGTCTGTTTATTTTATGTAGACGGTTTTATTAGCGACTTGATCGAGCGCATTATCAACAAAGCCAACGTCAAACGCATACTCAGCACTAAACTGCCACAAGACGTAACCGCAACCTTATATCATTCCTTCAACTTTACTTCTTAGCCTTATACTTCCTAACCCTATATTTCAGCATCCTATATATCATAACAAAGCGAGAGTCCGTCCTACCGGCTCTCGCTTTGTTTATGTTTGACTCCTCGCTTATTTTGCATGTTGTCTGTTGTCTGTTGTCTGTTGTCTGTTGTCTGTTGTCTGTTGTCTGTTGTCTGTTGTCTCACTCATTTTAGCGCGTCCATAAGATTGACGTATACAGGCTAGACTTATCGTCTACGTTTATTGTACATTTTATCCTACTCATTTTAGTGCATGTATCGAGTAGACTTGTAAAGGATATACCTATCGCGGTTGATAAATATTGTATGGATTCCATCCATCCTATCGTTCTAGCAGCAATTGATCCAGCACCTGAAGCAGATCAGTGGCTGTTCCGGGCTTATAGCCCTGCACGGCAAAGCGAATGCGTCCCTGTGTATCGATTACGAGCACAACAGGTCGCTGGTCACCGAGCACGTGCTCCAGTGTCCCATCCAGCTCATGTAATGCGCTCAATTGATCGTCATAACTAATAACTGCCTGCGGCGGCAAAATGTTTTGCTCCAGCATCTGTTGCTCCGCTTGCTCTTGAAGCAACAATAGTATACGTTCATGACGTTCGCTAAATTGCTGCTCTAATTCGGCAAATTCCCGTAATACATGTTTCGTCGGCTCGCGTTCTGGCTCCAACCATGCGATAACGGTAGCATAGGCAGATTGTGCGGAATCGACATCATGATTCCCTTTATAATCACGCTCATTTTCCAACAATTTCGCTTGCATGGCGGCTGGCAACGTATGTGCCAGTACGGGGACATTCTCCTTCGCCTGTCGCCGTTCCAGCTTAACCGATACTTTCTGTCCCGACTCTACCTGGAAAAAAGTAAAGCGGCCCAGCACACTACCATCGCGCAATCTCGTTCCGGTGGTCAGACGATAGCTGCCTGGCAATACTTCATGCAGATGTCCAGTAATCGTCGAATCTCCATACGAAAACTGCAATGTTTCATATACTCCATTGTTCAGCAGTGCGATCGTAAAATCCTGATAATAGGCAGGCGGCGACACAGTACGTTCACTTTCCATTTGCTCTACTTGTTGATCCACTTCGATTTCGATATAACCTCTATTACTGGCTACCGCCTCATGCGCTGTGATTGTCAGTGGATGATCAGTTTTCTGCCGGGCAGCTTCGATATCAACCGGTAATTCATTGGCTGCATCTTCCCCCACACCACGGCTAGAATGTCGGGATAGCTCATCTGTAAAACAAGCATCGTGCCAGCTATCTTCCTGCCAGTACTGTGGTAATAAATGCAGCGGCTCCAATCTCGCAGCTATACCGAGCGTACGCGCCGCTGCAACAAATACAATCGCTCGGCTTAACGAGTCGGCAACACCCAGTCGATGTGCACCAGCAGGTGTCGCCATACCGCTATACCGATCCACATCATTTACTAAGTTGACTTCGCGCTGGATTTGCGCAGCTAACTGTTGTGGATCGTTACGGAATTGCTGCTGTAAGGCTTCATCCCAGCGACTGGATAAATACTGTCGATACGGTGCGATCATTTCGATATGAATACGCGGACAAAGTACATACCGCTGAAACCATGTATGCTGCTGCGCTGACTCGGCTCTCTGTTGCGATATATAAGGCAGCACACCTTGCAAATGATCCGCCAGTGTCACACGATCCGTATCCTGCCAATCCTTTTGACGCATCGATTCCAGCAATTGTAGCGCGAGTTCACGCTGCCCGGATTCGGTCTGCTCGAAAAAAGCAACGAGTTCTCGCCCATTCCCACGTGCCGTATGAAACACCGTCGATAGACGCTCGCTAGGTAACGACCAGTGTATCGCATACTGCTCTATTTCCTCGGCAGTTAGAAACGTATGCTCATACGCTGTGCGAAGCGCTGTCCCTTCATGTACACGCTGCTCCTGCAATTGACGATCGGCTTCACTCACTTCCGGACCAGGCTCAGGAACCGGTGCAGGCGGCGGCTGTACGTTCCAATCGATTGTATACGTATGATCCCCTGATTGCAGCGCTGGTGTACGTTCGTCCATTTCTACAGGTGCAGCAGCATGTATGTCCACGATCGGCTTTAATCGTAGCGTAGCTGACGTTTGCTGTGACGTAACAAAGCTCTCGCCAACGAGTTCACCATCCAGTGTACGTGCATGAATGAGTAGATCGCCATAGCCTGTAGTTAATGCCACAGTTCCATCATCGTCTGTTTGCAGTATCGCCAGCGGGTAAAACTCCGCCGCATTATATTGCTGAAATTGTACCTCTGCCACACAGGGCTGTCCTGCTTCATCGACCGTTTGAATATGAAGCGGCTTGGTAGCTGCATAATGATCCAGCACATTAATTTCGGTATACCACGGATGAATAGAACAGATTTCTTCGGAACCGATATAGTCGGCAGGTACGCGAGTATGGACAAGCATTGCTCGTTTGGCAGGCAAGCGGAACCAGCCTTCATTCAGTACAGGCTCCGGCTCACACGCACCGAGGTAATGCCATTGCCCCTCTGCCCACGCTTCGACCCAGGCATGATTGGAATCGCAATGCGCCCAGCGCGGTGTATAGCATTGACGCGCTGGAATACCGATACTGCGCAGTGCAGTCACTGTAAAGGTCGATTGCTCCCCGCAGCGACCTAATGCGGTGCGCATGATCGTCAGTGGCGATACCGTGCGAATATCAGTACCGGTATATGTAGCATGCTCATGACACCAGTAATTCGTTTCAATGATCGCTTCCACCATCGATAGTGTATGTACACGATCCACGAGCAGATCATGAATGACACGTCTGCTGTCATCGATATTTTCATTATTTACCCGATAAGGCAATACATACTGAAGAAATAATTCATTCGGAATCTTCTCTCCCCAGGGCATCTGCTTGCGGGTGGCTAACACATGACGCACATGAGCGGCAAAATATTCGCCATCATAATCGGCCAGATCATGCAGCGGCATATACGCATATAAATATTCCAGCAGTTCACGTTCCGCTACATTTGAGCTTTGATCCAGTACCGTGAACAATTGCTGTTCTCGCTGTGCCGCCTGCTTACGCTTCCATTCTAATCGCTCTATAATACGGTTCCTATCCAAACCATATGTCGTCATGTTATTCATCCCCTACGCCCCCACCTTATTATGGTTGTGCATGCTCTACACCTGCTTCCTATTGTACCCATAGTCACAAGTCCGCGTAAATATGGCATATCCAGCGCAACGAATATGTCAAATATGCAGTTTACCAGCTACAAAATACGCAATATTCCCACTAAATAACAAAAGGCCATAGCCTACAGGCTATGACCACGTACCTATTAAACAGTCTCCATTCACATTGAACAGCTACTTGAACAGCTAAATTAAACTTCCGCATCAACGTCCTACTTAAATAGTATATACCTTAGTGAGTTAGTATATTTTTTTTTATTCTGGTTATGATCCTGTATACAACGCTATCCTGCTTCCATTCATGCTACATACGACGATTAAAGATTGCCTTCCAGCGTCAACCTATACCCATGCCGAATCAGCATACGATCCGCTTCTTCCCACATCCGAAGCTGACTGAGACAGGAATTCACCGTATATTCCAGCGCTGCGACAACAGCTTCCCATTCTAGTATTTCCAGCGGTGCAGGTTCACTATCCTGTGGAATCGAGGCAATGTCATTCTTAAGCTCTTCTACCAATTGAGGCAATAAAGCAAGATCTGCTTCAGGCATGAGCATCACTTCATGTTCCAGATCCGTATATTGCAAATGGTAATACTTCATCAGCCTTCCGCCCAGTTTGCTCAGATCACGCTGGTAACGTTCCTTTGCCTCCAGACGTTCATCTTGCGGTAGGTGATGAATGGTAGGAATATAGATGCGCTTAATCCACAGATCATCCGATAACAGATGAAAATAATAACCGATATGAAATAATGAACGCTGCTCTCGTAAATAACGCGCAGCAAAGCGCTCCAAATCAAAAAAACCTTCACCTGCCGAATCGAGACGTATAAAGTGTGATTGTCGTTTGTTCTGATCACGAACTCCATATTCTGCAACATCCGGCGCGAGATTACCCAGCATAAATTCTGGACTATGCCAGCCCAGCCGACTTTCGATTAATGCAGCAATACAGTAATGCATCAGGCGCGAACCCATATGAATCCCTCCTTCGTTATGTATACGCTACTTTCGCCATATCTCTCTAAACTTGCTTGTAACTGTAAAATATCATACCACGTAATATGGATCTGTACACGTACACATCGATACCGTTTTTATGTACAAAAGCGCCTATTCCCTGGAGGAATAAGCGCTTTTCCATATAAAACATCATATAGAAAGGCAAATCTGAACGATTCACCAGAACAAAATTAAAGGTCGAATACGCCTGTGTACGTGTATATAGCATCATAGCAACAGCATAGCAATTGATGTACAGGCATCTGTCGAACGATATCAGTTCGCAATCCGACCGGACACAACCGTCAAGCAACAGCATTGCATCTATATGAAAGGCAGCATGCTTGCCAGAGCATACCTACCTGAACACACATCCAATCTAGGACAAGCAAATGCAAATATAAAATACGACTTGATAGGAGCAAAGGTACAGTCACAGTTGTAATGAACATAATGATCATTAGTATACTATGGTCACTAGCCTGCTTTTGAAAGCCGATGTATTACATATAGTATCGAAGATAGTTTTCTAAAATTTATTGCCCTCATTTAGAGATGGAATGATAAACTTGCATACAAAATTCATGAGGGGAAGTAAGGTTACAGGAACTTTTCCTGTAACCTTACTTTATACAATATATCGTTATCCTATCTACATAAAGATCATACATACTACTAGTAGGCAAATGAACCATTTTCCATGTTAAACGCATTTTGAACGTATAATTAACTTTTAATTTTGCTAATGATTTGACGAATTTGGCGATTAAGCTGTTCTAGTTCTTCATGGCTCAACCCGGTTGACTGCAATAGCGATTGCGGAATACAAGCTGATTGCTCTTGCAGAGATAGACCTTGCTCCGTAATACGGATCTTAACGACACGTTCATCCTCAAGTGAGCGCTGGCGTTTGATCAAGCCGGATTCCTCCATCCGTTTGAGCATCGAAGTCATCGTACCTGAATCCAGATAAATTTCTTTACCCAGTTCTTTAATTGTGCATTCTTTCTTATCCCATAATACAACTAGTGCCAAATATTGAGGATACGTAATCCCCATTTCCTCCAGCATCGGCCAGTACATGCGTGTAATTGCACGCGAGCCTGCATATAAAGAGAAACAGAGATGTTCTTCCAATGCCAGTGTTTTCTTTTCTTCCACTATTCTCACCCTTTGCTTGGTGCAATTCATAGTTTGCATACGTAATATTTGTTTGCATTAATCATATCATACTCAGATATATTGTCAACAATTAATTAGTAAAAAACTATTATAGTGTCTATATAATATAAATCGTAGCGATTTTGCTAATCGTACCTATCTTTACTTCTTGTTTCTACATTTTTTTTCTATATTCTCTGCATCAAATGAATTGAGCGTTACAAAAGCACTCCTTATACATAAAAACGCAACTTTGTTAAAAATAGTTCATACTTTTAGGTGGCATGTGTACGAAAACGAAAACCTTTTGCTAGACTGGGGCAGAAACTACTCCGGCTAATATGTATACGAGTTTGCCTACAAACTCTTATTCGATGCAGAAAACGTACCAAAAAAGCACAGTTCTCCTTACAAGAACTGTACTTTCGTTGATTTATATTGGGTTACGAATGTTTAGTTACAAATGTTGGGTTACGCCTATTTACTTGTTGATACGATCTTATCTAGCTTTCGTATCATTGTAATTGCTCATTTAAAATCCAAAAATCGACATGCCACCATCAACCATCAGCGTTTGCCCGGTCATATAACCTGCGGCATCAGAGGATAGGAATACGACAGGGCCAACTAATTCCTCCATCGCGCCGATCCGTTTGAGTGGGGTACGGTTTAAAATATCTTGCATATATTGTTCATCTGCAAGTACAGATTCAGTCAGCGGTGTGCGGAAATACCACGGGCCAACACCGTTCACCTGAATACCATAATCTGCCCACTCCAATGCCAAAATTTTGGTCATTTGAATCAATGCCGCTTTCGTTGCACCGTAAGCTACACCTGTACGCATCGCTAGATGTCCGGCAACCGAAGCGATGTTGATAATCCGACCGCCGCCATTATTTTTCATGCCTTCGGCGGCTAACTGAGAGGCGATCAGTGCGGAATGCAGGTTCGTTTTGACGATCATGTCCCATTCCATATCCGTCACATCCAGTGCGCGGCTGCGAATGTTCATACCTGCATTGTTGACCAGAATATCCGGTATGCCAAAAGATAGCTCAAACCGTTCAAATGCTTCTTTCATCTGCTGTCGATCGGTCACATCTGCTACGAGGCAGATCGCCTGACGACTGCTATGCTTTTCAATGAGCTGTTTGGTCAATTCCAGATCCGAGCCTGTACGCGAGATTAAGCCTACATCAGCACCTGCCTGCGCAAGCCCGATCGCCAGTGCTTGCCCGATCCCTTTGCCGGCACCTGTAATAATTGCTTTTTTATTGGATAACGAAAACGTTGGTAAGTACATAATGTGTAAGTCTCCTTTGCAGGTTATGTCCTGTTTGCGGTTTCAATCATGATGTTATTTACACAGCAAGCCCTACGTGTTAAGCAGGCGACTTTATTTTCCTCTATTCATCCATCCTATTCATACGAATATGAACTCGCGACAGCATATTTCCGTATCCATACATCACACCAATTGGCCTTATACTAGCTGCCGAAACGAATTAAAATACTGGCTTGGTCCACCATGATCTGGCTCTAGCTTTTCCACATATTGCTCTTCGGTATACTCGCCGATAATACGACGCCAGAATGTCTGTGCTGCCAGATTGTTACTCACCTGTGTTACTTTCCAGCGGCCTGGATAACGTCTGAATAGCTCGCATGCTGCCCATGTGCCAACACCCGACCGCCTGTATTTATGCAGGATAAAAAACTCGGTCATATAATAATCCGCTTCCCCATTATCCAGCCGATCGACCAGTGCAAAGCCGGCAATATGGAAACCCGAATAGATCAAGTAAGGGAATTTACGCCCTGGTCGACTCCAAAACTCGTCCAGATCCGGATATTCGGGAAAACGTCCCTTATCGGTTAACTCGATATTCAAATAATATGTAAAATCATACAAGTAAAATTGCATCATTTCGCGAATGATCCGCTTTTTACTACGCGGAACTAACTCTAACGCCAGCGCCATACCTGTCCCTCCGATGTCGAAAAATACATTACCTGTAAATGGAGCAGACGGCAGTATCCAGAATGGATGTTCTGCCTTCCTATCACTATATACCCTATTTACAGAGCGACGCAAATCATATGCGTATTTTATGATACAATCGGAGCACGAGGTGAGTTCACGACATGACGATACAGAAAATACAGGATCGACGTAAGCTGGATGACAAGCTGCCCTCCATGCCCTGGTATGTAGAGCAATTTATTAACTATAAACTACCTGATTTATCGCCGTCCACGTTGCTGGAATACATACGGGATTATGAATCATTTTTCAGCTGGATGATCGCTGAAGGTTTATCGACTGCTGATCAGATCGGGGATATTGCACTACTGGAGCTGGAAACGCTACGGATGGAAGATGTCACCGCCTATCGGCTTTATTTAACGACACGTGCGGAAGGCGCCAATACCCGTGTTACGGTATCACGCAAGCTATCCTCACTCCGTTCCTTGTTCCACTATTTAAGCCAGATTGCTGAAGACGATGATTTCTACCCACTACTCAAACGTAATATTATGGCGAAGATCGAAGTGAAACGACTGCACAAACCGAAGGATACCGCCGCCAAGCTCAAGGGCAAAATTTTGGAGGATGAGGAGCTGCTGGAGTTTGTCGGTTATATTTTGGAAGGTCATCGCGAGACGATTGCCGGCAATAAGCAAGCGTTATATTCGTATGAGCTTAACCGTGAACGCGATGCATGTATTGCCAGTCTGATTCTAAATTCAGGGCTGCGTGTATCCGAGGTCGTTAATCTGAACTTGAATGATCTGGATATCAATCAGAAAATGCTCTACGTTTCCCGGAAAGGCAATAACGATGAAACGTTCAAAACCCCCGTTTACTTCCGCGAACAGGCACGTGATGAACTGATCGTCTATTTGCAGCTACGCGACACGCGTTATCGTACACCGCGTAATGAATCAGCACTGTTCGTCGCCAAACCGAACGGACAATCATCAGGCAAACGTATGACCAAACGTGCTATTCAAGCGATGATTATCAAATATGCCAAGTCGTTCGGTAAACCGTATTTGACCGTGCACAAACTTAGACATTCTTTTGCGACCGACTATTATTTGCAAAATGATATTTATAAAACAAAAGAACAGCTTGGACACGCTTCAACGGAAACGACCGAGATTTATGCGCATCTGACGGATAAAACGATGTCTGAGGCGATTGAACGCCGTAAGGACGAACTATAAAGGGCACTGGAATAATCGAGCGTGTGGCACGAAAGCACGAAGGAGATACACATGCTTTTAGTGCTTTTAGTGCTTTTAGTGCTTTTAGTGCTTTTAGTGCTTTTAGATCAGTTATAGCAAAATAAACGTCCAGCATAAGTATGAGACAATCAATGGTAGCATACTTACCACACACACATCGAGCAAAACTATAGCAGGACACGATGTATCAACTTCTATACTATGTATGCTCGCTATATCCCAGTTGCTATCCTCCTCTAATGCAGGATGTACATGGAGGTAGATATGATACGCAATTGTATCTAACCAGTTACTCCTGTTATAAAAAGGAATTGTTGTTCCTAAGAAAAGTTAAAAACCGCCGCTTTCGGAATCAAAGCGGCGGTTTTTTTATCGTTGCTATTCTATTCAACCCTGTTCAAGACCAATCCTATTCCTATTCCCAATTCATCTTGTTCCAGAAGTGTGACTAACACATCTACACTTGTTCAAGCATCATGCAATTTTTTAAAATACTTTGTTCAGCTTTTCCGCCAGATCAGCGAAGGAAGCGACTGCTGTACGAATGCGCAGTTCTGCGCCTTCATCCACCGGAGCGCCCTCTGCATCAAATTCACGCTGAGTGCCACCGATCGAAATCCATTCCGGGCAATTGATACCGTGCAAGTTGCGCACAATCGTTTGCAAATGCAGTAAGGAAGCTGTACCTACTACACCGCCAGCCGAGTTGGCAGACAGTACTGCTTTATTGTTGAAGTAGTCGCTGTTCAGGAAATCGAGTGCATTTTTCAGTACGCCAGATAGTGAGCCATGATATTCAGGAGTCGCCAGTACAAGTGCATCTGCACTTTTGGCAGCTGCGGATAGCTTTTGTACTTCTTCATGACCATACGCTTCCCCTGGACCATATAGTGGCAAAATATGCTCCTGCAAGTTGAACACTTCGGTTTCGTGTCCTTTTTCATTCAGCAGGCGGGCAATATATTGGCATAGCTTCGTTGTCGATGCATCAGGACGTGTACTTCCAGCAATTAAGGTTACCTTCATTCGTTCTCTCTCCTTTTTCTATAAGTGGAATGGACATTGCTGCTTGTAAACCGCATTGGAATACGGCTTATTCATGACGTAGAGGACTGTATGTAAGCATGTAATGCAATGAACATATCCATAATACCATCTTTTCCGGCTGGAATAATAGGTATGTCTTTCAAATTTAAATGATCTTTCTGTTCAACATATTTTGTAACGTGTGCTGAAGCAAGACGCGTGTACATCCAGTGAATAGAAGTTAGTTCACTTAAAAGCTCCAGTCCCTTTTCATCTGCTATCAGCGCTACCTTAGGATAGTTCTCACGTTTAAATCCTTCGACAAGAATCAGATCATAACGATCCAGTGTGCTCTCCACCAGCTCATCGATCAGCTGTTCCAATGAAGCAGACTGTTCGCGAATAATCGCTGTTCGACGAGGTGATGTGATCGCGATTGCAGCCGCACCCGCTTCCGTATGAGCATACGTGTCTGTACCCGGATGATCCATTTGAAATTGATGCGCATCATGCTTGATCACTGCTACTCGCAGCCCATGCTGTACAAGTAAACGCAGCAAAGATGTAACGAGCGTCGTTTTGCCGGAATTTTTGTAACCTACGATCTGTATGATGGGAGGTCTGTGATCGTTTGGCATCGGAGTCTGTCCCGTATGATCATTCATCGATCCATCAACCTCAGTATCTGCACGATCGTTCCGGCTGCAAGCGGCTCACTTGTTGGCGGAATAACGATCAAGCAATCGCTATCTTTAATCGTTACCATCACATTCGATTCGTCCAATAAGGCAGGATAAGCTATCAGGCGACCATTTTCCATCTCCAAACGACCACGTACATAGCGAGTAAAGCTATTGATTTTTACATATTCGCGTCCAAGCTCTGCCTGCCACTGTGGTAAATAATCATGCTGCGAACCCATCATCTGCCGAATCGTTGGACGCACAAGCAATTCACAGCCAACAAAGCAGGCACCCGGATTACCGGATAACGCAAATAGCAGCTTACCATCCTTTACCGCTCCCGTCGTTACACTGCCTGGACGCATCGAAATTTTGTTAAACAGCATCTCCACTTCACCACTGCGTACAAGATCACCCATAATATCATAGTCGCCAACCGATACACCGCCGCTGGATACGACCAGATCATAATGCTCCAGCGCATTCATCATCATCGTTCGTGCTAGCTCCAGCTTGTCTTCAATCGCTCCAAGCAGTATCGGCTCGCCACCGGCTGCTGCAATCTGCTGGGCGAGCATCAGCGAGTTGCTATTGCGAATTTTACCCGGTGCAATCGGCTCTTCGACACCAAGCAGCTCCGTCCCTGTTGAAAATATTGCCACACGCGGTTTGCGATACACTGGCACCGTATGTACACCAAATGTAGCCAGCACACTGATTTCGCCCGCTCCAATCTGTGCTCCCTGTTGCAATAGCAGATCGCCTTCCTGTACCTCAAGTCCGATCGGTGTAATATTTTTCCCCTGCTCTACCTGACGCTTGATACCGACCCATGTGCGCCCATGTTCTGTACGCAGCTCCGTCATTTCCAGCATCACGACAACATCCGCACCATCGGGCACCATCGCGCCCGTCATAATTCGAGCCGCATAGCCTGATGTAATTTCATGTGATGGTGTATAGCCACAGGGAATATTATCGATCACTTCCAGCCAGACGATATGGTCACTGGACGCTTGCGCCAGATCAGCCGCTTGCAGCGCATACCCATCCATACCTGACCGCCGAAAATGCGGATACGGATGTGGCGCGGTAACCGACTGTGCTAGAAATCGCCCTCCTGCCTCATGTAGCTTCACTTCTTCTAGTGTAGCAGGCTGTACATAAGCAGCAATTTTCTGCTGCGCAGCCGCTGGTGTGATTGGTCTACGATTGAATTTCCCGTTATCGTGCTGTGATGATGCCGCTGAGGATTCTGAACCCTGTTGTGATGTCATGAATCTATACTCCCTTCCATGTAAATCAATTGTTCTTTTGTCATTGTACATGATTGGCGTGAGGTTTGCAGGTAT
Organism: Paenibacillus wenxiniae; assembly: GCF_039822605.1. NCBI lineage: Bacteria > Bacillati > Bacillota > Bacilli > Caryophanales > Paenibacillaceae > Paenibacillus > Paenibacillus wenxiniae. The sequence goes on from NZ_JBCGUH010000002.1 coordinate 739,153, forward strand.
GGAGGGATTTTGCTTTTGGAGTGGACGCTAGAACGTTGGGGTTAAGGGGAATGGTGGTTTTGGTGGTTTTGGTGGTTTTGGTGGTTTTGGTGGTTTTGGTGGTTTTGGTGGTTTTGGTGGTTTTGGTGGTTTTGGTGGTTTTGGTGGTTTTGGTGGTTTTGGTGGTTTTACGTTACTACGGGGTATAGTTGGATCGATGGACTATTCTCAATCAATTGCAGATAGGTAGGAAGCGAGTGCTATTTTTTTATTATGAATTTTTCATATAATGAAATTATAAGTTAGATTTTAAACTACATGAAATTATCGGATATCTTTATTGCCACTTCGTATTAAAAAATCCCAGCTATTTCAGCGTTCAAATTCAGCATTCAAAAAACAGCCTGCAATCATAACTCTAACTTCTTTTTGAATAAAATATGTAAGTAACCCCCGCTGAATATAAATTTCATAACACGCAGGCAAGCAAATAGGGGAACGAACCATTTATCAGGTTAGTCGTTTTCTAACAAGAAGTTCGATGAAAAGTAATGTTTACAACAGCAAAATATCTTTTCTATTGTTAGCGATCTCCTAACCGAGGTTTAGTAAAAAGTGATTTTTGTAGAGCACAATATCTTCCCTTTTCCAGTGTTAGCATTCTCCCAACATGAAGTTTAATAAGACGCAATTTTGTAAAACAAATAACTCGCTGCCTCCAAGCACAGGAATCTACATGATGATGCTACTCCGTAGATTCCTATGTGAGACTTAAGCCCCTCCCCTTATTCCTTTCCAATAAGGTAAATGTTGTGATTTCCAATTCTTATTGCACAGCATCATACACCATTCACTGTGTACCCCTACCTATTTTCAGGTGCAAAAACGCCTGCTGTAGCAAAATAAAGTGATCTCATTGTATCCTCTTGATTTTCTACAGGCATTTCCTGAAACCACGGCTGCTCCATGTCCTCTTCTGTCAAATTCAAATCTCTCCACAGCACCAGACCCAATTGAGGAAAACGATACATACACCCATCTGACTGTAAACGATCATAGGGCGAGATGACATCCAATTGTTCTACCAGTTGCGCCGCTTTTATTTGAAATACATCGATATCTTCATATTTACAGCTCAATCCTGCTTCAGCATTGATTTCGACAAAGCTCACCTTATCTTGTTCGTACTCTACTTGAAAGCGATACACGGCATGTGAAAGATAGCGCTCTGCATCCTTTCGCAACATGCCAATATGGATATCGCCTACGGAATGGCCAGGTTGTACTTGCATAACAGCAGCCATTTGCTAATCAACCTCCTGCTGCATTTTATTTATTGCTATACCGATTGCTGTTCATCCCCACTACTATCGTTCAACGCACCCATACGCAACGTATCCCAGCGAACCGCCTCGCCTCCAGCATGACGAATATGAATCGTCCGCTGCTCACCAGGCAATAGATCAAAATAATTATCATCCATTCGCAACCGCCCTTGAGCGATATCTATACGCACCATACGTGCCAGCACATCGCCATTGACGATCGTCACCGTCTGCTGCTGTTCATCCACGGTGCTCGTCCACGTCGCTACCGGCAGTTGAAGCTCCAAAGGCGAACGTAAATAATACAGATTACGCTGAATGTCTGCGTGATCGCAGCTTAGCACGACAACAACTTGATTCGGCTCGGCTTTGCCCTGTAGCAGCTCTGCTTCACTCCATGTTGCAACCAGGCCTGCTTGATTGGCTCCCATTTCTATTCCTATCTGATGACTGCTAATTACGCTACCTTGCCAGTCGATGACTTCTACATGGATCTCCGTATGCAGCTCCTCTAACCGATCGTTCACCATCCATACATGGAACGGCTGACCCGGATCATGATCGGCACATAACAATAATGGATGATAGAAACGACGCGCGTAGAAATACGCTGCTTTGGGCAAAAGCTCATAATCGATCATCGACCAGCTTGTACCCGGCCAACTATCATTTAACTGCCAGATCAGACTACCGCCATTACGATGCTTATGGCGACGATAGTGCTCAATGCCGTATTTTAAACCCTCTGCCTGCGTTAACATCGAATAGTTGATATACTGGTCTACATTTTGCGGAATCCCTGTATATCCTTCCATCAGTAAAATACCTTTACGATGATTTGTATCTTTATTGCGATACGCCATTTCCGGACTGCCCCAGTAAAAGGACTCCGCTGGAATGTATTTGGATAATGTATGGTAATTCGCCGCTGCATGCATACCAAATTCACTGCTAAACAGCGCCAGATCCGACTTGTAATGCTGGAAACTAACGCCCTCTATACTGTAATCAAGCAACGGCGCATCACCATAATTGCGCGGATATACGGAACCGTGCCAGACTTGCCAGTTATGGCGATCTCCAACATCTGGATCATTGGCGTCATTGCCTCCATAAGGTGAAGACGGCCAGTACGGACGCTGCGAATCAAGCTGCTCTAACACATCTGGAATCAGCTCATGATAGATCACTTCTCCATAAAATGGACTGCGGATATCCCCTGATGCTGTTTTCATATCATACAGCCAATCAATCTCATTGTTGCCGCACCAGAGCGCAAGGGACGCATGATTACGCAGTCGACGCACTTGATCTTCTATTTCATGACGCACATTGCTCATATAATCATGATTAAAATCAGGAAATAGCGCATTCGCAAATGCAAAATCCTGCCAGACGAGAATACCCAGCTCATCACATAGCTCATAAAATAAATCTTTTTCATAAATGCCACCTGCCCACACACGCAGCATATTCATATGTGCTTCAGCAGACAATTCAATCAGCTCCCGATAACGTTCATTCGGAATCGCGCCGATGCGATTATCAGCAGGAATCCAGTTCGCGCCACGAGCATACAAACGAACCCCATTCAGCACAAAAACAAAGCTTCTTTCCCCCTGTTCATTTTGCTGCTGCAACTCGATCGTTCGCAATCCGACCGACTGCTCCGAGCGATCGACAATGTCATCGCCAGCATAGAGCGTTACAACCAGTGTATACAAATAAGGCTCACCCAGATCATGTGTCCACCACAGCTGTGGCTTCATAATCGGTAATTCAATATGTACGTGATCAGCAAGCGTTCCACCAAGCCCATGTAGTAAAGCGGATTGTGTAATCGTTGTACGCTGACTGGCTACTTCTTGTCCTTGCCGATCATATAACACCACAGCGATTTCTAACGGCATAGAATGACGGCGTGTTTGATTCGGATCATGCGTACCGCTCGCCGATAAAGCTGGTGTTTCTGCTGAAAGCGCACCGGGCACATCCGCTAATGAATGAGTGGCTGACGCATCGCGTGATGCAGAGCGATACGTATTAAAATCCGTGTAGCGAAGCGGCGCTACACGCTGGCAAGCTACGTTGACATGCAGCATCGCCTGCTCTGCATTTGCCGCATCGGTATACGCATATATATCACTTAGCTGCGCCACACGGCGGCGACGAATCTCTACACTTTCCCAGATCCCAACCGTAATCAACCTCGGTCCCCAATCCCAGCCAAAATTCATAGCCGCCTTACGGAGCCACGGACGTTCTTTCGTATAAGAGGACCAATCAAACTTTTCTTTATTTTGGTGGTGCATAGATAACGGATCAAAACGAATGGCAATACTATTCCAGCCATTGCGTAATAGACGTGTCACCTCAAGCACATATTGACGATGCATATTTGCAGTACGTGCCAATTCATGCCCATTGATATATACAGTTGCAAACGTATCCAGTCCGTGCAGCACCAGTTCATGGCGTTCATACCGATCATCGGTCAGCTCATAATCAAACGTTGTGCGATACCACCATTCCTCCTGCTCTACCCAGCGGCATAGCTGATCCTGATGTCCATAATATGGGTCAGGAATGAGACGATGTGTAATTAGCGCTTCATGCACATCTCCTGGCACCTCAGCCGTAATCCAGTACCGATCATCCAATCCCGCGGCTGCTACTTCAAGCGGATTCACTTCCCCCGGATGATAATGTTGTATCCGCCATGTCCCATCCAGACGAAGCACTTCTGGTAAATGGGAGCGTCCTTGCCCTGCTGACATGTGCAATCCCTCCACGCTATTCGTAATAGAAAACGCATACATGTACACCTTAGCATAAACGCCTTCTACATCCAAACAGTGATTAGCAAGCAACCATTCCGGTGCGTTAACCAGCTTGAATTGAAAGTCTGATCTACTCCAGCAAACATAGTTTGCGGATACACCCTAGTACGATTTATATAGACGTTAACGCTGTACATAAAAGAGATGGAAGAGACTTCGTACACTTGCGTATATCGAAAGTGTGGAAAGGGAATTCATTTCAATTTTGATATCATAACTGCACTGGATTCCGGTTGGAGAAATCATACGAAGTATACAGATACGATTTGTATAGCATATACACACTTATACGCTGGCACACCTGCCTTCCTACATATTCGTTTGCTTATACTATCCTATTGGAAGCACGACTATTCTAAAATCTAAATAAAAAAGTCTCCCTCATCTGTGCAAACGCAAGTTCGTTTGCCAGATCAGAGAGACTATGACTGTTAACTACTATTTCGTACTAACATTTCGTACTAACCTGCTATTGGGTACTAATTTTGCTTATATGTTAATTCGTAAAGCAATCACTCAGAACGTGTCTGACTACCAGACTTATTCAAAGCGCCATCCCATCCATATTGAAACTCCAGCACATTCAGATCGCAGCCTGGTCATACCTGTACCGCAGCTGCCAGCTTTTATCTGCCATCCATCTTCCTATCATAGTTAACCTTCTCATCATGGTCAGCCTTCATATCATTACAGCCATGATCACAAATATCATCGTCGCCCACGCTTGCGGATTTTACCGGAACCGAAGCTGGACTTGGGTGCACTGTTGCCGGGTGAAAAGAAACCGCCGGAGTTGTTGGATGAACTTCCTCCACGATTAATCGAGCCGCTGGATGGCGAGCCGCGATTGGACACGTCACTGCCGTAGCCAGAACGCTTCGATGAAGAAGAGCTACCACGTTTGAAAATCGAACCAGACTTATCGACCGTTAAAGGCGGTGCCTGCTTCATATCCTGCGCTGACGGCTTATTATATTGTGTTTTGGGTGGATACGTATTTTGCGATGCATAACCGCGATATGTACCTCCGCCGTAGCTACCATATCCACCATAACTTCCGCCTGATCCGAACAAACTTTGTAAAATCGAAGCGGTCAAATATCCTTGCAAAAAGCTAGAGCTATAATTTTGCCGTACATATTGTTGCGAATCGACTTCAATCAGTGCATCCTGAGGCTTCGCAGGATCGCGCTGCACCTGAATCAGTTCATCATTATACACGAGAAACATACGATCAGGATCTTGCACCGATGTTTGCTCTGGTCTGCGCTGATCGGCTAATTGCTCCGCAACAGCCGGAACCGTCTGATTTGCCGCACGATATACATACGAAGTGGAATTGCCATTACGACTGACCGATTCCAGCGGATACGTAATTTTGTTGCTGCCAAAGCCGCAGCCAGACAACAAGGAAACGACCAGACTGAGTGCCAGTATAATCTTTGTCCATCTGGACATCCGCTCTTTCATCCGCCATCGCTCCTAACTGGCACGAATCACGCGTACATCTGCGTTCAGTACCCATTCGCCTTCATATAGTGTAAAGCGTCCACCCTGCCATTCAATGCGCAGCAGTTTACGATCATCTGACTGATGCTGCCATACATACTGCTCGCCATTCGCAGCACCCGGTAATACCGGTGTACGTCCCGTCGATAAAACCGTGCCGCTATATTGCTCATCCAAATAATAATCGGTACCGTCCATCTCGATATGAGTCGGTACTTCATTCGGATTGTCCAGACCGCCATCAATCGGCTGATACAGCGCATACCGTAGCTTTTCCTGCATCTCTACATGCAGATAGCTAATGCTTGCTCCATCCTGCAATGTAAGCATCACCGTATTGCGTGCACGATTGCGCGCTGTACCTACAATTTCATACGTCACGAGCGATACTTCGCAAATATCACCTACTTGCAGATCAAGCGGACTTTTCTCCGGCTTCGGTGGTTCCGGCTTGGACATCAAATTCGTAATCCGTTTCCATAATCCCATAGCAAGTCTTCCTTTCACTTCATCTGTTTCTATGTCTGTTTATTTACAACGATGCCGAAATAATAAATGCACCGACCAATTGCAAACCGCCGCCCAGCATACCATGACCGATCAGTCCCTGGCGTGTGCCTTCATCCAGATCAAGTCCAGCAATCCCTTTGAATAGCAGACGTGCAACCTGTTCCAAAATAAGCAAGATGACAAAGGCGACGATCGATACGAGTACCGCCTCCCATAAGCTCCATGACGTATTGATCGATACCGATAAAATATATCCTTGTGCAAATAGCTTCATCACTAATCGAATCGCTACCGCTGTATTGCCTGCCTTAATCTCAGCGATATCTTTATACTTTGTAAACAACGAATCCAGATACATGAGCACCGCTAACAGCACAGCACCCACACCAGTCCAGACTAAAATTTGCAGCAAAATATCCCAGCTCATCCGTCTCAGCCTCCACATCATTCATCAAATGCATTATGTTGTATGGCAAAAGCCACAAAAAGACGAAGGAAGAACCGAATGCGCGTGACTGCTAATGCTCATGACATGCTCATTCCGCTTCCTTCGTCCGTTATGTTACACGGGTATTCCCATTCGGTATGTGTAAAATCCTATCACATCATCGGTACGTTTACCTGTCGTATCGTTAGGATTTCTTCTCATATTGTTTCATTAGTGCGGATAGCTCGTCTTCTACTTCTTTGTTTGTGCCAAGCGCTTGAATTTCATCGTCCAGCGACTTGCCGTTTGTATTCATCTCATTGCTTGCTTCAGCATGAGCTTCCATTTGCAGCATTTTGTCTTCCATACGCTTCATACCGGCTGTTGCGGAATCTGCGCTGAAACCGTTCATCGCTTTGTTGATCTCGGTTTGCGCTTTAGCCGCGTTATAACGTGCGACCAGTGTTTCACGTTTATTTTTCAGTTCATTGAGCTGCTTGCGCATCTCGTCCAGTTTGGAACGAAGATTATCCGCTGCGGCTTTGTTTTGATCAAAGTTTGCTTTGTATTCATCGCGTTTCGCTTCTGCATTTTTCTTTTCTTCCAATGCGCGGCGAGCCAGATCGATATTTTGTGCCTGTGCAGCGATATGCGCCTGTTCTTCACGCTTTTTCACCAATGCATCTTGCTCTTCATACAGCTGCTTAAAGCGCTTCTCAATCGCAATTTGCGATGCTACTGCTTTTTCTGCATCTTCCAGATCAGCCGCCATATCGCGGATGTACTGATCCGTCATTTTAATTGGGTCCTCTGCCTTTTCGATCAGAGCGTAGACATTGGACAGAGTAAGATCACGCAAACGTTTGAAAATAGACATAGATTTGTTCCCTCCACTTGAATAATAAGATGCAAAACATAAAGCAACCTACGGATAGATGTAAAAGCAGTATTGCTTACTTATAGAGGTAATACGGACAAATATACATAAGGTTCCATGTAAGCTAGTATACTACGTACATGTCCACCAATCTACATTCGGTCCGCTAGTCGTACAAACAGGAAAAAAACTGATTATGTCCTACGGAGATTTTTCCGAATAGAACGAGTACAACAGGCTTTTCTAACTTTTCTAAATCCAACAAGGACTACAAATAACCTAATCAAAATAACCTAATCAAAATATCCTAAGTAAAACAAGCTTAAGAGGTAACTGATTTTACTGCGCAAAATTGTTTTGGATTAATTTTTAAAATAATTTTTGGATTGAGCATCTTCATCAGAACATAGATACCACAGCAAAACATCGCTCGTACCATAAATAGTATTCAAAGTACTATACATTTACCCAATATCTTATCTATTTAATTCTGGTTACATTCATTTTAAGCGATATTAGGACTTTAGTCTATATATAACGATGTAAATCAGCACTTTTTTCGTGTATGCGAAAAATAAAGCTCTTATTTTCAGTTTAGTTTATCTTTTGTTTGCTTTTTTGCTTTATTCTACTTACTTTTTTGCATTATGCTGCATAGCCTCCCTCTCTTATATGGTTTGTACTAATCGCTTTTTCTAAATCATTTTTGCTAATCTGTCGCGTAATATAATCCTTTGATACTTGACTCTGGATGTATAAAGTTCACTTATGTACATATAAGTCTCATGTTTACTATAATTGCAGCTAGTTGCGTATATGGATGTCATGCTTACCATAATGCAGCTAGCTGCTTATATTGAAAATCTGGAATCTGTTTTAAAGTATTCCTATTCATTCCACTATAATCTGCGCTGTCGTCTGTCACATTCCATATGTTCATGATCCGTTGCTCATAGACGCTGCCATCTTCCATCGTATGCCGTCCATTGATGATGATCTGCCCATACTGAAGTGGCAATAGTTCAAAAGCCTGCTCATCCAGCAACTCACTTTGACCATTCGTTCGTACTGGTTTGCCAAATGAGCGATCATACCGCGCATGCACAAGCAACTTATTTTCGATTCGCCTCCACCTCATTCCAGGCAGTTCGCCTTTCATCTCTATATGATTTCCCGATACAGGTAGCCATTTGTACTGCTCCTGTAGCCATTCGATGCCCTGCTTTGTTTGCTCAAATGACAGTTGATGCCATAAAAACGGCTTACCTGGCTCATTAATCACACTATTTTCACGCGGCGGTATAGGTATAATGTTAGTCGATAATGGAAAACAAGTAGGATGCCGGCTGCGCAGCGATGCATAGGGTTCACCACGCGTTTCTTTTGTCCAGCGTATGAGAATAGATTGTACGATCATAACACTTACCTCCTTTCTTCTTTATCATATATCGAAATCGGTACCAATATCCATTTTGCCAACTCTATACACAAAAAAAGGGAAACGGCTGGGGGACCGTTTCCCTAATGGTTGGCTTCATGGGAAAGCCATATATTTGGATAGTTGGATGGTCGTTACTCACTGCCTGCTCTGGACATGGAGCAGGCAGAGATCATGCATCGTACAATCTGCAATCGATCTTGGGGAATGGAGTTGCAGAATCAAACTGGACGGCCAGAATTCGATTGATTGGTTAAACGTTAGTCGTTTTACTTTAATTTATGCGATCGCTAAAGCTAGACTTACATCGATTTGGTCAGTGTGATGGAACCGTCAGCTGTATTCCATTTTACATCCCAGCCCAGCAGTTCAGTGATCGAGCGCAGAGGTACGACCGTTCTGCCATCTTTGTTGATCATTGCTTTTGCGGACAGTTTCATGTTTTTGCCATTTACAACTACAGTGTCTTTGCCGATCCAGAATTTCATTGTATCGGAACCAGCCATAACAGTAACTTCGTTAGATGCTTTGTTCCATGCTACTTTCGCGCCGATACCTTCACCCAGATAACGCAGTGGGATATACGTTGTTTTACCAACGACCATTGGCATCGTATCCATCATCGTTGTTTTACCATCAATTTTCAGCGTTTTGCTGTTCAGCTTCATCCATACCATCATCATATTATCATTCATTGGTTTGGATGGTGCTGGTGTAGATGTTGTTGGCTGTTTTGCTGGTGTTGTTGGTTGTGGTGCTGGCGTAGCGGTAGCCATTTTGAATTTGTCAGGATATTGCTTTACGATAGCTCCGCCCAGCGCTTCACCGATACCGAACATTGTTTTGTAACCTTCACGGTCAGCTGTGTAAGCTGCTGCATAGTTTTTCGCTGCATAGTCGTTAATGACGGCTTGTACTTGACCTTCGTGAGTCATAAGCGCTTGCTCAGCAGCAGATGCTGGCAGGTTGTTCGCTGTTGCTGTACCTAGGAATGTTGCGAATTCTTTCGTGAACTGCTCGATACGGTTTTTCACAGCAGTCAGAGCAGATTGATCGCCTTTTTTCAGTGCATCCACATAATCGCTTTGTGCTTTAATGTGGTTGGTTACCCAGATTTGTTCAAACTGGTTCGCGCCTGCTTGACCATAGATCGAAGCAATTGCTGCTTTAAAGTCAGCTGTGTTGCCTGCTTCGGCATTGATCCATGCATCAGACGCTTGTGTTTTACCATCATATTGCTGCTGCATTTGCATGACAGACAGTGCAAAATGCTCAGCTGCCAGATGGTTCAGTGCAGAACGTAAGTCTGCTGCCGGTGTATCTACTGTACCGTTATCAAATTTAGAAGGATTTTGTGCAACGATCGCGCCGGAGAGCGCTTTACTTACGGTAAACATCGTATTCAAACCTTCACGATATTCTTTTGCTGCGCCAGCATAATCGCCAGCGATATATTTTTCAAATACATCTTGTACTTCATCTTCATGTAAACGCAGTGCTTTTTCCGCGGCTGCTTCTGGCAATTTGTTGCCTGTTGCTTTTGCCAGGAAAGCGGCGAATTCATCGACGAAACCTTGTACTTTCGCTTCAGCTTGTTTGACAGCTGCTTGGTTGTTCATTTTAGTCGCTTTTACAAGTTCATCTGTGTATTGGTTGTGTGCACGGAAGATACGTTCGAACTCGGTAGCCGCTTGTTTGCCGTAGATCGATTCGATAGCAGGTCCCATATCGATTGCATTTTGATCCAGTGCTTTATATGCTTCTGCTGCATCCGGTGCACCAGAGTAAGCTTTGGTCATCGCTTCAACCGCCAGCTTAAAGTGCTCGGATAAAAGATAGTCCAGTCCAGCACGTAAATCCGCTGCCTTTGTGCTTACTGTTGGTGCCGCAGTCGTTGTAGAATTCATATCTGCTGCAAAAGCTCCAGCTGCTGGTACCATCAAAGATAAGCTCAATACAGGTGCAATGATTTTTTTCATTTTCATGTGATTAGCTCCTTTTAAAAAATGATTTGTGTTGACTGTTCCTATCTCTATCAACGCGGACGGTTTATTTTTGGATCACTTTCATTAAAAAAAGATTTCGATTTCTTAACCACAGGATGTAAATTCGCCTTAAAAAGCGCGCAGTTATGCTGGATCAGCGGGTTTAAACATATTTCAAAAAAGTTGTTTTTGAGCATGTTATCGATATAGCAAAAAAGTCGTTATCCTACGAATTTATAGGATAACGACTTTTATAAACGACGGATATTGGTAATCTATATGCTCGATTCAAATATATGTATGATCATTTGCTACCCTATTGCTCAAGTGTTTCTGTTCTTTCGTTCTTTCGTTCTTTCGTTCTTTCGTTCTTTCGTTCTTTCGTTCTTTCGTTCTTTCGTTCTTCAAGTATTTTAAGCGCCTCTCTTGCTTTAACGCAAATACTAAATATGCTTATATGAAGATTACAATACATATTTTGGTTTGGACTACAGTACGCATCTTCTCTTTTAACCAATTTCTTCTGCACTGTAACATTTTATTTCATATCGTTATGTAAGTAGATCTGCATGCAAAAGAGCAGCCTGGTAACAATTCTCCCCTGCTGCTCTTCTTCATTGTACTTTATTGTGTTGCTTCTGTACTTCCTGTACTTCCTGTACTTCCTATCCTTCAATACTTCAGTACTTCTTATCCTTCAACGCACATTATTTATGATAGCCGCGCAAGTAAGGCTCGGGTACATCCGCTTCAGCACCGAGTGCTTTGGCAGCATGAATCGCCCAGTATGGATCACGAAGCATCGCGCGACCGACCGCAACCAGATCCGCCTGATCGTCTTCCAGTACACGTTCTGCATCGTCAAACTCATCCAGCATACCAACAGCAATGACAGGCATTTGCAGCGTTTCTCTTAGCTTCGATGCCATGTCTGCCTGATAAGCTGGACCTACTTGCATCGCACCTTTACGAGCTGGGCCTTCACCACCGGAAGATACATGCAGCAGATCGACACCTGCATCACGATAGCGACGGCAAGTTTCTACAATATCTTCGACCTCGTAGCCACCTTCGACATACTCCCGTGCGGACACACGCATAATAACAGCCATGTCTGCTGGAACAGCTGCACGTACTGCTTGCACGACACGCTCACCGAATAATGGCAAATCTTGACCATATTCATCTTCGCGTTGATTCACGAGCGGAGAGTGGAACTGATGAATCAAGTATCCATGTGCACCATGAATCTCTACAGTGTCAAAACCTGCTTCTACCGCGCGCCGTGCTGCCTCACCATACGCATGAATCAACTCTTCGACTTCAGCTGTAGTCAGTGCATGTGGCTCCTTATAGCCGTCTCCATCGTAACGAACCGCGGATGGAGCGACTGGAGGATTCGCATCTTCCGCCTTACGTCCTGCATGTCCAAGTTGGATGCCGATCGCAGTGCCATAACTATGCACGCCATCGACAATATGACGCCATGCTGGAATAAAACGATCATCCCAGATACCTGTATCTTCATTCGTAATACGTCCGTCTGGATGTACAGCCGTCATCTCTGCGATGATCAGCCCTGTTCCACCAACAGCACGACTAATATAGTGAACGTTATGCCATTCGCCCGGCATGCCGTCTCCAGTTTGTACAGCATACTGGCACATAGGCGGCATAACGATACGATTTTTCAAGTTCAAATTTTTCAATTGATATGGTGTAAATAGCTTCGCCACAATACGTCCCTCCAATGAAATCAATATATAACGTTTTACATCGGTAATGATTATATATTATATTACGAAAAATAACAACGTAGCTATACATCCCCTTTCTTACTTCTTACTTCTTACTTCTTACTTCTTACTTCTTACTTCTTACTTCTTACTTCTTACTTCTTACTTCTTACTTCTTACTTCTTACTTCTTACTTCTTACTTCTTCGACCATTATGTTACGCTTATCAACTTGTCAATGTTATTTATATTTATTTTTAATCATGCCAGGCTTATTGAGTTGAGATAAATGAAAGGAATGACCTTATCTTTTCACTCGTTAAGTCCTTATCTTCGAGCATGCTACTTTCAAACATAACATGCTATTTTACAATATAAGTAGGATATAGATAAACAAAAAAGCACATCATTCTGCATAGGCTACAGCCTGCAAAATGATGTGCTTTATATTGTTCATGTACAGACTACTATCTGTACACTCACGTATACGTTGTCTACTATTTATTTTGTAGAAGAGAAGATCAACCATTTGCATGATCTTCGATCCACTCTTCTTTTACCATCTATAATCAGTCTACTTCTATAATAATTACAGCAAATGATTACAGCACTTTACTGAGGAAATCCTGTGTGCGTACATTCGTGGGTGCGCCAAACACTTGCTCCGGCGTCCCCTGTTCAACAATACGTCCACCGTCCATAAAGATAATCCGATCGCCCACTTCACGCGCAAAGCCCATTTCATGCGTTACGATAACCATCGTCATACCCTGTTGAGCGAGCTTTTTCATCACTTCAAGCACTTCGCCGACCATTTCCGGGTCAAGCGCCGAGGTTGGCTCATCGAACAGCATCACATGCGGCTGCATCGCCAGTGCACGCGCGATCGCAATCCGCTGCTTTTGTCCACCGGATAACTGGTTCGGATAAGCATCCTTTTTATCAGCCAGACCGACCGTTTGCAGCAGATCGAGTGCAATCTTTTCGGCTGCCGCTTTATCGGTCTTTTTGACCTTAATTGGAGCGATGGTCAGATTTTGCAGCACCGTTTTGTGTGGGAACAGGTTGAAGTGTTGAAACACCATGCCCATTTTACGACGTGCACGATCGATATCATACTTACGAGCTGTAATTAACTCGTCCTCAAAATAAATCTCACCGTCGGTTGGCTGCTCCAGCAGATTGAGACAGCGCAGGAATGTACTTTTACCGGAGCCACTTGGGCCGATCACAACGACAACCTCGCCTTGCGCGATCTCGATATCGATGCCAGTCAGCACTTCATTTTTGCCAAATGACTTTTTCAGATCTTTAACGTTTATCACTTACACTCCATCTCCTTTCCACCATACCGAGCAGTTTGGACAATACAAATGTCATTACAAAATAGATCGCTGCCGCAATCAGCAGCGGATATAGCGCGGAATACGTAATACTACGTACTGCCTGTGCCTGGAACATCAGATCAGCAACCCCGATAAAGGAAACGATCGATGATTCTTTAATAATAACGACAAATTCATTACCGATCGCTGGCAGTACACTTTTAATCGCCTGCGGAATGATGATATGGCGTAATGTCATCCCATACGACATCCCGAGTGAACGTGCTGCTTCTGTCTGTCCACGATCCACACCTTGAATACCGGCACGGAAAATTTCTGCCAGATAGGCAGAGCTGTTAATCGAGAGTGTAATAATACCGGATTGCAATACGCTAAATTCAATATTAAACGTCTGCGCAATCCCGTAATGAATAATGAGCAATTGTACAAGCATTGGTGTACCGCGCAAAATTTCAATATACGTCATCGCGATCCAGCGCAGCACGTTCAGTTTGGACAAGCGTAACAATGCAACGACCAGACCAATTACAAAACCGAACAAAACGCCCAGCGCAGACAGCAACAATGTATATTGTACGCCTGTCGCATAATAATGACGGTAATCCCAGAAAATACTAAAAATATTGTCTGGTGCAGCTTTTTCATCCGAATTCAGTGCGGTTGCTTCCTGTACAAACTTCGCTACCGCATCGGTTTTTTTCAATTCAGCCAGTGTGCCATTAATTTGAGCGAGCAATTCTGTATTGCCCTTTTTTACCGCAATGGCCATCTCGGTATCACTATCTGGAATTTGCGCGGCGCTAATTGCCAAATCGCTATGATTCGCTACCTGACCTTCGGCAACCGGACCTTCCATAACGGCGACATCGACACGCTTGGATTGTAGTTGCAGCACTACATCAGAGATTTTGTCTACTGAAGTAAGCTTCGCACCTTCGATATCTTTAGCAATACCTTCTTGAATGGAGCCTTTTTGGACACCGATTGCAGCGCCTTTCAAGCTATCAAATGTTGCATATTTATCTTTGTCTTCCGCACGAGTCATAATGACCTGACGGGATACATAATACGAATCCGAGAAGTCCACATTTTTACGACGATCTTCGGTTGGTGTCATACCGGAAATAATCATATCGATCCGTCCACTGCTCAGTGCAGGCAGCAAACTATCGAATGGAATATCCTGAATTTGCAATTGCGCGCCCATATCAGCGGCAATTCGTTTGGCAAGCTCTACATCCGAACCTACAATCTGATCCTGTCCATCGATGTTTTTATGAAACTCATACGGCGCAAAGTCTGCGCTCAGCCCGACAACAATCGTTTTACCGGAGCCTTCAGCAGCAGCGGCCATCGTTGGTACAATCAATAAAAATAGCATCAGAATGCTCATCAGGCATCCTAGCCACGGCTTTAGTACTTTCAACCTTCTATCTCCTTTACATCCATATAATAGTTACAACTTTTTCCATGTGACTCATAGTCAACCGGGTTATTATAAATGAATTTGTATGATTATTCAATGGTTTTATATACAAAAATGTGAATGAAGTGTCAAAGTAAGCATGATAACTGTTTCAGCTCTTTCCTCACGACTTGCTGGAGTTCGCATGCTATACTGATAGCAGAAAACGTAAATGAAGTTTCTACATAACTGTCTTAAAGGAGAATACTACCATGAATAACACCCTGCTCAAGCAACAGATTAAACAAGCCATCCAGCAACATGCTGAGGAATTCAAATCCGTCTCGTTATATATCGGACAAAATCCTGAGCTTGGTAACGAGGAATATAAAGCTTCTGCACGTTTAAAGCAATTGCTTACCGCTCATGGCTTTGAAGTGCAATCATCTGTACTTGGGATCGAAACAGCATTTATCGCAACGTACAGCGCTGCCAAACCCGGTGCAACGGTTGGCCTGATGTGTGAATATGATGCCCTACCGGAAATCGGACATGCATGCGGTCATCATCTCATTTGTATGATGAGCGCTGGCGCGGCGATTGGACTCCAATCCGTCATCGACGACATTGGCGGTACGATTCGTGTATACGGTACACCAGCGGAAGAAACACGCGGTGCAAAGGTACCGATGGCGCAAGCAGGCTTATTCGATGATTGCGACTTTGCTATGATGGCTCATCCCTATTATGCATATGAACAATCAGGCATCTCGTTAGCGATGGATGCGCTGCAATTTGAATTTTTCGGTAAATCTGCCCATGCAGCTGCCAGTCCGCAGCATGGCATTAATGCGCTGGATGGCATACTACAGCTATTCAATGGCATCAATGCGATGCGTCAGCAGACACGAAGCGATACGCGTATCCACGGTATTATTAATCAGGGCGGTGTAGCCGCCAATATTATTCCAGACTATGCTTCTGCCCAATTCTATATCCGTTCTGCCAGCCGTGCGTACACGAATGAACTTGTGGAACGTGTGAAACGAATTGCCGAAGGTGCCGCACTTCAAACCGGTTGTCGGGTCGAGATATCCAATTACGAATATTCCTATGATGAGTTAATTACCAATCACACGTTATCTGAAATTTTTAGCGACAACTTGATTGCCAATGGGGTGAAACGCGAAGAGATTCAATCCGGTAAAGATGCAGGCTCACTCGATCTGGGCAATGTATCCGTTCGCTGTCCAGCGATCCATCCATATGTCAAAGTGACCGATGAAAAACATGAGCTGCACAGTATCGGCTTCCGCGATCGTGCGCAAGAGCCGCAGGCACTTGAAGCGATGGTATTCACCGCTACCGTACTGGCGGAGACGGCATATGATGTGATGACCGATTCAGCTCTATTACAGCGTATTCGTACCGAATTCCAGCAACGGATGGAACTTGTATAATCGGTAAATTGGTACGGATTTATAGGCTTCAAATCTATAGGTTTCAAATTTCCATCCTATATCCGATCCTTTATCTATTATGACAACAGGAGGCTATATATGATGAAGACGATTATTATCATTGTTGCTCTGATCATTGTTGCTATTGTGATTGCTCGCCGATCCAATACACCAGAACGTCAGACATTACGACGTATACGGGAAAATGAACGCTTTTTTAATAAAGTAGATCCACCAGGAGCACTTGTACCGGCTGGACATCCTGCGGAAGCACTCGCGAACAAGCTCGAAGCCTCTATTCCCCAGCATTATGAAGCACAGCTATGGCAACGTATCCAGAGTGAGCATCCCAATATGCCGTATCAGGAGTTTGAATGGCGCTGGCATGAGATGAAACGCTATATGTTAATCTGCGCGCTATTTCGTGAGATGCCGATGTTCAGTTCACGGGTCGATGATGTATGGCATGAAATGCTGATGTTTACCAGAGAGTATGAACAGCTTTGTACTCGATTCTACGGGTATATGTTGCATCATTCTCCACATGGCGGTACGGTATCGCAACCCGAACAGCGTGCCTTGTTTGATTGGGTGTATGGAGAGCTATTTCCACTGGAGCGTGCCAATACGAATCTATGGGGAACATTTTTCCGTCAGCCACTTTCTTCTTCGACGCTGAACGAGTTACTGGCATTCAGTGAGTATGAGCCGCAGCAGTCACTATTTAACAGCTCGATGTTTGAGCATAGCCCAGACGCGCGCGAAGTGATCTTACACCTGCACCGTCGTTTTACGGTTCAGAGTCAGGCGGCTTTACGCGGAGAACGACCGGAGCAATCCACGTCGACTTATGCTGCTGCCAGCGATCCATACAATAGTTCTGTATTCGGACTTAGTGCGGCCGGAGCAGCATGTGTGTATTACTCTTATTTGCCACCAGCGGACTTTTCTACTTGTGTCGATCCCTTTCTACCGTCTGAAATACGGGAGGAACGTCCTGCTGGCGGTACAAGTAGTTCATGTGGTACAGGTTCAAGCAGCAGTGACAATTACAGTAGCAACAATGATAGCAACCATCATGGGGGGGGTCATGGTCATTCCTGTAGTAGTTCATCGTGCAGTAGCTCTTCTTCTTGTAGTTCCTCGTCTTGCAGCTCCTGTGGCGGCGGTGGCGGCGATTGATGATTGGGAGTTTGAGTTTGATAGGTCGATGATTGGGAAGTTGATGTATTAGCATGTTGAACATGCTAATGCTATGACCTGACACAGTTTAGTGGCAATGTAGCATTTTTGCATGCTCTGAACGAAGCTAAAGCTCTTTTCCACAAAGGAAAGAGCTTTAGCTATTATAAATAAATTCAAAACGGATCGCACCCTTAAAGCATAAGTTGATGTGATGACCTTATTCAAGCAGGTTTTCTCCAATTTGGGTAATGCCACCCGGATACACCCAGTCATCATCATAAGACTTGACCAATAAAATGTTCCCGTTGCCATCTTCAACAATTCCGCCCACAGAAACGATATGTGTTGTACCTCCCATGTTGATCTTTCTACTTTTTACTATACCTATATATACTTCTATCCACATATAAATGATCTATTCGCAGCATTTGATACCTAGTTACCTGTCAAATATGTAACTAAAGGAGGTAAGATAAGGTTTCGGTTTCTGTAAATAGAAGTAATCCCATCACCAGGTATACTCCGAATCCAGGCTCATACTTGATGTGTACAACCGAAACTCATTGAAAAGAGTACCTGGAGCATTATTTACAAATGTTGTTCTTCCTTCAACCAGCGCTCAATCGAGCGGTGTCTTCCCAGCTGTACCGTATCAAATTCATCCTGCTCCTCTGTTCTTATTACGCCCAGTTGTTGCAGCGCCTTATTGACAGCATGCTCACTCAACGTTTCTTCAAAAATAACATCGGCTGCATCCCATACGATTCCATTCTGTGTGCCCACGCCTCCAAAGTATTCAGCCTCAATATAAGCCGTTCTAGCAATTCTGGAGAACTCCGAACACAATTGCTTGATGGCATCGGTCAAACTATCATAATTAGGTGCGCTGGTCAGTTGTCCATTATTAGTTTCATCATTAATTTCATTATAGAGATCATCACTAATCGGTATGGCGATGATCTGTTGATACAGCTCTATCGCACACAGATGATTATACTTCTCCTTATAGGCTGTCCACGCTTCGATCGAAGTCAAAATGCCATTAAAATAATATCCCATATTTGAATTCACCTTTTGTTCTCTAATAGATTGAATTTTCGCTTGAACATTAAAGTATTCATGCCCTCTCTAATTCTATAATACAAATTACTATAACCGAATTACAATGTACGCTGATCCGATATGGACGTCCACCCACCTTAAAACTTTTAGATCGTATAGATGTTCGATCGTATCATAAATCAATGTCTATGTTGCAAAAACGATATTTTGTATCGATCTAACCTACTTACTCAGCACGCTCGACCAAAATGTGCAATAACCCTAACGAGCTATTGTGCATTTTTTCACTAAATCGCCTTAAAGCTTTGTTTTTTGTTTGAAGATTGTATCAAATATCACATACAATCCGCAAAACTTGATAAGCTACTCTCATATGAAACCGACAATATTCAAATGAGAAAGGATTCCCATTATGATCATTGATACTGTACTATGGAGCCGGCTTGTGACCGGATTGACACTCTCGTTTCACGTGATTTTTGCAACGATTGGTGTGGCGATTCCGCTGATGATCGCGATTGCCGAGCTGGTCGGCATACGCAAACAAGACCACCACTACACCTTGATGGCCAAACGCTGGACAAGAGGCTTTATTATCTCTGTTGCTGTTGGTGTCGTTACCGGTACTGCCATTTCGTTACAGCTTGCGCTAGTGTGGCCTAACTTTATGCAGCTGGCTGGTAATGTGATCGCATTGCCGTTATTTCTGGAAGTGTTCGCTTTCTTTTTTGAAGCGATTTTCCTCGGTATTTATTTGTATACGTGGGATCGCTTCCGTAACCCGTATATACACTGGTTGCTCACGATCCCGATTGTACTTGGAGCATCGATGTCTGCCTTTTTCATCACGACTGTAAATGGATTTATGAACCAGCCCGCAGGCTTCACACTGGAACATGGGCAATTTACAGCCGTATATCCGTTGCAGGCAATGTTTAATGAAGCAACGCCGTCCAAAGTATTTCATGTGTTGACCTCTGCTTATATGACAGGTGCGGCTTTACTTGCTGCGATCGCGGCTTTTTCTATTTTACGTAAAGGCGCTACCGATTATACGAAAAAGGCACTCAAGCTTATGATGAGCGTGTTGCTTGTATTCAGCTTTTTGACCGCACTGGCTGGCGATACGGCTGCCAAGTTTCTCGCGGAACATCAGCCTGAGAAATTAGCCGCTGCCGAGTGGCATTTTGAAACAGCCAAAGGGGCTGATCTGATTTTCTTCGGCTGGTTGAATGCGGAGCGTGAAGTGATTGGCGCATTGCACATTCCAAAGGCGCTCAGTTTCCTGGCATTTAGCGATTTTAATGCCGAAGTAACGGGGTTGAATGAATTTCCTGCTGATGAACAGCCGCCATTGTGGGTACATTATCTATTTGATTTTATGGCTAGTATCGGCTTTATATTGCTCGCTGTGTCGGCGTTCTTCTTCCTCTTTCTGTTCTGGAAAAAGCGGAATGAATATAATCGCTGGTTATTACGTGCCATTGTACTGGGAGCACCGCTTGCCTTCCTCGCTGTAGAACTCGGCTGGTTCTATGCGGAAGTGGGACGACAACCGTGGATTATTCGCGGATATATGCGCGTGGAGGAAGCCGCGACCACTTCGCCAAGCATTATGCCGCTCTTTTTCTTATTTTTGCTGTTATATATTGTGCTGGGTACGCTCTGTATTATCGTACTGCGACGATTGTTCCGCAACAATCCAGCAGAGGTCGAACTAGAGAAAATCGCAGCAACTCATGCAGCCAAAGCAAAGGAAGAAGGTGAACTGCCATCATGAGTTATGAGATTATCGGTATTTCGGTATTATGGATATTTTTGTACGGATATTTGATCGTGGCTTCGATTGATTTTGGTGCAGGCTTTTTCGCTTTTTATGCACGCGCGACAGGCAAGGATCATCTGATCAATCGCTTGATCTCACGTTATCTGTCTCCGGTATGGGAAATTACGAATGTATTTTTTGTCTTCTTTTTCATTGGCTTGATTGGCTTCTTCCCTGCTGCGGCACATTATTACGGATCATCGTTACTCGTGCCGGGCAGTATTGCAATTGTACTCATCGCCATTCGCGGCTCCTTTTATGCGTTTGAAAATTACGGTTCTAAGAAGAATATCGTGTTTCTATTTCTATATGGGGCAACAGGATTGCTTATTCCACCCTCGTTGTCGGTAGCACTCGTGCTATCTGAAGGTGGATTTATTATAGAAAACAATAACGTGGTGACGCTGGAATATATGAAGCTGCTCACCAGTCCGCTCGCGTGGAGTATTGTAGCGCTGGCGATCACCTCGGTACTGTTTATTAGCGCTTCATTCCTCACCTTTTATGCTGACCGCGCAGATGACCAGCCTGCACTCAAGCTGCTGCGTGGTTATGCGTTATTTTGGAGCACACCGACGATTATTGCAGCGTTTACAGCATTTTTATATTTGAGTCAGTATAATGCCCGTCATTTCCAAAATATGATGAATTTATGGTGGTTGCTCGGCTTGTCGGTCGTGTTCTTCCTGATCGTGCTGTGGTTACTGTACAAAGAACGCCGGTATGGCTGGGCATTCATTAGCGTTATGCTGCAATTTGGCTGTGCCTTTTTCGCTTACGGAATCGGGCATTATCCTTATATTCTCGATCCTTATATTACCGTTCAAGGCGGTGCTACTGGAGAAGCGATGGGGATTGCACTCGTTGCTGTGTTTATCGGAGGATTGCTGCTGCTTATTCCATCGCTTGTACTCGTCTTCCGTTTGTTCCTGTTTGATGCCGATTATGTCAAAGGTAAACGTTAAGGAGGGATATCAATGAAACCGAAAGCCGGACTTCTACACGACTTGATGCAAACACAGAAAAAACGTACCGGCTGGATACGTCTGCTGTCGATCGGACTTGGTATCATGACCATTTTGCAGGCTGTGCTGCTCGCACAGGCGGTACAGCAAGTTTTCGTCGAATCTGCGCCGGCACGTGTATGGATACCCGGTATTGCGACGCTGCTAATCGTGATCCTTATGCGTACATGGATTGCATACAGTAACGGTGCGATTGGACTGCGAATCGCAGCCGATGCCAAGCGTACACTTCGTGCTCGGTGCTTACGCTGGTTGACGGCGCAGCCGCTACTTTTGGCACGTCAGGGTCAGACGGGCAGTAAAATCAGTGTTGCGATGGATGCAGTCGATGAAACGGATGCTTATTTTAGCCAGTACACACCCAAAATGATCGAAGCTTCGATCATACCGCTGATGATTCTGGTCGTTGTGTTCGTATTGCATATTCCGTCCGGATTGATTTTGCTGTTCACCGCTCCATTCATTCCGCTGTTTATGGCGCTGATCGGTATACAGACACGTCAAAAATCCGAGGAAAAATTCCAGCAGCTCGCTCAATTTTCCGGTACATTTCTGGACTCGGTACAAGGTCTGCTTACGCTTAAACTTTTCGGACGTGCACGGACACAGGAGCAACGAATCGAGCACCATAGTCTGTCCTATCGCGATTCGACGATGGGCATTTTGAAAGTGGCATTTATGAACACGTTTGCCCTGGAAACGATTGTGATGCTGGGGATTGGTATCGTTGCGCTTGAACTTGCTTTGCAGCTCGTTGTGTTTAAAACGATGCACTTTCATACCGCATTTCTAATTTTGCTGCTCGTGCCGGAATTTTATAATATGCTCAAAAATGTCGGTACGGCTTTTCATGGTGGGCGTACAAGTCTGGGCGCTATTCGTACAATTGAAGCGCTGTTAGCAGATGAAAACGTAGCAGCTTCGTCTACTAAAAAAGAAGCAACAGCTGAACAAACAGCTATAAATAAAGATGTTGCTGTTGTTTCTTCTAATGCTGCTAGTATCGCTAAAGACTTGGCTGCTTCTACGCATTGTGATGCTTCTTTTACATCTAAAGACTTGGCTACTCCTACGCATTGTGATGCTTCTTTTACATCTAAAGACTTGGCTACTCCTGAAAGTTCTAATGCTTCTAATACTAATTTTGTTGTTTCTAATGACATTATTTCTATGACTTCTAAAAATTGTAGCACTTCGCACAGTTCAAATTTATCTTCACAAAAAAACGCATCCCCTGTCATCGCATGGCACAATCTTAGCTTTCGATATGGTGGAGACGAAGGAACGTTTGAGCTGCATGCAGGTTCCCTATCTATCCCCTATGGTGCTAAAGTCGCGATCGTTGGACGTAGCGGAGCCGGCAAGACAACGTTATTGCATCTGCTCGCAGGTCTGCTGAAGCCTTCTTCTGGCGACATTCGCTTCAACAACCAACCATTAACACCTGATCAAGAAACGAACTGGTTAGGGCAAATAAGTTATATTACACAACACCCTTATATCTTTGCCGGTACATTAGCCGAAAATATGGCGATCGCGACCGAACGTGAAGTGACCAGAACCGAGATCGATGCTGCTGCCCAAGCGGCAGGCTTAAGCGCACTGATAGCCGAGTTGGAAAATGGCGATGACACCATCGTTGGTGAAGGCGGACGTGGACTATCTGGCGGTGAGCGGCAACGACTAGCGCTTGCACGAGCGTTTCTGAAACAGCCGTCTGTATTGTTTTTTGATGAACCGACGACCGGTCTTGATCTGCATACTGAGCAAATTTTATTAGAATCGATGAAGAAGCTTTCTCAACAGGCAACGGTCATTACGATTGCCCACCGATTGCATACGATTCGCGATGCCGATCTGATCTTGTTCGTCGAAGCAGGTACATTAATAGCTAGCGGCACCCATGATCAACTGCTGCACACCGTGCCACAATATAAAGCTATGGTTCGTACACAACGTCAGGAGGTGCTTGTATGAGTGAATTAACGATCTTTGCACGCGCTATGCTACAGGAGCGCAAGGATATTCTCATTTCGATTATCGCTGGCTTTATCGCAGGTATTGCTGGTGTTACTTTATTTTCGCTAAGTGGATATTTGATTTCAAAAACGGTATTTTTGCCGCCATTATATACACTTATTTTACTTGCAGCCTCGGTAAAGTTACTCGGCCTGGTACGCGCTGCCAGTCGGTATGGAGAACGTCTTTATTCTCACCGTGCTACCTTTTCACTGTTGAGTCGCCTACGGACGACGTTTTTCTCCAGATTACTTCCACTTTCACCACAGTGGTTAAACCGGCAACGAAGCGGCGATCTGCTAGCGAAAATTGTTGGCGATGTGGAAAGTCTGCAATTTTACTTTTTACGGGTCGCCTATCCACCGATCATTGTTATCTCGGTATTTCTGACGACGGTGCTCGTTACATCCTTCATCTCCATCTGGATCGCGCTTTTGTTCGTTGTCGGTATGCTCATCATTGCGTTTGGCATCCCCGTCATCGTCCGTAGAAGCCAGTCAAAACAAACGGGCGCTGTGCACCAGCTACGTGCGACACTGGCAACCGAGTCAGCAGAAACGATGTATGGATTTATTGATCTGAAAATATACGGTCGTCTTTCCGCACACCAGCAAACGATCGAGCGGACGGCTAACCAGTTAACCGATGCACAGCAGCAGGATGCCACTCGCCTGTTACGCGGACAATCCTTGCATTCTTTGATGACGTTCTTTATGTCATGGCTTGTGCTTGTCGTAGGGACGATCTTAATTATCGAAGGGTCGATGAACGGACTTTTTCTCGCTATGCTTATTATGACCGCCATGACTGTATTCGATGAATCGGCAGCGATGGCAACATTACCTGCGTATAAGAAAGATAGTGAATATGCTGCCAAGCGGCTAAATACTGTGCTGTCCGATATCGAAGTTTCAGAGCAAGCATTCCGAGAACTGGAACCGAACCAACCTGTCGATATCGCTATGAATCATGTATCTTTCCGCTATGACGGTGACTGGCGCTGGACATTAAACGATGTGTCACTGCACATCCCTGCCCACTCTAAAACAGCTATCGTCGGTGCCAGCGGTTCAGGCAAAACAAGCCTGCTGGAACTTATACTAAAGCTACATGCTGATGTACAGGGGCAGATTAGTCTGAACGGCATTCCACTACAGGAACTGAATCAGGAAAGCATCTGGAAACAAGCTCGTGTACTATTACAGCATAATCATTTCTTTAGCGGCACCTTACGCGAGAACTTGCTGGTGGAACAGGATTCAGTGTCAGATACTCACTTGCTGGAACGGTTAGCACAGGTCGAGTTAAGTCATAAAAAGCTGGATGATCTTATATTAGAAAAAGGCGAAAATCTATCCGATGGCGAGAAACAGCGTCTGGCTTTCGTGCGTATGCTGTTACGATCTGGCTCGCTATGGTTGCTGGACGAGCCTACGTCTTCGCTTGATTATGTGACGGAAGAACGGGTATTGCAGCTTTTATTTGCAGAAGCGAACAAGGATACACTGGTGATGGTCAGTCATCGCCTTACTGGACTAGAGTGTATGAATCAGATTGTGGTGATGGATCAGGGACGGATTGTAGAAACAGGTACGTATGATGAGTTGATGGAACAACGGGGTTATTTTTATAAATTGAAGCAGGTGGAACTGGATAAGGTAGGTTGATCGTATGATGGGAGGGCAGCTGCATTTCAACATGTAGCTGCTCTTATGTTTGATACGAGTCATAATAGGAAGGCGAAAATAGAGAAACCGTTGCAAAGTAAAAATTACGTTTCTCATACTCCTGATTTTCAACGCTTAACTCGGTTAAAAACTCTTTTGAATGCACGATTTCCTCTGTTATAACATCAGGTCTCCACAAAGCAAGTCCTAGCTGCTTAAAAACAAACTGGGTACCCATTTCTGCTTCGTCATCTTCTATATAAGAAGCCTGCTGATTCAGCAACATAATGAGATCATCTGCTTTCGTTTGGAAAAGGTCTATCCCTTTATACCGTAATTGCAGATCGTAGTCGCCAAAAGGATTACTGATTTCTATGTAATGTAACGTATGGTGAGAATCGTATTCTAATCTGCTAAATACGACTTCATTAGCAGCAAGACAAGCATTTTCGATAGTTGCCATTATTTCAATTTCAGTCATGCCTAACTTTATCTCATTGATGCCAGTCAAAGGTTGTATCGTAAGTATCATTGCTATACCTCTCCTAGTTTGTTAAAAGATTATGTTCTCACATGACTGATATAGGCTCATTCTAATCTATACTCACTCTACACTCTCCTTAAACACCTCTCCCCAATCTGTCCCTACCTTTTCAAAACCAATCGCATCATAAGTACGAGTTGCCGCCACATTACTGTCCGTCACAACAAGATAAAGTGAATCCAGCTGACTCTGTCTAGCGCTACGAATCGTTTCACGAAGAAGCACTTTCGATAAGCGTCTTCCACGATAGACTGGAGAAATAATGATATACAATATTAGATGTATGCCTTTGAACTTTGAACATACAATACTACCGATCAATTGCTCAGCGGCATATAAGTTAAATGATAAATCATACAGCACAGGACCATACTTCCCGTCCTTTACCTGTTGCAGCTCTTGCTCCCACTCTGCTGGCGTCTCGCCTTCATCATCTACTGTATTGTGATACGATTCATAAAACAAATGCGATACATGACTTAAATCATCCCAGTTGATCGCTCCTGTAACGATCCTATCATGATCGATCACATCTTCTGCAAACCTTGTGTGATTCAGTTCTAGCTTCATAATCGAACGTGATTGAGCCATGCCAGAGTCTCCTTTTGCAAAAATGATTAGGATTGACCTTGCTTCCATTCAGGTTTCACCATATGCTCCTGTCCCCAGTCTACAACTGCTTCAATCAATGGCACTAACTTTCTTCCTGCCGGTATAAGCGAGTATTCGACGCGAGGTGGAACTTCATTAAACTGCTCTCGATCCACAATGTCATGATCGATCAGATATTTAAGACATTTCGTCAGCGTCGTTCCGGTAATGCCAGGAAGTCTTCGTTTCAGCTCATTATACCGCATATCTCAAAATAGCAAGGATCGGTAAGTTCCATTTGCCGCCAATCACGCTAAATGCAAAAGTTGCCGGACATAAATGTTCCAGATCGAAGTCGTATTTCACTTGTATGCCTCCAATAGTACATTTTTTGTACTAAGTATTAAAAAGAATTGTAATTGTCAATATAAGACTAGGTATTATAATTGTACTATAGAAGGCTGTTGCAAAATAGCTATTCTCACGGAATAAACTACACACGAAGGAAGGTTTTAGCTATGATACATAATGACAACAATATGGTGTGTGATCTGGAAACCGGTGTATGCGGCACTTCTGAAGAAGAAGCAATCCAGGCAATTAATCTGAATCAAACGTTCAAAAAAGTAACATTGTATTATGCAACTGATCCAATTTGCTCTCATTGCTGGGCGCTGGAACCGATACTCAATCGTTTTATTCAGCAGTATCGTCCATACTTTAACATAGAGATCCTAATGGGTGGCTTACTGGCAAGCTGGGATGGATTCGCTGATCATGCCAATGGTATTCAAGCACCTTCTGATGTAGCGCAACACTGGCAAGAGGTCGGTCAACATTCACGAATGCCGATTGATGGATCGCTCTGGCATTCCAATCCGATTCGTTCCTCCTATCCACCATCTCGCTTGTTCAAAGTTATTCAACAGCAGCATCCTGGAAGAGAGCATGACTTTCTTAGACATGCTCGCGAAGCTGTATTTGCTTTTAATCGGAATATTGCTGAGGAACAAGTGCTAATCGAGATCGTTGATCGTTTAGGATTACACGGTCGAACTTTAGTAGATACCGCCAACCAGGAAGCTGCACAAGATCAATTGGAACAAGACTTCGAACAAGTTCGCCAGCTCGGCGTAAGAGGATTTCCAACTATCATCATGGTAAACGAAAAAAACAAAGGTGTAAAAATTGTAGGCGCGCGTTCATTAGATACGTATGTAGACGGTCTACAGCAAATGATCGATGAACCGTTACAGCCCACCGCGCCTGTCCCGTTGTCGCAATGGCTGCAAGCTGGACATGGCTTATTTGCCAGAGAGATTGAAGTGATGTACGATATCGAACCGGATCATGTACAAGCATTTATCGAACGAGAGCTAGTGGCACAATCCTATCAACTGACGGAAATGATGAATGAGCTGTATGTTCGATTACAGGTAGCTAAGGCATAAGGAATCGATACATTGGCATCCAGTGCATTGAAATCTAGCGGACTTACATCTAGTCCATTTACATCCAGTACATTTAGATAAAGACATGATTAAAAAATATATTATAGCTCTAGCCATCTCGATCATGTGCTCATCATTAAACAATATTAAAAATAAACACCCATTGCATGCTATAGCATATAATGGGTGTTTATTCTACCTCTACCTCTACCTCTACCTCTACCTCTACCTCTACCTCTACCTCTACCTCTACCAAATATTATATCTACAATGCCACTGCTTACCTAATTCATCTCCATCCCGCCCGACACAGGAACATAAGCGCCTGTAATAAAATCACTATGCGAACTGGCATACAGCAAAATCGCTTTCGCAATATCCTCCGGCTGTGCAATACGTCCGAGCGGTGTCATTTGAGCCGTTTGTTCCTTCACTTCGATCGGCGTATACAGCGTCGCATCGGTGGCAACCATGCCCGGCGAAACGACATTCGCTGTAATTTGATATGCTCCTAGTTCGTTCGCTATATAACGTACCAATGAGTTTAATCCCCCTTTCGCTACACCGTGAGCGACAAATCCAGCCTGTGCAAAGTTGCTTAATCCACTGGAGACGAAAATCATTTTGCCGCTCTGCTGCCGAATCATATAGGGGGCTACTACGCGTGCTGATACAAAAGCAGCCTTCAGCTCATCCGATACTTTCAAGTCAAACTCATCCCAGGAGACATCCATAAATGAAGTCATTGGGAATGAAATCGATGCATTGCTCACCAGTATGTCGATCTGCCCAAACTGTTGCGTCGTCTGCTGTACGAGCGCGTTCATTTGAGCCTCGTCTCTAACATCCGCTTGAATCGCAATCGCTTCACCGCCATGCGCTTCAATGTCTGCAACGACCCCTTCGGCTGCGGTGACATTGCTAAAATAATTCACGACCACCTTAGCATGATGTTGCGCCAGTAAGCGTGCTGTTGCTGCTCCAATTCCTCGACTTGCTCCTGTCACGATAGCTACTTTATTTGTTAACACAAAACGTCCTCCTTATGAAAGATAGATCATGTATCAGGCTATCCTTCATCTTTTACATTGTCATATAAACGGTTAAGAAAAGATTGCAGTTGTTCTACTTCTTCGATTGTAAACCCTCTTGTCACATAATCATGTGCTTCTTGTACGGTGTGCAGCAGTTCTTGTTTTATACTGGCACCTTTTGCAGATAAATATAAATGATGCGAACGCTTATCATCTGGATTCGCTACTTTTTTAATCATGTCTTTGCGTTCCAGAGAATGAATCATGCGCACAACCGTCGTCTGATCGCGATCGATCGCTTCTGCCAGCTGCTTTTGATTGACAGCTCGTTCGGTATCCAATACCGAAATGATCCCCCATTGATCCGGTGTAATCTGGTACGGACGCAATTTTTTTATAAAATAATTCGTCATTTTCACATCGGTACGGTGTACTAAAAATCCAGTCAAACTGTATATATTCATCCTATTACCTCGCCATTTCTCAGATCATAATTTTTTCTGAATCATACGAGATGTTGTATCGACTGTCAATATATACAGTGCTAGATGTAATAGGCGGTGTCGTCAATCCAAGACGATCATGTCGTAAGGATGCTGGTGAATATAACTCGGTGTCCAGGGAATATGTATACGTTCCCAGCTCCATCCACGATCATCGGAAATATACACACCTTGATTGTTAAATACGAAAAATTGTCCTTGTTTGTTAACCGATAACACAGACACTAACGTTCCTTTCGACGGCGGTAATCCTGTCGTGATCAGTTCCCAGCGCTTGTTCTTCTGCTTGCGATAAATGAAGGATTCACACTCTCCATCCTGATATTCATGCGCATTCCGCGGACTGGAGGATGCAGCGATTAGCACCGTATCGGGATCGTGTGGATCAACCGCTAGCTGATACACATAATGGTGCTCCAACCCATCAGCGATATATTCCCATGTCGCACCATTGTCCAGACTCTCCGCATAACCATGACCGAGATGATGTTCTTTCAAAAAAGAATCGCCCAGCGCAGCATATAGGCGGCTTGGCGCCTGCGGATGTGTATACAACTCATGGATGTCGCGCGGAGCATTCGCCATTTCTGTCCAGTTCACACCGCGATCTGTACTATAAAATAGCCCTCCCACCTCAATAGTGGCGTATACAATATTGGGATCACTCGGATGAATAGCAATATGCTTCACATGATGAGTATGAGGTCTTTGCGGGAAAAACCAGCTGTCTTTCGAAGACGCTTGAGCAAAATCAGTTAGCCGCTCCAATGTATATCCACCATCGGTAGACCGCACTACCGAACTTGGCTCTGTACCAGCATATACAATAGCATGACCCGGATGCTCAGTATCCGCAGCGACTGCAATCGCGGTATATAGGTTACGAGCTGGAGCATCCGGCCTAGCAAACTCACCAAATGCAGGTGCGATATCGATAGCTTCCCAGCTATGACCGCCATCGTATGTTTTCCATAATCCACGATCAAACGTAGCACAGTAGATGATGTTCGGATCATACGGATCTACAGCAAGCGATACGGGATTAGCACCTTTAAAAAAGGTACACGTATTCCACGACTCTCCTTGCTTTTCCGCAATAAGCAGTTCGCGATTGAATGCTAATATGAATGTATTCATTTTATCCCTCCTCTTATATGCTATAGCATATATTAAAGTTTGGAGCATCACCTGTCAAATGGTGCGCTGCTTCCAGCCGATATGATCGAATGGAATCTTTACGAATTTCATGCGGACTATGTACAATGAATGATTGGAGCACGTATGCCATTAGCAGCTTCATCCGTCTATAAGGTATGATCGCTTACTACGCTGAATCTACCTTATATACTATATTCTTCTCATCACATTATTCTCATTACGCTATCCTCATCACTTTAATACAATGCCACTTCCCAACCTTCGAATGCTGGCTCCACTGTATACGTCTCATCGACATAACTACGGATAAACTGGGCTGCTCTCATTTCTGCCTGTTTGGCATTGCAGACGACACCCTCCTCATCCATCTCAATCACATTAGCAAAAATCGCATACGCTTGTTCTAACGCGCTCGGTTCTTCAAATATACAGGAGTAATCTATCCCTTTGAGCAGCGGTAACCCGACCGTACCATTAGCGATCCAGAAGGAAAATGTTCGCAGTGCTCCACTGAAGGAATGGCTTAATTTGTGCATGGTTATTCTCCTTTATTGTGATATGTATACGCTTACTATGACATATATACGCTCTATTTACTATATTCGTTCTTCATTGCCTATTCAATATTGTATTCTTTTGCATGACTAAGCCCCTGATCAGATCGATTATTGATCCTGATCAGAAGCTTTTTTGCATGTTTTAGTTACAGTATGCTTGGCGGCTCTACTTATAATCCATCAGTTGGATATAAAACGGTCGCTAAATAATGAGCAGGTTGTTTGAATGAATACCTCGGTAGCTCTGGATACGTCTTCTCGATCTGGCACTGCAATATGAATGTCGCGAAATATAGCGGGCTGAATAGGACGACTCACCACATATTCTGGAAGAGCAGGAAGTGCCCCCAGAGTTGTAATGACGCTCCCTAACCCTTCCTGAACCATACTAATTCCTGTTTCAATCTGCTCTAACACAAATCGTACACATGGCTTCATATTGCATGCCTTGAATATAGCGTACACCTGTACTTCGTAACCTCCCCGACCTATAATCAATGGTTCATCTTGCAAATCAGAAATCTCAATAGAGTCCTTTTTTGCTAATGGATGATCAACATGTAAAGCGATCACTAATCTGTCTTTGACTAATGGAATAATATCAAAATCATCATCAGGTGGAATAATAATTCCTACATCGACTGTGCGAGTACGTAACCACTCTTTGATCTGAGTTACGCTTCCTTCAGAAAGCTTAATTTCTAAACCAGGGTGTTTTTCCTCCATTTGACGTATGATTTTCGGTATAAATCGGGTACATGCTGTCGGATAAGCTCCAATATGAACGCGACCGATTTCCAAACCTTTTTCCGCTGCAACTAATTCCTCTACTTTATGAAAATCGGACAATATATTTCGGAACAAAATTAAAATTCGTTCCCCCACTTCAGTAAAAACCAAGCCATTTTTTCGGTTGCGTTGTATTAATTTGGTTCCTAATTCATCTTCTACTGCTGCCACTATTCGGCTTACTGCTGGCTGAGTCATGTGCAGAGCTTCTCCAGCTTTAGTGAAGCTCCCAGTCTCCGAGATTTTAACAAGGAGTCTAATTTGATTTTCATTCCATATCAATTTTGGTATCTCCTTCATACTAAATATTCATTTTATTATATGTAAAATTTAATGTAACATAAAGAAATTGTTTCATTGTGAAAAAAGTAATCTATTTCTTAATTATCGGAGGTAGCAAAATATGTCCAATCGGTACAAATTATTTTTCTTTGCATTAATTTTAGCATCTTTTAATCTTCGACCGGGAATTACTTCGGTAAGCCCGCTCTTACATGGGATAACCGATGAGCTAGGTATGAGTTCTACTACCGCAAGTCTATTAACGTCTATTCCATTGTTATGTATGGGTATAGGCTCCTTGTTCGCTGGACGTCTTGCCAGTCGTTTTCAATCTGAAAAGATTATTACCATCTTCATTGCATGTATTGGGATTGCCACATTTTTACGATTTTTTGCCAGTTCCCCTGTATATTTATTAATCACTGCGTTATTTATCGGTGTTGGTATCGGTATTGTCAGTCCACTGATGTCAGGGTTTATTAAAACGTACTTTGCGGATCAAGTGGCCCTGATGATTGGTATGTATTCTACCTTTATGGTCGTAGGAGCTTCGATTGCCGTAGGATTCACTACACCGATCCAACACTGGTTTAGCGATTCATGGAAGGTGGGACTTGGTTTTTGGTTTATTTTTGCCGTTATAGCTATTCCGCTGTGGATGGCGATCATCAAACATCCACATACGCTGCAACAACGAGCAACGGTTCAGCAGAGAAGCTCCCTCCCCCTTAAAAACAAACAAGCATGGCTGTTGACTTCTTTTGCAGGATTAGCTACGCTCCTATTTTATTGTATTTCGGCATGGCTACCCGCTATTGTAGAAGATAAAGGGTATAGTTCTTCGTATGCGGGTCTAGTCGGCACATTGTGTATGATGGCTCAGTTGCCAGTGACATTGTGCCTGCATTTACTGTTACGTGCCATTCCAAGCCGGAAATTTTGGATCACCTTCTTTGTTGGAAGCGAAATGACGGGGTTAATTTTACTTGGATTCACAAGCGTAACACCGATCTTAGCAGGCATTTTTCTAGGTATTAGCGCAGGTGGTCTTATTTCATTAACGTTACTGCTACCTATTGATAAAACCAATTCACCTATAGAAGCGAGTACCTGGTCAGCAATGACACAGGCGATTGGATATATGATTGGCGCGATCGGTCCCATCCTGATTGGATTTTTATACGATTATACAGGAAGCTTCCGTCCGACCATGTATCTGCTGATCGTTATGGGGCTTATCGTTATCTTTTTGGGCTGGAAAATCGCTAAGCCTGTAGAGAAAACTACGCTACATGTGAACATCACTCGTTCGTCTGATGAATATGTATAATTGGATACTCTGTTTAAGAATAAATTTATGGATGCGTTATTTAATAGGGTCCATTACTTCGAGTAGCTTTCTTTGCAGGATAAGCTGCTCCTTCATTGATTGAATCCTATTCCGCATCCATTTGTTTTTAAATCAAGGCGAAGATTTTAAATGATAAAAAAGGCGAACTCTACTCTTATGGAAAAGTTCACCTTTTCCTTGATTGGTTTAATATGTAAACAAAAGTATGTTTGAAAACAAGCTTGCACAACTTCTGAGCAACATGAAAAGTTAATTCAGTTCATATCCCTCGAATTACTGACTCTAATTTTCATAACCACCTATACAAATCGTTCTTTATTTATATACTGGCTTTAAATTCTTACGATAACAAAAAGAGTGATCAAATTAACGATCACTCTTTTTGTTAATACCTATTTCAAAATCACCCTATAGATTAAATAAGTTTTAGATGTTATTTACCATTTTATATTAATTATCTTATTAGAAAAGACGTTACCAAATCACATATGTTTATCCTAATACAGTCGAAAAGACAAGAAAAATAAAACCTCAACTTCCCAAACTATCTGCCAAGGAGATACCAATTAGAGACGAATTGTTATTAGAAAAAGTAATCTAATTCAACTTTTGCATATGGATAGATTCGTATTACACATAGTATCCTTCGGTTATTCTGCATTTCACAACACTCGTAAAAAGGAGATAGCAATTCAGACCTGCTATACATTGATAATCTCCGTTATCGTGCTAAAATTAAGCACAATAGTTCTGAATATAGGAGGTGTCTGGCTCAATCGATCGTAATAAAAACCGATGATTGTATCGCGATCAAAGCAAAGTAAAAATAACAAGCTACACATCTATCGACGATTAAAAGATCATTAAAAACAGAAAAAATGAATGACCCTGTATGACGGAGTATACGTCTTTGCAGTTTGGATCGGCACGAAATCGGCATGCCGCCCAAATGATCTCTTTTCACTACCTTGCAAGGGGATAATTATCCATCTATTCACCAACTTCTCCACCTTGCGAGGGCATAATCATCCATTTAGTCATCGACGACAAGATTCTTATGTTGCATACAACAAATCATCACAAAACCCTTATCCGCTCTACCATCCCACTACCTAACGGAGGATCATACACACTATGGCACGCACCTGGTTCCCGAGGCTTCAAGGCAACAGCCGAGGCTGTCTTGCTTTTGAACCTTTTTTTCTCATTCCATTTAGTAGCGAATGTCATAGCGTGTCAGATGCCATGTAAACTCTGGGGAAATCGCGATTTGGTCGGTTCAATTTTGCATAGTATATCATCGTTTATCTTGTGCCGTCGGCATGAAATCGGCACGGGATTAGAACTGAGTTAATTGTCTTTTATACAACTATATATTTTTCTTTCGATCGATATACCAGCACAGTTCATTCGAGCAGCAAGGATAGAAAATCATTTGACCATTTGGGAATTTGCTTCGCGTATACAGATTCAACGAATTCACTCAGCTTGATTGAGAATGAGAAAAGTAAGCCGTCGCTATCTACGGTTAGAAAGCTTTCGGCTTTGTTCAATAAAGAGATTTGGTACTTAGGGACGTATGAGCGTATGCCGGAGAAGACACTAGGGCAGCGTATTCGCAAAGCGAGGTATTATCGTGCATGGATCAAACAGGATTTAGCGGATTATTTTAAGATTGAAGCAAAATCGGTTTATAACTGGGAAGCGGATCGAGTTCGATTCTCCGACGATACTAAAAAGAAATTGGATCTATTTTTGGAAATACTGAATTAAAATAGACAACAGCCACTTATTCATGGATAAGCGGCTGTTGTCTATTTTTTATCTCTAGTCTTTGATGAGCTTCATTCTTTTTGCCCCAATAGCAACTAGGATATTTTGAGTGAAAAAATAACTTATATTCCCTTGGATAACCTCTATTTCAATTTCATTCTCGGAAGAAAAGCATATTATGAACCCTTCGTAGAATTCCTTTACACATATGCCATTGGATTGAATATCATTAATATAGAATAATGGGGTACCAATAACTTTTTGCTGGATTTGAGGACTGTAAAGATCCGTACTAATGTTGGGATATATACACTCTATTTCACCTAAGGCTCCATCTGGAGTTAGCCAAATGCAAATACCTTCGCCGATTATAATTGGTAAACAATTATCAGACATTCTTTCTGTCACGATATTAAATGTTTTAATAGAAGGAGTGTATAAAGAAGTAACTTCAGTCTCAACATTCAATATAGCTTTTATGTTTAATACCATTGCTTTTATCCTTTCTAGTATTAATCTTTGAAACTTCTAGGTTGAACTCCTCCTATTTCAGAAGAAGTAGGATTAACATATACTTTCGTACCTGTAACGGGATTGGTATAGACTACACTACCAGGGTTTCCAGGTGTTGATTTTTGACTAAGGGCATAAGTTACATCATCTGGCATAATATCTTTACGACCCGACTTAAAAAGACTATTATAAGCATGCTTATTCAGATTAAAGTGCTGACCGTTTACTTCAACTCCTTCTTTCATCCATTCATCAAAAGCAGGTCTTCTGGTTGCTCTTAATTCACCATTACCCTTAGCACTAAATACACAGACATCTGTATTATGAACCCATATTCCAAGATCACTTATAAAATACGTATGAAACTCATCCACTGTTAAATTGTAAACTGTTACGTGCTTATGCAGAAATTCAATACTATCTATTTTGAGTGTATTTCCGTTACTTTGAACAAGTAAATCCCCAACTGTAAGATCTTTGACGAAAGTCCATCCTTTATTCTTTACATAAAACGGATGGTTAAAGGTTGATTCAATCATCTGACCGCCCACATGAATTTTATAAATCTCATCTGTCTTACGATTGAACGTAATAGTAGTCTCTTTGTACGCTACTTCTCTAGCAGATTCATTCACATTTACGGCTCATATTAGAAAAACGCAAGAAAGAGAAGATAATTTGAAACAGGTAAATTATGGAGATATATGACCAAAATCCACCTGAATCATGTGACGGATTAGTGTTACTTGGAGTATAGAGATCAAGCATTTCTATACGTACATCAACTTCGACAAATCTTTATACGAGCATTACATAGGTTAGGTACATTTTAATTTAACGGCCCGATGCATTCAGCACTGAGTGGGGGTAAAAAAAAACCTTGAGGCTCGTCACCTCAAGGGGTTAGTTATTATTTATCTTGGTCAATAGTTGTCAATATTTCTTCACTTGTCATATATTTAATATTGTCATACTCCCATTTCAAATGGCGGTTAATAGCCTTTGCAACTTCATCCCAAGTAGGACGAATACAATCCTTCAATATATTATTTATTGCTAATTCCAACTGAGTTATATCAAATTTATTAACAATAAATGTTGCCCTACCATCAAAAATATTGTTTTCATTTAAAAATTTCGCTAGGTGCTTGGAGGAAATCACTTGGAAATGAAAGCAGTCAGCCCCTACATCATTTTCTTCTGCAATATATGCAGTTACCCTTATTTTAGAATTATCTAGGTCATCTGTATTTCCGATAAAATCAATACCTTTAAGCACTGGTATTATCATATAAATCCCACCTTTGCATTATTTCACTTCAATATGGAAATTACCGCCAATATCATTTTCTAAATTTAGTTCAAGCGAGCCATCCTTTTTATAACCATATCTAGCAACATAGTTCCCATTTTTGCTGACATATGTTGTATACCCATTTTTGGCTACTCCCTTAGAATAATCTTCACCCACAAACTCCTTCACAGTATCTAATACCTTATCTTTTGAGATATAAGCATCTTCTAGTCCGGCAACACCTTTACTAGTTTTTCCCATAGTAGCAAGAGTCGTTGCACTTAAACCGCATGGTCCAGTATTATGAACCCAAATCCCAAGGTCACTCACAAAGTAGGTATGGAACTCATCAACAGTCATGTTATAAACTGTAACATGTTTATGTTCCAGTTCGATGCTGTCTATCTTGAGAGTATTCCCATCGCTCTGAACAAGCAAATCACCGACTTTGAGGTCTTTAACAAACGTCCATCCCTTGCCCCGCACATAGAAAGGATGGTTAAAGGTTGATTCTATTACTTGGTCGCCTATACTGATTTTATAAATATCATCCGTCTTATGATTGAATGTGGCCGTAACTTCTTTATACTTTACTTCTCCAGTTTTTTCATCTTTTGAAAGGACTTGATCTCCAATTTTAATATCCTCAATATTTTTCTCACCATGGTTTGTTTTCACCTTTGTTCCTGCTGTGAAGCAATTACACTTTGCTATCAAGCTCTTAACCAGTGAAGGAGCTTCAACCGCCTCTGTAGCCGCTTTACGCTCGATTCCTCCAAGCCCACCTGTTATTATCGAATCGTAGACAAATCCTGTCCAGCTATTATCGACATGTGCACCACCATAACCAGTCCCATATGGAGTGGATTTTCCTGTAGTATAATTCATGTGGTTCACTAATTCATAGTCTCCACTTGCTATCCGGATTGCTACAGCTTTATCATGAGCTGCTTGCATCCCAGCAGTGTCTCCGCGTCGTTGTGCACGATTAAACTCATTGGTGACTTGTCTGATTTTGTTTTGCAATGTAACATTTAGATGGGTGTCATCTGGTATCGAGTGTCCAGTAGGATCTGTATAAATTAATGGATTGTTATGCACATACGTATATAGATTCTGGCTTAGTGGATTATCAATTTGCCCTTCATACGTATCCTCATTTAAAAAACATCCCGCATTAGGCTCATAATATCGTGCCTTCAGGTAATATAATCCTGTTTCTGCATCATACGTCTCGCCAGCATACTTAAATTCGTTCGCGACTGTTTCTTTCTGCTGTGTTAGATTCCCCCATTCATCATACTGGTAACTGTTCACTAGACTACCATCCGTGCCCACCATCTGCACGACATCGCCATGCCCATTGTACAGGTAATAGTAGTCCTTCTGATTCGTCAGATCCTTTTTCACCAGTACGCGGTCGCCACGAATATAGCTGGAGATCGTTCCATTGCTCGTCTGATCACCAATCACCTGATCGGCACCATTATAGCTATATTTCGTCACCTTACTGCCGCTTGTTTTCTTCCAACGTAGACCATCCGGCAAGTAATCCAGCGCCGTCTTCACACTATCTTTTGTCACCGAGATCAATGTGTTTTGCAGATCATAGCGGTAATTCATTGCTTTCTCATCGGGTAGGTCGCTTGTATCTTTTTGCGTCAGGCGATTGCCGCGCAGGTCGTAGCTATATTGTGTCTCGGTACCATCGGCACGCTTTACACCGATCAGGCGACTGAGCTTGTCATAGCTATAGGTCGAGGTTTGCAGTGCACCGTCTTTGACCTGTTCGGTGACCGAAGTAATATTACCGTTGTTGTCGTACTGATAGCTGTATACGGATAACGTACTCTCACCTTTCGTATTGTTCACACGAGTCAGACGATTCATCGGATCATACGTCATGTTTTCTTGCAGCGTCGTTCCATCAAACAAGATTTAAACAATTCTTTTTAAATTTTAAGTAAATAAGTAAATTCGCTTTGATTTTAGAAATAAATATAGACTGTGTAAAAATCACACAGTCTATTAAATTGCTAAGTCTTCAGCTATTGCATAACTAAGAAATCATTCTGATTTTTTTGAATATTCTTTAGCCAATTCCATTGCTACTGCTAATTTTATTTGATTGATTTTACTTAACCCTAATTTATATTGCGCTAATGAAATTAGATTAATTTTTGGTAAGGCCTCTTTATCGTGTCTATTCAATTCAATATTAGCAATTAAAGAATTGTTAATTAGTATAGTGTAAAAATCTTCTTCTTGTTCAGGTATCCAATTTAGAATATATGCAGTTTCCAAAACAGAAACACACTGCCGCAAAATATTGAGTAACTTTAACCGATCTTTATCTTCAAATAACGATTTATTAGAGACTATTAGTTGCTCTCTAATTTCCTTTTCAGTTTTGCTTCCGATCAGTTTCAACTTGTATCCCTCCCATAACTATTTTATTATCCCTGGTGATGCTGTAACTAAGTTACCATTCTTATCAGTTAAAATAGTCATCGTTGATGTTGGTTTGAAATCATTAAATTTATCAGTTCCAATAGGAATACCTAAATTAACTTCCCTCACATAACGCACTCCGTCGGCACTATCAAGAGTTCTAGTTATAGGAACACTAACTACACTCTTATCTGATAAAATTGAACGAAGTTCATCTGGAGAGATTGTGAATTGTGATTTATTTTTAGATGAAAAATGTTCTGTTAGAACGTGTTGAAATCCATCATTACTAATATTAATTCTGGACTGTACGATAGGAGGCATTCCTTCAATATTATTTTTTCCTCTTCCATTACTGCTAGAATTTCCAATGCCTCCTAATGATCCCATAGAAAGTGTAGCAATATATTCTGCCAACTCATAATCTTGATAAGCATT
Source organism: Paenibacillus wenxiniae (assembly GCF_039822605.1). Lineage (NCBI taxonomy): Bacteria > Bacillati > Bacillota > Bacilli > Caryophanales > Paenibacillaceae > Paenibacillus > Paenibacillus wenxiniae. Next base: position 779,501 of record NZ_JBCGUH010000002.1, read on the forward strand.
AATTAACTGTGCTATTGCCCAATCGGATTTACCTGCGCTATTTCCATACGTACTTGTACCTGTAGTAAGATCAAATAAATAATTATATCGATTGGTATCTATAAAGTGTTTGTAGGTTTCAATTACGGTAGATTTATATTTAGCATACAAGGGATCGGATTTTGAAGTGATTTGTTCTCGCGCCTGTTGTAATAAATCTCTTAGTCCACCATCATTATACGATTCTTGAATAAGATTTCCTGTAGGATCAGTATATCTAAGTGGATTACCTTGTACATAACTATAAATATTCAAACTAAGCGGATTATCAATCTGCCCTTCCACCGTGTCCTCATTCAAAAACCGTCCCACATTCGGATCATAATACCGCGCCTTCAGATAATACAATCCGGTTTCCGCATCATACGTCTCGCCTGCATACTTAAACTCGTTCGCAACGGTTTCCTTCTGTTGCGTCAGATTCCCCCACTCATCATACTGGTAACTATTCACCAGACTACCATCCGTGCCTGCCATCTGCACGACATCACCGTGTCCATTGTACAGGTAGTAGTAATCCTTCTGGTTCGTCAGATCCTTTTTCACCAGTACACGGTCGCCACGAATATAGCTGGAGATGGTTCCATTACTCGTCTGATCACCAATCACCTGATTGGCTCCATTATAGCTATATTGCGTCACCTTACTGCCGTTTGTTTTCTTCCAACGCAGACCATCCGGCAAGTAATTCAGTGCCGTCTTGACACTATCTTTCGTTACCGAGATCAATGTATTTTGCAAATCATAGCGATAATTCACTGCTTTTTCAACCGGTAGGTCGCGTGTATCTTTTTGCGTCAATCGATTACCACGCAAGTCGTAGCTATACCCCGTCTCTGTACCATCGGCACGTTTTACACCGGTCAGACGACTTAGCTTGTCATAGCTGTAGGTCGACGTTTGCGGTGTACCGTCTTTGACCTGTTCGGTGACCGAAGTAATATTACCGTTGTTGTCGTACTGGTAGCTGTATACGGACAACGTACTCTCGCCTTTCG